>CALLHY010000062.1 GCA_938009275.1 uncultured bacterium
AGCTCTTGACCAACTGCCCCTTTAGATTATATATGCTAATCTCAGCGGAGCTCTTAGCCGTAGCTTGTATTTCTATGTTGGTGATACCGTGCATTGGTGTCCTGTTGATAACGCTTGTATTCTTCTTTCTTATGTCTTTCTTTCCTGTTTGTTAGAAGTCTTTATGCCATGCCCCATACTCCATCCGTCGGCAAACTGCACTAGCTGTTTCGTGGCATGTTTCAGATTTGCCACCATCAGCCACCAAGCCACCATCATGTGTTGTAATGTGTTGTAAGTTGGATTCCAGTGGATTCATGGTTTTTTGAGATTATTGGATATTATTACGAGGTAATTAGTATAAGAATACACCTATTTCCTTCAAGTTAGTATTAGCTTCAAATCATAATCTAAAGGCACTAATAATCACTGTCTGACTAAATTTTGGAGGGATGTGTAACTATTAGGTTTCGCCCCCCCCCCTCGTTATCTCACATAAATATAACCAGTTGGACTTCATCATGCCATTTAGCATTGTATGGCTTGATGTTACAGATCGATTTGGCACTGAGATGGAGCAAAAGCATCAGTTAGTTTATTTCATACTTGTTTCACTGGTTTATTTTACCTCTTTCTCGCACTGAATTCTATGATTTCAGTGATTTCAGTTCACATTCCCTGGTTGGGTCAGATCACCGTGACTGCCTTGGTCATGGCTTTGTGAGTCGCAGGGGTGTAATTAGCAATCGCGGTGTGTGACTGCTAAAAAGCACTTGACAGATTCAACGGCTCGCTTAGTTTATCTCCAGAAAAGAACAAATTGCTATTTAAGGAGTTTGAACATGGCAGAAAAGAAAAAAGAAAAAGGCAGCTTAAGCATTCATACCGAGAACATATTCCCGATCATTAAGAAATGGCTTTATTCGCAGCATGATATATTCTTGCGGGAATTGATCTCCAACTCGGTTGATGCAATGTCCAAACGCAAGTATGCAGACGATAACTTTAAGCTGGAAGACATGAAGGTAGAGATAAAGCTGGATAAAGGCAAGAAAACCCTTCAGGTGATAGATTATGGCATAGGCATGACCGCAGAAGAGATCAAGAAATACATCAATCAAATTGCCTTTTCTGGTGCTGAGGAATTTGTAAACAAGTTCAAGGACGTGCAGAGCAACATCATAGGTCATTTCGGCTTGGGCTTCTATTCCTCATTTATGGTAGCGGAGAAGGTTACTATCGACTCCCTTAGCTATGTGGAAGGCAGCGAGCCGGCTTTCTGGGAATGCGACGGTAGCACAGAGTATAGCCTTGGCAAAGGTAAGCGCAAAGAGATTGGTACCACCATTACCATTCACCTGAATGAAGAGAACATTGAGTATGCTGAAGATAAGAAGATTCAGGACATCTTGGAGCGTTACTGCAACTTTATGCCTTATCCGATCATGTTTGGCGACAAACAGGTAAACCAGAAGGAAGCTTTGTGGAACCGCGCACCAAAGGACGTTAGCCGCGAAGAATACATCGAGTTTTACAAGCAAGTATTTCACGACTATATGGATCCCGTATTCTGGATTCATTTGAATGTAGATTTTCCCTTTAACCTGAAAGGGATATTATACTTCCCGAAGCTGCGCAATGAGCCGGATTTCTTTAAGGGAGAAGTGAAGCTATTCTGCAATAATGTGTTTGTAGCAGACAATTTAGAAGACCTTATCCCAGAGTTTCTGCTGTTACTGAAAGGTGGCATAGACATTCCCGATATCCCGCTTAACGTGTCTCGCAGCTTTCTGCAAAACGACACACAAGTGCGCAAGATAAGCCAATACATCGTAAAGAAAGTGGCAGATCATTTCCTGGCTACCTTCAAGGAAGATCGAAAGAAGTTTGAGGAGTATTGGGAAGATATAAACACCTTTATCAAGTTCGGCTTGCTGAAAGAAGATGACTTCTTTGAGGCGATGAAGGATGTAGTAATCTTCAAAACCGCATCGGGCGACTACGTTACCATAGAGGAATATAAAGCCCGCAACAACGCCGGAGACGAGAAGACCAAGATTTGGTATGCCGGCAGTGAAGACACCCTGGTTAGCTATCTGAACCTGATGAAAGAACAGGGCATAGAAGTGATATTCCAGAACAGTCCTCTGGATATGCATCTGTATCAACGCCTGGAAGCAAAGGTGGATAAGATTGAGTTCCTCAGGATAGATTCGGAAATGAACGACCTGATGATTAATAAAGATGAGTCCGACGCCAATGCGGATGCGGAAGAAAAGCTGAAGAGCATATTCTACAAGGCGATGGATCAGAATGTAGAGGCCAGCTTCAGCAAAGATGCATACGCTGAGTTTGTTAAGAAACACCCCGTGGCAGTTACTGCTTTGGCTCCATACATAGTCCAGCAGGGTGAACAGACATTGGTAAAGCCTTATGACTTGCCCATAGAAGTGCGTAAAGAGCTGGGTGAAGATGCCATGAAGGCTATCCACGAGCATGCTTTCACCGAACTGAAAGTAGAGGTTAAGAGCTTGAAGAGCAAAGAAATACCGGCAATGATAGTATTCAGCGAGTTCATGCGCCGCTGGCACGATATGGATATGATGTCCAGGCAAAATAACTCTGCGGATATGCTAAAGTATCACTCCCTGGTAGTTAATAAAGAGAATCCGGTGATTAAGAAGATTGTTGCGCTGGATGAACAAGGCAGAACTGAGGAAGTGAAAACGCTTTGCTCTTACATTCACGATCTGTCGCTACTGGAGCAAAAGCCATTCAGTGGCAAGGAATTGAAGGAATTTGTGGCAAAGGCAAATCAGGTGCTAAGCTACATTAGCTAAACAAATATTCCTTATAGATACAAAAAGGGTGCTCGGTAAAACCAAGCACCCTAATCTTTTATTCACTGATTTGCGAGTAACCGGTAAAAGAAACTGGTCGGGATGACAGGATTTGAACCTGCGACCACTTGAACCCCATTCAAGTACGCTAGCCGGGCTGCGCTACATCCCGAACCGGTTGAGTACCTTAAAAACGAGCAGCGTTTTTTTGACAAGCAAAAAATGAGGTTGACAGCACAACCTTGCCGCATAATTATCTCCAAATCGGCACGGGATAGTGATTTCGCACCGAAACAAAAAACAATACGGTATGTAAAAATGAGTTTAATCCAAGTAATAGATTGCAGTATAGAATTTGCTGGAGTGTATGTTTTACGAGAGATAAATTGCACTTTGGAGCATAACAGCAGAGTGGGGCTTATCGGCCGCAATGGCAGCGGAAAGAGCACGCTGATAAAGCTAATGCTGGGGATGCTACACCCCACAGAGGGAAAAGTGCTACGGGCTAAGCAACTAAAGGTTGCGTACTTAGCTCAGAATATGCCCTTAGATCCAAAATTAGCGATGGTGGAGCACATCAAGAGTGCCAGACCGGATTTGGTAGCCCTTCGCGCTAGTATCGATGCATTATCGGCAAAGCTTAACCTGAGGCATGACTCTGCAACAGAGGCAGCACTGAACATTGATCTGGACAAGTATCACAGCCTCGGGGGTGATGAGTATGACAATGAGCTGAAGTATGTATGCAGTTCGCTTGGCTTTAGTGAAGCTGATTATAACAAGCCTATTGGCGTGTTCAGTGGGGGTGAACAAACTCGTATATGCCTTGCTGCAATTCTTATGATGCCTTATGATCTGCTTATTTTAGACGAACCGACAAACCACCTTGATGTTGCCATGATTGGCTGGCTGGAGAAGTATCTAAATAGGTCTGAGCGTCCATTCATGGTGGTTTCGCACGATAGAACATTTCTTGATACCACTGTAAGCACAGTTTATAGCCTTAGAGACGGCAGATTAAGCATTACCAAAGGTAATTATTCGTCTTTTGCACAAGCCGATGCCATAGCCCGTATGGCTCAGGAAAAGCAGTATGAACGGCAACAGAAGTTCGTAGCCGAAACTCAGGCGTTTATTGCCAAAAACATTGCCGGGCAGAAAACTAATATGGCGAAGAGCCGCTTAAAGATGCTATCCCGCATGGAGATTATCCAAAAACCGATGCAAGAAAAGAGAGTACATCTAAACATAAGCAGCTCATCACGTAGCGGTAATGACGTTTATACTTTGGATGAAGTTAGTTTCGGTATTCCCGATGGAGCTTTGCTTGCCGAAAAGGTATGCCTTAAAGCGCAATATCAGGATAGAATCTGCATTGTTGGGCCTAACGGATGCGGTAAAACCACTCTGCTAAAAATCCTGATGGGTGAGCGCGACATCGTCTGTGGAAACCTGAAGGTTGGTGCCAGTTTGGAGATTGGATATTATGACCAGCATCAGCTTACTCTGGATGAAAGCCTTAGCGTTATGGACACGCTTTGGCAAATTGTGCCGTTGGAGCCGCGTGGTTACGTGCTGTCCTGGCTGGCGCGGTTTGGCTTTACCGGCGATGACGTAGATAAACAGGTTAGCGTTCTTAGTGGGGGGGAGAAATCACGGCTCTATTTAAGCGTGCTAATCCATCAGAATCCTAATCTACTCATTATGGACGAGCCCACCAATCATCTGGATATAGCCATGAGCGATGAACTGCTAAAGGCCTTGCAAAACTATAAGGGAACCATTTTGTTTGTATCTCACGACCGCTATTTTATGCAGCATCTGGCAACAAAGTATTGGGTGTTCCACAAAGCACTGGAGAACAATACTATTTTCTCTACCGTCACCGAGCCGGATATGGAGCTTAGTTCTGCAATTGAGCTGGCTTTTTCGGTGCCGGAAATGGCAAAGCCTCAGGTATCTGTGCGAGAGAAAAAAAAGAAGCTGAATCCCTGGTATTTGCAGCAGGTTCATAATAGCATAGAGATGGAGCAAGCACAATTGTCTAATTTGCAGACAAATCTTGATGAGGTTCATGATAAGCTATCACAAACAGCTACCTATAGTGATCCCCAATTGCTGCTAAAACTTCAGGGCGATATGCAGAGTTTGGAAGAGCAAATCGGCAAGGTGAAGGATAGCATAACCGAACTGGAGATAAAGTACCTGGAGCTGAGCTATGAAAGCTAAACGCATCGGATTTACCACCTCTCTGCCCGTTGAGGTGTTGTTTGCCGCGGGTCACACACCTATCGACCTGAACAATATCTTCCTTACCCAGGATGCCGAACAGCACGTTCACAAAGCAGAGATAAAAGGCTTTCCCAGAACAATATGCACCTGGATTAAAGGGAACTTTAATGCAGCACTAAGCTCACATCTGGATGAAGTGGTAGGCGTTGTGCAAGGTGATTGTTCCAATGGGCATTCGCTTTTGGACATCATTAGCGAGGAGGGATTGCCTATCTACCGTTTCTCTTTCCCACCGCTCCGAAGTGCCGAAGCTTTGGAGTCTGAAATAAAGAGATTGGAAGAGCATTATGGGGTTAGCCGCAGAGAAACCTTGAATGTAAAAAGCCGCCTTGATGAGATTCGCAAGAAGCTGATAACCCTGGATGAATGGACTTGGAAAGAACGTCTGATAAGCGGAAAAGAAAATCATCTGTGGTTGGTAAACTCGTCGGACTTTAATGGCAATCCCGATAAGTATGAAGAGGAGCTGGATGCTTTTATGAATCAGGCAGCTAGGCGAGACCCATTACCTACAAAACTGCGCATAGCCTATCTAGGCGTTCCGCCAATATATAAGAACATCTACGATGCCATTACTGAACAGGGTGGGGATGTGATATTTAACGAGGTTCAACGCCAGTTTTCCATGCCCTATCTGGAAGATGATATTATTCGCCAATATCTGGAATATACTTATCCTTATAGCGTTTATGACCGCTTGCAAGATATAAATACTGAACTGAGCAGAAGAAGCATAGAAGCTGTAATCAGCTACACACAAAGCTTTTGCCATTTGCAGATTGATAACATCTTACTAAAGAAACACATAGACTTGCCCTTCCTTACCCTGGAAGGGGATCAGCCAGAAGACATGGACTCCCGAACCTTGCTCCGACTGGAAAGCTTTTTCGAAGTTCACTCTGCATAACCGAGTACGTTTTTATCCATCTGCTTCCTTGCACGAATTACTAATGAATTACGCATGAACTACGGATGAGATGCGTAATTCATGCGTAATGCTACCGTAAATCGTTCAGACATATCCTAATAGAAAACCGGATACAAACCAAGTATGTAAGTTAGTTTGTATCCGGTTGATTAATATGTTATGGAGTCTATTTCAGGATTAGCATCTTGCGGGTTTGAACCACATTATCGCTCTTTAGTCGTAGGTAATATATGCCGCTGCTACAAAGATCACCCTTGCTATCACGGCCATCCCAGTGGACTATATGAGGGCCAGATTCCAGATGCTTGTCTATCAAGGTGTTTACCAATTGCCCCTTGATGTTATAGATAGCTAGCTCTGCATTGGTAGCTTGCTTTAGGGCGAAGGTGATGTTCGTATCCGGCTTGAATGGATTGGGGTAGTTAGCCAAAGACTCGGTTGGTGGCTGAATAATATCCTCATTGCCTGTGTAGTGTTGATAGTTCACCAGCTGAGTGCTGCTTTCCAGATACACTTCGTTTTGCCCTGGATTGAAGATAGAGCCAATTTTCATTACGTACCATTCGTTGGGGCTTAGATTGCTAAACGTATGGCTGCGTTCCGATCCCGATTTATTCACGCTTTGCCACATGCTTGCGGGTGCGCTGTAGGGCTTGTAAAACACTTCAAAGTGGTCTGGATTAACTCCGGATATCCAGTTCAGATTTATGTTATTAGGTTCTGAAACGGTAATAGGCCTTAAGTATGGAATGCAGGTTAAGCCCTCAAGATTTCCCATATCCAAGCCACTATTAACGAACTGCTCTGAAACCACTGCCAGGTTCTTTAGCTCTTCTAAGTTTGCTGCAACAAAGATGACGGAGTATAGCGTTAAGCTTTCTCCGGGAGCAAGATTCAACCGTCCCTGGGGGTTAGGGTTGCTGGCTGTAGGTTGATTGCCATAGAAGCTTAGTAAAAAACGAGTATCATTGGCTGAGGGTTGAACATACTCAGTAATCTCAGGCTCACTGGGGCGAAGAGGGGTATATGAATTGAAATTCGGGTTTCTCCCTGTACAGAGCCAATACTTTTCGTTGGCAGTAATGTTTGTGTTAGCCAGGGATTGGGGATTGCTGTCATCTGGCCCATGGCCAACACTCCAATACCAAGCAGCCGAGTTGCCGTTAAAGCCAGGGATAAGTATTTTGTTGGCTATATAGTTAGGAGCCAGACCAAAATCTGTATCTGCATCAAAAGAGAAGGCAAATTCATAGC
This sequence comes from uncultured bacterium, assembly GCA_938009275.1. Taxonomy (GTDB): domain Bacteria; phylum Cloacimonadota; class Cloacimonadia; order Cloacimonadales; family Cloacimonadaceae; genus Cloacimonas. The sequence continues at coordinate 7,294 of CALLHY010000062.1, forward strand.
CATTACCCTTGATATAGCCGCTTTTATCATCAGAAGCTCCTTCTGGCCCCCAGCCAGCAGGCTTTATATCGTTATCCATATAATTCGCTATTGCGATATCATAGATCGTGTCTATAGGGTCAACGTTTTTAATGGTGGATTTCACAATTATGAAGTTATTAAAGTTTTGCACATCCCAGCCATACATCTCATTGTGCACAGCTAAACTCAAAGGCACGTGAGTATTAGAATTGGCATTTGAACCATAATCGCGGTTACCGGGAAATCCAAATGGGCAGTAATCATAGAAGTATGAAGACATGGTTTCGAATCCAGGTGTATCGAATTCAAATGCTTGGGGAATAGAGAAGCAATAGGTTCCTAATGGGTCTGGAACTTCGAATGGCCTTGGAGAGGGAAAGCCATGAATACTTTGCAGTACAATGTCCTGTGAGTTATAAGTATTAAACTCGGGAGCTATAAGTGACAGAGGATTGTAGGCAGGAAGGAATTCGTAAAGGTTGTCGTCTCCATCATAGCAAACTGTTGTAAGAGTATCCAACACGGGGATTTTGCTACTATCCCACAACGGATCGCTGTTGGTAATCATCTGGTAATTAACAGCGGTTGGCGGGTAAGTAAGCCAGTACAGCAGGTTGCCATAAGCGTTGCGCCGGTACTTTTTTCCTGAAACCCAGAGTGCGGACATATAGGTCATCATGTTTCCCGAATCTCGAGGGTATAATATCTGCTCAATTGTACCCATATTGGTGCTATATACTTCTATGCTGCCAAGCGAGTTAAAGCGTCCATGATAGCTTTTGTCCTGGCTGGTTGGATATTCTACAGGTAAAGCGTAAACCATTGTGATCAGTAATAGCATGCAAGCTAATACAAAGTACTTCATTATTTCCTCCCATCCGCAATTTTAGTGCCCAGAATTCCGCCCAATATATCCTGTAAAGCACTGCTTACGTCAGTCTGCTCCATGTAGGATAAGGGGAAGCCAAACACACAAACATTAGAGCCTAAATAACTGTGCTTGTAAGCAACATACTTGGACGAATAAAGCTCAAATTGGGCTTGAGTTGGGGAATAATTATCCATGCCGGGGGTTTTGCATCCAAGTTTATACAGGTAGTTTGAACCTGTGCCGGGATTGAAATAGGTAACAACGCCCAAGCCGTCCCGAGAATTGACAATTACATTGAATGAGTTTGTGGTTTCGAGATCAATATTGGCGAGTCCATTTAGCCCAATGGCTTGGTAGAAAAATGGATTATTGGTAAGGGATGTGCCCAAGGTGCCAGCCCATTCGGCAATGTTTACATTGATGCCCAGGTAATCATGATACAGCTCATAATCACCATTGGCTAGGGTTTGAAAATCCTGAATCAGTTTGCTTGTTCCGCTTATAAGAAGATTACCACCATGGCTAAGGTAAAACTTCAGTGCGTTTGAGTTCTGTGGTAGCTTACCTGAGGAGGAAGGATTGTCTGAATGCCAGATTACTGCTTTGTAGTTTTGGAGCAGAGTGGAACCCATGGGTATTGTGCTGGTGCTGAGCTCGGCTAAGTCAAAGTTGTCAACTGCCCCCCACGTGTTAGGAACTACCGAGTTATAAAAAGCATCAACAGTCTGTTCGGGAGAGTTGCTGTTGTGGTGCACAGAGTCATCCACGATTAGAATGCCACTTCTTTGGCTTAGTGGCTTGTAGGGGCTAAGGTTTATGGTAATGCTTGCTGGATCGCTGTAAACATTCTGCAGGTCAACAGCGCAAACCTCAAAGGTGTGAGTACCATTGGGAAGCTGCTGCATTGTTATGTGCCTGCACGATTCTAGCATATTCTTCACTCTTAGCCAGGTGCTGCCATCGCTATGCATCACTTCCTCGGGCTCAAAGAATCCTGCATTAACTGGGAATGGAGCACCATCCCATCTTAAATCATAGGCTACTATATTGCTGTAATAAGCTTGTCCTTCGCTGTTTAAGCATTGGTTCGTGGCAATTTGGAAGGGATTGTCACTTGAGTATTGCCCACTATATCCCCAGCGAAAGTGGAGCTTGAAGTCACTGGAGTTGATGGCGTAATAACTGCCATTTCCTCCCCAAAGTAAGCTGTTGTAGCCATACAATTCAGATGGTGTGATTTGGTCGTTAAATGCTTGGGAGGTATTGTCATACACTGCGGATTGATGATATTGGCCAAGCCCAACGATGCTTAATGGGAATATCAGAGCTTTTGGCTTGTTGCCTGAAGTTGGTATAAAATAAGTATATTGAGTGGTTGATTCTTCCACGCCTAAGCGGCTAACAACGTAGCATTCGAACTGAGTAAGTTGGTTTGGTGTAGCGGTAATAGCTGGAGTAGTAAAACTATTCAAGACAACAGCCCTGATGTCTGGGCTTTCCAACGAGCTAAACCACTCTCCATAGCTTACATAATTGTAGTTGAGATCAAGCTTGTTCAATCGGTACATAAAGTGATGGGCGAACATGCCTTCTACAAACACGTTAGATGTGTTCTCCTGCATCTTGAATTCTACTCCAGTACCAGTTACGCTGCCCGAGGAAAATGGAACTGATAGTCTGCTACTAATCAATCTGTCTGACTTAAATGGTGATTCATGGATGCTGATACTGCCTTCAGGCGTCTTTATGCGAACTTCCACCTTGTTTACCAGATTGGTGATTCTTTCATTATTCGAACAGAAATCCATGCTGATACTATTTCTATTTGTCCATATAGTGCGGTGCTCACCTGCTTGGTTAAGCAACGCTTCATCGGAGTATCCAGGAGCTAGAAAGAATAACCAGCCATCTTCATCAGTTACTATGCCATCGGGTAGCGTGTTGCTAATAGTGCTCAGCTTAAATGAATACTGGTATCCTGATTGCTGATTGAGATAAATAGTTTGTCGATAGATGAACTCTCCATCTGAAGTGGGTATCTTGTCATCGGAGAAGTTAATTACTTGCTGCGCCTCTGCAGCTTGGGGAGAAAGGGGGTTTTGCTTACCACATGAAAGCAAAGATATGCAGATAAGCACTACTACAAAACCAATCACTGTTCTTTTCATAGGTTCTCCAGTTGTTAAGTTTATTATAACCTCAATGCCTGCTTGAGGACTACATACAACCTGAAGTGGATAAACTTTTTCTTTGGAATTGCGTGTTATTCAGTTCCTGCTACAAGACACCACTATCACGAATAGTGTTTCTATAAAACGAACCCATTTTATGTCAAGTATTTGTTTTGGTACAATTGTAGAATTATAGCTTTATCACTTAGCTTTGCATCTTACAAGCGGGTTTTACTCTCCTGATAATTAGCCTCGCCAGGGCAGCATATAGTCCTTAATCTCTTCATTGTAGTATCTATCGGTCATGGTGGCAATAAAATCACGCACCCATTCAGGGGGAGAGAAACGTTCCAGATACTCGGGGCGTTTATGATCAAGGAAGTGCTTAAATATCTTCGAAGCCTTATTTCCCTGTTCGATGTCTTGCATATATTTGTCGAACATCAAGTTCATGGTGCGGTAGATGATGGCATTGCTTTTTTTTACGTTATCGTCGGTATAGATATGTTTGTAGTTAAACTTCTTTAGCTCCAGAAGTTGTTCAGAGGTTTCTTGGTCAAAGGCTATCCAATCCTGGTCGTAGCTGTTTACTATTACGCTTTTTATCAGGGTTTCAATTATCTGACTATTTGTATTCCCTAAGTATGCTACCTGTTCTTTGGGCAGCTCGTCCCGGTTTAGAATATTGAATCTGATTGCATCTTCGATGTCCTGACCAATATAGGCAATAGTATCGGTGATTCTAACCACACAGCCTTCGAGAGTTGCAGGCATCCAGCTTACATTCTTTCCTTCTTTTTTGGCCTTTATATATTCGTTTATATTGTCTTCTGTTTTAGATAACTCAGGTTTTAACTGTGTGTTATGTACTTCGCCATCATGTGAGATAATGCCATCACGCACCTGGAAAGTCAGATTTAGCCCTCTGCCTTTGCGTGAAATGTAATCCACAATATGAAGGCTTTCAATGTTATGATGAAAATGACCAATGCCGTAAGCCGTGCAGCATTTGGACAGGGCTTTTTCGCCATCGTGACCAAAGGGGCAATGTCCCAAGTCATGTCCCAGGGCAATGGCTTCTATCAATTCGGTATTCAAGCCCAAATATTTGCCAATTGTTCTGGAAATCTGAGACACATAGGCAATATGAAGATTGCGATTAGTCATCTCTTCGTCTATCAAGTTTGTGAATGAGAATACTTGAGTTTTACCATGATAGCGCCTATAAGCACCACTGTACAGTATTCTATCTCTATCCACCGCAAATTTGGAACGCATAATATCTTCATTCTCTTCATTCATGCGCCATGCGTTATTATCTCTAAACGCCCGTTGATTAAGCGAGCACTCGTGTTGTTCTCTGATTTTAGAAAAAATGGGCTGAAGTTTATCGTTCATCGTGACTCCTAAAGTATCTATCCATAATATAAACATCACATTAGGCAAAGCAAATGTTGAAATCATTCAACACAGACAGCGAGTAAACAGATATTTAAAGAATTAATTACTTGAACGTAAATACCGAGTGAATAAATGTGTCCCCAGATTGATTTAAGAGGTGTGCCATGTTGTTTACATTGCCAGATGGTCGTATCATCGACCTTGAATGTGTGTCAACCGTGTCGTCTATACGGGATTATGGCAGTGATCCCAGGTCTATAGATCGGCATATACTAGGATTTAGTATCTACCTGAAAAAGAAAAGAGAAGTAGTTGAAGTATTAGATACCTATCACTTTAACGACTGGGCTGAAGCGAGATTGCGCCTGAAGAAAACCAGAGAAGAGATTGTTAACCGTCTGCCAGAAACAGACACTGCAAATTGAAATCTGAAGTCTGTAGGTAAAGATATCCGAAAAAAAAGGACTTGCTATTAATGCAAGTCCTTCTTTTGTTAGTAACGTGCTAATCTATTTCATTATCATTAGCTTACCGCTGAGGCGATTAGCTCCAACTTTTACTACATAGAAGTAAACACCATTAGTAGCATAACGGCCACTATCTGTTTTTCCGTCCCATGCCACCATAGCTTCTCCTTTGGAGTCAGGCTTCAGTTCCAGGGTTCTAATTAATTGCCCTTTAACATTGAACACCTGAATGTTTGTGGCAAGCTTATCTGATAGGCTTACCTTGAAGTTTGCAGTTTCCTTAAATGGGTTTGGATGAACGCTGATGCTGCTAACAGGAGCAATAACCTCATCTTGGTTTGATACTTCACCTATAGTTACGGTAATGATTGGCGAGGGTGCCGACAGGTAGTATGGATTTTGGAACATGGATACTATGTAGTATTCATGAACACCATCATTAAGGTATGTATCATAGAAGCTCAGTGTATTGGGATTGGTTATATTGGCAATATTCATACCGCTCCTGAATATCTTGTATCCAAGTAGTTCTCTGGTATCAAAATACTGAGGTCTTTCCCATGTTAACATAACATTACTGGGTGGGTCTACTGTGGCCTGGAAATTCTGGGGTGCCGGAAGGGCAATAACCACTTGAGTTGGTTCCGATCTTACAGTAGCACCGCTAAACCCATGTTCATCAAAGGGAGTTACATCTACTGCCAGTTGATAGCCAACATCTTCGGTTGCAACTTGATATGAGTTGCTAACCGCTTGAGCGATTGGAGTGTAAACTCCATCCATCACTCGTAACCACTGGAAGGTAGATGCACCTTCATTATGTGATTCCGGATCGCTAAAGATATAGCTACTGGATAAAGTTTGATATTGTACTGGGACTCCCGTTGCGACGAGATTTGAGATAGATGGCGCAGAATTGAAGAATGCCATTCCGCTAAGGATTATTGTATGCTCGTTTCCATCGGGGAAATTACCGGTAACTGTAGCAAAGCCTTCATAAGATTGTGCTGCTGTGGGATTGAAGCTGATGTTTACCACTCTTCCTGATGCTGGCTGAAGCACAAAGCTGCTTGCATCACTGGTAAAGGCTGGATTGTCGATGGCGATATCTGCATTTACAACATTGCTGCCAAAGTTGGCAATCGTAACCTGCCTGGTTGAGCTTGTATTTATAGATATGCTTGGGAACAGGATGAAGTCTGAGGATAGTGAAGCTCCCTCAGGAAGCTGATTCAACGCATATTTCTTACCTTGAAGAATCTCTTTGGTTACCGTGTTCTGTAGCCACAATACCAGCTCCAGGTCTTGTACCGGCCAAGTGGATTGAATGCTGAAGTTAAGAGGCACAACCGTACTTTCGCCGGTGCCAAGAGAAATTGGAGTCCCATTTTGATTAGGCACCATTATCCGCATTGCATTATGAACATGGGTTTGCCCTTGCCAGCTTTGTGCTATGTTAGACTGCGTAATGGCAGCATGAAGCACAACATTGGTGTTTGTATCGGCTTCTGGCTTTTCTACATTAACCATAACCATGTAGTTAGTTCCGCTGTTTGCCCCCGCGGCACTGATGCTGTAACTGGAGGGGACTGCCAGGCGAGAAGTAACCCGAGGTAAGAATGTATTATATAGGGACTGGCTTGCGCTTCCACCCACGTGTCTGTTCATTCCATCGAACAGGGTAGTAGGAAAGCTGCTAATGCCGTAATAGGTGTTTCTGGCATTTGAGGTAGCAGTGGTGAAGCTGTCGCCATTGTGGTATTTAACCACTCCAACACTCAGGCCGTTGTTCAATAAATCATGAGCTCCCATTGAGGCACCTGGGCAATAAGGACACCATGTTCCTGTGCCAATCTCTACGATAACAAGTTCTCGGGGAACTGCTACCAGCATCGTAGCAAAGGCAACAAGTATTAGCATAACAAGTGAAAGTTTCTTCATACGAAATCCTTTATAAACGCAAATTTACATATCTATAAAGTATGCAATTTGCAATCCAAGCGCAAGATAAAAAATAGCATTCATACTTACAACAGCATCGGCTTGTAAGATAATAAGCTACCCTTCCATTTGCTGATGCGTTCCAGAACAAATTGTTATATCATTACGGATGAATTACGGATGCCATTAGTAATTCATGCGTATTTCATTAGTAATTCGTTCAAGGAAGAAGCATTTTTTTAGTGAGTCGATTTGGGATACACTGACACTTGAAATACAAAAAAAAGCCCCATTCATAGACGAATGGGGCTTGGGAAAGGTACTTTGGGTTATCTTATACTACGCCCATGTCGCACATAGCATTGGCTACCTTCAGGAAGCCGGCAATGTTTGCACCTTTAACATAGTTTACAAATCCATCATTCTCTTTACCGTTATCGGCGCAAGCCTGGTGGATGTTTTTCATTATCTCATGGAGTTTTGCATCAACTTCTTCACTGCTCCAGTTCAAGCGCATGGAGTTTTGGGTCATTTCCAGACCGCTTGTGGCAACACCACCAGCGTTGGCAGCTTTTCCGGGTGCGAAGAGAATCTTTGCTTTTAAGAATTCTTCTACGGCTTCGGGAGTGCTGGGCATATTAGCTCCTTCAACCACGCAAATGCAGCCGTTGGCAACCAGAGCTTTGGCGTCATTTGCATCTAGCTCGTTCTGGGTTGCGCAGGGAAGGGCAACATCAACTTTAACTTCCCATGGACGCTTGCCGGGGAAGAACTTGGCATTGGGATAAACGTCGGCATAGTCTTTTACACGGTCGTTATTGGAAGCACGCAGCTCAAGCATATAGTTTATCTTGTCACCGCTGATGCCATCTTCATCCAGAATGTATCCATCAGGACCGGAGATGGTAACAACTTTGCCCCCAAGCTCATTAACTTTCTGAGCGGCACCCCAGGCAACGTTACCGAAACCTGAGATTGCAACTCTCTTGCCGGTAAAGTTCATGCCTTTGGTTTTTAGCACTTCCTGAGCAAAGTATACTACGCCAAAACCTGTGGCTTCGGGACGGATGAGGCTGCCACCCCAGTTTCTGCCCTTACCGGTTAACACGCCAGTGAACTCGTTGTTTAGTTTCTTATACATACCGAACATATAACCAATCTCGCGTCCACCAACGCCAATGTCGCCGGCAGGAACGTCTGTATTGGGGCCGATATGACGGAATAACTCAGCCATGAAAGCTTGGCAGAAGCGCATGATTTCAGCATCGGATTTGCCCTTTGCATCAAAATCCGAACCACCCTTACCGCCGCCCATAGGCAAGGTAGTAAGGCTGTTCTTGAAAATCTGCTCGAATCCCAAGAACTTCAAAATGGACAGGTTCACACTGGGGTGAAAGCGTAATCCGCCCTTGTAGGGGCCGATAGCACTGTTGAACTGAACACGGAAGCCACGCTGTACATGAACTTCACCCTTGTCGTCCATCCATGGGACGCGGAAGATTATTACGCGTTCGGGCTCAACGATACGTTCCAGTATGTTGGCTTTCACAAAACGGGGATTACTGATGTAAACATCCCACACTGTCTCGACAACTTCTTTTACTGCTTGTAAGAATTCGGGTTCACCCGCGTTCTTGGCTGCGACCTTTGCCATGAAATCATGAATGGTCATTTCGATTCCTCCATGTTTTGTTTTTTTTTCCAACTTAAAAACAAGCATCTTTATGTCAAGAGGATAAACTAAAGAGATTAGCCATTATTGAGCATCGGTTTAGCATTGATATGCAGCACATAGCCTTACGTTAAATGCGGGTGTAGCACACAAGCTCTAATACTTTTGTTCCAAGGTGTTTCATGCTCTTAAGACAGCAAATAATACAGCTCAAAAACTAAGTGCACCACAGGAAGTGATGCACTTAATAACGGTGAAACGCTATGCTATTGCTGATCCAGCAATTTGGCCACCTTGGGGGCACGTAAGCGGTGGGGTACTGGGAAGCCAGAGCCAATTAAGGGGCGTAAGTAAAACTTGAAGTCATCTGTGATGCCATTTCCGGCTCCGTTAATATACTCATCGGGCATATGCCGCGTTTTGCCTGCTATGTCTGTAAGCTTTTCAAGCTGGTAGTTAACTGAATAAAAGCCTGTTCTTTGAATGGATATAGAGCCATCAAGATTGTACCAAATTGCATAATGTGCGGCGCGTTCACCCACTTCTCTGGCTTCACGTTGGTCAACATCGGACACACAGCCCATAAATGAACGTTGCAGATAACCGAATGTATCACTGCGAACGCGTTTGATCTTCAACTTGGAACGAACGAGATCACACAGTAAGTCACCCAGCATTCCAGTACCAGATAGCTGAACATTGCCATGTGCATCCTTTTCTATCCTATCTGAGAGCTTGGTTATCATCGGAGTACCTGTTTCGTCCACGATACCCTCAGACACGGCTACCACGCACTTACCATATTGATTGTACACCCTGTGCACGTCTTTTAGGAACTCGTCACGATGGAAAGGACGTTCCGGCATATATATCAGGTGTGGGCCATCATCGGGATACTTTTGTGCCAGTGCTGAGGCAGCGGTTAAAAACCCTGCATGCCGTCCCATCACAATGCCGATATAAACCCCGGGTAAGGCACGGTTGTCCAGATTAATGCCAGTAAAGGCTGAGGCAACAAAGCGGGCCGCAGAACCAAACCCAGGAGTGTGGTCGTTTAATACCAGATCGTTGTCGATGGTCTTGGGGATGTGTATAGCTCTAAATTCATAATCCTCAAGCTGTGCCTGTTCATTTACAATGCGAACTGTATCTGCTGAGTCATTACCCCCAATGTAAAAGAAATACCTGGCATCATGAGCCTTTAGAACCTTGAATATCTCACGGCAATACTTTTCGTCCGGCTTATCTCTGGTGGACAACAAGGCTGAGGAGGGTGTATCTGCTACTTGCTCCAAATTGTGGGTAGTCTCTTGGGTTAAATCTACAAAGTCTTCGTTAACAATTCCCTGAACACCGTATAAGGCACCATATACGCGGGTAACCTGTGAAAACTTACGTGCTTCCAAAGCTGCTCCCACTAACGACTGGTTAATAACGGCAGTTGGTCCGCCACCCTGGGCAATCACAACTTTTCCTTCGAGCTTCATTAGTTCCTCCTGCATCGGTTAAGTTTTATAGTTTTTCCAAGCTTTTATGCTCCCGCTCTTTCTGTCCAGCAGAAAATGCTTGCAAGAATAAAGAGAGTTAAAAAAGATGCGTTGGGAGGATTGATGAGTTACATCGTTTTAGCCAGGAAATACCGTCCCCAGAATTTTAAGGAAGTATATGCCCAGGAACACGTGACCGAGATTTTGCAAAGCGCAATCTCCTCATCACGCATAGCCCATGCATATTTGTTTACCGGCCCCCGCGGAGTCGGGAAGACCTCGCTTGCCAGAATTATGGCCAAAAGCCTGAATTGCGTTAATGGCCCCACCACCGAACCCTGTAACATTTGTTCGAATTGCACGGAGATAACCTCTGGCACTTCCACCGATGTTATTGAGATAGACGGTGCATCAAACACCAGTGTGGACGATATTCGTGAGCTTCAGCGTGAGCTGCTATACGCCCCCAGTGGTTCAAACTATAAGATTTACATTATCGACGAAGTGCACATGCTGTCCAAGAATGCCTTTAATGCGCTGTTAAAGACACTGGAAGAGCCTCCCGACAAGGTGGTATTCATCTTTGCCACCACAGAGCCACACAAGGTGCTGCCCACCATTATTTCACGTTGTCAGCGCTACGATTTTAAGCGTATCCCCATAGAGGCAATTGTAAGCAGGCTGCAAGACATCAGCCGCGCCGAGAACATAACAATTGACAATGAATCCTTATACCTTATTGCCCGCAAGGCAGATGGTGGTATGCGTGATGCTCTCTCTCTTATGGATCAAGCCATATCATATTGCATGGATAACATCAAGATAGATAAGGTGCGTCAGATATTTGGGCTTATTCCCAATCAGCTATATTACGAACTTATGATGCTGATAAAAGATGCCAATGCCCAGGAGCTAATCGGACATCTGCATAGCGTTTTCGACCAGGGTATCGACCTTCAGGAGTTTATAAACAACATGCTGGAGTTCCTTCGCGTATTAATCTTGCGAAAACTGGGCGTGGCAGTGCAGGACGTTAATCCCGATGAACTCTCCATCTTCGATGAGCTTGCGCAAATCTATAACCAAAATAAGCTGATGTATATGATGAGCTACCTTATTGCCTGTAAAACAGACCTGAAAACCAGCTCTAACCCATATCTGATACTTGAAGCCTTAATGATAAAGCTCTGCCGCATGGACGAAATGGAAGATGTGGCAAAGCTAATCACCAAGCTATCTGAGGGCAGCCCGATTAATTACACAACTGCTGCTGCTCCTCCACAACGCCAAACCCCTCAGCAATATAGCAAGCCCCAGTCCAATACCTACCAGGCTCAAGAGCATCACGAGGAAGAAGCCTTTAGCAAGATGGACTGCAATCAGGAAAATATAGACAAGCTTTGGCCAAGAATAGTGGCACGCATCCGTAAGCACAGCTCAATGTGCGCACTGGCCTTGGACAAGGCACTTGCTAAAGAGGCAAAGGGAAGACATCTGCTGTTAACCTTGGATTCGCCAACCACTCTTAGCTCCATAAAAATGAATCAGGACAAGATAAATGCAATTCTCAGCGAGCTCTTCCTTCCCGCTCCGGTTATCGAACTCAGCCTTGTTAGAAAAGAAAGCCCAACTAAAGTAGATATTCACCGCCGCACCTTGGATGATGTGAAAGCCGAAAGCCCGGAGATTGCCAAATTTATTGAGCTTACCGATTCTATCTTGTCTCAGTAACGGCATGTTTACTTATATATTCGGCATTTACACACTAATATACGTAGCCTTTCTGGCTTGGCTGGAAAGAGGAGCTTTTGCTATCTGTAAGGCAGACAAAGCCAAGCCTGAGCCGGATAGCCAGCAAGCTATATCCATAATAATAGCAGCAAAAAACGAGCTGCCCCATCTACCGCATCTGCTATATTCCCTTGCTGCCATGCGCTATCCTGATAGCTGCTATGAAGTGATAATAGTAAATGATCATTCCAGCGACGGAAGTGCAGAATACTTAGTCACGCAAAGCATTGTGCCCAACCTGAGAGTGATAGATTTCACCTGGACACAAGATGGTTTGGTAGGTAAAAAAGCCGCCATTCAACAGGGCATAAACGCAGCCAGGTATAACATCCTTGCCTTCACTGATGCCGATTGTCTTGTTCCGCCTAATTGGCTAAAGGAAATAAACCGAAGCATGACCGAAGAAACAGACTATCTGCTTGCCTACTCGGTGATGCAGCGCACTCCCACCGGTTCAGCATTTCGGCTAAAAAACTTCGAGCGCGGAGTTTATTATGCCTTAGCCGCTGCCGGCTTGCATTACCGCATACCCTTTACCAGCAGTGCCTGCAACATGGTTTATCGCAAAAGCGTGTTTGAGGCGTCAGGCGGTTTTGACGGCATAGGTCATTTGCTGTCCGGTGATGATGACCTGCTGCTTATGAAGATGATGCCCAATATCCGCAAGGCAGCCTTCAATCCCAACCTTAGAATGCAGGTGTGCTCTATAGATGGCACCGATGCTGCCAAGCATCACCAAACCAACATCCGTCGTGCCTCCAAGTTCTTGCTTCATCCCTGGTGGCTACAGCTAACCTCAGCTTCGGTATTTGTTTATTTCTGCTTGTTTTACTGGAGCTTGTTCAGTGCTATATTTGGGCAGCCCAATGGCATCCTGGTGCTTAGTTTAATAATGAAAACAAGCACCGAGTTTAGCTTTTGCCTCCACCATTTCAGGCGCATTGAGCAGGCTAAACTCGGTGCTCTATATCCTGTTCAAATACTGCTGTTTCCCGCGCAGTTCATATTCTATGCTTTGCGGGGAACCTTGGGCAGGTATAGCTGGAAATAATCTACATTTCTATAAGCTGTGCCTGCACGTAGTCAATAGCGTTCAGAGCGCTTATCATTCCGCTAATTTCTTCGGTTTTACCTTCCACTTCCAGCACAACCAGTCCGTCGTTGGCGCAAAACTCTTTGGATACTTCATGCAAGCCAAGGCGAACCTTGATATTGCAACCATAATGGGTTAGCACTTCTTGCACTTTGGTGGCTTCACTGCTGCGATGATCGATTTTTACCAGTATAACTTTGTAGGTCATGGGTCACCTCTTTCTTATTTATTGGCTTTCTTTGTGTAGCTATCTTTTAGTGAAACAATGCGATTAAACACTGGTTTGCCTGCCTCGCTGCACTTATCCACATGGAAGTATGCAGTACGCAAGAACTGGAAGCTTTCGCCAGGCTTGGCATTTGCCAGCATAGCTTCTGCCATGCAGCTTTTATTTACCACAAGGGAAGCTGGATTAATATAGTCCTTATAGCTCTTGCCTTCTTCTATGTTGCCCATATCGGGCAGGGTGAACAGGCGGTCATACAAACGCAATTCAATTGGCACGGCATGAGCTGCGGAAACCCAATGCAGGGTTCCTTTCACCTTTCTACCGTCAGCTGTTCCGCCTCCACGAGACTCAGGGTCGTATGTGCAAAGTAGCTCTACCAACTGGCCATTGGCGTCTTTTATTACTTCATGGCACTTAATGTAATAGGCATGCTTTAGCCTTACCTCATTATTCATGCTAAGCCGGAACCAACCTTTGGGCGGCTCTTCGGCAAAGTCTTCCCGCTCAACATACAGATTACGGCTAAACAGCACTTTCCGCATTCCCGCATTGCTATCCTCGGGATTGTTTTCCGCATCCAGCTCTTCCACCAAGTCTTCGGGATAATTGGTGATGGTTAGTTTAATGGGATTCAGCACTGCCATAGCGCGTTTTGCCGTTTTATTCAGCTCTTCACGCACGCAGAACATCAGCAGCTCATCATCCACCATAGAGCTGGCTTTGGCTACGCCAATCCTATCGGCAAATTCACGTATCGCTGCGGCAGGAAAGCCACGTCTGCGCATTCCGGCGATGGTGGGCATACGGGGATCATCCCAACCCTGCACCAAGCCGGTAGTAACCAGCTCCAGGAGCAGCCGTTTACTCATCACCGTATAGGCAAGATTTAGCCGTGCAAATTCTATCTGCTGTGGGTGGCAGGGAATTGGCAACTGATCTAAAAACCAATCGTATAAAGGCCTGTGGTCTTCAAATTCCAGAGTGCAAATGGAATGCGTAATGCCTTCCAGGGCATCAGAAATGCAATGCGTGTAATCATACATGGGATATATCTGCCAATCACTTCCCGTGCGATGGTGATGCGTCTGTTTAATGCGATAGATTACCGGATCACGCATGTTCAAATTGGGTGAATTCATGTCTATCTTTGCCCTAAGGCTGCGGCTGCCATCCGGAAACTTGCCATCGCGCATAGCTCTGAATAGCTCCAGATTTTCTTCTATACTCCTGTCTCGATAGGGGCTGTTCTTGCCGGGAACGGTTAAAGTACCCCGGTGTTCGCGTAATTCAGCTAGACTGAGATCACATACAAATGCCTTTCCCTCGGTAATAAGATATTCGGCAAATTCATAAAGCTTATCAAAATAGTCCGATGCATAGTATAAATGCTCGTTCCAATCGAAACCCAGCCACTTCACATCGTCCATTATGGAATCTACATATTCCACATCTTCTTTCACTGGATTGGTGTCATCAAATCTAAGGTGACAACGCCCCTTATAGTCCCTTGCCAAACCGAAGTTCAGGCAAATGGACTTGGCATGTCCTATATGCAGATAGCCATTTGGCTCTGGGGGAAAGCGGGTAACTATCCCGCTGTGCTTGCCACTTTCCAAATCCCTGTCTATTATAAACCTGATAAAGTTCGAAACAGGCTTGCTTTCAGTGGCCTCACCCGTCTTAAGGTCTGTTGTTTCCATTTTTTTGTCCTTGTCCTATTATTCCAGATTTCACTTTTTTGCCTATCATAAATCCCGTCAAGCACAATCACAATCGTACTCATGCATAACTGTGGAATTATTACCCATTGTGGCTAATATCCTCTCTTTGGGGCTGTGGGCAAGGTGAAGTGATACTTTAATATAGTATGCGCATATACAAGCAATACAATGATATATGATGGACTATTTAGAGAACTTGCTGTTTGGCACGGCTATTGCAACTATAATGAAGCATAATCATTAAATAAGGATGAAACATGGCTATTAATGCAAGAACGGTTCTAAAGACAGTGGAATTAGAAAGCTATATCAAGAAAGACTTCCTGGATAAGAGCTTCAACAAGTCCGGTCTCTGTGCCTTTTGCAGTAGAAAAGTGCTGTGTTGCCTTAGCAGCAGTTGCGGTCTTGTTTACGATTGTGACGACTACGACGCCGGGGAAGAAGCTTCCGGCACGCTAACTTTCAGCTCGCTAGACCTTAGCAAAGAAGAAGAACCCGAAGAATCAGGACTCTGTGCCCATTGCCAAAATCGTGAGATATGCCAGCTAAAGCGTATCAATGGCGGTGTATGGCACTGCGAAGAGTATCTATAGAAAGCTATTAACAAGTTTTAAACGACACATACCTCAACACACACATGGGGGCTCCCCGCCCCCTTTTTTTGCGTTAAGAGTTAAATGTTAGGCGTTAGACTCAGGTAAAAGGCAACATCAATACCAAGCCACTTGTGGACGACATAATTGCTTATTTAACAAAGAGGAATAGAGTAAGAAGAGATTACCATAACAGGCTAAGCGTAGCCTCTGTCGACCAGGAGCTCAATAGCCCTTGGGGAGGTGATGTCACTCTCCTCAATCACTCCTCAATCACTCCTCACACATTCTCTGAAAAGGAGAATGGGAACGACAGATGAGTGATGCGGTGTGATGGAGTGGTGATAGTGTGATGATGGAGTCGTATTTGTGTGTTTATATAGTTATGATTGTGTTTGTTTGTAAGGGCTGGATTCCCGCCTCCGCGGGAACGACAGGAGAGAAAGACGGGAACGACAGGAGAGAAAGACGGGAACGACAGGAGAGAAAGACGAGAACGACAGAATAACACACCGTGAACGAGAACGACAAAGAAAGAACGGCAAAGAAAGAGCGGCAAAGAAAGAACGACAAGGAAAGAACGACAAGGATGGTGTGCATGAAAACTAAGGGCTCAACGATCGATACCTGTTAAATGCTTTCATGGTTCATAAATTGCTTGACTTATACTAACGTCGGTATTCCACTGGTTCACATGATAAATAATTCGCAATATATAGGAGTATGAATGAAAAACACGTTAGTTACAGTGATAATTCTGTTGCTTTTATGTCCGCTCTTCGCATTAGTTGAGGAGACTGCATCGCTAAAGAACTTCATGTTTGGTTCCGAGCCAAATTGTCAGTATGATAACTGGGTCTCACACATAGCAGAAGGCATAGCTTATCCTGGTTATAATACCTATGCACCCTATGACAGGCAAATGACCGGCTTTGGAGCTTATGTTACTCCTTCCACAGCGCAGATTAATTCTTGGGGAAGCATAATAGATTATTTCCTGGCGGGTCAGTATGATCTTGCCGAGTCTGCTATTGCTACTGCCGGCTTCCCATATCAGGTGGTGAAGTTCAATGACACCGATAGCGCAAAGACTTTCTACATGCTCCGCGAACTACCCAATGGAAGCTATGTAGATAACAACAACACCACCGATACTTATGATGACGAAATCGGAGCCTTTGCCTACGGTTGGGGTTTATATATCTACAATCCCGATGGGACCAGACCCGTGGTATTAACCGTTCCCCATCCTACAGACGACTTTCCCACTCCCTTCATCGGTTATGAAGCCTTCCAGCTTTGGGATGCTAAGTTTCTAATGATAACCGGTGCCGGAAGAGAAGTTAAATGGACACAGGTAGGCACCTATAACAATTCTAAATCGCTTTCCGACCCCACTCGGGTAACAGTTCATCCCTATAACACTGCCTACAAGAAGTTCGCAGATCAAATCAGAGCCGAATTCGGCATCACCGAGTTTTCACCTCAGTTTCACTCCTACGACTGGAATACTCACGCTGGATATGCCAGCAATCAGATTTCCGCGGGCAACAACAAGCTTTGCCCAAATCTGCCTATCCGCGACTTATCCAGCCTTAAGAATGACCTGATTAACAAGGGTAATCATGTTATGATTCCCGCTAATACCATTGGAATACATAGCGATGTGTATCTGAACGACTATTATGCGGTAAACTACTCGGTTCATGACTTCACATTCAGCGATGATGAACAGGAGTATGCAGTTAATAGTAGCATAGACCTTCCGGCTTATCAATACAATCAGCAAATGCTTTACACCCTTAGCGGTTGGAACGATTATGATACATACGAACCATTCTTCCATGTGGAAATGGATGAGCTTCCCAATTGCTATGAACTAACTGAGAATACCTATAAATGGTTCTATGGTTGGGATGAGAATCTCCAGCGTTGGGACTACAGCAATCTGATGACCAACTTCAATGCCTACTATATGCGGTGGGTGCGTGATCTGGACACGGTGATGGACGATATGTTCAACATGAACGACATGCTAGCTCCTACTACACCTACCGGGTTATACGTTCAAAATCAATCGCTTACATCCATCACTCTGGCATGGACTAAAACAGATTCTTACGACTTTGACACCTATGAGATTTTGTATGCTACAGAGCCGATATCAGAAAGTAATTATCTTGTCTTTAACCGGGACAATGCCGTTCTGCTTGCCTCGCCTGATTGCCAGTCGATAACCGTTACCGGCTTGGATAATGCAAATAACTACTTCTTCAAGATTCGTGGTAAAGATAAAAATGGCATTTACTCAGGCCTTTCAAATGAAGTAACCACCATTCCGGCTCCCGCCAATGTTACCAGTTTCACAGCTCATGGCATGGATGCCAGCGTAAGACTATATTGGAGCGTGTCTGGTCAGGTTAGCAATCAGGGATTTAGCGTGTATCGCAAAGGCAGCGTAGGCGATTTTGTGCTTATTGATTCATATTTAAGCAATCCTGCCCTGTCCAATTCTGGAGCAAATAGCTTCACCTGGTGGGATTATGACGTGGTTAACGGCGATGCCTGGACGTATTTGATAAGCTCTACAAATCTGAATGGCATGGAGTTCTATCATAATTATCCCGCGAGTGCCATGCCTCTGCCTATCCTAAATCTTACCATCAGCAATACCGGCGCAACTATGCAAGATCAGATAAGCTTTGCACAAAATCCTTTTGCAACTGATGGACAGGATAGCTATTTTGACGTAAGCAAGAGTGCTCCCTCGGGAGCAAGCTATGTGTGGGGCGGATTCTGGGAGCAGTATTGGGGTCAGAATGGTACCAATCTCTCGCGTGAGGTTAAAGGTGGCTACAATCTGGATTTAGACGTAAAAACCTGGGTAGTCCGCTTTGCTTCCACGCTAACAAATCAACCCTTGTTCATAAATGTATCCAACAACATTAGCAGAGCTGAAAAGCTATACCTGTATGATAATGGAACAGGTACCTGGCATAATCTGGCAAGTGGGCCTTATCAGTTCCAGGTTAGCAATACCAACTTTAGAACCATGACCCTGCATTGGGGTAATGTGCAGCCCAAGATTACCCATAGTGCACAAGCCAATCGTATTTATCAGGGCAATACAAGTGCTACCTTCAATTGGAGCAGTGCCAATGCCTTCTTGATCGATAGCATGAGTTTGTATATCAAGAATGACACAGATAGCTTGTTGCTGGCAGATCAGGTGGCGGGGACTACCACATCTTTTAACTACACTTTCCCGCAGAATGTGGATATGCAAAAGGCTAAGTTCATGATTGACGTACACGCAGTGGATGGATTGGTTACTACCTATGCATCTAACTACACTTTCGCGCTTGTACCTTCTATGAATCTTCACTTTACTGAAGCAGGATGGCAAACCAGAAGTTCATCATGGACAAGCCTGAATCCCACTGTTGAAACTGTCTTTGGCACTGGTGCAACCGCCCTAAGCTATCTATCTGAAACCGAATGGTTGCCCCAGACTGAGTTCTTGTATGGAACAGCCTATTGGGTAAATAGTCCAGACTTTAGCTTTTATAGCTCCACAGCTCCGGTTAGTACTGGCGAAGTGAACTATTCCTTACAACAGGGATGGAACTTTATCCCAAATCCACATCTGTGCAGTTACCCGCTTAGAAGCATTCGGTTCACAGTTAATGGTCAGTTATTCCGCTACAGTGAAATGATATCCCAAAAGCTTATCTCGCGTGGTGTGTTTGTTTATCGTAATGGCTCTTATATGGCAGTTAACGAGATACTTCCCAATGAGTCTTTCTTCATTAAGTACTATGGCGGAGCATCGCTAACTACCTATATAAACTTCCTTCCCTTCTATGAAGCTCCGGAGATTACTCCACCAACTTCAAACTGGCAACTGGCAATAGACGTTAGCAGCGTTAACAGTGACAAAGATAGCTTTGTACTGGGAACAAATCCGACAGCTAACGAAGGATATGACTTTAGATTAGATTTGCCTGCGGCACCAGTAAAGCCCTTCACCTCGCTTCAAACATACATCAGTAGAGAAGCACCAGAAGATGTTAGCTTCCTGGATGGCAAGCTGTATTGCGAGTTCCGTTCTCCATTCAATGCCACTCTGGAGCAAGAAAAGATATGGAACTTCAAGCTGGTAGCACCAAGTGCTGATCCCATAAACTTCACGCTTACGGGACTTACCTTACCGGCAGGCTACACTTTCCGCATCGGTATAGATGGAATGCAGCATAACCTTGCCGATGGCAGTAGCTTTAGCTTTACACCTCCTGCGCCAGGCTCTTACGAGGGTTTTGTGAAAGTGAATAACTACCCTGTAAGCAATGCGGACTTGGTACAGGTTCCCGTTTCGGCTTTAACCGTGTATCCCAATCCCTTTAACCCAACTACAACCATTGCCTTCTACACTCCTCGCAGCATGGAGCTTAGCGTTACCCTGTACAACATTAAGGGACAGAAAGTTCGTAACTTGCACAGTGGACAAATGGGCATGGGTAATCACCAACTGGTTTGGGATGGTAAAGACGATGGAGGCAGAGGCGTTTCCAGCGGCATCTATTTTGCCAGAGTGAATGCTGGTAAGTATGTGCAAAACGTAAAAATGGTGCTAATGAAATAGCATATAACTTAGCTGATAAAGCATAAGGGAGGGGCAAGTCCCCTCCCTATTTATTATCTACTAAGAATTTAGCATTCTGTGATGATTAACAGAATAATGATACTCGCGCATAAGCGGTATCATGCAATATCCAATTCTATAATCAGTCATCTTCCTTGCTCGAATTGCTTATGCAATACGCATGAATTACGGATGGGATGCGTAGTTCATTAGTATTATTTTCGTAGTTGCTGCAAGAAATATGGCAGTTTTGTCCACTTTTCCGGTTTTTTGTCCCCCTTATATATATAGAGGGAGTTATTGTGACATTCGCTAATCGCATTGCTCAAGACAAAGCTCTCACAACACTATAACGAAGGGGTTCACCCCGATCAAGGAGCAACACATGAAAGCAACACGAGCTAACCTACTAGGTGAGTTCACCGGTAAGCTGGATGGGCTTATCTATTATCGCAGCAGATACACCGGCAAGCTGTATGTAAAACGGCAATGGGAATTCAAGAATCATCCTGAGCATCCCAGATTTCGAAGCGTACAGCAGGCTATCTTTGCGCTAAAACCCTCGCCGGATTACATCCAAAACATTAAGGACTACCTGTGGCTTTACAACAAGCTGCCAGCAAACGAACTAAGGGGAGCGCATGCATGGACAAACATATACAGTAAAATTATGTATGCCATGCAAAAGGCAATGCCGGATAATGTGAGTCTAGAATCCATTACCCGGCAGCAGATATTGGAGCAAAACCTGCCTTGCCGCAACCTAAGGATGGCTATTGAAGCTGGGCTGCTTCCCAAAGTGAAGGGATACAACAGGTTCGCTGCAGAGATATAGCTATTATGTGAGGCAAAATACCACGTTCATGATTCTGGTAAAATGGGTGGTCAGGCTCTGGAGGAAGATGAATAGTTGTGTGAACCTTTGTTCACTTGTTGTGAGACGACGAGACCTCACCTCAACACACTTCCACAAGCATATACGGTTGAAACATGGCTATTTCGCCATTCTTTGATATATAAGAAAGTCGATCTGGGTGTGTAGCTTGGTGATTATGCTCTCACAATGTATCTGATGCCACTCATCGGCATCATAAGCCGGAAAGTATGTATCACCACTATACACGGCATGGATGGTGCTGATATACAGCTTATCGGTCATAGGCAGAAACTGCCTGAATAGCTCTGCCCCACCGATGATAAATATTTCGTTGGCTTTTGCCAGAGCTATAACTTGTTCGATGGTTTGCATCAGGTCGGCACCTTCTGCTACAAAATCAGGATTTGTGCTTAGCACAATATTCCTGCGACCCGGAAGAGGTTTACCCAGAGATACCCAAGTTTTTCTGCCCATTACCACAACCTTGCCCAAGGTGTGTTGTTTGAACCAGGCGAGCTCTTCGGGGATGTGCCACGGCATGCCACCATTTTCACCAATCAGCCCATTGAGGTCTGTGGCAGCGATAATGGAAATACTCAAAACTTGCCAACTCTGAAGAAGGTGTCTATCTGAGGGATGCCTGCGTTCTTAGCAGCTTCCAATGTGCCGTTGAACAGCATCTTTCCGGCATCCAGAAAGATAATCTTATCTGCAATTCTATGAATTGATGCCAGTTCGTGAGTAACAATCACGATGCTCATCTGCAACTGCTTCTTCAGGTCTAAGATAAGCTCATCCAATGCTGCTGAGGTAATTGGGTCTAAGCCTGCTGAGGGCTCGTCACAGAATAATATCTGAGGATCGAGGGCTATAGCTCTGGCTAAAGCTGCTCTTTTCTTCATTCCGCCTGAAAGCTCGGAAGGATAGCGGTGCACCGCATGGCTAAGCCCCACTAACTGCAGTTTAACTCTTATAATTCGGTCGATTATCTCTTTGGGAAGCTTGGTATGTAGCTCCAGAGGGATACTAACGTTTTCGTATAAATCGATGGAATTCAGTAATGCCCCATTTTGAAACAGCATGCCAGTGCGCTTCAGGATGGTGGCAAACTCTATCTCGTCCATCGTAAGCACATCTTCGCCCCAAAACTTTACACTACCGCTGTAGGGTTCATATAGCCTCAGGATATTTTTCAGCAAAGTAGTTTTACCACAGCCGCTACCGCCCAGGATTACCGTTACTTCATTGGGCATAATATCTACAGTGATGCCGTCCAGTATGGTTAATTCACCATATCTGGCTACCAGATTGTTCACGCTTATAACGGGGTGAATGTTCTTACTCATAAGTATAACAAGCTGAAGACTGCATCTAACACAATTACGGCAAATATGGAAGCCACAACAGAAGCCGTGGTTGCTTTACCAACTCCCTCTGCTCCGCCTTTCACCTGAAAGCCGAAATATGAACCAATGATAACTATCACCCAGGCAAATACAGTGCTTTTTCCAAAGCTTACCACGAGGTCTTTGATGGTAATAATGTCTATTGAGCGTTGCACAAAGGTTTGCATGCTTACATCCAGGTAACCAATGGCAATAAGCCCACCACCAATTTCGCCTACTAATATCGAGAAGGCTACCAGCAAAGGCATTACGATAGTGATGGCATGAAACTTTGGCACTACAACATAACGGATGGGCGATAGTGCCATCATCTTTAGCGCATCAATTTCTTCGGTAACCTGCATGGTTGCAATCTCAGAGGCTATGGCAGAGCCACTTCTACCTGCAACAATGATGGCGGTCATCATTGGCCCCATCTCTCTAACCATAGTTACGGCAAGCAAATCGGCAATAAACACATTAGCACCAAAATTACGCAATTGAACAGCGGATTGCAGAGATAAAATAAACCCAATTATGAACGACAACAGGGCCACGATGGGCAGTGCCTGAGCTCCCAATAGCTCTGCTTGCTGAATAAAAGTGCCTTTGCGCTGCCCCTTGCGGTTAAAGAGGCCAAGCAGCGACCAGTAGTAAATCTCGGATGCCAATAGCGTTGCCTGGTATATATTTGCCGCACTATCGAGCACTGTGGCACCGATATGTTCGAAGTAACCAGCTTTAGCCTCTTGCTTTGGCGCAGAAAGCTTCAGAGAGGTAAAGGTATCTATCACCGATTGAATCTCTGGTTTTGCTCCTGATATCAATAAGATGCCTTTTGATCCAAGCTGGCTATGGAGTTCGTCCAAGAATGCAACCCCAGAGCTATCAATGGAGCTTACTCCGCTGAGGTCTATCATCGACAATGACTGTTTTTTTAGCTGGCCTTGCAGTTGATGCAGATAGCCGCTAATGCTTTTAGACAGCAAGTCACCATCGAGATAGAGCACGTTGTTAACTATTTTTATCGCCATAACTTACTTAATAGAAGAGTGATAGCCTTAAGAATGAGCTGGTATCATATACAACCCATGGCTTCTTTTCTTTGTCATACTGGATATTTAGCTTAATGTCCAAAGATACATTGCGGAATACTCTAATGTTGAAGCGGTTTTCATTTTCGAGACGATATGTGTTTTCTGGTGTGCCCATCGGGAAGAGGACATCCAATGTGGAATTTATGCTAAAGAAGTTTAAGAGATTGATGGCGGATAAGATAACCGTGCTTTCCAAGCCTTTTGTGGTTCTATCTGGGTCTTCACGGTAGAAATCGTAGCGGCGCAGAGTGCCGTCGAAATCTCTATCACCGGAATAGGTGTATCTGTAGCTGTTGTCATTGAAGTCCTGTTGCCAACCGTAACCGCCTCTGAGGCTTAACCAACTGCTGGTACCAAAGTTTATTCGATATGTTATCCCCGTTCCTTCTTTTAAGCGAAGCGGGAAGAATGAGCCTTTGGACTTCAAGCTCGGTTGGTCTATTCTATAGTCTGTTTGCACACCGTTTCTATCCAGAAGCACATAGTTTTTATTCTCAGTAAAGAAAGTAGTTTCGTCGAAGAAGTGAGTGGACTGGTCGGCACGCCCATAAAATGCGAAGTTTTTTAGGAAGCGTTTTTTTTCAAAGGGATACAACAACAGGACGCTTTTTAGAGAATAGTCGTCGAGATTAAACCGGAAATCACTGGTATTGGTAATGTTTAATCCCAAATCATACAAGCTGCGGGTTGTGAAGTGGAAAGGACTGATCTGCTCGTGAATGTCCAAGCTGTTATCAAACTGTCCAGAGAGAGTGAAACTGGTGCTTGGCTTGTCTTTATCTACGTTATTATTGGATGACAGATTGATGTTGCCATGAATGGCACCTTTATGAATCCTTTTTGATCCATAGCCCAGATCGTCATCCGAGAACACCCCGGCACCAATTAGGAAGTTGGTCTCTCCGGCGGGGTCAACAATCATGGTTAACACTTTGTGTTCCCCAACGTTTAAGGGAACGGTAACGAAATTTCGCAGGTCACTCCAGGAACCGCCACCAAGTTTTACAAGATACTGCGCCGGAGGCAAAATCCAAAGCTTGTCATAAGAACCTATTTCGTCGTCACCCATACTGATAAGCCCACCTCGATAAGGTGCATATCCTTGTGTGTCTTCAGATTTTACCCAAAGATCATAACTCATGCGAACTCGGTTCTTAGATTGATCCAGTATTACTACTTGCAGTTCTGCCCAATTTGGTACAATCTCAGTTCTAAATCTCGGTTTGATCTGCACTTCATGGCTTAGGGTTCCCGCATCGTCCAGCACAACCCGATATCTTCCAGGTCTGAGCTGTACGGGCTTGTTCATTTCGCCTTCTTCTCTGTTGGTAACCGTATTCAGGCTATCGAGCTCTTCTATGGAATATCCTATGGGTTCTTCTGTTCTGGTTTTAGTATTTACTACCAATTCACCATCTGCAATCTGAGCTTTACTCATGTCTATACTGGAGTAGAAGTAGCTTTCCATGCTGCTGATCTTCCCCGAGGGTTGCTTGTCAAATACCTGTCTACCGCTTAAGTACAGATTGCACTTTGCCGCAAACACGTTTGTTTCTTCCAGAATCATTTCGTTAAAGGTTTGTACCAATGACACCATGGATGGATTTATCAAGTCGGCATACCTCTCGCTGCTATGGGTCAATAATATGTACTGCGAGGTTGAGTCCCTTAGCACATATTCCATCCTGAGGTATGCCTTAGGGTCGGTTCCCTCTATCTTTTCTATGTTCAAAACGTTTGTTTCCAGATAGAAGTTTGGCTCTCTGTCCGTTACTTCGCCTCGGGTTACCTGACCAAACATGTTATAAGCTCGAAGTCTTTGTGCTACTAAGTTCGGAATGGCATATCTAAGTCTATTTGCCCACACATCGTTCTGTAGATACTGAATGCGATTTAGGTTCTGTTTTACCACTATCTGGTTTCTATCATAGGTTTTAGTTACGGACGAATCCAGTACATCAAGCAACTTGCCGGTATTGTTTACCCTTCTAAGCTCAGGCCTTTCGCTATTGGTATGATAATCTAAAACATAGTAGTTAGTTATGGTTCTATTTACCTTTCCCAGACATCCAGATAGCATTAGCATGATAAGCGAATATGAGATTAAAGCTGTTAAATACTTAATTCTACGCATAGCTGCTCCTAATTACCCCTAAGTAATATGGTTGGATTATCAGATATTTGACGGGAGAACTCGTTTAGATTCTCACTGGTTTCCGCCAGCGAATCCAGTATGTCCAGCACATCCCCTTGTCCCCTTACTACTAGTCTGTTCAGCGTGGAAACCAGTGTGCCAGTTTTCTGTATGGTAACAGAAAGATCGGATACCATGGTGTCAAAATCTGTCTCAGATAGCTTGCCAGCAAGTTTACTGATGTTTATCATCAGGCTATCCACTCCTGGACGTTGAAGTATCTCATTCACCTTGTCCAATGAGCGGTTTAGATTGGCACTGGTGGCAACAATCTGCCTGGTTGTTTCTAAAATCATCTGGTCGGTATGACCACCAATTGTGTTCAGGTGCATTTGAGTGTCTTGCATAATCGTGTTGCTTTGAGCTGTTATTTGGGTAATGCTCTGTTCCAACAAATCTGTTACACTCGCGAGCTCTGTATTTAGAGTTTTAGTAAGCGAAACCAAGCTTTCCTGCGAGGTATTGGATATATTGTCGATGTTGTTAGTTGTGCTAAGGGTAATGGCATCCACATTTTTGGTCAGGTTGTCTGTGATCTTATCCAGATTCTTCCCCAAGCCTTCTGTGAGGTCGGCAGTGTTATTGGCAATTCGGTTAAAGCTGGTTAAGGTTGTGGACAGATTCGTTCTGGTTACTTCCAAAAGCATGCTGGTTTGTTTAAGGATGGCAGCAATGTTTTTTTGGTTTTCCTCGTTGGTCATTGCCTGGATATTAGAGGCAATCAGGTCTATCTTTTCCGCGATGGATACCGCTCTATCGGTAATATCATCAAAGGTGGAAACCCCTACCTTAATAAAGCTTTTGGGCTTCAGGAGAGCAGATTCGTTCGTGCCTCCCCGTATCTCCACCGCCTTCAATCCGGTAATACCAACCATGGTTAAAATAGCTTCACAATCTGCTTTAATTGGTGTGCCAGAATCTACGCTGATAGTAAGAGTTACCTTGGTTACATCATTTGGGTCTATCTTTATACTTTCTACTCTTCCAACTTTTATGCCCTGGTAGTTAACCGTGCCACCTACCTGCATCCCGCTAACAGAATAGTTCTCAAACTGGATGTAATATATGTCTCTTCTTTCCATCAATCTGCTACCGGCAATCGCACCGGCAAATACCAGAATAAGAATTGAGCCTATAGCTATGAAAACACCAAGTCTAATCTTTACTGCTTTGGAAATCAACGTAACCTCCAATGGGAACATATCCCCTTTATGCAATCACTCACAGAATCATATCTCCTGTTATCAGTTTGTTTTTAACCGTGGCACTCGTTGCGGTGCTGATGTTTACCCGCCCCTCACAAAGCACATCATCCAGGAAAGTAATGTCCCCGCTTATCTTCAGTTCCTTGCAGCTTAGCAGCGATGGAGCACCAACCGGGAACCTTTGTTTCAAATCATCCACTTTGCCATAATGCTTTTCATCCAGTTCTATGTAAGGTGCTTTCTCCAAGCCTCGCCTTAGCACAATCTGATAACGGTCATTAAGCTCATAAAGATCAGACCAAATAGCTAGCAAGTCATTAGTTTTCTTCACCGGCGCAAAGCGTTCTCTGGGCACCACCACCGCCTTGGCATTATTAAAGATGCTAATGGCAGAGCCCATAGCGGTTTCGAGCTGGAAAACAGGAGTGCCATCTACCACTTTGGGATTAACAATAAGTGGCAACAACATCAATCCTTCAGACGATATAATCTGCCATTCCAAAGCCTTTAAGTCTATCCACAGATTATTGGTATTAAAGTATTTGTAAAGGTTTATATCTTGAAACTCGTCAAGTTCCGCATCTGGGCATTGAGCTACCTCACGCAGCAGCAATTGTCCCGCCAAATCCTCACTCAGGTGCCCCCCTTTTTTATCCATCTCAGTTCTGTTGCATACTTCCATCACAAAGGGGATGTTATTCTCTTCCATATAGGTTGGAATGGCAGTGTCTATAGTTGCACCCAGGTTATCGGCATTGGATACAAACGCATAACGATAACCTTTGGCTATTAACTGCTCCAGCAATCCATTGGAACTAATAGCCGTGTAGATATCTCCATGACCGGGAGGATTCCACATCTTGGTGGCATCTTTGTTTTCATAAATGCCAAGCTTATCTTGTCTGATGCGCGGAAACTTGTTTTGCACAAAGGATAGCGGCATATCTTGAATGGCTAAATCTGGATATTTGGACAGGTAGTTAACCGTGTCCGAATCTGTATTAAAGCTATTCATAAACATCAGCAACACATCATATCCGGTGGATGACCTTGAGGTTAAAACCTGCCGGCTGATGATGTCTAAGAAGTTCAGGTTACCCTTCACCGGTAATAGTGACTTTGCCTTAGACAGCCCCATGCTTGTACCCAGTCCACCATTCAGCTTTATCACTACCGTACTTTTTAGAATCTGAGACTTGCCTTTGCCACGTATCTGAGCATAATCTATCAAGTTTTGTGGAGAGGGCGGTCTGATCTGCTCTCTGGCAATAATTCCCTTTTCGCCATTTTTTAGCCTGTCGTAATAAGTAATAAAAGTCCTTATTACATCATCATTCAATCCATCTGCCTTCATGACCCGGGAGAAGTTTAAGTTCATTGCATCCCTCCATAATCACTGTCTATCAGTTCTTGCAAATAATCGTCGTTTACCGGATGTGGAATAGTGATAGCACCAGCGTTCCGATGCTTGTCATTCCAGGCACTGCAGGTATCCACAGCTCCAGAGTTTCTCGCCCAGGCTCTTCTCGCAACGCCGCCCATCACATCCCATGACAAGGCTTTCTTTACTATCTCATCCATTCTGCTGCTGCCGTCTAACACTATGCCATTGCCACCGTTTATGCTTCTGCCTATGCCAACGCCACCACCATTAGACAGCACGACCAGAGTCATGCCCCTGGCCACGTTACCTGCAAAGCAATGAGTTGCCATTTCTGCCATCACGTTTGAACCGTCACGAATATTGGCAGTTTCCCTAAAGGGAGAATCTGTTCCCGATACATCATGATGATCTCTGCCCAGCATTACAGGCCCAATCTCGCCATTACGCACCATCTCGTTGAACTTTAACGCCAGCTTAACTCTTCCTTCCTCGTCTGCATATAGTATTCTGGCTTTGGTTCCCACCACCAGCTTATTCTGCTCCGCGGTGCTAATCCAATAATGATTGTCTCTATCCATGGAGTTTCTATTTGGGTCTATCAATTCCGTAGCAGCCATATCTGTCTTGCGCAAGTCTTCATCTTTTCCAGAGAGACATACCCATCTAAATGGGCCATAACCATAATCGAAGCATAGCGGCCCCATGATGTCTTCCACATAGGAAGGCCAGATAAAGCCATCATTGGTGTTTATTCCGTTTCTGGCTATCTCGGTAGCTCCGGCATCAAACACACTTGCCATAAAGCTATTGCCATAATCCCAAAAGCGTGAGCCTTTGGTGCATAAGCTTTTAATCACATTGTAGTGCCGGATTAGCGATTCATCCACCCTCTGCTTAAAGAGAGCTTCGTTTGTGGCAATCAGCTTTCTTCCTTCTTCAAAGCTTATTCCGGCGGGAGTGTATCCACCTTCGTAAACAGCATGGCATGAGGTCTGATCGGAGATAAGCTCACAGCAAATATCGTGCTTATCCACATACTCCAGCAGATCAACTATATTGCCGTGATACGCTATGGACAGTGCTTGCTTGGATTCTCTGGCTTCGTTTACCCAGCTAAATATCTCAGACAGGTTAGCAGAAACCTTGCTAACCCAGCCCTGGCTATGCCTGGTTTCTATGCGGCTATAATCCACTTCCGCTATTATGCCTATGCCCCCGGCAATCTCAACCGCTTTGCTTTGAGCTCCGCTCATGCCCCCCAAACCCGAAGAGATATATAGCACACCGGCAAGGTCATTATCACCCTTTATCCCCAGGTATTTGCGTCCGGCATTCAGCAGTGTAATATAAGTGCCATGCACTATGCCCTGTGGCCCAATATACATCCACCCACCGGCAGTCATTTGTCCATAGTTCGCCACTCCGAGTGCCGTTAATCTCTTAAACTCATCGGGATTGTCCCATTTGCCTATCACTAAGCCATTGGTTGAGATAACCCTTGGCGCATCTATTTTTGAGGGAAATAAGCCCAATGGATGACCGGATGCTACTACCAATGTCTGATCTTCTCGCATCACTTCCAGATACTTCATTATCAGCCTGTATTGCATCCAGTTTTGACACACTTGTCCAGTTTCGCCATAAGTAACCAATTCATAAGGATATAATGCAATATCAAAATCAAGATTATTATCTATCATCACTTGCAAGGCTTTAGCCGGGGTTATCCCTTTGTATTCATCCAAGGGCTTCCCCTTCAGGCGTCCATGTGGGCGGTATCTATAGCCATATATGCGCCCCATGGTTTTTAGCTCGTGCAAAAACTCAGGAGCCATAATGCTATGCAGTTCACTCGGTATATAACGAAGTGCATTCTTTACTGCCAGTGCTATTTCGGCTTTGCTAAGGTTCAGTCCTCTATCCGGGGCACGCCTGATTCCGGGTTCAAATACCGGTTCTGGCGGCAGTTCATTGCTAAGCTGTACTTCAAAAATGTGATCAGACATTACATCCTCTATTATTGTTTTTAATCATTATGTTCAGTATAGTGCTGTCGGCATTATCCATACCGTGCGCCACAAATTCTGCCAGGTTGGCAATAGTCTCGTCCAGGTCGTCAGTAATGATGCCATCGCTGGATGATACACAGATATCCGACACGGCAAGCAGGGCAGCCTGAACAGCAGCACTGGTATTGGTAGCAACCTTCAGCGAGCAGCCTTCCTTTGCCCCATCGCAAACCATGCCCGCGGTATTACCAATCATGTTCTTTATAGCATACTCAATTTGCTTGTACTTACCGCCCAATAGCATCACAATGCCACTCGCGGCACCGGACGAAGCAGACAAACATCCGCATAAACTGCTAAGCACACCAACTTTGTTCTTTATGTGCACACTCACCAAATGCCCCAAAGCAAGGGCTCGCAACACTTCGGCTTTGGAATATCCTTGTTTTTCTGCAATGGCAATAATGGGCAATGTAACAGACAAACCTTGATTACCACTGCCGGAATTGCTAATCACCGGCATACTGCATCCACTCATGCGGGCATCGGTAGCAGCGGCGGTTAAAGCCATGGCATAGTGATGAATATCATTACCCAAAAGGCCACTTTCCATCTGCTGCATCAGCATCTTCCCCACCGATATGCCGGAGGCATTGCTTAAACCATATTCGGCAATGCTGCGA
The DNA here is from genome assembly GCA_938009275.1 of uncultured bacterium. Classification (GTDB taxonomy): domain Bacteria; phylum Cloacimonadota; class Cloacimonadia; order Cloacimonadales; family Cloacimonadaceae; genus Cloacimonas. The sequence continues at coordinate 38,228 of CALLHY010000062.1, forward strand.
TTCATCTCCAAGCCCATATCAAATGAGTTCAGGTCACTTTCATCGGCATCAACGCAGTAAGCATAATAGTCCGCTACCGTAAATTCGTCTGGCGAGATAAGCTTTGGCACATCAGGTGAATCCAGCTCGTTATGAGCATATACTTTACCATCCATTTCCAAGTGGTGCAGCCAGTTATGCCGCCACCTCAGTATGGCCAGGCTGGTCTTTACCCCGTCGCTTAGCCTCACCTCAATCCAGATTTTATCCTGAGTATCCTTCTTGTAAGTTTTTATAACCGCATCTGCCAGCATCAGATTAGCTTCTATAATAGTTGCGGCTTCCAGTTCGGCTAATACTTCCAGATTCTTTTCGGGATTGGCTACGCATATCCCCAATGCGGCGGCTATTTCCAAGCCGATCAGTTCTGTTCCAGGTATGCCTACTCGCATCCCATTTTTCAGCACATTGGGGCTAACCCATAGCTCAGCTTGGGTAACCTTTCCGGATAAAAGCTTTGCCGCATACGAAGCCGCCAAAGCAACAGCCGCCGGCTCTGTACAGCCCATTGCTGGGGCTACTTCCTGCTTCAGTAAAGCTAAGATTCTTTCTTTATCTGCCATCACCTTCTCGTTATTTGTGGTTTTCTATAACATTATACATCCGCAATTCCTGTCAAGTGAAAAGCTGCTTTTCCGCTTTCCAATCTCCCAAGTATTACATGGAGCGTTGAAGGGTGGATGAGTGAAACAAGGACTATTCTTAAAGTACTGTTGCTGGGGCTGCCTTGGTTTTGAACATGGTATCACCGTATTGGACAATAAGATAATAACAGACACATGGGCTCAGTAAAACCTGTCCATCTTTTCCACTATCGTTCATATCGTCCAGTATCTACCAATACTACTAATGATTATACACATAGGTCTGCCCCTACTCTCTCGGCTCTCCGTGCCTTCTGTATTTCAACCATGCTTCCTTGCTCCAATTACTAATGAAATACGCATGAATTACGCATGAGATGCGTAATTCATTAGTATTTCTTCCGTAATCAGCTCAAGGATTTCATTACATCACTTCAGCAGAGTAGAAAGCGGTTAAATATTTATATTGACTTAATTCTATGCAGGCTAAATAGTGTGCTAGTAGCTTTTTGTGGCTGTGAGAAAGCAGATATTACATTCACTGGTATTCGTTTACACAGATAACAGGACGATAAAGCTGAACCGAAAAGGAGATAATAGATATGAGACTGATTGTTCATCTAATGATTTTGATAGCCTTACTGTTACTTTCCGCATGTGCAATTAGCGATCTCAGCATGATGCAAACTGCTGTCCCGACAGGTGGGGGTGCTGTGAAAGCCTCAGCATATATGGGAAATGGCATGAACCTCTACCCCACTCAAGATTTTAGGGAGATATACAATGCCATTGCAGCATCTGACACAGTGGATTATTTTCTTGAGTTTGTCACACCAAAAGATTGGCTTCATTGGGGAAAAGAAAGAGAAGCAACAGTTAGTGGTTTATGTGTTAACATTGGGATTACCGATGAAACAGACATTGTAGCTAAAGCATTTGTAAGTGGTAGCTTCGGATATACATTAGGTGTAAAGCACCTCATTCACCAATCCCAGGGAAAATACTTTGCCATAATGCCGGTATTCTCAGTCTCCAAGTCATCCAACATGACAAGTAATTCCAGTGAAGGCCAGACTGTGTTTTACGCAGATGACAAAAACGTAGTTACCAGCGCTGCAATTCATGGTATTTGGTCAGAAACAATGTCACCTAAGGTTCTAATAACGTACAGTCCGCATATATCCCTCACAAGACTTAACCGCACTTACAATGGCAAAGATTATGGCCCATACTACATCCCGCATGCGGGGTTTAGAGGCAATTTGCGCTATACCTGGAAACGTATTTTCTTAACAGGAGAATTGGGATTAGAACTGGTGGGAAAACACTCTTCAGGATTAATGACGGTTCCTAGTTATGCATGTGGGATGGGCTTAAATATTGGTAAATAGTAGCACTACTAAGTAGCCACATAGTTTATATGATGCTTCATAAGCACCGTTACAAGAACATATCGTACTGACATAAGGGCAGCCTACAACAAATGATTGACATAAATTGCTTGTTACAAAATAATGAAGCATCATCATCAGTTAAGAGAGGATAATCGGGTGTATAAAGAACCGTATCACTTTAATGTTAGTCGCTATATCGCTCCAGAACGCTTTGAACAGATAAAGAATTTTGCCAAAGACATACCCACACCTTGCTTGGTTATAGATTTGGACTTGATAAAAGAAAAGTATATTGAGCTTCAGGGCAGCTTGCCTTTTGCAAAGATATACTATGCAGTGAAAGCCAATCCAAAAGACGAGGTTATCAGGCTTTTGGCAGATTTGGGCTCAAACTTTGATATTGCCTCACGCTATGAGCTTGACCAGATGTTACGCTTGGGGATAGACCCAGCCAGATTGAGCTATGGGAACACCATAAAGAAGAAAAGCGATATCAAGTACTTTTACGATCATGGCGTGCGTCTCTTTGCCACAGATAGCGAAAATGACCTGATGAACATTGCCGAAAACGCACCCGGAGCAAAGATATTCTTTAGGATATTAACGGAAGGAACGGGGGCTGACTGGCCACTGTCCCGTAAGTTCGGCTCGCACCCGGATACCATATATCACCTTATATTACAATCGGCGGAAATGGGACTGAACCCATGGGGCATATCCTTTCATGTAGGCTCACAACAGCGCGATATTGGTCAATGGGATGATGCCGTAGCCCGCTGCAAATACCTGTTTGATGCTGTTGCCGAAGAAGGCATAGAGCTAAAGATGATAAACATAGGCGGTGGCTTCCCGGCGAACTATGTGGATCCCACCTTCTCGGTTAAAGAATACACCGATGAAATACTCCGCTTCATCCAGGAAGATTTCGGCGAAAACCTGCCAGACATAATCCTGGAGCCGGGACGCTCCCTGGTTGGCGACGCTGGCATCATTATCTCGGAAGTAATAAATCTGTCACGCAAGTCCAAGAACAATCTTTATCAATGGGTATATCTGGATATTGGCAAGTTTGGGGGAATGATTGAGACCATAGATGAGTCTATTAAGTTCCCAATATATTTCGAGAAAGAAGGAATGGCAGAAGAGATAATCCTGGCAGGGCCTACCTGTGATAGCATGGATATACTTTACGAACATTACCGTTATCACATGCCAGACAGCGTGGTTCCCGGAGATAAAGTGTATATCTTTACCACCGGAGCATACACGCAAAGCTATTCCTCGGTGAACTTCAACGGTTTTCCGCCCCTGCAAGCAGTGATCTATAGAGATAATCAAGGTGATGATTAATGAAAAGACTTCCAGTTAAAACGCTTCAAAACTTCATGATTGAAGTATTCACCCACATTGGAGTTCCAGAACATGAAGCAGCCATCTGCGCTGAAGTGCTTATCGCCAGTGACCTGAAAGGCATAGAATCCCACGGTATTGGCAGACTAAAGATGTATTATGACAGAATAAAGCTTGGAATTCAACAACCGGTAACCAAGATAGACATAATTCGAGATAAATATGCCACAGCTGTGTGGGAAGGCAATCATGGCATGGGTCACGTTATCGGCAAGAAAGCCATGCAAGCCGCAATAGACAAGGCAAAGCAATATGGTATAGGCAGCGTGGCAGTAAGAAATTCTACCCACTACGGCATTTGCGGTTTCTATGCAGAAATGGCAACCCAACAGGACATGATTGGCCTAACCTTTACCAATGCCCGTCCTTCAATATGCCCTACGCATGGCGTGTCTCCGCTATTGGGTACTAATCCTATCTGCTTTGGTGCACCAACTGATTTACCATATCCCTTTTTGTATGACGCCGCCACTTCCATCTCACAACGTGGCAAGGTTGAGCAATATGCCCGAGAAGAAAAGGACACTCCCGAAGGATGGGCTATAGATCTGGATGGTAAGCCATATACCGATACTAATAGACTACTGGTGGATTTGGTTAAGCAAAAAGCTTCCATGCTCCCAATTGGCGGAACCGACGAACTAAGCGGTAGCCATAAGGGATATGGCTTGGGTACTATGGTTGAGATACTCTGTGCTTCATTACAAAATGGAAGCTATTTAAACGGACTTCTTGGCCAGGATGAGCAGGGAAAGCCTGCTCCCTATAACCTGGGACACTTCTTTTTAGCAATTAACATAGACTTCTTCACAGAACTGGACAGCTTTAAGCAGATAACCGGCAATATCTGCCGGGAGCTGCAAAACTCCAAGCTGTTCCCAGGGCAAAACCGCATCTATGTAGCAGGAGAAAAGGAATATGAAATTGAGCAAATCGTTCGAAGCAAAGGTGTGCCGATTATTCCTAACCTTCAGAAAGATATAGAGTTTATGCAGCGGGAATTAAAGCTCTCTCCCATTATATAGCAAGAAATCCCTTGCCTGATAAGGGCTGACGGCTTATATTGAATACTAGAAATACATAGAACTTAGGAGAAAACATGAAAAAAGTACTCGTTTTTGTACTACTCGGAATGCTTTTCAGCATGCTAAGCGCAGTAGATTTTGACATTTCCGGTGCCCTTCGCACCCGAGCCGCACTCCGCAACAACATTGCCGAGAAAGATGGTGGTGAAATTGACAGCCGCTTTCAATTAGGCTTGGATAGCGAACTGGCAGAAGGCTTAAAGCTGCATGCAATGTTTGAAGTTGGCGACCTCACATGGGGTGGATCAGGCGGCGGATTAAGCACCGGCGGTGTAAATGTTGAAACCAACGAGCTTTATCTGGATTATTATCTTTCCTCTTTTGACGTTAACATCCGTGCAGGTCAGCAATGGTGGGCGGATCACAGAAGTTTGGTTTTGGATGATTACTTCTCCGGCATAATGCTTACGAAAGAAGATTTTGCCGGCATGAAAGCCGAATTCGCCTTTATGAAACTGGAAGAAAATGCCAATTTCATGCAGGACGACCGCAATGCCTTTATGGCGAACTTCCAAGGCGAAAGCCCGATTCCTTTCGGAATTATGGCATTAGGCAGCTATTATGCCGACCAAAACCTGGGTAACTTTAACATTATGCCCTATGCAACCCTGCAAGCTGGTCCTGCCACTTTGGACATCACCCCCTTCCTGGATTATCAGATGTATCCTGGCGACAACGACGAAATGGGAATGGGTGCCGCTGTGAAAGCAGATATGGATATGGGAAGCATGGAACTGGGAGCAGACCTGCTGATGGCAACAGAAAAGGGTCTTACGACGCTTAGCCCTTGGTATCAAAATGGCCTCTACATCTATGGTATTGGTGCCAATCACGATGGCGTGAACCTCTATTGGGGATTTTATCCTCCCTATAGCAGAGATGTGTTTAATAAAGATGCCTTCATTAGTGCTGTTGGCAAGCTTCGTGCACCAATAAAAGACAATCTCACCGCTTTCGCTGCTGCGGGCGTGTTAACCAAGATGGGCTGGGAAGTTAATGGCGGTGTTGAGTACGACCTTATTCAAGACCTGATGAAGCTTTCCGCATTCGGCGCATTTGCCAATGGAACCGAAGGTACAAAGCCTGCCAACTATGTAATTGGTAGCTCTGTAAACATCAACTTCTAATATCCTGCATCTAAGCAATACATTAGAGGAGACCTGAGTTCAGGTCTCCTCTTGTTTCATCGGCTCTAAACCTGTACTCCTGGCCTTATTACTGCTCTGGCGGTATTCTACTTGGAGATTAGTGAATAAAGAAGCCAATGTTAACTCATATATTATTTCCCCTTCTTCCCTGCTGCTTCCTTGCTGCTATCCTGTGTCGAATACAGGATAGCAGCAAGGAAGCAGCAGGGATGACTTGTTCTCACTGGTATCTCTCAAACATTCTTTAGCCTTGTTTCTATCAATAATCTTCACTCGGACGAAATATAAGTGGCACAATGTGAAACTATCAATCACTACCAGTTTATAAGGGAGCAGGTGTGTGGACTGTGATTTTACTTGACATGCCAGGCAATGGCTATTTTTTATTACTCTATATGGAATCAATGGTGGAGATGATATGAAAAAAGCTGTCTTAGGCATTGTCATTGTTATTATGCTGTGGTCACTTCTACAGGCAATACCGCTTCCTTTACAAACTGTACCTGTGGATAAGACAAAGGGTGAATCTTTCGGCACGAACACCTTTCACCTTTGGGGTTCTTTGATCTATGCAGTAGATAACAACACTGGAACAATCCGGGTTTGGGATACCAATAAGATCGCCTACACTGCAAAAGCGTTTGCAAAGCTCCCAAAAGGTGTGCAAATTACTGACATAACCGGTGACAGAAACGCTATGTATCTGCTGGATTCTAAGAATAGTTCCATATATGTTTACTCATATGATGGGGTGTTGATGCGCTCTATTTCGATGAAGGGTGCACCCGATGTCCAGTTCAAAAAAGCCATTCGCATATTAGTAAATTATCAATGCTATATCTTCGTACTCGACGCAGGTAGAAATGAACTTCTATCGTTCACAAACGAAGGAATGTTCATGGGCAAGGTATCTATTACAGCCCCAAAAGCAATGACCTTGGGAAATGATCAGGTTATAAGGGTGCTGTCCCAACAGCCCAAATATAGCGAAGTTCAGCTATATGATCAGTACCTAAAACTAAAATCCAGATTCCAGATTCAAACCCAGGACAATAAAGCCGATCCTGTAGCGGATATCTCCGTTAACCAATTCAATGAACTATACGTAGTTTATGCAGGTAGCACCAGAATAGGCAAAGTGAATGCCGAAGGCAGATTGGTTCCCAATTCCATGTGGGGCTATAAAGATGCTGGCCCTTCACTCAGTGCTTTTTTAGAGCCTTCGCTGATTAGAAACTATCCCCTTGAAAAAGAGATGTTAATGGCAGTGATGGATGGCAAACAGAGAACTATTAAGCTATATAAGGATAGCGAGATTAGCCAGTCTCTCAAGCTATCGCTACCGGAATTGACGATGCGTCCCTCTCTGGAAGAGTCGGACTTACCCAGGTTTTATGACGCTGCTTATAGTGATTCATTGGAATACTACATTCACGATGCCTTGCTGGAAGGTGGCAAGTTAACCCGTGTAATAACCTGCAGAGCAAATGGCAAAGCGAAGTATATCTTGCCGCTCACTTCATTGTCCAGTTTGAAAGCAAAGAGCTTTGATGCGTTAACTGTCGCAGGAGCCAAGCTATTTGTGGTAGACAGCAAATCTCATTCGGTTTACATATTCGACAAATACACCGGTGCCTACCTTAGTAGCTTTGGACAAAGAGGCTCAAAAGTGGGGCGATTAGACACACCCATAAGCATCACGACAGGTAATGATGGACTGGTATATGTGGCAGAAAAAGGTAATTCACGCATAACAGTTCTTAATGAAAACGCCATGTTTGCCGGGATTATATCTCTCAAAGAGGCAAAGCTGACACCATTGCAGGTAAGATTTGGCAACAATAACATATACATTCTTGCCAATGGCAATTCGATTTACGAAATTCCAATTAGCAATTCTAATGTAAAGAAACCAGTGGTTCAGGGAGCAAAAGTGAGCTGCTTCGATATAATCCATGACGGCAGAATTGCATGGATTGACGGAGTAAAACAGCAATTAGTCGTAATGTTCAATGGTATAGAAGAATACCGCTTTTTTTCCATGAACAAAAGTGCTGCCTTCCCACACTTCGCCAGGATTGGGCAAATACGCTATTCTGATAGAGCCAAGACGATAATTGTAAGCGACGCCCTGATGAGCAAGGCACGAGTGCTAAGATTTATCTATTGCCCAGTTCAGCCCGATTTGGTGCAGCTTGGCTTAAGCAAAGAAGCTTTTGCCGAGATTAAGTGGAAAGCAGCTAATGGAATAAGCAAGTGGGTTGTTACAGAGACTGGAGGAGATTCCCCTGTTAAGTATCTGGTTTCTGAACCTAGATACATTATTAACAAACCACAAAATAGCATTAAGCGTTATTATGTGTCATCCCGTTCGGATGATGGCAGAGATGGACCCCAGAGCAATGCCATCGAAGATGCTTATTCTTATGCTAAGTATCTGATGGCAAACCACAATTACTCAGAAGCGATTGCGGCATTTAAACAAGCATCTGTTGTGATTCAAGACCCAAGAATAGAAGACGACATCGTTGCATGCTTTGTATCCGAAGCTGAATATTATGTGTCACGCCAGGAGTATGAAAGAGCTTTAATCAGTATGGAATCGGCAATTGCTATCGCCGGTCAAACCAGAGAATACATTCTGGAAACAGTAAAGATTTTCAAACTGATGAAAGACTACGGGCGGGCTATAGCTTATTTGGAAAGATACCGGGATGATGATAACCCAAATATCCAAAGTCAACTTATCTCACTTTACTATCTCCAGAACAACCATAACAAGGTGTACAGCCTTTCTACAAGCTACCTGAGTAAGTTTCAGCGAGATACAAACATAATCCAGTACCTCGCCTGGGCAAATGAGAAAAAGGGTGATCTCGAAGCTGCTTTGACCAACATGAGAGAATTGGTTGCTGTGGAAGACATATTCTCTCATAATCTTAAAATTGCGGAACTGCTGATTGGTCTGAGCCAATATGATCAAGCCCTTAGCCATCTGCAAAGAATGCTGAACAAGTTCACCGATCAGGGAACAGACGAGGTATATAAGCTGAGGGGAGATATTCACTTCGCACGGGCAAATTATTCTCTGGCCGAGGAGTTTTACGCGGTAGCAGTTAAGCAGAATCCTGCCAAAGCCGAATACTATTACCTTTTAGCAAAAGCTCATACGGAGATTAGAAACAGCGCAGAAGCTTTGTCGAACTTTGCAAAAGCCTACCAGATTAATCCCCAAGACCTTAGCTTCGGATTGGCCTATGCGGAAGCCCTAAGAAAAGCTAATCGATATTCTGAAGCATTAAAGATACTGGATGACGCAAGTGAGTTTGTTGATTCTGACGAAAGCTCAAACTCGTTCCATGTACTTTACTATGAGCTTTTAACCATCGAGCAACGCTACGACGACGCACATCGTGAAATCCAGACTGCCGTAAACTATGATCCTGATAACTCGATCTTGCGGGCGAAGCTGCGCGAAGCAACAGATGCACGTGATTTTTATAACCATAATAAGCCCGAAATAGAGATTAAATCTCTGCAGTTCGACACTCTTTATCCGTCTTTGCATGAATACTACCGCAGCCACCCTATTGGCTCTGTAAACCTGTTTAACAATCGTAACGTCCCCATTCAGAATCTAAAGGTAACCGTTAGTGCACCTCAAATATCTGTTAGCCCCTTTAGCACAACGGTTAGAACTATTATTCAAAACCAAACCAATACCATAGACATTATATTGCCAATAACCCAGAACCTGTTTGACTTATGCATTAATGGTGCGGTTTCCATACCAACTGAAATGGTGCTGGAATATAGCTTTGAAGGACAACCCAAAAGGTTTGTAAACGACAAGGTCTCTATCAATATACAACAAGCATCGGCAATGGATTGGAGCAATCGCAAGCAGTTTGCCAGCTTCATTAATCCCGGTGATGAGAATATCCGTGCCTTCGTTAGCAGCAAAATCATTGATGCAGTTAACCACCCAGAAGTAAGCGTAAAGAACACAAACATCACTCGTGCTATAAAGGTTTGGAGCTATCTGAGAGCTAACGGAATACGCTATGAGCAAGACCCCAGCTCCAGTAATTCAGCAACCAGTGAAAACGACTATGTGCAGTATCCCTTCCAAACGCTTACTCGAAAATCGGGAGATTGTGAAGACATCCTTGCTCTATTGGCAACCTCGCTATCCACGATTGGCATAAACTGTGGGTTCATCGATATCCCCGGACACGTAATGCTTGCCTTTGACACAAATATGAGCAGGAATGAATTGATAGAAAACGGTATAGAGCTTAGCCATCTCATAAGCATGAATGGTAAGTATTGGCTGCCACTCGAAACCACTCAAATTGATAAAAGCAGCTTCATCGATAGCTGGTTTGATGCAATAAGGTTCTACACTGGTTTAACCGAGAGCGATATCTTTCCAGATCTTATCGAATTCGCCGATGCCCACATGCTCTATCCCCCAGCCAGGTTTACGGGACAAATACCCAATAGCCTTTATAACAAGATCAGTGAAGCCATTACCTTTTATAAAGCTGATGTAGACAACATTAGCATTCTGGGTAAAATAAGCAGAGAAGATGAATTCCGCCAGGCAATAGCCAAGTATCCAGATAACCTGAATGTTGCCAATCAATATGCCCTGTGGTGCGTGAAAAACGGTAAAACCGCTACTGCACAACAACAATGGGAACAAATATTGAAGAAAGACCCCGGCAATTTCTCAGCTCTAATAAACTTAGGAAATCTATATGTGGAGAGCGGTCAGTTCTCAAAAGCAAGAGCCTGCTACAATGATGCTTTGAAGGCCAATATGGAAACTGACATGGTTATCCGCAATCTCTGCGTTATGGAATATAAGAATGCAGATTTAAGAAAGGCTAAGGATTACTTCAACCAGCTAAAAGACAGAAGCGTAATAAGAAACCTTGATATCAACATGTATTCCCAGCTTTTGAACCAAGGAGATTAACATGAAGTGTACTTATGTAACCCTTGCAATGCTCTGCGTTGTGGGATGGATTTCTGCCGCTCAGGTGGGAAAGATAAGCTTCATTGTAGGCGAGGCTTACTATCGCGTGAATATTAATCAGCCCTATAAACCCGTTTCCATGAACATGCCCATTAGCGATACTGGCTATCTAAAAACCGGACTCGACTCTTCTGTGGAAGTGCTTTGGAGCAATGGTACCTCTTCGACACTCACAGCAAATAGACAGATTTCACTGAAAAGCCTGATGGCTGAAGCCAATTCGAAGCAAAGCCTGCGTAAAAAGCTGGAAAACAAAATGGGCAACCTGAGATTGCAAAGTAACCGCTTAATATCCAGTGAGGCCGGTATACGCCGGAGTGAAGCAGAAGTGCAAGATAAGAGCTTGCTCTACTGGCATGCAGAGCCACTTCAAAGCATTGCAGAATGTATTGAGTTGTTTGATTCCAAGCAATATGCCAGGGCAATTCCACTGTTCAACAAGGTGATAGAGCAATCACCTTTAATGAAGGATGCAGAGCTCGCGCATGCCTATCTGATGATTATTTACGAAGAAATGGGCAATACCGCGATGCTACAGAAACATATTGACATACTAAAGCAAGATTTCCCCGGCAGCACCCTGATAGAGAGCCTTCCCAAGGACTGATAAGCACAAATGAAACCCCTGTTGCGCTATATCTTAATAGCTATTGGGATTCTTGTTTGTTCTTTCTTCCTTCAGAGACTGCCTATTTCAAAGCCTCTTTTAAAGATAACAGATTTAAGAATATACGACACTATTGTTGACTTCGCCAATGCTTTTGGTAATCCAGAAACTGGCACCACATACGATAAGATATGCATCATCGATATCAATGAAAAAAGTATAGCTGCCTTAGGTCAATACTCCAAGTGGCAAAACTTCTTCTTTGCCGACCTCGTTGACATCCTTGCTGCCGATGAACCGCTGGCTATAGGTTTCGACATGTTTTTTACTGAAAGCGATAGCATCTTTGGCTATTCACGAAGCCGACTCTTGGAGAATATTGGCGGAAATCCCGATCAAGCCAAACGCCTACTGGATAATCTCAGCTCAGACAATGCCTTTGCTGCATCACTGAAGAAAGCAGGAAACGTATTCCTTGCTATGCTCGACAGCCGTGATACAAGCATCCGCAAACAGCTACCCCCAAAGCTCAGAGCATGGGATGTAAAGAACGCAAGCTATGTCCCCATCACCAATCCGCATCCCCCCATCCCAATCTTATCCGAGGCAGCAGCAGGTATTGGCTTTGCTAATATCATCGCCGACGAATCTGGAGTGATTCACGACTTCCCTCTCTTTAACGGTTATCAGGACAAATACTACGCAAACTTTAGCTTCCAGATGTGCCTGGACCTGATGAACATTGACCACATAGAAGTGGATAAAACTTGTAAACTCTATTCCCAAAGTAAACTGATCACCGAGATACCATTAAGCCCAGAAGGAAGCTGCTATCTAAAGTATTATGGGCCACAACAATCCTTTCGCTATATCTCTTTTTCAGACGTTTTGCAGAACCGTATTTATCCGGGCTATTTTAAAGATAGAATAGTATTAATCGGCTCGTCCGCCTCAGGCTTACGCGACATCAAAAGCACTCCTCTTGACCCCAGATATCCGGGTGTGGAGCTTCATGCCACTTTCATTAGAAATGTGCTGGAAGAAGCTCACATTCATTGGCTTAATGAGAAGCTTATCTTATTAGTAGCCAGCATCATGCTACTACTTCAGATTCTCTTTATTCGCAAGGCCAAGCCCCTGCTATCAATCACTGTTTTCCTGGCGATAAGCATGCTGTTTTTTATGGTGTTCTATTTTTTATATGCAAAAGCTGACTACACTATGTCCTATTCTGCTATTCTTCTACCCTGGATAATGGGCTTCACGGCGATCTTCAGTGCTCAATTCCATGACCAAAGCATAGAAAAGAGAAAAGTGCGCAACGCCTTTGAACACTATGTATCAAAAGAACTTATTCAGCAGATAATGAAGGGTTCTCATAGCCTGAAACCTGGGGGAGAAAAGAAACGCATCAGCATCCTCTTTGCGGATGTCCGCAATTTCACCTCATATTGCGAGAAACTAAATCCAGCCGAGATCACTGGCTTCATGAATCGTTACTTTAACCAAGCCACTGATTTGATATTTGCGAACCATGGATTGCTAGACAAATACATCGGTGATGCATTGCTTGCCCTCTTTGGCGCACCTCTGCCCTTAGATAGCTTTGCCTCTCATGCCGTAAAAACCGCTTTAGAACTGCGAGACTTATCACAACAGCTTAGACAGGCAAACGCCCAACATCAAGTGTTGCATGATTTTACTATTGGCATTGGAGTTGCCACAGGCGAGGTGATTGTAGGCAACATTGGCTCAGACAGTATCTTTAACTACACAGGCATTGGGGACAGAATGAATTTCTGCGCGCGCTTGGAGAGTCTGAACAAGTATTATAGAAGCTCAATTATTATCGATTCCGAAACCTACGAAATGATTAAAGACGAGTATCTGTGCCGTAAGCTTGATAGAGTAACCGTGAAGGGCAAGCAACTGGTGTCTGACATCTACGAGGTACTGGACTACAGCCTGTCTCCCTCTACAGATGCCATATCCATACAGGGTTATAATTGTTACGAGACTGCTTTGGCTTTAATGGCTTCACGCCACTTCGAAGAAGCAGAGAAGCACTTTAATGAAGCATTAAGGCTTATTCCCAACGACTATCCCACGATCATCATGCTGGAAAGGATAAAGTCAATAGATAAACATGCCTGGGATGGTATCTGGCAACATGAAACCAAGTAAATTCCTTGAACGAATTACTCATGCAATACGCATGAAATACGGATGGGATGCGTAATTCATCCGTAATTCTACCGTATATCTTGCAGGCAAGTACCACGGGTTTTCAGAAATTGGTTGACAGATTGATACGCTTGTAGAAATGGATTGTAAGGCGTGTTGCTTTCTAATTTGTATCTTTTATATCTGAATTTGAGTATGAGCAGGGATTATGCACGAATATTCTGTAAGCGAACCGGTGCTCGTAGTTGATATTGGCAATACCAATATCGTCTGCGCAGTATTCCGGAAAGGCGAAATAATATGGACTTCTCGCTTCCAAACTCAGCGAGACCGAACCTCAGATGAGTATTACAGCCTCTTAAGCGGCCTGATGGATGTTATAAGTCCCAAAGACATACCTTTAGTCGCATTTGGTAGCGTGGTTCCCGAGCTTAGTAGAATATGGAAACACCTTATTAGCAAGTATATGAAAGCTCAAGTTTATGACATAAATGGCACCAGCCCCCTTGGCATGAAGAGCAAAGCACAATACCCACAATCTGTGGGAGCCGATCTGATCGCCAATGCTTATGGAGCTTGGAAAAAGTATGGGCAGAGCGCGATTATTGTAGATCTCGGCACTGCCACAACTATTCAGCTTGTATCCGCAAAGGGAGTGTTTGAAGGGGCGATAATTGCGCCCGGAATGAAGACCGGAGCGGCAAACCTGTTCAATAAAGCCGCACAGCTACACGAACTGGAACTGGTTTCCCCCACATCACTATTGGGAAACAACACCCATGATGCTGTGTTATCAGGAATAGTAAATGGGCATGCTCTAATGGTAGATGGCTTTGTGAACAAACTAAAGCTGCAATACTTCGACCTTGCGCCAATCACCACCATACTCTGTGGAGGCTTGGCAGGTCTGATAATGCCGATGGTAAGCTCAGCAGATATTCTAGACAAAAACCTCACTCTTGAGGGATTCTACATGGCCCTGAACACTTTGTACAAAACGAGTAGCAACGCTAACTAATGCATAAACTTAACGTTATTATCCTATTGCTTTGCACGGTTACTTTGGTCCATGCAGACCTGCTTAAGTCCGAAATGCTAGATAGCGGCAAGCCAAAGGGTAATACTGAGGTAGCACAAGCCACACCTGCACCGTTGCTAAAAAGGATTGGCTCCAGATTGGGATACAATCAGGACAAGGATGAACAACAAGCAGAATTCAGGTTCATGGGCAGGCTATGGCTTCAGGATTATAATCCGATTTTAAACAACCGAATAGAGCTTTATAAGCTAAACAAAGGCCTTCACATATATAAAGCCAAACCATACGAGATACCCTCCTTTGCACCTGAACAGAAAGAAAAGATAGACTATCAAAATCAGCGTGTTATAGTCAGCATTAAACACGGCGAGTACAAAATCGCCCCAGATGCTGTGATAGGATTTGACACCTATTTCGAAAACATGCAGATTAAAGTATTCAGAAAGTCTCTGTATCAGATTCAGAAAACAGCTACACAGCAAACCCAGGTAAGCAGCGGCGGGTTAATTAAGGAATTCGTGCTGGATATACCCGCCATCGCCATCCCAAAGGCTGTGCAAAAACTATTGGGTAATACTGCAGGAAGACTGAATCTGGACGGAACTCAGAAGCTAACCCTTCAGGCAAGTAGCACGAAACGTAAGCAAATACCAATATACGAAACCAATCGCGGAGCCACTTTCGACCTTAAAATGGAGCAGGAAACAAATCTGCGCCTAACCGGTAACATCGGAGAAAAGATAGCCGTTAACCTGAAATATAATTCACGCCAGGACGAACAGATATTTGACGCCAACAATGTGAATGTGAAGTATACCGGCAGTGAAGATGAATTTGTTAAAAGCATTGAAGGCGGAAACATAACGCTGGCTTTAAGCGGATCTCGATACATCAGCTATTCCACAAGTTCTCAGGGCTTATTTGGCATAACATCCAAATTCAAGTATGGAAATCTTGATTTGAATGTTATAGCCAGTAAAGAAGAAAGCCAAAAGAATACCCAGAGCTATGTTGGTACCAGCCAGGCAGACTCCACGATAGTGCGTAGTAAAGACTACGCACCGCGTAACATGTATTATCTCGCCGATCCCTATAGCCTGTATCTGGTATATGGCGATGGCGATACTGGCATACCAGAAGGCTGGAAAGATAACGGTATTATGACCAGTCCAAGCGGTGAATGGCTTATTGCCAATCCCAATCTGCTTCCGGCCAATGGCACCGTAAGGTTGTATATTGATGATGCTAATGCCAGCAATAACGTTGCCTCTATCCCAGGAGACATCATCTACTTCAGCGCTAATGATTATTATGAACCTTTCTACGATGAACTGATAGAAGGAACTGACTTTGTAACCGATTATAGTAGTGGTACTATCAATATCCTGAAGGCCATAGACCGGAGAACAACGCTGGCTGTAACATACACTCGCCGTGACAATGTGCCAGTACCGAATCTTAGTCCGGGACAACAAAGCGATGATAGAATACACCCCTTTGTTATCCGTCGCCGCAATCAAGAATACAATCCCACAGATAGCAATAACGTGTGGCACTATCAGATGCGCAATATATACAACATGAACAAAACTAACATCAAAAGCGATGGGTTCAACTTACAGGTGTTTACCGAGAATGTAGACCGTACGCGGAATTATAACTTGCCGGATACTCTATCGACGCCTGGGTTTATTACCTATATGGACTATCTACGCTTAGACAGTAATGGTGATGGGCTCATAAACGGTGATGATACCACGGTTGACCTTACCAGGGGATTCATTATTCTTCCCTTCATTGAGCCATTCAAACCACTTGGCGATGAGATTATTTATCAAGATGAAAACGAGAGCATTAGTTATCAGGATATAGACTTCTACATTGGTATTCGGGGAAAGATTGGACGCGATGCCATTGAGCTGGCACAAGGCGGCATCCTAAAGGGTAGCGTTAAAGTAAAAGTAAATGGCAGCGAACAACGAGAAAACATTGACTACATTGTTGACTATGACTTTGGTAGAATCACGTTCTTAACAGCAGCAGGAAAAGACCCTGATTCACGCATCGAGATAGACTTTGAGTTCCGTAGCATGTTCAGCGTTGCTAAGAAGTCACTTGCCGGAATCCGCGCTGATTGGCAGCTTACCGACTATGCCAAACTGGGCGCAACAATGATCTATAGAAGCGAAAACGTTGCCGATAAGCGTCCTCGCATAGGTAATGAAAACATTGAGATGTGGATGGGAAACATCGACGGCACGATGAACTTTAAGCCATCATTCATAACCCGCTGGATAGATGCTTTGCCTCTGATTAACACATCAGCAGCCTCTCAGATTAATCTATCAGGAGAAGTTGCCTTTACTCTTCCCAATATTTATGGCGATCCTGATGGTAAGAAGAAAGCCTCATACGTAGACGACATGGAGTCCATAATGGATTCGCACCCACTTGGAGTAACCTTCTCGTCCTGGGTTTTGGGCAGCAAACCCTATGCAACTGCTCTCTCCAAGGGAAGAGTTAACTGGTATAACCCAAAGAATATTCAACGCCAAATGGTAGAAGATGCATCCACGCTTACCGACAAAGAGAAAACCGAGAACGTAACTGTGCTGGCACTGAAGGTATTCCCCAACAACATAGGCATGCCTGGAGCTACTACCAACAGCTGGGCTGGGGTTATGAAATACCTAGGTAATCAATTAGACTTCTCACAAAAGAAGTATATAGAAGTAATGGTAAAGCTTGATACCCCACAATCCAATGTTAACTTGCATATAGATTTGGGAGACATGAGCGAAGATTTCTACACTGACTTTGGTGGCTATGAGGTACTGAATTCCGAGGATACTAACAAGGATGGCGTATTAACTTTGGACGAAGACATAGGCTTGGATGGCTTAGCTAATAATCAGCCAGGTGCTGACCCCAATGATGTTGCCAACAGCGATATAGATCAATATGGTGACTATCCGAGGATTAATGGAACAGAAGAGAACCGGGTTCTGGACACAGAAGACCTTGATGGCAATGGAGTATTAAACAAGCTTGATAGATACTTCAGCTACACAATCTCGTTGAGCGACACTACATCTCAGCTAATCGAGAACACTAACAGCTATGGCTGGAAGCTTTACAGAATACCTGTAAATGATCCGAGTTATTATCAGATAGTAAATAACTCTGGCACCAATGTGCTCCCCAGCTTACGCAAGATATCCTATGCCAGAATATGGTTAGAAACAGACCATGAAGCAAAAGTTATGATTGCTGATGCCTCGTTAGTAGGCAACAAATGGCAAGATTTCCACGTTCGAAACTTTAACAACCGCATTTTAAGCCAAGCCGAACTAAATGCTCAGAATACTTCATATCTCTCGGGAATTGTAAACAACCAAAAGAACCGCAGTCACTATAGTTCTCCTCCCGAAACAGTTTATTATGAAGACGATAGAGAGTCGTCTGAATCTGCATTATCACTCACACTAAGCAACCTGCCCAAAGGTCAACAGTGCCTACTTAGACAACGCCTCTTTGACCCATACAACCTGCTATCCTACAACAACATTCGCTTTTGGGTGTTCCCAGAAGCCAGCAGCAATCCTGCTCATCTCAATCCAGATTCTCTAGACATCATCTTCCGGATTGGTGCGGACTCTACCAATTACTACCAAGTTCGCCAGAGAGTTCCAGTAAACCCGTATGAAGCAAAGATGAACAGCGCAAGATGGATAGAATTAGACTACCTGTTGCAGGATATGATTGCGCTAAAGCTTCAGAATCCTGAAGCTCTTGCCGATTCGTTGGTTGCCGATAACAAAGTATATTACTATAAGGGCAGACCGACACTTACCAATATCCGGGACATCTATCTGGGCATTTACAACCCACATGATCACGAATATGTTCCCTACAACGGAACTGTTTACTTCAATGATATGCGGGTGATTGACCCGTATCAAGACTTAGGTATTGCTACGCGGGTAAGCTTGAATACCACACTTGCCGACGTTGCCACGCTAACCGTTGATTATGAAGAAAAAAGCGAAAACTTCAATCCCACCATCCAGCGAGGAAGACAGAACACCTATACCCGAACCCAGTCTCTCAATATTGGTAACAAGCTTTTCCTAAACAAACTGTTCCCAAATTCTTGGAGTTTGGATATGCCCTTGTCGCTTGCGCGCAACTATACACTTGGTATTCCCCGCTTCCGCGCAAACTCTGATCTCCTTAGGAACAACATAGACGACGAAGCCGAACGTGAACGTGAGAAAAACGAAAACCTCGTTTACAGCGCGGATTTTGGTATAAGCCAAAGAACTGCTCCCAAAAACAAGATACTTCTCTACACTTTGTATAGAACATCTTTAAGCGCACGTTATGAAAACTCCTTCCGCTATTCTCCTACCATGGTGGATACAACTCTTACCTATCGCGGTACACTGAATTATAACCTGAATCTACCTGCCAATCAAACCAGCTTTGCCATATGGAAACAATACCGGATTGGCTATTTACCGAATACATGGACTAATAGTTTTACCTTTAATAACACCGAACCCAAAGGCTGGAACTGGGAAAAAAGAGACGATGCATACAACTGGTATCAGCGTACACAAACAACCGCAACAAGGCAATTAACTACAGATAACAACCTAAGCTGGCCTCTTCTTAGTGATCTGACTGCCACTGCCAGATTCAACACAAAGCGAGACCTCCTGCAAAAGTCATATTTCCAAAAAGTGAACATCGGCAAGCTGAATGAGTTTGTTCAAGACCTGGGATTGAACTTCAATCCCAACTATATGCCAAGTGTTTTCGCCTTTACTACCACTGCCACTGCCAGATTTTCTGATACTCAACGCAAGTACTTTGACAACTCTCAAGGTGAGCAGATCGAGGTTTACCAAAGCGATGGGAACTCCAATAGGGGCATTAGGATGAACCTGAGCCTCCAGAACTCGAATTTGCTTAGCACATGGGCACAAAAGCTTAAAAGCCGAATGCCTGAGCCCAACAAACCTGATGATCACGAAAAACCTAAAGAACTTGATCCCAATGCCAAACCTGAGGACTCTGGAACCCAAATGCCACCAAGCAAGCCAGAGGAGGAAAAGCCTAAAGAAGACTTCAAGGAAGAGGAGTATAACCCCGAAAAGCCTAAGGAAGATGTAAAGGATGAAGGCGAGAAATGGTTTTTGGAAGAGCTAAGAAAATATGATGAAGACTATGCTCTTTCTGGGCCTCATTCTCCAGAAGAAGATAAGCTAAATAACGAAACCAGAGAGTTATATATTGCAAAGCTGAGGAATAACTTAAAGGAATTGGGTTTTGATGATAGTGCCGCTACCGAGCCTGGCAAAGTAGAAGACCCAAATCAAGACACCGATACCCCCAAAACTCCTAAGCCGAAATCTGCCCCAAAGAACTATTTGTTTACTATTGTAAACTCCTTATCTCGAGTAAAAAACATCACCGCGTCCTATCAAAATGGTTACACCATGAACTACGCTCGCAATACAGACAAGTTACCCTTTGCCTTCCAAATTGGCTTGCCGAATAGCGTTCCCGAAGGCTTTCTGGATTCCACATCGGATGACAATACCATCACCTTTGGTTCTGGTCTCACCATTTCCAGAAACATCGATAGCGTTATAAACTATTCATATACTACAAACAAACGATATGCAAGCGCAAGTAACCAAAGCATTGGCTACACTTTCCCCGATGTTACCCTAACCCTGATGAACTTTGAAAACTGGATTGGAATGGCTAACTACCTAACTGGAACAAGGCTTAATACCGGCTTCCAAAACTCCTTAAGGCAAAATGGCGATATAAACTGGGTGAAGCCCAAGCAGGAAACTAAAACCATCTCTCTCAATCCTTTGCTGGGGTTCAGTGGCACCATTATGAAGGTAGTAAATACCAATATGAGTTTTGCTGTGTCCCGAACAGAAAACACCACCGATATGGACACCTATCAGATTATTAAAACCAGCAATACCCAAACCCTTAATGGCAACATATCTTACAGCTTCCGCTCTGGCAGAGGATTCACCATACCCTTCACCAAGCGAAAGATACATATAAACAATGAGCTTAGCTCCAGCCTGGCATTTGCTTATGATAGAAGCTACGACGAAACCCAGGGAAGAGAAAGCACTCAAGTTGATAGAAACACCTCTCGCTTGGCGATCACGCCCGGAGCAAGCTACCAGTTTGATTCCAACATTCGCGCAGGGCTTACCAGCAGCTATGAGATAACTACCGACAAAAAACGCGACGATGGAACCAGTATGTTTAGCCTTGGCTTGTGGGTGGAAGTAAATCTATAAGACCAAGCAATTGCATCGCCAAAAATCCTCCTAAGAATTGCGCTATTATTACGCATGAAATACGCATCTCATCCGTAATTCATGCGTATTTCATGCGTAATTCGTTCAAGGAAGCAGCAGGGAAGAAAATGCTAACATCATCATTACATAGATGATAACATGCTGGAATCTGTATTGATTATGAAGGGGTATGAGATACTATCGCATTATATGCTGTTCTACTAAAGAAAACATCAGGTTGTCACATATCCGGTTTACCGCAGCAAGCTCACTAGCTTTCCGAGCGTTTTCCCGGTTGTTACCTGTGCTTTTGATGCCCGCAACGGTTGTGCTGAAAAGGCTAATTCCAGTTCTGGTGTCCAGCAGTTCTACATTGGCATCGGCAGTGGCAGAATAGAGCCTCAGGTTATTCACATACTCACCTTCGTGGCTAACTATCTCTATTCTAAAGGTATAATCGCTGGCTTTAATGTCAGTAAGCACTTCCATATCTAGATTTTGCAGCTTGTTTACAACCATGTCTTTATAGCTTGAGCCGGGCTTCCCGTCAAAGCTGTAGATAAGGAATGCCCGGGGTTTGTTTACACTTATGTTAAGTTTTGCGGGACTGAAGCGGAGTATGCTGAACATCTGCTTGATAACAGGATTTTCCAAGCTCTGCAGCCAGTATGCCTTGTCTGGCGTAACATATATGCTTTGTTGTGGGCTATAGCTGCTTATCCTGTTTATCACCAGCATTGCCATGCCATTGGTATCGGTAACACCCGTCTCCACTATATCCCCCGCGCCACTATCAAAATCGTACTTTAGTGGGAATGCACTGGCTGCAATTATGCGTGATTCTTTATTATATTTAACGTTTAAACTCACTGAAGCGGTTCTTCTCAGCTTAGCTACCATGTTTATGTTTTGTGGATCAAGATATATTAGTATCGTTTCGGGAAGTGACTGAAGACGGCTAAAAAGCTCGTTGTAAAGATTAATCTCATTACCCCGGTATGCGGCTGTTAAATCCAGATCGGTAAAGTCTACAACTAATTCTAATGCTTTTAGTAAGGATGAAATGCCTGCTGTAATCCCTGTACTGGCATCATCATACTCCTCCATAAGTTTCAAAGCTTGCGATATCGCCAAATCTCTCTGTTGCACACGCCAGGCATGATAGGCACTTTTGGAAAGACGATAGTATGCCCAATAGTCTCTGTCATTCTCATAAGTTCCATAAAGCTGGATGTCCTTCAGTTTGTTTCGGCTGGAGCTTTTTATCTGACTAATCAACTCAGCAGACGGGATGCCGTTTGCCTCTGTTTCTTTTAGATAAATATCGGAATCTATCTGTACGCTTATCTGAGTGGATATCTCTCTAAGGGCATTATCTCTGGCTAGATCGACATAGTTAGGAGCTTTCTTATTGAAGCGCACAACAGCAGTATAGTATTCATTGTTATAGGGGCGTTGTTCCACCCATTCAGGCACTTGCTTCGACATGCTGCATGCCCCCATAACTACAAGTATGATAAGCAAATATAATATCTTACGCATATTATTTTAGTAAACTCCTAAGCTTGCTGGAAATAGTGTCTCCCATTCGTTTCAAAGCATCCGAAACCATCTCGCTCTCATCGGGCGGAAATGGCTCGGCTTTGTCTAATTGCTTGCGTAATGAAGAGTTTAAAGCGCGTTGATCGCCTCTAACCACTCGCACCCAACTATCTTGCCAGGGATTTTTTGAGTCCAGGCTTTCATGATGAATAATCCTTCCTGTTTCCACATCCAGAATGCTGAAAGAGCCCGTTATAGACGCTGAAGCAGTTTTGGTATATAGCTTGTAATCACAGCTAACCTCACCCTTAATCTCTCGCTCCTGTGTTTTTCCCTCTTCATCTTGATACTCTTCCTTGCCGATAACTACTGTGGCTTTTGCAGTGCGAACCACAGAGCTTGTGCGCGAAGGAACAGAAACCACTTGCAGAATACTTCCGGTAATAATCTCGTGAGCACCAAGGATTTGACCCAAATTTACCGTGCTTGCTTCATTTACCAGGCCCGATGCGCTTAGCTGCTGTTCTGCTAAAACGGCGTCCATCTGGCTGCGGGCAATAATCTCTGTGAATTCATTGATATAGTTACCCTCCATAATCCGGGAAACTATTAGATCAGACATTAGCTCAGAAATAGCTCCATATCGGTTTCTGGTGTTCGATTTATCTGTGAAGGGAGCAATAGCAATACGTTTTATCGCAAGCTTACGTGCTTGTTCATATTTTAGCTGAGCATCTTTGTAACCGGGAATAAGGTTCAGAGCTGCCTGGTATTCACGAGCTGCTTTGCGCTGGGTGTCTATCGCCTTAGACATCTTATCGTAGCGAATGCCAGCCTGATAATGTGCTTCTGCTGCATTCTCTCTACTTAATTTAATCTCATTGCTCAAATCTGGAATTTCGAGAGTGATGCGGTATCCCGTGTAGGGATCGATTAGCGGAGGAAGATTCTGTATCTGCTCTGCAAGACCTTGTAACTTGATATGTTCGCTAAGAATTTGCTCCCAGGCATTGGGATCAGAGCTTTTCTCTAACGAGCTTACTCTTGTATTATGGTTGTTTAGAGTCTGAGTCCAGACAGTTTGAAGCAAGTCTTGAGTTTTTTTATTATCGGGTTTTATTCTAAGCGATCTGGCAGCGTCTGACACTGCTAGCTCGGCATTACCCCTTTCATAGCTCTTTTTTGCTTTTCGATAATAGCGTCCATTCTGAGAACATGCAGCAAACATTAGGGTAAACAACAACGTTAGAGTAACAAGAAACCGATTGTGCATCGTTTCTCCTTATTGGGATGAATATCTTACGAGCAAGGCACAAGTAATATGAGATTGTGTCAAGCGCATTTTTGTAGCTTACTACCTATGCAATACTTACTTTCTTCCAGATATGGAACTTGTCAATGTGATGATTCGCTTTATACTAATATCATAAACTATAGAGGTGAAACCATGAAACATATTCTACTAACCATACTTTTCTTATTCTTGTTTATCTATTTGTTTGCCCAAACAGGGATGTTTGGAATAAGCTTTGGGCAAGAGAAGTCCAAGGTACAAACTGAGCTGAAAGCAAAAGGCTTTGTTGAAACAGATAAAACCGTTTCAATTTTTAATTACACTAACAGCAAGATACCCGACCTTGCGTCTCTCAAACTGTACATAAACGAGGAAAAGGGTATCGTAACAGGATGGGTGGTTAAATACTCAGTTAACGGCGATCAAGCTAAGATAGACAAGATATTCAATGACCTAACCGAAATGCACGATGTAAGTCCATTCTACGACGATTACTACGAAGAACATGTATGGGAACTGGATAATGGAAAGGCTGCTTATGTATATGTTGATCCAGATAGCAGTACACTTACCATAGACTACACGGAATTTGACGATTCATATTATTGGTATTAAAGGGGCTACTTCATTTCCACCCAATAATCACTAGCATTGATATCCGAACTACCAGAGTGATAGTTGCTGGCTTGTACGGATTGAATTTGGCGTACCTTTATGTCTTCCCAAACCCATCCTAGTGGTTTGGCTAAGGTTTCCAGCTTGCCTATGAATTCCTTCGAGGCATAAGCGAAAGGGCCACATTGAATGTACACTATGTCTTTCAGCTTGTAATCACCAATGCTGGAAATGTTCAATGAAACGCTTTTGCTATTTATGTTCGTATGTAACATAGCATTGGATAAGTGCCTCGGGTAATCTAACTCAAAAGCCTGTAATGCAGAGTCTACTATCACAATAGACCCGCTTGATTGATACATGGCATCGGTCATAAACCTTGAAAACGACAGTGAGCCGCCAAAATGCTCGAAATGTTCCATTGCGTTATCAAGTGGGTGTACTGTATACGGGTGAGGAACAGGATCGAACTTCCCAAGATGAATAGACTTCAAACCCCTTAGCCACATACTCTCCCGCAATGTAGGCATTATTATGCGTAAATCATCATGGGGTATGGGATTGTGTTGCGATTCTACAGCCAGATAGGCAGGTATGTTATCAAGCTCAATTCTATGCAATTCCACTTCGTATGCATCCTGGCTAATGAACTTTATCTTATGCCAGCCTCTGAATCCCTTTGCATCCAGCCAGGGAATTAACGCAATCCCCCTCCAGGTTTCAGACACCGTTTTACCACCCTTATTCCTACTGGTACTAAAGGTGGATAGCTCCATGTTCGTTAGTTCAGTGTAGCTAATTTCAACGCTGTTTCCTGTGGTATCAACTATGCTTATTGCGTTTAAATAAAACGCTGTTATCAAAAGACAAGTAACAAGAAAAGCTCTAATCATGAGTAATCTCCAATTGAGTTTGGGCTTCATATTTAGACAATGGTGTTTATGTCAACCTGCTTCTGATGTTGACAAATAATAGCATGTTAATCTCATGGTCTCAGCCGAGTGGTTGATCCTAAACAGCATAGCAAGGACTGCCACCGTTAGGGTATGACGGGAAACGGTCATGCCTCCCTTTTGGAAAGGCTACAGAGGAAATACGCTCCCTGTATGCCTCCTGCTTTTCATGGAGGTAAAAAATGAAAAAGCTACTCTTCATTATGGTACTAATCATCTCATTGCTGCTGATATCCTGCAGTGAGAAAGACGACAACCCCACAGACGTTAATGTTGATGGCTACAAGCTGGATCAGTTCATTACGCAGGCAACCGTGAACCAATTGATAACAAGCGATACAACTGATGAGAATGATTATCGATACTTGTTTGCTTATGAGATTGTTAGCGACGATGCCGAACCGTGGAGCCCCCGCCAAAGCTCAAACACGAGTTCAGACCTGAAGTGGGAATCATTTAAAGAAGGTTTCTATATTCCCAGCGACAACAAGAAAACCTGGTTTGCTGATCCTGCCCTACCCAATGCATTCAAAGTTAAGAACGCCAAAACATTCAAGCTATATCGGAAAGTGGATATCGTAACAACCAGGAGTTCAATACACGCCGAGTTACACAGCTTAACCAAGCATACCGTTAATAACTGGAATAGCACCCCCCAACCTGAAGAAGCCATAAAGCTGTCCGATCTACTAACAGGCATAGCTTCCTATACAAGTGTGAAGCTGGTAGCAGGCGATGGTTACAGTGTAGAATATACCCCCGAACAGATTGCTGATGGGTATTACCTACTAACCTCTGAAGTTACCACATTCCCGAACTTGAATAGCACCATGACCGGTAGTCAAAAGAAGTTCAAGCGACTTGCCAGACTTGAAGTTACAACCACAGATGAGCAAGATCACATCTTTGGCTATGCCGATCAGGCTACCGCCAACACCAGCTTTACGATTCCCAACGACCTAAGTGCGTACACTAAAACCGTTATGGTAGACTATTAATCCCCATCTAACAGAATAACATGTTAAAAACCATATGTCTTGCGCTGTCCCTTCTGGGATATTCCCTGCTGATGGGATTAGCAGGCTCAGACAGCCTGAAGACATACACTTTACCCACAGTTCGGGTAATCGTAGACAAACCAACCGAAGCCATTGGAGCTATAAAGCAGATTTACCCCCAGGATAATTCCGGAGCACAAAGCCTAAGGGAAGTATTTTTGAACAGTGTTGGCATCAGTGCCAGTACTGGTAGCAAGGACGAAAGCAACCTACGTATCAGAGGCTTTCGCAAAAGCTCGGTTAAGATATTAATCGATGGCAGAGCAATTAGTAACGGTTACTTCGGCAATGTGGACATCAGTAAACTATCTGTTATGGGTATCAAAGAAATCCACATGATCAAAGGCCCTGCCTCCCCCCTATATGGTTCGGGAGGCATGGGCGGTGTGGTTAACATTATCACCTTAGAGCCAACCAGTAAGAACAAACTAAGCTTAAACGCCGGAGTAAAACGCAATAATACTGGCGAGCTACAACTGCGAACCTCTAATAGTTTTTCCACCTGGGATTACAGCTTAGGTCTTGGAGCTTTAAGCAGCGATGGCTTTGTGCTGTCTAAAGCATTTACGCCCACTTATTTTGAAAATGGCGGGGTACGAAACAACAGCGCAAAAGCCCAATACAACATTTTGGGCAGCACTAGTTTTGATGTATGGAACTTTCATCGCATGGGTATTGACTTCTCCTACTCCGGAATGAAGCGCAAAGACATTCCATCATCCATATACGAACGCAAGTATCGAATGTATAAGAATTGGGCTCGTTACAACTCCGGCATTTGGGGCAAGTTTCACCTATCTGATGTGGCAGAATTAACCACCCAGCTTAGTTATGACGGAGGTGGAGATAGGTATCTGG
The DNA here is from genome assembly GCA_938009275.1 of uncultured bacterium. Lineage (GTDB taxonomy): Bacteria > Cloacimonadota > Cloacimonadia > Cloacimonadales > Cloacimonadaceae > Cloacimonas. The sequence goes on from CALLHY010000062.1 coordinate 65,423, forward strand.
AATATAACGATGCGGATCATCAATTTGCAAGTGTTAATTCTCGGATGGACAATGAAACATATAGTTTTGCCCCTCGCTTGCGCCTGCAACCAAAACATGGCCGGACATTTGACCTGGGAATGAAGATGGAAGCTCAAATCAACACCAGACAAGATACTGGCAATTACAAAGAAGGCGCAGTAAACAGACTATACAATGGTAATGCTTTTAGCCAGTTTGAAGCCTACATGCCAGGTAACCTGTTGTTAACAGCAGGAATGGGCATTAGTGCCAGTGTTCTTGATGATGTAGATATGGCAAAACTATCTATAGAACCAGCATTGGGGATTTCGCACACTGCCAGCTCGGGAGCAAAAAGCTCCATTGCCATTGGCAGAAGCACTGCAAGTCCAACGCTTCGGCAGCTCTTTTCATCTGACAAGGGCAATTCCAATCTGAAACCTGAGCACTCTACAAAGCTGGAGATCAGTCACAGCCATCCCCTTCTGATAAAAGACATAACACTCTCCGGAACTGTGTTTTATAACGATATCCGCGATCTGATTGATCTACACGGCAATAAGTATGCCAACATCTATAAAGTTGCCTCCTATGGTGCAGAATTAGATGTGGCAGTTTCTTTGCTGAAGTGGTTGAACTCAGAACTGGAATACTGCTACCTAAACTATGCAAAGAATGGCAGCTACCAGATTACAGAAACACCGAAGCATGCCCTGGAAATAGCGAATAGAATCAGCCTGCCTCATCGTTGCCGCTTGCGAATTGTTACCTCCTTTAGAAGTAGCAGGCAATCACAGGATGATCTTGGCACCTACCACACACTGGCTGAGTATTGGAAGCATGATATCAATCTTGATATCCCAATCCACCGGATGGAGATTTCGTTGGGAATAGACAATACACTTGACACAGATTACCAGGGGGAATATGGCTTCCCAGAAGAAGGGCGCAACTTCCATGTCGGAGTGCTGCTAAATCTATTCTAACGTCGTTAAATTCTGCCCGTACATGCTCAGGCAGAATGCTTAAGATTAGTTATCTACTAAGCTTGCATATGCCTGGATGATTAGATGCTGGTGCGCTAATCCTGACCTAATCGATAATAAGCTTCTCTACGAATTGAGAATACATCAGTTTAGCCGCTGCCATGTAGCTCAGCTTAAAGGTTACTATGTCCCCAGTCTTGTAGTTATTCGAGTTATCGCCCAAGTCATAAACGCTCAAATCTGAGCTATTACCTACGAAACTAATGCTATTATCATTGGGAACAAGGTACTCTGCATCCACGTCCAGTATCCCAAAGTCCAAAATTGCCTTGAAGCTATTCGCAGCAGGGTCAGTTTCATTTGTTTTGATTCCACTACCTACATGGCTGGAAACAATAACTCCATCGGGAAGGCTTGCCTTTCTATAAAGCTCAACAATGCTTGCTTCGAAAGAAAAGGTATTTGTGTTAAGGTTTAATATTGGTTTGTTGTTTAGTGGTGTGGTTCCTAAGAAAGCTGCCTCTCCAATGCGAAAGTGATTAACGCCCTTTGGCATATTCTCTTTCATCAGCAGCGGCAAGGTAATGGAGCTTGCACCGGAAACCAGGTCAACCTGTTGTTTAAACTTAGCTTCTATCAATTGCTCATATAGTACAAGCTGAATCAGCTTATCGTATGTGGGACGGACACCAGTCATACAACCCAGATTTGTGCCAATGCCTATAATCTTGATATTAGGTAGTTTAAACACACTTCTATAGAATGGGATCAATCCCTCGCGCTCTATGCCTTCGCGCAATTCGCCCATTTCTATCATGATAATCACTTGGTGAATCTTGCTATGCTTCCTGGCTGCTATGTTCAAAGCCTTTAGCGTTGCGAGAGATGAATTGAATGATACGTCAGCATATCTTACTATGTTCTCAGCATTGCGAATAGAAGGAGGTTTAATGAAGAGAGTTTTTAAGGTTGGATCAATCTGCTTGATGGTTTTTAATATGCTCCATTGTGATACGGCAATTGAGTGTGTGTTTCTGATGGAAGGGTGCTGAAGAACCTTGTTTAGCACTTCCTTGTTGTTGCCGAGTACCTTCACAACTAATGACCACTCTTTTTGGTTGTCGGTCATAAACTGGTTTATGCTTTCAATGTTCTCAATGATTCGGTTAATATAAATCTTTAATCTTGCCATTTATCCATCTCTTTGCAGACGCATTTCTGCATATTTGCTTCTAAACCCCATACGTTCATAAAGCTTTTTAGCTGGGTTATGATACTCCACATGCAAAGCTATGGAGCCTTCACTGCATTCCAGAGCTTTGGTAATAAGCTGCTTCCCTATTCCCTTTCCTCTCATACTTGCATCAACAGCAATGTAAACAAGGATGTTTTCGGGGATAAACTCTTGCATTCCTGTTTTGTTCATCACTAGCGCTCCAAGCATTTTTGCTTCTTCTTGTGCTATTAGAACAAATCCTCCCTTCCCCTTTTCCGGCGTAAGAGCATAATCAATTGCTTTGATTATTGCAGACTTCGAATCGGTAAATTCATCCAGATGCCGGTGAAGGAAATCGACAGTCTTGGTGATGTCTAGTTCTCGAGTGTTTGTTACTTTTCTAATGGTCATATAAATCTCCTGTCGAAGTGCTTGGTTTATAAGGCAAATGTGATTAATTCGCCTAATCCAGTAACAACGAAATCAAATTGCTATATAGATAGTATATGGCATTTCTCTTCGTTTGTAAACAAAAAACTTGACAAAAGCCTGCTTGTCCATTTAATAGAGGCTGAATAAATGATGCATACCGCAATAGGTTAAAGGGGAGTATCAATTGCTATTACAGAAGTATTTTGAAACCAGATTTGAGATGATAGATGAGGCGATAAAAAAAGCTCTCATCTTCGATAAGCAGTATGCCAAAGAGCTTAAGGCCGCCATTACGGAAGCGGTTGTCCCCGGCGGAAAAAGGTGGCGTCCATTATTGCTGCTTTCGATGTTCGAAATGCTTACCGGATTCAAAAAGAACCGCCTTTTGCCAGACGCCATCAACGCAGCGGTGGCAGTTGAGTTGCTTCACAACGCGGCTTTTGTTCACGATGATCTTCCCTCTATTATGAATCGCAATACGCGGCGTGGACAGCCAGCCTTGCACATTAAGTATGGTAATGCAATCGCTATTCTTGCATCCGACGCCTTGTATACATTAGCTTTCGAACAAATGGGAGAGATTAAGGATGCAAACAAAGCTTTGGAATCCACCCGCATCTTATCAAACTACTCCAAGAGTTACGGATTGATTGGAGGCCAGGCTGTTGATTTGGGCAATAAACGAAAGGTAATGAAGATAAACACTCTCCGATATATAGACATGAAAAAAGTCGGTTCAATGCTTCAGGCTTCCGCAGATATAGCCTGTTGCTTGGCTTCAGCAGATGACAACACTCGCCAGATTCTAAATGCGTATGCCTTAAACTTAGGTATGGCATATCAGATGATTGAGGACATTGAAGCAGATTATGCCAGGGGAAGTGACGGCTTGGACGATGATTATATACCCGTTTCCAAAGCAAGCTATACGGGTCTATTAGGGTTCGATAAAGCCAGGAAGAATGCTGAAAACCTTCTGGAAGAGTCGCTAAGAATGCTAAAGCCCTTTAATAACAACTCGGTTTTGGTTGAGTTCGTTAGCATGATCAAAGAGAGACTGCCCTAATACCCATGATAGACATCCATACCCATATCCTTCCCAATATTGATGATGGCTCTAAAGATGTGCAAGATTCCATCGATCAACTAAAGGCAATGCAAGAATGCGGAGTAAGGAGAGTATATCTTACATCTCATTATTTCCGTGGGCATTATCAGTACAGTAGAGATGAATATATAGCGAAGCTGGATTCTCTAAAGCATCTAGCCAGAGAAGCGGGACTGAGCATAGAGTTGATGCCGGGCTTTGAGATATTTCTTCAGCCAGACATTCTTATAGATATCAGAGAGCATTCTCTAACCTTGGGTCAAAGCCCATATATCTTGATAGAAAGCGAGTTAAATGGGCTTCCAAACGATTTCTACACGAATGTTTTCCCTTTGCTGCGAGCAGGTTACAAGCCAATTCTTGCCCATGCTGAGCGATATGTAAGCATAATGCGGAAGCCATCAACTGCTGAGAGCCTAAGCAATAGGAATATCTATATCCAAACCAATGCTGGCAGTCTGCTGGGCTTGTACGGTGAAAAGGTAATGAAAACAGCTTGGACTCTTGTCGAAAATGGATGGACTCATTTTGTAGCGTCTGATGACCATGTTAGAGGCGATTACGGCTCACTGATTGATGCCAGGCATATGATAGAAGAACGGATAGACAAGCATACAGCCGATTTGATCTGTAGGATTTATCCTGATTCCATTGCAAGTGGAGACCCAATTCCTTACCAGTACGTTCTTGTTCATCACTCCCGACCAAGAAAACGCAGTTGGTTGAAGAGGCTGTTTGCGTAAACTGCTTATCACAGGCATCACCGGATTAGTAGGCTCCCACGTTCTTAGAAAGATACTGGAGCTGTATACCGATATCGAGATTACTGCCATCGTTCGCCCTGGTACTCATATTAGCCGAACACAGGAATTTACTCCATATATTCGCGTAATAGATATTGGATTGGGCGATACCAATGCTCTGCGTGAGTTCCTGTTTACAAACGATTTCGATACCATTCTTCATATAGGTGCACTACGTGGGGGCAGGCAATTCTCTCACGACGAATATCTGCGCAGTAACTTATATTCAACCGAGCAAATGGTGGAATACTGCTTAGCCAAGAATGCAAGGCTGATATTCTGCTCGTCCGTTGGAGTATTTGGGGCTATCCCTGCTGAGTTACCTGCCGGGAATCAAACGGAAAGAAACCCCGACAACTACTATCACTTCACCAAAATTGAAGCAGAGAAGATTATCAATAAAGCGATACTCCAGGGTCTCCAAGCTGCCATTATACGCCCCAGCATAACCTACGGAAAGGGAGACAATGGATTTCCTTATCAGTTGGTTAAAATGGTGCATAAGCATAGATTTTTGCTTACCAACAAACGTATATGGATTCATCTTTGCCACATTGATGCATTGGTTCGTGCCTTCATCTGGCTGCTTGAAAATCCCTGGAAGAGCGGAACAACAATGAACGTAGCCGACAGAGAACCCGTCCAACTACAAGCATTGGTAGACTTTATTTCTCGTCAGCTACATGGTAAAAACTACCCACAGTATCTACACATAGACCGGCATCTATTTGCTTTGGGCGAACGTATTGCCAGATTACTAAAGAACGAGCTATGGATTGCTCGTTTTGAACTGATATCTAAAAGCTGGTTTTATGATGTGCATCTGTTCTATAGCTTAATGGGTGATTCAGACTTCAAGCCCCATTTCACCATTCCAGAATTCAAATTGGTAATAGAAGACTACCTTAGTAAATAATGGCTATACCCATAATAAACGATTGGCAGAAATACTTCAGTAACCCCCATGAAGGCTTAGGTTCTTCTTATGAGAGAGTTATCTTAAATAGGATGCTGTTTCATTTTGCCAAAACCTATAATGTGAAAAGCATTATTGAAACACCATCTTTCGGCTTTACAGGGATAAGCGGAATAAACCTGATGGGACTGGCAAAAGCAGGTTTTGAAGTAAGCATTGAAGACCATGATGCTACCCGATTGACCAAAGTAAAACAACTGTGGCAAGGCTTGGGTATTCCGCTATCTATAAAGTTTAACAACGGATATTCTGTTTTAGACTATCCCACCAACAGCTTCGACATGGGATACAACTTCTCAGCTATGTGGTTTGTACGTGATATTGAGAGGTTTATTGGAGAGCTGACACGGATAGTGAGTAAGCTGATAATCATTTGCGTACCTAACCGAAACGGAATTGGCTATAAAATGCAGATCAAGGACTATAACCCCAAAGCATACCCGGACTTGCTTCCTGAGAATATCAATGCCGAGGCCATTGTTCAACTAATGTCCAGGCATGGATGGCAAATGATAAAAAAAAGCTATATTGATTGCCCTCCCTGGCCAGACATAGGCATGAACAAAGAGCTTTTTATAAAGCGCTTGCTTCACATGAAGGCAAGAGACACAAAAGAGATACTCACACCCATCAACCCCATTAGCATATTACCATATTACAAAGGTATTGATAGTAGCTTTGAAACCCGTATGATGCGATACTCATTCATAGAAGCAATTGCACCGGTAATCTTTAAGAAGTACTGGGCTCATCACCAATACTTGGCTTTCATACCAAAAGAGATGTGATGAACAGGCGTAATTCCATAACCCTTGCAATCGGGACACTTGTTGGAGTTGTGTTAATACTAAGCTGGTTACACTATAATCCGGTTCACGAGATACGAATGCACTTCTCATCGGTAAACTACCGTTGGGTGCTATTATCGTCCATTGCCTATCTAAGTGCTTATTTTATTCGTGCCTGTAGATGGAAGCTACTATTACCTTCTTCAACATCCAGAAACAAAGATGGATCGAAAACAAGTTCACCAAGCATGGCAAAAGTGTGGATGTATGCTATGGCAGGAAACTTGATCAACTATATAATACCCATTCGAGCTGGTGATGTTGCCCGTGCGTGGTTTTTGAAACGTAACCACAATGTCCCCTTTCTAAAAGGCTTGCCATCAGTTTTTATAGACAAAGCATTCGACACCATAGCGATTTTATTCGTTATTATCATACTTCCTTTTCTCGCTATAGAGATCAGCAAGGGCATGTTAACATTACTAGTTTTATTGTTACTGGTTTTTGTGCTTACTCTTGGTCTTTTGATTCTGGCTGCCTGGCGAAAAGACACAGTGATCACCATAGTTAAAGGTGTATTATTCTGGATACCCCAAAGGTTCAAGCAACGAGTTCATGATGCAATAGAAGTATTCATCTCAGAATTGAACACCTTCGAACATCACCCAGCCATGTTATTGGCAACCACTTTGCTCACAGCTTTGGGGATACTATTAGACGGCCTGTATTTCTTCCTTCTGTTCAAGGCTTTTTCCATTTCCTTCCCCTTCCCCCTGGCTCTATTTGGCTATACCCTTATCAACCTATCCTACGCACTTCCTCAGCCGCCTGTGCAGTTAGGCAGCAACGAGTGGATGATGATTATTGTATTCAGCGTGGGATTTGGATTGACAAAGAGTTCGGCTGCTGCAATAATGGCTTTCGCTCACATATTAACCTTCCTGCTGATGTTTGTACTTGGCTCAATAGCCATTGCAGTTTCTGGAGCTGAAATTATCACCAAGATATTTAAAGGAGACAAGATACATGAGTAACGAGAAGTTGCTTAGTGACATAGCCGAGTTAAAACAGGTTAGAAACTCACTTTTAGCAGAGGTTCACCGAAGCATAATCGGGCAAGACAGAGTGCTGGATGATGTGCTGATAGCCCTATTTGCAAATGGTCATATCCTACTGGAAGGCGTTCCGGGATTAGCAAAAACATTGCTTATTTCATCCCTTGCCCAAGCATTATCGCTGTCATTCAGCCGTATCCAATTTACTCCAGATCTAATGCCATCTGACATAACCGGAACAGATATTCTGGTTAATGACTCTAATTCTCAAAGCAAACACTTCGAATATATCAAGGGCCCCATTTTTGCCAATATCATTCTGGCCGACGAGATAAATAGAACTCCCCCAAAAACACAGGCAGCCTTGTTACAAGCAATGCAGGAATATGCCGTAACCAGCGGTAATACAACCCGTGCTTTAGATAAACCATTCATAGTAATGGCTACTCAGAACCCGATCGAACAAGAGGGCACATACCCCTTACCAGAAGCTCAATTAGATAGATTTATGTTTTATATTAACATAGACTACCCCACCTTAGCAGAAGAAATCCTAATCGCCGAAAGCACAACTGGTATGGAAGTCCCCTTAATCCGACCTCAGTTAAGCGCACAACAGATTATTAACCTCCAACATAGCATCAGGTCTATCCCGGTTAGCGATCATGTATTAAAATATGCCGTAAACTTAGCCCGTAAGTCGCGACCACAATCTGACGAAGCATCCAGGGAGATTAAGCAGTGGGTAGCCTGGGGTGCCGGCCCGCGAGCTTCTCAATATCTGATTCTTGCTGCCAAAGCTCGTGCCGCGATGGATGGACGGCTAACTCCTGCTGAAGAAGACGTAAAGGCATCTGCAATTACTGTGCTTCAGCACCGCATCTTACCCTCTTTTGCCGCACAGGCAGAAGGAATTAGTTCTCGTCAAATAGTTATGAGACTAGTGGAGGACTCATGAGACTGATAATCATCAGCTTTCTAATGCTGTGCATGTCTTGCTCCGCGTGGAGTGCCGATAATAGATTCATCTATCCATTAACTCACGTAAAGAATGTAACTGCTTACAATCTATTACACGACAGTGACCTGTTGTATGTTAGCAATCAGAATCAGATACTTATCTACAACACCTTTAATACATGGCAACCCCGTATTGAAGCAGGATTCTATTCTCCTTTTGTAATAGAAGATATTGAAACTCAATCTGCTAACTATTTCTATGTAGCCTCCAGAGAACCCACCAACCAAATAGTAAAGATAGACTCCATCTCCGCTTCGGGAAGAATCTTCTTTCCCACCACAATGATTGGTGACAAGCTTACAAGAGAGGGAGCTACACTATATGTAGCCGATAGGTTTAAAGGAATAGATATTGTTAACATCGGAAGCGGTGGACTGAGGGAGATAACCTCCACTTTCTCTGAGAAATGGGGAATTAGAGACTTTGTGGCAGTATACCCCTATATTTTTGCTCTGAACGACTTTGGACTGGTTGCGGTAGATACTAGTGACCTCAGTAACCCCCATTCCATTGCCACAAACTATCAGATAGCTGATGCTACATATATTGCGAAGTATGCAAACACCCTTTGGGTTGCCGCGGGTAAGAACTTACTTGCTTTCAGCATCATAAATCCAGATAATCCGGTACTGATTAACCAGTATCGGCTGGCAAATGAAATCTCTGCGATGGAGATAAAAGACAACAAACTCTACCTTGCCCTCGGAAGAGGTGGTTTAAAGATTCTTGACATATCTAATCCCTTGAAAATTGAAGAATTAAGCACCATCAACCCCCTATACACTGTTTACGATGTAGCTCTTATGGAAGACTACATTTTCATTGCACTGGGAAAAGACGGGTGGATGATATACGAATATAGATAGATATCTTAGTCTCATTAAATACAGGAGTTTACTATGTTATCCTTTAGGTATTTGCTAATTATGTTTATTATCGTGTGTGCCACTCCGCTACTTGCAGACATGTCAGCAAATTGGTTTACCTGTTATGGCTCTACGGGACATGAATCTGTAACGGCATCGTGCTATGATCCCGATGGAAACTACTACCTTGCTGGTGAGTTTAGAGGGTCTTTCCAGATGAATGACACAACATTGAACGCTGGGATCCATTCTACCGCCTTTATTGCAAAATACTCAGCTACAGGACAATTCATCTGGGCAAGGCAAAGCACTTCATCAGGCGCAACCTCTCGAAGTGCTTTTGTTACTGGTATCGTAGCAGATGCTGATCAGAATGTATATCTGTGCGGGAGCTTCGATGGTTTGTTCAAGCTTTCAGATATCTCGGTTACATCAAATAGTTATGTGGACTCATATATCGCCAGGCTTGATGCTACAGGTGCTTGCCAATGGATAACCCGTGGCAATGCCGGAGCCACAAACAAGGCATTCGCTATCGCGCTTTCTTCCGATAACTTGCCACTTGTTTGTGGAAGCTTCAGTTCGAACACTAACCTGTTCGGTACAGCTGTAACCAACTCGGGACTGGAGGATGCCTACCTCGCAAAATTTAACACAACCGGAACCATTAACACCCTAAAGCATTGGGGAAGTATTAGCAATGACCAATGTCAGTCCATCTCCCCTCTCAGCAGTGGCGAAATCGTTATAACTGGTTTTTATTCCAATGCCATATCTTTTTCAGGAACAAGCCTGCCAGCTCATAATGTTGAAGTATTTGTATGCAAACTGGATGCTTCGTTAAATCCCATTTGGGTTAAAGGAAGTATTTCCGATGGCTGGAATCAAAATGATAACATCGTAACGGCAAATGATAGTGGCATATATGTGTTTGGCCGATACAACGCTGGTATGTCTTGGGATGCTTTCAGTTTAGCAAATACGGGATACTCGCTGTATGCCTTGAAGCTGGACAATTCTGGCAACGTGGTTTGGCTTAATAATCTGCTAAGTTCTAGCTCGGGCAGAAGCATTAAGGGAGCTTGTTTAACCTCGGATTCTACCATAGTGTTGTCTGGGTTTTACTCAGAATCTTGTACCACTAGTTTGGGGACCATTACCGGAGCTGGTTCGGATGATGCGTTTGTGATGTTAGTCAGTTCCGCAGGTTCTCTGGAAATGTTCCAAACCCTTGGTGGAAGCGGTTTAGATGCCAGCTTTACCTTAAGCATTAATGCTGATGATGAATTGCTTTGCGCCGGATACTATAGTGCTTCCGACTCAAACTTCATGGGCACGATTCCAGTTTATAGCGGGCTAAAAGATATCTTTGCCCTGCGTTTTATCCTCCAAGACTCATCCATTCCCGCTGCCCCACAAAACATAATGCTACACAATAACGACCAGCAATTATCATTATCATGGAGCTCCGTGCATACTTCGCAATCAGGCACGCCCATAAGTGTATCAGGTTATCAGATATACGGTAGCAGCAGTTTTGAAGAAGATTCATTCGAGCTTATCGGAGAGTGTGTGGGAACTACATATCTATTGCCGATAAATGAGCTTAGCTATTCTCACCGTTTTTACATTGTTAAGGCAGTGCCGTAGCTAATCAGGGTAACTGTATTCCCGATAAAACAGGATCAACTGAGTTGTTTGCTGTATGAGTACCATGTTGCATGTATCATTTGGGTGAGCTTAATCCTTGAACGAATTACGCATGCATTACGCATGAAATACGGATGCCATCCGTAATTCATTAGTAATGATACTGCAATTCTTGCAGGGATGATTCAATATGCAAGTTGGCAAATCACCGCTTGGTTTTAATAAAGCCGATGCTTTTCCCCAGCACGTCGATACTGAAGCTGTCAGTTTGGTAAATATCTCTGTTATAGAATAAATAGCCCTCTTTTACTCCCCCGGGCAAGATGTTTCCAAATCGGAATGCATTGGCTATTAGCTCGTAGTACAGCTCTTGTTGTTTTGCCTCTTCGCGTAGGAAGTTATCGTTATTATCAACATTAAAGGGGTCTCGGTATGAGCTTAGTAGCGAAGCTTGCTGCATGTTTGCCAATAGATACTCAATTGGGATATGGTCAAATTGCTTTCCCCTGGCAATAATGCTAAAGTTTGAGCTATCAACTGCACGCTTACTGGCAGCGTTGTTCTTCACCCTTAGATAAACGCTGAAGAATCTGTTGTTTATGGCCGAATTACTCCCGCTATAATCCTGAATGCGAACAGCAACTATCAGCGAATCATCTCTGATAATGGCATACCTGTTTTCGGACAAAATCCCCTGAGCAGGAACAAACTGCTTTATAGAACAAGCTCCCGACAGTAGCAATACTACTGCCGGGAGTATCATTGATATATTTTGAAGTAAGCTAGTACCCGTAAGGGGCTTATTCTTCACTATCTGTTTCATCGGTTTCGGCTTCATCCTCAATGATGTCATCATCTATTATATCGTCTTCTGCCTCGTTTTCGCTATTGTCTTCCTTTGCCTGCAAATCAAGCAGATTGGGAGTTGGCTTCTGTTTTAGGGTTTCCACCTCTTTATCCAATGCTTCGTCATCCGGCTCGGCAGGAACAATGGAGATATCACGCACCACGTCGTCAGCAGCTAGATTTATAAGCCGTACACCCTGGGTGTTGCGGCTAACCATAGATATATCTGCCACGCGCTGACGGATTATCATACCGTCTTGAGTGATAATCATTAGATCATCTTCGTCTCGCACCAGCATCAAAGCAGCAAGATGTCCATTGCGCTTGGTGGTCTTTAGAGTTATCACGCCTTTGGAACCACGCTTGGTGGGCGTATATCCCGAAATTGGGCTGCGCTTGCCAAAGCCGTTTTCGCTAACTGCCAACAGGCTGCTGGAATTAGGCTCTCCATTTTCCAGCATATCGGCTGTGGAAGCCAGGGTCATTGATATCACAAAGTCACCTTCACGTAACCTGAGACCTCGTACGCCTTTGGTAAAGCGTCCCATAGCTCTGATATCGCTTTCGCTGAAGCGATTGCAATATCCATTGCGGGTTGCCAGGAGGATGTTATCGCCCACATCGGAGATACGAGCATCAATCAGCTCATCGTTCTCCATCAGCTTAATGGCTTTTATACCATTGGTACGCGGGCGCGAGAAGGCGGTAAGAGGAGTCTTTTTTACCAGGCCCTGGCGGGTACACATGATAATCGTTTGCTCGGGATGGAAGTTTTTCAGGGTTACAAAGGCTTTTATCTTCTCGCCTTCAGAGAATTTAACCAGGTTCACAATCGCCTTTCCACGTGCAGTTCGGCTGGCTTCTGGTAGCTCAAACACCTTTATCCAGTGACACATACCGTGGTCGGTAAACAACAGGATATATGAGTGCGTACTGGCTACAAACAGGTATTGGATAAAGTCATCCTGTTTCAGGTTTGATGCCGAAAGCCCTTTACCACCACGACCCTGAACCTTGTAGGTATCTACAGGTAAGCGTTTTACATAACCATCGTGGGTTATAGTTACCACCACCAGTTCGTCCGCGATGAGGTCTTCCATGTTAAAGCTGCCAGCGGGCGTGGGGATAATCACTGTGCGGCGCTTGTCGGCAAACTTATCGCGAATTTCTGTGGTTTCTTCTTTTATCAAGTTCATTCTAAGTTCGCGGCGCTCCACCAGTTCGGTTAAACGGGCTATGGTTACAAGTAGCTCTTGATATTCGCTTTCAATCTTCTCACGCTCCAGTCCGGTAAGGCGTTGCAGGCGCATTTCGAGTATAGCTTTTGCCTGAATTTCGCTTAGTCCAAATTTCTCTTGCAGAGCCATGTTCGCTTCAGGAGGAGTTTGCGCAGCGCGGATGGTGGCGATTACTTCGTCCAAGTGATCCAGTGCTATTCTATATCCCTCCAATATGTGCAATCTGTCTTTGGCATTGCGCAGCTCAAACAGAGTGCGTCTCAGCACAACGTCGTGACGGAACTCAATGAAGTTATGAAGCATTTCCTTCATATTCACAACTTTGGGCACACCGTCTATAAGACAGAGATTTATAACGCCAAAAGTGGTTTGTAACTGGGTGTATTTGTAGATTAGGTTTCTTACTACCTGAGCATCATGATTCCGCTTTACCACTATAACCACGCGCATTCCGTCTCTGCCGGATTCATCACGGATGTCGCTTATCCCTTCAATTTTCTTTTCCTTTACCAGCTCCACCAGGCGTTCTATCAGCAGCGTAGTGGTAACCTGGTAGGGAATGGAGCGGATAATAATCTGCTCGGTGTCGTTTGGTAAGGTTACCATTTCGGTTTCACCACGCAAGATTAGCCTGCCGCGTCCGGTTTCAAAGTAGTCATGAATTCCATCAACGCCAAGAACGAAACCACCCATTGGGAAGTCTGGCCCCTTTACGTATTCAAGTAGTTGCAGGGGTTCCAATTCTGGATTATCGATAAGAGCAATCATGGCATCGCATATCTCGCCGATGTTATGAGGAGGCATGTTGGTAGCCATACCCACAGCAATACCTGATGAACCGTTTATAAGTAGATTTGGAGTACGGGTGGGAAATACAACTGGTTCTTTTCTGGTTTCATCGTAGTTACTCTTAAAATCTACTGTATCTTTTTCCAATTCGGAAAGCATTTCCATGGTTATCTTCTGCAATCTTGCTTCTGTATAACGCATAGCTGCAGGCGGATCACCATCTTGCGAACCGAAGTTACCCTGTCCGTCTATTAGCTGGTAACGCATGTTCCAAGGCTGAGCCAAGCGCACTAATGTGGGATATACCACTTGCTCACCGTGAGGATGATAGTTACCACTGGTGTCACCGGCTATTTTGGCACACTTACGAAAGTGACCACCGGGGCTAAGATTAAGTTCGTGCATCGCATAGATAATGCGGCGTTGGGAGGGTTTTAAGCCATCCCGTATGTCCGGTAACGCACGGGATACAATTACGCTCATGGAATAATCCAGATAGGCTTGCTTTAGCTGATCTTCAATCTGGATAGGGATAATTTTTGTAGTATCAGACATATATCTCCGGCTCCTTACACATCAAGATTCTTTACATAACGGGCATTGGTTTGAATGAAATCACGGCGTGGTTCCACTTCGTCACCCATAAGAATGGTGAACATCCTATCTGCTTCGATGGCATCATCCATTTTAACTGAGATTAGTGAGCGATTAGCAGGATCAAGAGTAGTTTCCCAAAGCTGCTCGGCATTCATTTCACCCAGACCCTTGTAACGCTGTACCATTACGCCTTTCTCGCCAAATTCTACTATAGCTTGGTCACGTTCCATTTCGTTATATACATACTTCTTCTGCTTACCTTTTCGCACCAAAAAGAGCGGCGGCATGGCAATGTAGAGATGGCCATGCTCAATAACTGGCCTCATATACCTGTAGAAAAAAGTCATAAGAAGTGTGGAAATGTGAGCACCGTCTACGTCGGCATCAGCCATTATTATAATCTTGTGATAGCGGATTTTGTTCACATCAAAGTCTTGCCCAATGCCAGCACCCAATGCCAGAATTATGGGTTGTATCTTTTCGTTATTAAGCACCTTATCCACACGGGCTTTCTCGGTATTCAGCATCTTTCCCCACAAGGCAAGAATTGCTTGGTAAGAGCGGTCTCTCCCCTGTTTTGCGCTACCGCCTGCGGAGTCTCCTTCTACCAGAAACAGCTCGGTCTTCTCGGGATCATTAAGAGTGCAGTCCGCCAGTTTACCAGGTAAAGAACCGCTTTCAAGCACAGATTTGCGCCGGGTAAGTTCTCTGGCCTTCCTTGCTGCTTCCCTGCTGCGCGCAGCCATAATGCTCTTTAATGTTATGTTCTTAGCTTCGCCGGGGTGTTCTTCGAAGAAAGTCATCAACTTCTCATAAACTGCGCTGTTAACTATGCCTTCAACCTCTGAGTTCTGCAATTTGGTTTTGGTCTGTCCTTCAAACTGAGGATTGCTGATCTTCACCGATACCACTGCAGTCAAGCCTTCACGTATGTCTTCGCCGGAAGGGCTAACTTTTTCGTTCTTTAGCAAATCTGCATTCTTTATATACGCATTCACCGCCCGGGTTAAACCGCTTTTAAAACCACTAAGGTGTGTTCCACCCTCAATGGTATTGATGTTGTTGGCGAAGCTAAAAATGTTTTCCTGATAACCCTCATTATACTGAACGGCAACCTCGAATTCAATACCATCACGTGCACTAGTAATGTGTATCGGCTTGGGGAACAAGGGTTTCTTGTTTTGATTCAAGTATTCAACGAAGCTTTTAATGCCGCCGTCATACTTAAAATCGTGAATTCTGTCACTACGCTCATCCTTCAAAACGATACGCACTCCGCTGTTTAGGAACGCTAACTCACGAAGACGGGTAGTTAAGTAATCAAAACTGAATTCAGTAGTCTCGAAAATTGTGGCATCTGGTTTGAAAGTAACTATCGTACCTCTGCGTTTGGAATCTCCCAAAACCTTCAGTTCTGTTACCGGAACACCGCGTTCAAGACGCATAAAGTATTCTTTTCCGTCTTTATGGATGTTAACTTCCATAAACTCGGACAGGGCATTAACTACCGATACGCCAACACCATGCAATCCGCCGGATACCTTATAGCTCTTATCATCGAATTTTCCGCCTGCATGCAGCACGGTTAACACAACCTGAACGGCAGGAATACCCATATCTTTTTGGATATCAACCGGAATACCACGTCCATTATCGTCTACTCGGACATAACCTTCGGCTGTTATGGTAACGATAATCTGGTCGCAATGTCCTGCCAAAGCTTCATCGATGGAGTTATCCACCACTTCATAAACCAAGTGGTGCAGACCTCGTTCACTGGTGCCGCCAATATACATGGCGGGACGCTTTCGAACTGCTTCCAAACCCTTCAGCACCTTAATATTGCTGGCAGTGTAAGTTGAACTTTGCATATTCTATTGTCTCCTATAGTTTTAAACACAGTTTCAAGGATGTGTTTTACCTAAATAGTTGCTTAATGCTACAATACATCCTTATCTTGTTGCCACACTATATGATATGTAGTATCTGTCAAGAACTTTCTGTACATATCTCGCTTTTGTATCTTTATATACATCAGATACTTATGAACCGTCTTATTGCGCCCCAGATAGTTGATACCAAAGCCACAACAAACTGCCCTGTATCTCTTCCTCAGAATACCCCCCTTTTTCAAACAGATAATACGAGGTTTGTTCAGAACCTTTTACAGATATATTGACGTTTATTGGGGTTATGAATAGTGTTATTGTGGGGTTCAAGGCTATTAACAGCCGATAACACATAAAGTTTATCTATCTTCTACTTATGCTATATCCAAATACTCTTCCCGATTGTTCGCTATACTATATAGCATTAAGGGGTTATGTTACCATAGGTGGTCCGTGTGCAAACCCAAGCTTCCAGCATATTTTCTACTTCATCCCTGCTGCTTCCTTGCTGCTATCCTGTATCGCATACAGGATAGCAGCAAGGAAGCAGCAGGGAACGTCTTTCATGGATTAGCTAAATAATACGGCGATATATGATTGCCAGGGAATTGAGTTGCTAACCTTCCCCGGTTTTCAAACAGATAATAACATCCGCTTTGCTTCATGCCATTTCTATATGTTTGGATTCATGTAAGTATAACTAAAGAACCGGGCTCACCTGTTATGGCAAGCCCGGTATATGTTGTATATTATTGGGTTGCTAGCTTACTTAACTACCTTCACTTCCACTCTGCGGTTCTGCTGTCTTTCGGCAATATTCGCATTGGAATTAAGCGGTTTAGTTTCCCCAAACCCTTCTGAAGTTAGTCTGTTGGGATCAATTCCTTTGGATATGAGGTAATCAACTACGGCTTGAGCGCGCCGTTTAGATAGTTTCAAGTTATAATTATCCGGACCCATATCGCATGTATGCCCGGAGATTTCCAGTTTGATTTCGGGGTTATTAAGCATGGTTACCACAATCTCATCCACAATAGGCAAAGACTCTTTGGTAATAACTGCTTTATCGAACTCAAACAGAATGTTCTGGAATACGAACACCTTTTCTTCTTCAAGCTTACTCAGGCGAATGTTCAAAGCAACAGGGCTTCCATCCTTAGGAATACTAATATCCTGCGCTTGAAGCATATAACCTTCCTTGTTGGTTATCACATGATAACTTTCTGCCATAGGCAGTTGGATCGAGAAATTACCAAGCTTGTCACTGGTAGCCACGTCTTTGTAAGTTTTACCGTCAATAACGGTACTAAACTCAATGTCGGCAACCAGCGGAGTTCCCTTTTCGTCTACAATTCTACCAAATACAGTTACGTATTTTGGAGTAACAACTTCAGGCACTGGAATATCTTCAGTAGGCTTAACGATATCGCCGGTATCGGTAACCACGCCTATCACTTCACCAGTTGGGCTTACAATGATATCACCGTCGGGGCCAACTGTAACCACAGTTTTCTCTCCTGTTGCCGGATCGGTTACGATGTATGATTGCGGAACAGTAAAAGTGAGATTCAGGGCAATCATCTTTTCGAAACTTTCAGCGCGGCGATCAGAACTAAAGATAGCTTCGTTGCTGTCTTTCATGCGATAAAAATGCCTGTCGTTTCTGATGGAATTAACTGGCATCCCCAAGTTATCGGGATCGCTCCAGTTCTGCCAACCCTTACCAATACGTACGGCTTTGAAGATATCATAACCGCCGAAACCGGGATGATGATTTGATGCAAAGAACAAGGTTCTACCATCATAGTCCAGGAAGGGAGTTTGTTCGCTACCAGCAGTATTGATCTGAGAACCGAGATTAATTGGCTCTCCCCAAACACCATTTTCCTTGATGCTAAGGTAGATGTCAAATTCCCCATATCCTCCGTCTCGAGAAGATGAAAAGAACATCAGAGAATCCTGCCAAACCATAGGGTGAGCTTCCACCTGGGGCGAGTTTACAGCAGTGATGGCAATCGGAGCTTGCCATTTCCCATCGAAAACTGCACTAAATATATCACCATCCAACTGGTTCTTCTGAAAGTTTCCAAACAGGTAAGCAGTTTTACCATCGGTAGAGAACGAGCCAATTGCTTCATTTTTATCGGTATTAAGAGCGTCAACGGGATATGGACGTCCCCAACCAGTGGCAAGCCTTTCAGCATGCCAGATGTTTTCTTTTTCGAATCTGGTAGGTGCAAGAGATGTGAACCATAAGTGTTTGTTATCAGGGCTGATTATTGCACCATAATCCGAATTTCTGCTGCTGATGTAGGATGGCATATCACGCATTGTTATCATATCGAAAATGCTGTCCTGTCTGTTAATGATCCGGATATAATCCAGAGCTTCTACCCTGTTGGTATTGTCGGTAGTAGCGAGATATTGGTCAAACCACTCCAAAGCCTTGGAAGTGTCTGAAACCGCTATGTGCAGTTTCCCTAACCAAAACAGGTAGTCGGGACGGCTTCCGGCTGCTGATTTATTGGCAGCAAGGTAGTTTTTTATGGCAGATTGATAATCACCCCGCTGGTAGTATTCCAATCCGCGGATGGCGTATCTTTCACCTTTCATACCAAGTGCTGCGAACAAACTTGAGCAGGCAAGCATTAAGACTAACAGAGTTACAACTATTCGTATTTTACTCATCATCATCTCCTTCCTCAGAATCTGAGAATTAGGGAAATGATATGATCATCATTAAAGATATCGTGATTTCCGAGGCGATAAACATAGTCCATCTGGATGTTGCGGAATTTCAAGCCTGCTCCAGCAGAGAAGCGGCTTTCGGCATCAAACCCAACCCGTACACCGGTCTGGAAGTTTGAAAATACGTCTGCCCAGGAATTCTGTTCTTTCACGTTGATGACGTTAAGCTTAGAATTTGCCTCGGGATCACGGCCGATAGATGTCCAGTATTCACCACCAAAGGCAATACCAAGATTCTCTGATTTTTCCCAAACCATGTCGGCAGCAAGAGTTACCCCAATAAAGGGATATGCGGTTACGCCTGCTTGTATCTGAGTGGGGACTGTATCGTCTGCAACCTTGCCATAGAGGTCTCGGATCATGATGCCGGATTCGATGTATTGGTTGATGTCATACTTTGCGCCAAGATCAAGACCAAAGCCGCTTTCAGCTTCGCCATCCTGGGTAGAGAGATAGAATTTGGGTGACAAGCCATAGCTCATCTTTTTGTATGAATTGGCATAGCTGATGGCAATGTTATGGTCTGCATGGCTGAAAACACCGGTGTTGTTGCCATTGATGTCTGTTCCTATTATATCGTCCACAGAAGCATTAATCCAGTTCACTGCCAATACACCGAAATTGAAGCGTTTGCCGATGGCAGCATACTGATACTTCCTATCGTAGCCCATATCCATGTTATACATCGAAGAAAACTCGATATCTTTCATTTCAGTAAGTCCGGCAGGATTCCAGTAGGCGGCAGTTACATCATTAGCAGTTGCTGTTCCTGCTTCACCCATGGCGATGATCCGCGCGCCTATACCCATCCGGATATAGGCGGCGGCTGAATTATTTACATCCTCGGCTAAAAGAGGAAGCGCAAGCATCATTATCAAACCAATAATGTATAACTTAGTGATGCGGGAAGGGTTGTTTTTCATCGTGGTTTTCATCATAGCCTCCTTATTTAACCGCAATCTTGATTACTTTTTCTTGTTTACTTGTGCTATCGCTAACCACAACGTTAGCGAAATAGACACCACGGGCAACCTTGGTTCCGGAGGAATTCTTCAGATCCCAAACAATCTCTACCTTGTTGGTATTTATGGTAGGTACTGAAAGAGTACGAATCTTCTTCCCTGCGAAATCGTAGATCGATACTGCTACTTGTACATTGTCGTTTCTCGTAAGCACAACCTTAACTGTGGTGCTGGTTTCAGCAGGATTGGGGTATGCATTGGAGGTTTCGCTGATTATCAGATTAGCCGATATCAACTGACCGCTTTGGATATTGCTTGGCGGGCTCTCCACACCATCGTACACGGCTTTAACCATATAATGGTAAATGACGTTGTTCTCGATTGCATAGTCATCGTAATAGTAATTACCACCAATCATATCCATCACTGGAGCTGAGTTCAATGGATTAACAGGGAACTGGTTATCACTGGCTTTCTTGCGATACACGTTAAATCCGTCTAATCCACGGGTTACTGATGGCGCATTCCACAGAACACGGATATGAGTATCGTAGATCTCAGTCCAGACATTAATGGGAGACAACAGTAATCTGAATGTGTTCACACTTTGTTGGCTATCCACCCAGTCCGTTTTGAAGGCTTTGGCTTTAATCGTCCAATCCTGAACGCTTCCACCAATGCTAATTGAATCGGCATATACAGGTGATGTTGCTGTGACATCGCTACCATCAAGAGTATATCTGATGGTTGCTTCTGGAGTAGCACAGGAAATGCCAAGCTTGAAGGCAGCACCATAAATGGTGTTGCCGGGATGGCTGAACACTGGCGTTGCCACAGTACCTGTGATGGTATAGGTGCCGGTAATCTCGTTGCTGGGAATCCATCCATTGGCAAAGCCACGGATTCTGATCTGAGTTGTAGTGGCTGTTTGCAGAACTATGGGACTCACATAGGCAGGAGAATTAACTGTGGGCTCTGTGCCATCCAGTGTGTATCTGATGACCACACCATCTGTAGGTAGTGTGGCAGAGGCAATACTAACGCTTTGTTGGGTGGTAAACAGACCTGGAGCAGGAGTAAGAGAATTTTCACTAAGCAGTACCTGGCCAGTAATCTGGTATGATGCCTCAATGATGTCACTATCGATCCAGTTGGGATTAAATGCCTTTGCCTTAATGGTCGTTTGTGAGTTCAAGGGAAGGTTAATCGTCATACCGGATGTATAGACATCAGATTGTAACGTAGGATCGCTGCCGTCTGTTGTATAATGGATTGTGGCATTACTTGGGTAAACCGAAGCAGTTATACCAACACTTTGAGCAGAAGTGTATGTGCCTGGCTCAAGAGTGAACATCTGTCCAGCAAAGCTTACCTTTCCGGTTACAGTATATATAGCCGTTCTGGTTTCACTGGGTAACCACATTTCTCTATAAGCCTTTACCTTTACAGTGGTAACCGAGTTTAATCCCAATGGAATAGGCCCAGAATATACAGCAGAGGTCTCCGTAGGCTCTGTTCCATCCAAAGTATAACGAACTACTGAACCGATCATGTTGGTGGTGGTCGATACCACTACATTTTGCTCTGTGGTATAGATGATCGAAGGATCAGGATTGAAAACGGTTCCCACGAATTGTAACTGACCAGTGAATATGTAATCAAGTGACATAACTTCACTGGGTAGCCATCCAGCTTTGAAGCCTCTAACCTTAAATCTGAAGGCAGAGTTCATACTCGGACTTAGACTTATAAATACAGGAGATGCTTCTGTAGGGTCACTGCCGTCAGTTGTATATCTCATGACTGCATCACTTGGCATAGGATTGCCGGAATAGGTAATAGTCTGCTGTACCTGATAAAGACCCGCTGCCGGTGTAACAGTAACACCAGCAAGGCTTACCTGACCGGTAATCTGATATGATGCCTCGTAAGTCGGGCTGCTAATCCAATCTGCTTTGAAGGCCTTGATCTTTAGTACCGATGTAGCATTAACTGCAATAGGTACAGCCGGATTGTAAGCAGTCGAGGTGGCAGTCGGTTCGGTTCCATCGGTAGTGTAGCGAATGGTTGCACCTGTTGCTGCGGTTGTTGTCCCAAGGATGATGCTGTTACCCAGGCTTACGCTCTGTGGCTCGTAGTACAGGCCTTGTGCAGGAGTAAACTGAGGAGCAGCTATATCCAATGCTCCGGTAATCACATACTGTGCGCTAAGCACTGCGCTGGGTGTCCAGCCGGCTAAGAAGCCACGAACCTTCAGGGTTGTGGTGGCATTCATGGGCATGGGAATAGCCGCACTATATGCAGGTGAGCTCTCGGTGGGATCTGCACCATTTAGAGTATATCTAAGAGTTGCTCCAGCAGGAATGGTGGTTTGATTCAAAGTAACCGATGTAAGGGAACTGTATGTTCCAGCTATGGGAGAGAACATCGGAGTACTTAAAACAACCTGGCCAGTGAAGGTATAGTTTGCGCTGAGAACAGCACTGGGAATCCAATCCGGTTTGAAGCCTCTTATCTTTAAGTTTAGAGTGGAGTTTAAGGGAGGATTGAGACTTGTGAACAAGGGTGAAGTCGCTACTGGATCCGTTCCATCTGTGGTGTATCTAAGCACTGCATCACTAGGCACCAATGAGCCCGTGGTGGTAACAGTCTGTAAGGTCTGATAGGTATTCGATGCCGGAATAATGGATACGGCAGCAATGTTTACCTGGCCTGTAACAGTATAGATTGCACTATAGGTGGGACTGGAAGTCCAGCCTGATTTGAAGGCTTTCACTTTTATCTCTGTAATGCTATTCAACCCAATCGGTATTGGTTGGGTGTATTCTGGTGACGTTTCACCTGGCTCGTTACCATCAGTTGTATATCTGATTGTGGCTCCCAAGGTGTTTGTTGTGGTTGAGATAACCACACTTTGAGCAGATGTATAGACAACCGAAGGATCGGGTGTGAATACTGTGCCCGTAATATGAACCTGACCGGTTACGTTATACACACCGGTATGGATTATACTTGGTGTCCAGCCTGCCTTGAACGCTTTCACTCTTATGGTAACTGACTGATTGGCAAGCACCGGTATGGGCTGGGTATATTCCGGAGAGGTTTCGTTGGGGTCGCTGCCATCTGTGGTGTAACGAATCGTGGCATCTGCAGGAGATGTGCTGGTATTAATCACAACATCAATAGGAGTTGTATAGGAATCTGGTGCGGGACTGAATACAGCACCGCTGAACTGAACCTGACCGGTTATGTTGAACATCGCAGTTTGAGTCTCTGATGAAGTCCAATCGTCCAGGAACGCTTTAACCTTTATAGTTGTAACTGAGTTCAGAGGCGCGTTGATGAAGTCGCCAGTATTGTATATGGGCGATGTGGCTGTAGGCTCTGAACCATCAACGGTGTAGCGTCTGGTTGCTCCGGCAGGAGTGGTTGTTCCAATTATTATGTTTTGGGCAGTTGTGTATTCGCCGGCGGCAGGTGTAAATACTGGCGGGTTGAATACCACTTGCCCGGTAATTACGTAGCTGGCTATCTTGGTTTCACTCGATGTCCATCCGTTCAGGAATCCTTTTATGCGCAACACGGATGTGCTGTTTATTGGAATACCCGTTACTGCATTGTATGCTGGGGATAGCTCATTCGGCTCACCACCGTTTAGGGTGTAACGAAGGATGGCACCAGCAGGATCAGTATTGCCTTCCAGGTGGACAACAATAGCTTGAGGGTAAGTCCCAGCAGGGGGATCGAAGCTTATTGCCTGTATGTCGACCTGACCTGTCACAGTGTAAACAGCGGAATAGACCGGGCTTGGATCCCAATCGGCAAGGAATGCCTGAACTTTAACCGTTGTAGAGGCAGCTTGCGGAATAATAATGCTTCCAGGGCTGTAGATGTTTGATGTTGGTGTTGGGTCTGTACCATCTGTTGTATATCGTACTGTCGCTCCGGCGGGAGTAGTGTTACCGATTACAATGACAGGTGCAGATGTATAGACCACCGTCGGATCAGGAGTAAACACTGGCTGAGTAATCAGCACCTGACCGGTAACAGTGTATATTCTGCTTGTGGATTGCGAAGGTAACCATCCGCTACGGAAGGCTTTCGCAGTGATAATAATATTGTTGGTATTAAGCGGAACCGGGATACCAGTGAAGTACTGCGGAGAATTCAGGTTGGGCTCTGTGCCATCAGTAGTATATCTAATGGTGGCACCATCTGTTGTTGTTCCCAGTAATACCGTTATCTGGTTTTGATATGTACCGCTCGGATGGCTGAATGTTACATCCGACACTGTTCCGGTAACAACATAGTTAGCAGAGACCACAGCCGAAGGTAGCCAATTCTCGCGATATGCTCTTGCTTTTAGGAACATATTAGTATTGAATGGTACCACGATAGGCGTGGCTGGGTTGTAGGGAGTTGATAGCACTGTAGGATCATCACCATTAGTTGTGTAGTATATGTCTGCATTTGGTGTGGTTGTACTAAGTTCAATCGTTATGGGAGTGAATGAAGTGGTTGTTCCAGGAGTAAACACCGGGTTTGCCACAACAGGTGTAACCGTGCCAATTGCATAGGTAGCAGTAACTACTGAAGAAGGGGTATATCCTTCCTTGTAAGCAATGGTTCTGATGGTGAGATTCTCTGTAACAGGAATAAGCTCGTTGTTATAAATGGTACCAGTTGTTTCAGAGGGGATATCACCATTAGTAGTGTATCTGATAGTTGCTCCATTGGTCAGGCTGGCAAGGCTAACAAACCGTGCTGAAGTATATACTGCTGGAGGAGGGGTCAGGGTAGGTGCAGAAGTGTTGAAGACATAGGTCTCATTAACCTCAGTAGTTGCCCAAGTTCCTAACTCGGCCTTAACCCGAAGGTTTCTTATGCCGTTATTGCTTATGCCGCCATTCAGCATGATGCCACCAGTATAAGGAATAGTTGGGACACTGCCATCTATACTATAATATACATCGGCATTAGCTGGGTTAAGGTTCAACACCTGAACTGATATTTCATTGTTGTAGTTAGCGGGCAGCGGGTTTAAACTGAAGCTCACCGCACGGATGTTATATACAGCAGTGCCGATCTCGCTGGGTGTCCAACCGTTGCGATAGGCAATAGCCTTTATCATTGTGCTGCTATTAGGGCCAAGATATATTCCGTTTGAGTTGTAAATCTGCGAGGATGCATTCGGGTCTGTGCCATCAGTGGTATAACGGAAATAGACTCCAGGGGTGGCACTGGACAGGAATACTGTCTGTGGTGAGGCATAGGTTCCCGCAGGAGGATTGAAGGTTACGTCGGCTATATCACCGGTAATGGTATATTCGCCAGTAACAACCGAACTCGGATTGTAGCTTCCATCTTCCATGTAAGCGATTGCTCTGATCATGGTATATGAATCCGAATTCAGTTGAATGGGACTAAGGGGATCATACACCATTCCGCTTATAGAGGTAGGGATATCACCATTCAGAGTGTAACGAATTGATGCACCAGGGGTTGCAGTAGTTATGTTAACTGATCTTGGTGATGAGTAGGTTCCAGGCGGAGGATCAAGTACTGGGCTGGCAACCGTGGGAATAGGCACTCCGCCGAGACCATAGATTCCGGTAACTATCGGAGATGGATTATATCCGGCTTTCCAGGCAAATGCCTTGAAAGTAGTATCTCCATTAATAGGTATCTGGGCGTTATATATGTCTGAACCTATTGTGGGATTATCACCATTCATTGTATAATAGATGGTGCTGCCAAGTGTTGCACTGGTAATCTGAACATTGATGGGATCTGCATAGTAACCGGGAGTAGGATTGTATGCCGGTACTTCTGCATTAAAGGTATAGACGTTATTTCCAAACACCTGACTATCCCATCCTGGTTCGAATGCTGCTACTTGCAGATTGGCATTGCCATTTATTAAAATGGGGTTTCCTGTGTAGAGGAAAGCATTAGGATTTGCTGGATCAGGAATGCTTCCGTCCAGCGTGTACCATACTTGAGCAGTGGGCGGAACCGGATTGGCTATGGTAACTAACTGGTCGTTAGTAAAGGTTCCTGGTGCTGGGCTTAACAGCGGCTGATTGAATGCTGTTGAGCCGGTTATTGTATATGTTTGTGAGCCGATAACGCTATCTGCCCAACCATCTTTGAAGGCTTGGGCTGTAATTGTCATCGAGCTGTTCTGGGCTACATAAATGGCGTTAGTATATGGAATTGATGGTGCTGAGCCATCTGTAGAGTACAGAATGTAAGCACCGGGAGTGAGGGTAGTAAGAACTACTTGTTTTGGTGTAGTGTAATTGCCGCCCATTGGGTCGAAGGCAACTGGTGCAACCTGTCCGGTTACGATAAAGGTGGCAGAAGCAACCTGGCTGGAGATGTGTCCGACCTTAAATGCTCTGGCCTTTATATTAAGAGTGCTGTTTAATCCAACTTCTATTGAAGGAGACAAGTCTGTGAAAGGTGTATCTGCTTCTGTAGGATCAATACCATCTGTTCTGTAATAGATGGCTGCACCTGGTGTTGCGCAGTTTATGCGAACGTATTGTACATCATCATAGGTGCCGGCTATGGGACTGAATGTGGGTAATGCCACCAGTTGGTTGGTACCAATCACATATGTAGCCGACGCTATGGGAGAAGGCAAGTAATCGTTATTAAAGGCACGTGCCTTCACTGTCATGCTTTGATTGATAGCAATGGGCACAGTGTACAATGTAGAGGCAAGAGTGGGATCACTGCCATCGGTTGTATAGCGTATCTCAGCTCCCACGGTTGTAGAATTAAGCCCAAGGATTTGAGACACAGGATATGAACCAGCAGGCGTGTCAAAACCAGGAGTAGCCGCCTGGAAAGTTAGGATAGTGCTACTAACCTGTGAATCATCCCAGTTATCTCTAAAGCCTTTGACTCTAATCTCCACCGTGGACAGACCATCGATTACATCGTTAGCATCTATAGTAAATACCCCAGCATAAGCACTCGAAACGTTGCGAATAGGGTCTGTGCCGTCTGTAGTGTAGAACACGGAAGCATCGTTAGGATTGGGCAGTTCAATGGAAACATTCTGAGGGTTATTGTAGGTTCCGGTTACAGGCGTCACATTGCCCAAGGTTACTTGCCCGGATATTGTGTAAGTTGCCGTAGCCATTTCGCTGGGTGTCCAGTTATCCAGGAATCCTATAACGTTCACGGTTGTCGTGCTGTTGACAGGAATCTGATAACCTGCCACATAAGCGGGTGACAACTGTGTTGGTACGCTACCATCAAGCGTGTAGCGCAAGGTTGCGCCAACCGGACTGGTAACAGTATCTAACGTCAGCAACAGCGAGCTGGTATATACGGGTAAAGGATCAATGCTAAATAGATTTGCAGAAAGCATAACCTGACCGGTGAAGGTGTAAGAAGCACTGATCACATCACTGGGTAACCAGTTATCCTTAAATCCTCTCAGCTTAAGGTTCAAGCTTGAGTTCATGGGAGGATTAAGATCGTCGAACAATGGAGACAGGTTAGTTGGGTTGCTACCATCAGTTGTATATCTGAGCACGGCGTCTGCAGGGATCATGTTACCAATGGTGCTGATGGTGATAGGAGCAGTGTAATTGCCCGAAGCAGGTGTTATGCTAACTCCTGAGATATTCACCTTTCCTGTAACCAGATAGTTTCTGGTTACCGTATCGCTGGCAACGCCATTCTTAAAGGCCTTTGCTTTTACGGTTGTCGTTTGGTTCAACATGAAGGCTGCGGTGTATTCATTGTCCAGCTCTGTCGGTTCCGAACCATCCAGAGTATAATACACAACCGAATCTACTGTTCTGGGATACAAGAATACGAAGAAGGGCTCGTAGAATGGGTTACTGTCATCCTCCGGTACGATAACAGGAGCCAGAACAGTTAAAGGCTCTATTCTGTATGTGCCGACCAGAATCTCGGAAGGAGTCATCGGCGCATTGAATGCCTTTGCTTTTACAGTAGTAGTGGCATTGATTGTAAATGGCCCGGCATATAGAATGTCGGCTTCGGTGGGATCACTGCCGTCCAGTGTATAGTATATCTGAGCACCGACAGTTTGGGTTACAATCTTCACATCAACTGCGTTATTATAGGTTCCGGGCATGTAATATGTATCTGCCACTTCCTCGAACATGGGCTTGGCAACCACAGGAATCGAGATAATATAGTGAGCATAAACAACCGGTGATGGAACCCAAGTATCCAATTCGGCTTTGGCATAAATAACTTTACTGTTGTTAACGGCTATCGAACCGTTATAAACTTGCCATCCTTCACCTTCATAAGCGTAGTATATTGTTGCTCCGGGTGTGGCACAAGTGATAGTAACATTTACCGGTGAATAACCAAACACACCACCAGCGGGAGTAAATACAGGTGTAGCAACCTGCTGGCTGATACTGAAAGTTTGGTCGAAGATATCGCTGGGTATCCAGTTCAATCCATCGTTACGGTAAGCTCGAGCCCGAATTCTTGTGGTTGCCGACACAGGTATTGGAGCGGCATAGACCAGGGAACCCGGTCCGGGAACATCACCATTGGTGGTATAATAGATAACCGTGTTATCAGTTTCGGTAGATAGCGGGACATTGATGGCACTGGTATGACCTGAGGTAGCAACATTCGAAGTTATGGGCTTAACCTTCAGATCGTATACTGCACTTTCCACCTCTGAAGCAATCCAACTGGGTAGATATGCTTTTGCTTTCAGGGTAGTTATCTCTTGAATAGATATTGTCCCACCGTAAGGAGTGGAACTCTCATCCGGTTCAGTGCCGTCTATGGTATAGTAAATATTGGCATTACTGGGATTGCTAAGGATAGTAACCTGTTGATTTTCATAATACAATCCACCTGCCAATGAGAAGACGGGTTTTGACAATTGACCGTTGACATTATATATGGCTTCCACAAAATCAGAGCTAATCCAATCCGCTCTATGGGCTGCTGCTCTAATGCGAGTATAACCAATTCCAACCGTTATCGGGCCGCTATATAATACAGAATTGGGGTTTCCGAGTGTTGGATTACTACCATCAAGCGTGTAATAAATGTCGTCCCCACTGCTAACAGATATTGTTACCTGTTGCTGGGTAGCAAATGAACCTGAATTGGGATCAAACACTGGATTAGGAACTTTCATGTTATAGGTATGTGTTACAACAGGAGAATCCTGCCAATTTGCCTTCGAGGCATAGGCTTTTACTATTGTGTTTTTGTTTACAGTAAAGCCTACAATACCAAATGTGTATTCATTGTATGTAGCTCCATTATCCAGGCTATAATAAATGGTGGCATCTTGATAGTTATAAATCCTAACCTGGATGTTCTCCGAATACTGGCCTGATACAGGAGTGATTACAGGAGCATTCAACTGCCCATTAAATGTATAAGTTGCAGATACGGTTGGCGAATCAATCCATAATGGTTTTTCTGCCCAAGCCACTAAAGTAGTATTAACATTTACATCAAATGGTGCTACATACTGCTGAGGAGCTCCACCATTCACTGTGTACCAGATTTCAGCGTCTGGAGTTGTAACAGGAGCAGTAATAGTAACGGGAACTACGGTTCCTTGAGTATATGCGGATGTAGATGGATTAATACTTGGTGGTTCCAAAACACCCGTAATGTTATACGTAGCCTGACCAGTACTGGGTGTCCAGTTTTCCAAAACAGCTATTGCTTTAATAGTTGTTAAGCTGTTTAAATCAAGATGTATGGGGCCAGCATACAGGGTTGATGCAATCGTAGGTTCGTCACCATTGGTAGTATAATAAATCTGAGCTGCAGGAGGATTAGCAAAGATCACAACATCGATAGGGGTTGTGTAGTCTCCTGGAGCTGGTTGAAATACCAAAGCTCCAATATCGTTACCAATTACGTATTCAATTTGTACGATATCAGATTCGCGGAATCCGGCTTTATATGCTCTAGCTCGTAGGGTAGTAGTGGTACCTAATACAAAGGCACCCGAATATAGTGTACTTGCTTGAGTGGGATCGCTACCGTCCAGAGTATAATATATCTGTGCTCCAGGGGTTGGGGTAGCAATTGTTACTGTAACTGGCACTGCATGATCTGTTTCCAGGGGTGAGAATACAGGATTTATAACCGTTGGCCTCATAGTGTATATCTTCTGAGCGGTGTCACTGGTAACCCATCCATCGCGATATGCCTTGGCCTTGTATGTTTTGCTATACTCCCCATCCTGGTCTATCAATAACGCTTGAGGAGAGTAAATCGGTGAGCCCGCATGGGGTTCAGTGCCATCATCGGTAAATCTTATCGTAGCACCATCATAGGCAAACATCTGCACATTAATAGGCTCGAAATGAAGCTCATTCGTAGGCATGAAGGTAACCTGAGGCAAAAACTTAATATAATAGTTCTGTGCTGCAATTGAACTATCTTCCCAAGTGTTTAATATGGCTATAGCTCTTACTCTCCAATGTCCCTGAGGTAAATTGAATGATCCAGCATATAAAGTTGAGCTTGCATCGGGAGTAGGTGGCACAGCTGGAAACTCTGCGTATGTGTAATAAATATCAGCGTCTGCCCATCTTGGGTCTCCCAATGGCAGTGATATGGTAATATCAACATTGCTTTCATACATTGCCACAGATGGATATCCTGCAGGGGATATTATTGGTGTGGGTAATGTCCCTGTGATGGTGTACGTAGCTGTTTGATGCAAACTGTTAAGGGTTGTGGTAACAGGCATTGCTTCTGCATAAGCTTCAATGGTTGAGTTGGCAGCTACAAAAATCGCCCCACCATTGTATAACTGATAGGGAGCACCATTCAAGGAGTAATATATTGGAGCTCCCAAAGGCAGAGTTTCAGTATTAATAAATACGTTTTGGCCGGTTGTGTAAGTTCCCTGTGGGGGATTGAATACTGAATCGTTTCCATTACCCCAGAAGGTCATTCTGGTTCTATTCAGTATCGGTATCTGATAAGTAAATACATCACTGGAAAAATAGTCTGGGTCTGAATCTGTGTATTCTGCCCACCACTGGAAGGTGCTTGTGCTATATACATCCATCGGGAAATCCGCGGGATCATACACGCTTACCACACCGTTTATGCTATAATATATAATAGCATCAGGAGGGATTGTGGCTGGGACTGTGAAATCTACCACAACGGCATCGTTTAGACAAACACAGTAATTTCCATCTCCATCGGGCAATGGAATGGTGTTCAACGTAGGAGCAGCAAAAACCACTTTTCTGCGAACATCATATACATGCTCGGCAGTTACATCACTATCATCCCAACCGTCTTTGCTGGCGTAAGCACGAAGCCTTGCTATAGATTGAGGAGGGACTGGGATGCCTGTTATGGCATTGTATATTGTCCAAGGGCCGTCATTATAACTATAGTAAAGTGTTGCCCCTGCCAGCCCGCTGGTAATATGAACCGGATAATCAACATTGGATGAAATTATCCCCTCAGCTTCTACAAACTGGGGTACATCAACCTTACCCGTCATGTTATAAATCTGCGTTACGTGTTGAGACGTGGGCAGAACAGGATGTGTAAACCAAGCGGTGATGGTAAACACATAATCCTGCGGAGGCACAGGGATGTTAATTGCCCCATTATAAATCAGCGGTTCTGCCAATGAGCCAAGATTAGGAACTACTGGCGGTACCGCAGTTGCATAATAATAGATAGTTGTGTTATCTACGCCCGGTGTGCTGAGAACTACGTTCTGGCTGGTGCTGAACGTGCTGGTGTTATTGGAGCCATACGGATCAAACCAGGGCCCCATAGGGCTAACCGTTATGTTCCAAACGTGAGACACTGAATAACCACTGTTATCCATCCTGTCCCTCACGTCACAGGTGAGGACATAAAAACCAGGAACATTGAATGTGTAGTTCAAAGTGCTATTAGTAGACTCTACGCGAGAAAAAGGTACTCCATTCAGCTCACCTTCAAGCGTCCACGTATAATACAGGGGCTCTTGAATTGCATCGCCATCGGCATCACTGGCTGTAACGCCAAATGCTATGGCATCATCCTGATCTATAGTAATGCTGGTTAGCTGCTCTGCAAAAGTAGGATCGTTGCTTGGCCAATATGTGTCTATTACTGGTGGGTCGTTCACATTTACTACGTCTATCGAAAAGGTGGTTGAAACGTGTTGAGTAGCTCCACCAGATAAATTCTCAACCGCAGTAACAATAAAGTGCTGCCTTCCGTGATAATCCGGGATGGGAATAAAAGTAACCAGTTTATCATTACCGGGGTTTTGTATTACATCGATTTTATTAGGGAAGGTAGTTTGAGTAATGTATATCGTATATGATGATCCATCGTATATTCTTACGATATTGGCGAAGTTTAGGGTTATTCCCGTAGGAGAATCTTCGATAACTTCGTAGATATGCCCTGCGGCTACATTATCGGGAGTATCATAAGTGGGAAAATGAAACGTAGGAACATCAGGCTGATTGGTAACAGTGATGTTTATTCCTTTAGACACAGGCCCGGATAGCACACCCTCAGTTATACGATAAATCGTTATCCACATAGGTTTTGTGCCAAAGAAGTCCTGTGCTGGAGTAAACCTGAGTTTAAATGGCTGTGCAGGATAGGGAGCTTCCACCGAAAAGAAGGTTGATTGGCTCCAGCCTATTTGCAAACTGTCCAATGGGGTTGTCCCAGTAATATATGGGGCAAAATCAAACTCCCAAGGTGTGTCTTCCATGAAGACATCGGGAGCTATCGGGAGTGCAGATGGTGTGGTAGGAAGCCAAGAATAGCCTCTTACCAGGCTATTGCGATACTCCACTTCTCGCAATAGTTGCTCCGTTAATGGGGCATCCTTTAAATCCAACGGGCTCAGGCTGAACCCGAAAAGCACTCCGATAAAAACAACTGTGATGAAAATCAGAATTGTCTTTTTCATAACCTACTCCTTAATTTGTTTATTTATCTTTCCAAAACTCATTGTGTACCATTCTATGAGAACTTCACTAAACTGCATTGATCATTACATGATCTTGCTTTGCATTAACTTAAAGGCGAAAATATCCATGTAGCCATATTAGCAGCACTCTCAAGATTGTCAATGTTTTTTTGCCTCCAACCCCTTTACAGAATTGGCATCATTATTCCCTGTCCATAATAAATGTTTGGGCATTGATCCCCGTGGGTTTTTCAAGTGTGTGCTCTGTTAGTGCGTTAGCAATAGTCAATTGAGGTATGTGTGGTATTTAAGCAATTCACAAGTGCATTTTTTAAAACAACGCTCTCACCCTAATGCTCTCACCCTAATGATCATAAGCAAGCGTATATGTAGAGGAAGCAGGCATGACATTATTATATCCAGCTGAGCTTACTTTGTCATTCTCTTGCTTTATCCCATCACACATAATCAATCCTTCCAGGTAATATTGTGTGATGCAAAGCAGCATATTGTAATCAGTTAGATAACTGGGGGATGTCAGCATCCCAATCCGTTTAACTATAGCATATCATAGCAATATCTTAAAATGATCTTCCCTGCTGCTTCCTTGCTGCTATCCTGTATTCGACACAGGATAGCAGCAAGGAAGCAGCAGGGAAGGCGGAGAAAACATAGCACAGAGTACCGGATAAAACGCGGCGTTATAGCCGCCTATGTAATATTCGGTATCGACACCTACTGGATTTGGTATTGGAAATTACCCAAGACGATAGTTAAACATTATGCGTTATTAGTTATTAATACTCCTGAAACCAGTTACATGTCTATTCATAACAGCAATATCGATACGGGTACGGTAAAGGGCATGAAGTAAAGCAAATGCGCTCATTATCAATAGATTACTATTTCGCAGGGCATCAATTCATACACAATCCCAAATCGGTGGCATTACTTGGATACTGGCGGTATGTTGACTTATTTCCACATCACCATTTTTTTTTGTTCTCTTATCTGACCTGGAGTGGGAACTTCAATTTCCTTGCCTGTGTCAAAATCAAGTTTGGTGTAATACATACAAGTAGATATGCTCATGGGTGTCGGGGTAAATTCCTGCACCTGTTCCACGTGGATATTGTTTGTTATCAACCATTCCCTTAGCAGCTTTGCGTCTTCGATACTGGTTCCAGGGTGTCCGATAAGAATATATGGTATCACTTGCCTCTTTATCCCGCTGTTTTGCAAAGCTTTACGAAACCTGTCGCAGAAAGCTTCGTAGCTCTTTATACTTGGCTTGCCCATAAGCCGCAGCACTTTTTCAGATACATGTTCGGGAGCAAGTTTCAGCCTGCCTCCGGTATATTTGGTGGCAATTTCCTGGATGTACTGATATTCGTTGTCCAACATATCATGCCTGATACCTGAAGCTATGTACACATGCTTAACGCCGTCCAGTTTGCTAATCTTGGCCAGCAATTTTAGTTGCTCATCATGCGACATTATTAAAGATGGACAGATCTGGGGGAACAGGCATGAGCGCCTCCGGCAGGAATTAGGAAATCCCAGCTTGCACCGTGAGGCATACATGTTTGCGGTTGGCCCCCCTACATCGGAGATAGTTCCCTTTAATCTTGCAGCCTCTTTTATAATGGACGCCTGAGACCTGGACTGAATCTTTTTTCCCTGATGGCATGTGATGGCACAAAAGCTGCACCCGCCATAACAGCCACGATGAGATGTGATGGAGCTTTTTATCTGCTCAAAAGCCGGAATGGTTTTACCCCTGTAGATGGGATGTGGTGCATACTGGTAAGGAAGATCATAAATCTCATCCATATCCTCGGAGTTCAAGGCTGACTCAGGAGGATTATGTTTTATCCATCTGCCACCATTCAACTGGTAAAGTACAGAGGAATTGCTGTGCTCCGTGAACTGCTGGGTCATCTTATAGAATGTAACTCGATCCTTACATAGCTCGGCTCGTGGCAGAACTAGCGAATCAAGTTCTGCATTGTTATCAGCCCTCGGAGGAGTGTTGCTAAACACAACGGTTGAAGGAACATTCTGAATATCGGCAATCTTGATCCCTGCTGCCAAAGCATCAGCTACATTACAGACGGGTCTTTCTCCCATTCCATAAATCAGAATATCTGCTTTACTATCGGCTAAAATGCTATTCCTTGTTTTATCTTGCCAATAGTCATAATGAGCAATCCTTCGTAATGAGGCTTCTATTCCGCCAATTACTACGGGAACACCCTTGAAAAGGCGTTTTACAATGTTTGTATATATTATGGTAGCCCTATCTGGTCTGAGGCCTGAAATGCCATCGGGGCTGTACGCGTCGTTATGGCGTAGTTTCTTTTGGGCAGTATAGTGGTTAATCATGGAATCCATGTTTCCTGCTGTAATGCCGAAAAAAAGCCGGGGTTGCCCCAGTTGTTGAAAACTTGCAACATTATTTATATCGGGTTGGGCAATAACACCAACTTTGTATCCTTTAGATTCCAATACGCGTCCGATTATGGCGGTGCCAAAGCTGGGGTGATCCACATAGGCATCTCCAGTAATAAGTATTACGTCAAGATATTCCCATCCAAGCTGTTGCAGCTCTCTTTTGGTCATTGGCAGAAAGGGCATTATGTGTCTCCCATGTTACAAAGAATCGGGCAAAAACAAAACCGGAGTAAAGGTACTATAAGTAGCATTTACTCCGGAACGAAATCACCCTTGGGTATCGGTATTAAGGATTAACCCGGATAATATTGATTGCTTGAACGCCTTTGTCCGTTTCCATCAGATCAAATGTTACAAACTCATCCTGTTCAAGAACTTTGAGTTCTCTGGGGGAGTTCGTTACGATGGATTTCCAATGAACAAAGTATTCCTTGCTGTCATCTGTTATAATAAAGCCGTAACCTTTATTCTTGTTGAACCACTTGACTTTGCCTTTCATAACCACCTCGCAATAATTCTATTCGCCACTAAACCACATTCCCTTTTTTCGTCAATAAAAAAAACTCAAGCACAATTAGTTAAGATCAAGAACTGAAGTGATTTTTTTGTTGACGCATTCTCGCCATTGATTAGTGTGGAAAGCGTTGGATAAATGATGCTGAGGAGTAACTATGAAATCTCGGATTCTTCTGGTCGATGACGACAGGCTTTTGCGTGAAGTGATCGGAGATTTTCTATCTATGCACGGTTATGAAGTGGATTTGGCAGAGGATGCTGCCCATGCCCTGGCAAAGTTTTCGCCAGGAAAATATCAGCTTGCCTTGATAGACCTGGTTATGCCAGGCAAGAATGGCTTGGAGCTAATGAAGGAACTTCTTGAACTGGATTCTGATATATTTTGCCTGATTATGACAGGCTATCCTACCGTAGATTCCGCTTATAAATCTATGATTGAGGGCGGGTCTGATTACATTATCAAACCATTCCAGTTAATGGAACTTCTGAACACGTTGGGGAAATATATCTGATATGCCGCTAAGCGTTAGGATCAGCGAACCTGAGATATATAACCAAGCTCTGAACATTTGGAGCGAACCAAGTTTCATGGAAGCAGTGGCGAAACTGCATAAGATAACTGCGATGCACGTGAAATGTTACAAAGGCGAGCAACTAGTTGCAGTTCTACCAGTTTACACCAAAAAAGTATTAGGCTTTGCAGCTATTGTAAATCCCATTTCTTCTTATTATCAGGGAATGAATGTTTGGTTGGAAAAGAGCTCTTATCCCCAAAGAACTCTTTTGGATAGCCTACAGATAACCCGTTCCATTGCGCACTTTCTGCAGAAAAGGTTTCGGAAAATCAGCATCAATTTATCCCCTGAATCAGTGGATATCCGCGGTTTTACTTGGGAAGGGCTAAAGGCAGCGCCCTTGTATACTTTTGTGCATGATTACTCAGCCCCGTTAAAACCTCTGTATAACGAACATAAGAACATCAACAAAGCCATCAAGCACGGATATAGTTTTGGCCAGGAAACTAATCTGGCAGAGTTTATAAAGCTAACAATCGCGATGGACGAGAGAAAAAAGAGAGTGAACGGAGTTAGTTATCAAGCATTAACATTGTTTTTAAATCAGTTGTTCGCGCGTGGATTTGCCCGTCAATACAACATGTATCTGGAAGGCAAGATTGTTAGTAGCGAGATACTTTTCAAAGGCCAGTTAGATAAAGCATACACTATTTACCGAGCCACCAGCCAGAATGATATGAAACATGGAGTAAGCAGCTTGCATACTCTGAGTTTAATAAATGAATTGGCCAATGAGATAAGCGAGTTAGATTTTTGTGGAGCTAACATCCCAGATGTTGCAAGATTCAAAGCATCTTTTGGCCTAAGCCTTAAGGTTTTTTTCCGAATAAGCAACGGATGAGGCCTAATGTTTTGGATGATTATTTAATCAAGGATAAGGTGTTTACACTCAAGTGAAAAGAATTGTTGTATTAAAAGGCGGTTTCTCACCGGAAAGAGAAGTGTCACTGGTTAGCGGAACCGAGATTGCAAAAGAGCTACGCTTGCTTGGCTATAATGTGCATGAAATTGATCCGCACGATTATGTTAGTAGTGTCAGCTTTGTTCATGAGCTTACTAAGCACAATCCAGATATCGTATTTAATGGGCTGCATGGAGGAAGCGGTGAAAATGGCGAGCTTCAAGCCCTGCTAAGACTACTGAACCTGCCCTTTACCGGCTCGGAATTCAAGGCATGCTGCATTACAATGGATAAGTATATTACTAAGTTAATAGTAGCCCAAGAGGGTATTCCAGTACCTAAACACATACTGCTCCGGGGTAATGTATTGGAAGACTACTCCGATCCGCAAGACTATGCTTCATTCACCTCAGAACTTGGCTTACCGATAATAGTGAAACCCAACGATGCGGGCTCATCGGTTGGCATTAGCCGTGTAGATGACTTGCATCAGATAAAAAACGCCGTTTTGGATGCGCTTAAATATTCTACTTCCGCACTTTTAGAAGAATATATACCAGGTAGAGAGCTAACCGTAACTGTTGTTGATGGCAAAGCACTACCGGTGGTCGAAATCAAGCCATTGTCAGGATGGTATGACTACAATAATAAATACACGAAGGGCAAAACAGAATACGTTGCACCAGCCAGATTAGATGATTCAACTGCCAAGCTAATCCAGTTATACGCAGAACGTATATGGAAGGCAATGGACTTATCCGGTTATGCACGGATTGACTTCAGGTATGATGACACCAAAGCGTTTTTTTTAGAAGTAAATACGCTGCCGGGTATGACTCCTCTTAGCCTTACTCCAATGGCGGCAAAAGCAGCAGGACTGTCGTTTGGCGAGCTGCTTCAATCTGTAATAAACATAAGCCTGCGAATGCAGGGAGGTAAAAATGAGACACATTAACTTGCTTTTGATGGTTTTTGTGCTGCTACCCATATTGGGATGGTCGGCATTATCCACGAGTTTCTCTCCTGGAAGCGTGGAAGTAAACGCAATGAGCACAATTAGTTTTGATCCCCAAGAACCATTATCACAACCCATGTTAACCACTCTAACCATCACAGAAGATCAGCTACCTGCTGGCAGGATTGATCTAAAAGTGGTAGTATTCTGGAACAATGCCAAACTAGTAGAAGCTGATTTCGAAAGCCTGGATGAAAACTGGGGATCGATAATTAGCAACAAGAGACAGGTTCAAATGAGCAACCGTCATTTGATATCTGAAGAAGGACACCCTGATTTCCAGCCCAAAGGAAGCAGCAGTATTTCTGTAGAACATGTTATTGATGCCAATGCCACTCTCAAGGAAGCTGTGCTGGCAGGTTACTTTCCCGATGGTAATCTTGAATTGAGAATCTGGGTTCGCAATTGGCAAGCAGGCACCTGGAATACAACCGTTGGAAGTCCTGCAGTGTTTACCATTAAGATCCGTAATGCTGGCGCTATAAACTTGATCTCTCCCGGAGTAGTTATTGGTCAAACCCCACCCCAGATTAGCCAAAGACCTGTTAGCTTCCAGTGGAATTCAGTCTCTACTGGCTTTAATAAGTCATCACTTATTGTAAGGGAATACCCGGCAAACAATCCTCCCAGCCAAAACAACATAGAGAACACCGGAAATCTGTTTTATTCCAATCCTGATGTCAGCAGCGGATTTTCTGATTTCCTGGCATTTAACCCTGGCAATTATTATGCTTGGCAGATAACTACCACTTTATTCAATGAGTTTACCATCCAGAACCAGAACCTCCAGCCCAAGCTAAAGAGTAACTGGTTTGTTTTCAGATATGTAAATGAATCTCAGAACACGAACGAAACTGCCGCAGAAATGCAAGCACAGCTAAACATCCTTAATAATAACGCCCTTAGAAGCATCCTGGCCCAAGGTTACACTTTAGTGGGTACCGTGATTTATGAGGGTAGAACCTACAGTGGACAAGACGCGCTTGATCTATTGTCGGGGCTTGCGGGCAAAGAGCTGCAAGTGCAGTTAAGGGACTAGGAGGCTAAAGATGAAAACATATATTATTGTCCTGTTATTATTCAGTCTAACGTGTAGCGTGTTCGCTGCTGAGTCTGTAGCCCTGCTTTCTGCATCGAAAGGAAAAGTTGACCTTTCTCGTGATGCCAAAAACATCAAATTCAAAGCTGGTGATCTCCTTAGGAACAATGATGAATTACGTACGGGTGGTGAATCTTTTGCTGCGTATAAGTACATAGATGGTTCATCAACCATCAAGGTATTCTCAAATTCCGTAGTTAGGATAACCGCCAATAAAAGCGGCAAAAGCCTTAGCAAAAAAGTAGTTATAGATAAGGGCAGCATTTTCACTGATGTTAAGCCAAAAACCGGAACTTTTATGGTTCAAACGCCTACAACTGTGGCATCCGTTAAGGGTACAGGTTTTCTTACAAAGATTTCGGACGATGGCGTATCAAAATTCATCGTAACCGATGGTGAGGTAGAACTTAAGATATTGGAAAGCGAGGATGTGAAGTCCGTTGCAGCCGGAAAAACGGCCACAATAGACGCAGAAGGAAATTTCGAAATACGGGAAAGCAGCTCAGAAGACACCTCCAGCATCGAAAAAGAAGAGATGGAATCATCAAAAGTATCAGAGCCAAAGCTCATAAGAATACCTGTAACTGATGCAGCAGGTAAAACCAAGTACATTGAAATCAGATACTAAGGGGAACCGCTATGAAAAAGTTATTCTTAATAGCAGTCATTGCAGTATTTACAACCTTAGCATTTGCGGTTTCCATCCAGCATGTGTCTCCTGGCAGCTATGGCTTTGGAGAAGATGTAAAGCTGATGGTGGAAGTACTGCAAGGATTAGAGGAAATCTCGGAAGTAAAGGTATATTATCGTAACGAAGGTGAGATTCCCTGGATGAACGCACCAGCTACGCAAGAGAGCCCCGGAGCTGTGTATTATTGGGCAAGCATACCTGCCAAATTTATCTCCGATGTAAAGCTCGAGTACTACTTCGAAATTCAGCTATTTGATGGTACAGCACAAAACTTTCCTCCTTTAGACGGTATAACACCAAAGTACACAATGGTGCCCAAAGCTCTCGAAGGTGAATTGTCAGAAGGATTCGTTTTACTTACGGAGGAAGCTACAATATCTGCCGATGAAGGATACCAGTTGGCTGTTTCATTCTTTGCCTTGGAGGAAGAAATTGATCCCGCCAGCATCGAAGTATGGGTAGGCGGAAAAGACGTTACATCCATAGCGGAGATTGTTGCTCCTACCATTCTATATAGAGAAGAAAGCCCATTCCCAGGCATCAAGAAGGCAGTTATCAAAGCCAAACAGGGTAACAAAGTAATTCACTCCAATGTTTGGATCACCGAAGTTACTCCCGGAAAGGTAAAGCACTCGTTACCCTTTACTGTTCGTGGAAGCGTAAACTTTTCTTCAAACGTATATGACTATTCCAATCCTGATGTAACTCCTGGTGTTAGCGATAACGATGCTGCATCATGGGCCGATATCTATGGCAA
Source organism: uncultured bacterium (assembly GCA_938009275.1). Taxonomy (GTDB): domain Bacteria; phylum Cloacimonadota; class Cloacimonadia; order Cloacimonadales; family Cloacimonadaceae; genus Cloacimonas. The sequence continues at coordinate 106,341 of CALLHY010000062.1, forward strand.
TTATGGACGAGTAAATATGCAAGCCAACCTATACGCCTCATCTTTGGAGAAGACCAACAAACAGCCTGTTAATCGATACACATTTGGCATACAAGTACCCATGCTGGATATCTTTGCGGGTGACTATTCTCCCAGTCTTAGCCAGTATACTCTATACAATAAGAATATCCGGGGGCTGTATGCAAAGTTCTACGGGAAAGCTGGTTCGATAACCTGGGCACATGGTGAAAGTGTTCGCAAAACTACAAATGACAATGTGATATTAACTTCACCAGACGGTAGATCTTTGAAATCTGGAACATTCAAACAAGAAGCAATAGGTGCAAAGCTCACTGTCGGTAACGAAGGTGGCTTCTCCATGGGACTCGCAATGTCTCGCCATCGCGATATAGTTAGTTCGCTAGATAGCCTGTATTATGTGCTAAACTACACTCCTAATGGCTCTACAGAATTACAGACAGACTACAGCGTTACCGCCAAGGACAACGCAGTAGTTAGCTTCGACATCCGACTAAATTTACCTAAGTTAAACACCATCCTGGGTGCAGAAGTTGGTGGCTCTATTCTGAACAAGAATACCATACCAGGCCCAATAGACAAACAAACCATCATTGATTATCTGGGTGAAGAGGATTTCCCTATAGACCCCTCGGACTACAGCGATTTATTCGTGATAAACAAGAATATGGAGCCCTTCATGCCCAGCCGGGCTAATCTTGCCTGGTTAGCATATTTCAGAACCTTTATGATGAACAACCTGATAAACGTGCAATACTCAGAAACAGGTTCTGCTTTCAATGCTCTTGGCGCATCATATCAAATGAACGATAGCCGAACCCTATCTATCACCGACCAATTTAACCTGGCCAGATACTGGGTATTTACTGGCGGATACAGCCTTACCGAAGATAACATTATGGGACACAAATCGGAAACCAACACTTTCAACTCATGGTATATCCAATCCATATTGCGTATTAACAATCTCCCCTATCTAAAGGCTGCTTATTTTAATAACCAGGGAGAAAACGAAAAGAATCCTGAGATTTCCTCCGCCAATCCATTCCAGCACTATCTGCGAAATTCCAAAAACATGAGCTTTGGTATTGGCTACAACGTTACTCAGATACCCTACGTGCCAACTCAGTTTGACATCAGCTACAGGCTGGGCACCGACGATTCACAGCTTGCCGATGCCAGTAACAATCTTCAGTATACTGCCGACAATGAGAACAACGGCTTAAACTTAACCATGTCGAACAAATATAACAACCTGCCCTTAACTACTCAATTCTCTATGTCACTCGGTACTCAAAAGCAAAAAATGGCAAGCCCAAATGTAGAAAACAAAAACCAAAACATCTTCTTTGGTGCAGGCTACAGCTTATGGGAAGATCGCATTAAACCTTTTATAAACTACAGATTAGTAAGCTTCGACAGCAATCAGTCTGAGCATAAGATTGGTTATATTACCCTGGGTGTTGAAGCCTTCCCAATTAGAGACTTGTCTGTTTGCACAAATCTTGGGTTCCAGAATTACAGCAACGACTTGGCTGGTGCCTCCGAGTATAAAACCACTACTTGGAGAGTGCTGATTACTCAAAGATTCTAAATGCAACCCAAATAATCATAAACTTAAGCCCGTTCGTAACATAGTTTCGAGCGGGCTTTATATTTAACAACATAAGAGGCACTATGAAACGCTTTCTGGTTATTCTTTACCCGCTTGGTATCTTACTGCTTATCAAGCTTATCTTTATGTTCCCCTTATTTGATTCCCTCGAGTTCAAGGTTCAGGACACCTTGTTCCGTTTTCGTGGAGTGCAGGATGTATCCGATAATCTGGCAATAATCGCCATTGATGATGCCAGCTTCAGTGCTCTTAACGAGTCGTGGCCATTCCCAAGGGAATATCATGCCAAGCTGATTGAGAATCTGAACCAAGCTGGTGTTAAACAGATTGTATTCGACGTAGAATTCACCGAAAACTCATATCCCGAAGCAGACCACGCCCTTGCCGAAGCAGGTGCCAGATACAATAATGTGATATATGCTGGGAAGGTGATTCACGCTCGCAACGCAGGTGAGCCCAGCCAAAAACTTACCCCAATATCGGCAATTACTAAAAGGGGGCTTTCCTGGGGAATAGTAAACATGAATGCCGATTCTGATGGCTTCATACGCAAATACACTTGTTATGAAGCCTTTGACAAAGAACCTGTATTCAGCATAGGCGTTGCTTCCCTTGCCAATATGAGAGTCTATCAGCCAGATTGGGAAAAACACATTTCGTTAACTCGTACTAAAATGAAGCTTGCCGATAAAGTGGTACCCTTGATAAACCACAATAATGCCATTATCAACTACAAAGGGCCAGCCGGTACGTTTAAGCAGTATTCATATTCAAGCATCCTGGACGATTCCACCATGTCCATGCCTGGTTATCAGGGCATTGAACTCGATGAATTTTACGAAATCTTAGATTCTGGCGAACTGAAAGATAAGACCGTATTAATCGGTGCTACGGTGGATGAGCTTCACGACAAATTCCCCACCCCCTTCGGTGGCGAATGGACTCCGGGAGTGGAGATTCACGCTAACTTCATCGAAATGGTGCTTTCCGGTAAGTATCTTTCGCAGATTAATCCTCTGTTATACTTAGCATTAGAGTTTCTGATACTGATTGCCTTGTGGTTTGGCTTCAGGAAAATAAAACCACAGATTTCTGCAGTGATAGTTGTATTGCTTATCGCTTTGCAGTATGGGCTTGCCCTTGTTCTATTCAAACAATATGGGCTTATCATACCTATTGTACAAACAGCAATTGTCTTCCTGCTGGTTTATGTAGCAAGCATCCTTAGCCACTATTTGGCAACCATGAAGGAAAAACGCTTTATTCGAAGTGCTTTTCAGCAATACATGGCTCCTGAATTGGTTAATCAATTACTGCAAAACCCAAAAAACCTTAAGTATGGCGGATCATTGCAAGAGATAACCGTGCTATTCTCGGACATCAGGTCTTTCACCACCTATTCTGAATCTCACACTCCAGAAGAAACAGTAAACATCTTGCATGAATACCTAACGGAAATGGTGAATATTATCATCCTGAATCAAGGCATATTAGACAAGTTTGTGGGTGATGAAGTTATGGCTCTCTTCGGTACACCTGTTCCCTTGCCAAATCATGCACTTAACGCCTGCAAGGTTGCATTGCAGATGCGAGAAAAGCTAAACGAAATGCAAGAACGATGGAAAGCAGAGGGACGCCAACCTTTCGATATCGGCATAGGAATAAATACCGGCCAGGCAGTAGTCGGGAACCTAGGTAGCGAACAGATATTTGACTACACCGCCATTGGAGATACCATAAACTTAGGAGCTCGGTTAGAAGGGATAAACAAAGACTATAACACCGAGAAAAAGATTATTATCAGCGAGTTTACACTTGAAAAGGTTGCAGACCTGGTAGAGACAAACTATCTGGATGCAGTTACGGTAAAGGGTAAAACCAAGCCCGTTAAGATATATGAATTAATTGGCTTAAAGCCCTGAAAAATTTATAATCAGCAAGGCTTCATTACGGTATATAAAGCATCGCTAACGTGATTGCAGCCTGCACGATATGCGGTAGTAATACGGATGAACTACGCATCTCATCCGTATTTCATGCGTATTTCATAAGTAATTCAAGTAAGGATGGTAAAGCTATCTTGCGTTAAATTTATCGTTACTTTATTGTAGAGATTGAACGATTTTTACTATCTCATCGGGGCTGTTAACCAGATAGTCCGGATCGTGGCTACTTAGCAATTCTGCCGTATGAAAGCCCCAGGTAACGGCTATCACTCGAAGTCCACATTTTTTAGCAGCATCGATATCGCGGGTTTCATCGCCCAGATAGATTACATTTCTGGGGTCAAGCTTATGTTTTTTTATCTGCTGCTTTATACGCAGTTTCTTGTTTAGCACTCCTGAAGTTCCTTCTACCCATTGGAATGAAGTAATCTGCATCCGCCACAGAAACATATAGAGGTTTTCTTTGGAATTTGAACTTAGCAATGCCATGGGAATCTGCATATCAGATAGCTGGTTCAGCATTGGAATAATCCCCCTGCAAGGCTCCAGTTCGTGCGCAAAGTGCTTGTATTCCACCAGTGCCATGGCTATTGCATGAGGAATTTTGTGAAGAGGAATGTGCAACTCCTTTAGTACCTTTCTCATCGGCATAGACCTGAAGCGCTGAAAATCCTCATCTGTAAACTCGGCATGTCCAAACTTTGGAGCCATTTGGTTAGCTATCTTCCAGCCAAGATGAATGGAATCGGCAATTGTGCCATCGAAATCGAAGAGCAAGAATGGTTTCATTTCCTATTCCTCTTTTTTAAGTACTGAACCACCTTATCATATGCTTCACCGCGACTAAGCCCAAACGCTTCAGAAAGCTCAATACTGATTGCTTTGGTACCCATGGCTTTCTTGAAACATTGAGCTATATGAAGGTTTATATCGGCTTCGCTAATATGAACATCACTTTCGGAGGCGGAACAGCCTTGTAACACAATGCAAAACTCACCTCTTAAGGTAATCTCATCGTTGCCGGAGGCTTGTCCTAAGCTGGTATATATATGCTCTTCATGTAGTTTGCTGATCTCGCGAATAATTGATATCGGGCGGTCTCCACATTCTTCAAACAACTCACTCATGCATTCAAGCAAGCGGTGTGGTGATTCGTAGATAATGCTTGGATATTGGTATTCCGATATCTCACGTATTTTGCTCTTGCGCCTGGCTTTATCACTGGGTAGAAAGCCCACAAACTGAAACTGCCGAGTGCTGAATCCAGAAATGGAAATAGCAGGAATACAGGCAGTAGCTCCCGGTAATGCTATTACATTAATCCCTTTCTGAATAGCTACTTGAACCAACATCTCCGCAGGATCACTAATCGCAGGTGAGCCTGCATCGGATACCACAACCAAATCTTTACCGCTCTCAACGTGGTCAAACAGCATATTTTCCCGTTGCTTCTCGTTAAACTTGTGAAAGCTAATAAGCTTGGGAACAGGAATATTATAGTTGCCAAGCAGAAATGCCGTGTTACGTGTATCCTCACAGGCAATCAGCGAGGCGGATTTTAATACTTCCAAAGCCCGTAGAGTGATATCCCCCAGATTCCCGATTGGCACAGGAACGAGGTATATCACTCCACAGCTTGCTTTCTTCATTAAATTAGCTTCAGTTCTTTGCCGATCTTCTTGAATGCAGCTATTGCCTTATCCAGATCGCTTTTACTATGAGCCGCGGAAAGCTGAACGCGAATGCGGGCTTTGCCTTTTGGCACCACAGGATACACAAAGCCAATTACATACACACCTTCTTGCAGCAGCATATCAGCCATCTTTATCGCCAAAGGTTCGTCATAAAGCATTACGGGGACAATAGCTGTGTTCCCTTCTACAATGTCGAATCCGGCGGCTATCATTTCACGGCGAAAATAAACTGCATTGTCCCATACTTTATCGCGTAGCTCTGTAGATTCTGAAAGCATTTCCAGCACTTTTAAAGTTGCACCTACAATAGCTGGAGCAAGAGTGTTTGAGAACAAATATGGACGGCTACGCTGTCTAAGCAGTTCAATAATCTCTCTGCGACCCGAAGTGCATCCTCCATTACCACCGCCCATGGCTTTGCCAAAGGTGGTCGTAATAATGTCTATCCGCTCGGTAACTCCAAAGTGTTCGGGTGTACCGCGTCCTGTTTTGCCGATGTAACCGGTGGCGTGAGAATCATCCACCATTACCAAAGCATCATACTTGTCTGCGAGGTCACATATCTCGGGTAGCTTTGCCATATCGCCATCCATGGAGAACACGCCATCGGTGCAGATAAGACGATACTTCATTTCCTGCGATGCCTTTAGTGCTGCTTCCAGCTCTTCCATGTTTGAGTGCTTGTAGCGAAACCGCTGAGCTTTGCAGAGGCGTACTCCATCAATAATGGAAGCATGATTCAGTTCATCAGAGATCAAGGCAGAGTCTTCGCCCAGCAAGGGCTCAAAAACGCCACCATTGGCATCAAAACATGCAGCATAGAGGATTGTATCTTCCATGCCCAAAAATGCTGATACGGCGTTCTCAAGCTGCTTGTGTATCTCTTGCGTGCCACATATAAACCGCACCGAAGCGCAGCCATAGCCCCAATCGTCCATTATGCTCTGCGAAGCCTTTATCACCTCGGGATTGTTGCCCAAGCCAAGATAGTTATTTGCGCAAAAGTTTAGCGCACTTCTACCATCGGACACAGCAATCTGTGCGCCTTGGGGGGTAGTTAAAATCCGCTCAGTTTTGTACAGTCCCATGCTCTTAAGCTCTGTGAATAGCTGTTGAAGGTCAGTTTTCATCCTGTTGTAAGCCACTATTTCCTCACTATTGTGATGTTATTTGTAGTTCATGATTTTAGCTGCTTGCATTCAGTCAATAGAAAAGTAGGTAGTTCGCTATGCTTCTTTGGCAAACTCGGCATCGGCTGTTTCTTGCATGAACTGGTTCATATACAGTCTGTAGTACTTGCCCTTTTGGTGCATAAGCTCTTTGTGGCTACCGCTCTCTACTATCTTACCCAGGTGCATCATTAGTATTCTATCCACGCGGCGGATGGTTGATAAGCGGTGGGCAATTACTATACCGGTTCTGTTTTGCAATACCTTGTCCATTGCTTCCTGAACCAAGCTCTCGGTTTCGGTGTCTATGGATGCAGTTGCCTCGTCTAAGATTAACAGGCGCGGATTAGCCAGCACCACTCTGGCAAAAGCCAGTAGCTGCTTCTGCCCAGTGGATAGCAGATTGCCGGATTCGCCCACCTGATAATAGTAGCCATCGGGAAGATTAAGTATAAACGGCTCTGCATTCACCAATCTTGCGGCTTCCATAACCTCTTCATCTGTAGCATCCAGGCGTCCGTAACGTATATTCTCCATTATCGAACCCTGAAACAGGTGAGGAACTTGCTGCACATAACCGAGTTGGCTGTGAATCCATTTCATAGGTATCTCTTTGATATCCATACCATCAATTCTTATCACACCAAGTTGGGGCTCATAAAACCTGCATATAAGATTTACCAGAGTGGTTTTACCCGTTCCTGTTTCCCCTACTACTGCTATGCTCTCCCCGGCTGCTATGTATAGCGTGAAGTCCGAGAAAACCGGTTGCCCGTCTTTGTAGGCAAAGCTGATATTATCCAGCTCAATCTCACCTTTCATGCTTCTTCGTGCCCAAGTCTCATCCCAAGGCACGCTGCTAATTATCTCCGGCTCCAGCTCCAGCAGCGAAAATACCCGCTCTGCCGCTGCCTGTCCATTCTGCATTTCTGCAAACAAGCGGGCAACATTAGAGATTGGCTCAAAAAGCTGCATAGTATAGCTGATAAATGCCACCAAAGCACCAAAACTAATGCTCTGCTTTAGAGTTGCCAGGCCGCCTAACCACAGCACCAGTCCCACCCCAATAGACGAAACCATTAGAATCATAGGCATAAAGAGTGCAGAAGCCACAGCAGCTTTTACCGAACTGGAATACATCTCATAGTTCAGCTCCGAAAACTCAGACAGATTGGCATCTTCACGTACCAAGGTTTTGGTGGTTTTGGCACCATGTATGCCCTCCCCAAATCCGTGGGTTATCTTCGAGTTCAGCCTGCGAACCAGTCGATACAGCTTCAATAGCTTCTTTTGAAACCTGATGCTGATATATGCAATAATCGGCAATAACAGAATAAGGATAAAGGCAAGCTTCCAGCTTAACACCAGCACGATAGCACTTACTATCACTATGTAGGCAAAGCTCCAGGCAATGTCAACCACTCCCCAGGCAACTATGTCACCAAGGCGTGATATGTCGGAGTTTAGCCTTGCAACTATCCAGCCCGTGGGCGTGCGATCATAATATGCCAGATGCATAGCTTGCAGTTTGGCAAAGCATTTGCGTCTCAGGTCATAGTTCATTCCCGTTTCTACCTTACCGGTGAGGTGAATGAATGCCGCAACTGTGATAAAGCCAATAAATGTTACTGCTATGTAAAGCAAGCTGAATACAACTATCCCATCGGTATTCTTGGGGATAATCATATTATCTATCGCATACTTCGTAAACAGGGGCAACATTGAATCCAGTACCGCCATGAAGGTCATGAGCGCGGCAACAGCCATCATTAAGTACTTATATGGCAAGGCTTGCTTTAGCAATCCCAGCCACAGCTTGGGGTCTATATTCCTGGTAAATTCTTGTTCTTGATATTGTTGTTCCATTCTAACCTGCTGCTTCTTCTTCCAGCATATGTTGAATGTTCCAGATGCGTTGGTACACACCGGGAACCTGTATTAGTTCATCATGCTTGCCCATCTGGATAATTTTGCCATGTTCCAGCACCACTATTCTATCTGCCAGGCTAACACTGGAAAGCCTGTGAGTAATAATTATCGTGGTGGCAAGCCCCTTTCTTCTTCTCAGGTTACGTTGAATTCTTTCTTCCGTTTCGGTATCCACAGCCGACAAAGCATCATCCATGATTAGTATTGGAGCATTCAAAACCAGTGCCCGTGCTATAGCACAACGCTGACGCTGCCCACCGGAAAGGGTTATCCCCCTCTCCCCTATCACTGTGGAATATCCATGTTCAAAGCCTGCAATTGTGTTGTGCAAAACTGCTTCTTTGGCTGCAATAACAATCTCATCATCATGGCAGCTTGCAAGCCCCATGCCGATATTTTCTTTTATAGACCTCGCATACAGAAAAGGCTCTTGCAGCACAATCCCAATCTGCTTGCGCAAGTAGTGGCGGTTATACTTATTCAACTCAACACCATCCAGCAATATCTGTCCGCTTTGGTAATCAAACAGGCGTGGTATCAGATTGGTTAATGAAGACTTTCCCGCACCCGTTGCACCCAGTATCACAATGGTTTCTCCGGCATTAATCTTCAGGTTTATATTCGTCAATATGCTGTGTCCACTTTCATACGCAAAGCTAAGCTGCTTAAACTCTATCTCGCCTTTCAGCTTGATTCCGGCATCTGGAACAATTCCTTCCACATCCTCTGTAGGCGTGTCTAATATCTCTTTTAGCCGGGTTATAGAAACCTGCGCTCTGCCCATATCGGTTAGCACCCGCCCCATCTCTCTTATGGGCCAGATAAGCATGCCAATATATGAGCTAAAGGCAAGCAATGTACCAAGGCTTACCTGCCCACTAACGGTCATGCCAATACCAAAGATTAGCACTAATGCTATCTGTAGCATACACAGCGCATCGGATGACGCCCAATACCACGCCATCACGGTTATCAGCCCACGGCTCTTGTTACGATAATCAAGGGCTGCTTTTTCAAACCTGTTTATCTCATATTCTTCCCGGGCAAATGCCTTAACAACTCTTATTCCCGACATGGATTCTTCCAACGTAGTGGTTAGAAATCCCTCTGCTTCGTCCTGAGCCTTAAATCGCTTGCGAACCTGACGGAAAAACACGAAGGCATATACAAACACTATTGGCACTACAAGAGTCGAATATAGCGTCAATTTGGGGCTCATAGACAGCATTATGGGCAGGATGAGGGCTACCATGAATACGCTTCTACCAAGCTGCACGAACTGAAGGGCAATAAAACGGCGAACCGTATCCACATCGGAGGTGCAACGCTGTATTATGTCCCCCGTCTGCACCTTGCTATGCCAGGCAAAAGGCAGCCTTTGTATGTGGTCATACAGCCTGTTCCTTATTCTTCTGGCAAATTCCTCCGCTACTGCCGCGCTAATCCTGCTACGCAGATAGGTGCAACCGTGCGAAAAGGCACTAACGGCAACAATTAACAGCCCTGCCAACCAAAGATTTGCCCGTAAGAAGTCTATTAAGCTCTGTCCCGGTCGGGTGATTCCAAACGGCATATCAGGTGCTTTTCCCCCCAGTACGCTGTCGATGCTAAAGCGAATTATGAGCGGATTCATGAAACTAAATATGGCTGCGATTATTATAAGCATCATCGCTGCGAGATAACGTAACTTTAGTCCTTTGGCGAATTCAAATACAAAACGTAGTGATTTCAAAATACTTTCCTATACAAATGGGCAGGCGCAATCCTGCCATTAAAGTTATGTGATTTATTAATAGCTAAAGAAAACGCTCCCGAACTCGGGAGCGTAAACTAACTGGTGCAGAAGGCGGGACTCGAACCCGCACACCCGTTACAGGCACAAGATCCTTAGTCTTGCGTGTCTGCCAATTCCACCACTTCTGCGTAGTAAAAGATCATCTTATTCTGTTGGGGGAGTTTGTGCCGGAGCTGCTGCAGGAGCAGGTGCCGGTGCGGTAGCCGGAGTTGTTTGCTGGGTTTCGTTAATCTTCTTCTGACGTTCCTGTACACCTGCATTTCCACCGGAGCGAATGTCTTTTACCAAAAAGGCCAGCATAAGACATGAAACCACGAAGATAAGAGCAAGTATCTGAGTCCATTTTTTTAAGAACTGGGAAGCACCGCTTCCACCAAAAACGTTCATGGCTGCTCCGCCAAGATTGGCATCAAGCCCACCCTTGGAAGTTTGTGCCAGGATTACTAAAACCAAAGCAACGCATATTATTGCATGCACAACTAAAGCTATCGTGTATAAAACCATTGTATTTATCCTTTATTAAGCTGCTAAGCTTTCCTTAGATGGAACAAAGAAAATGTGTGGCTGTTTCTGTCAATCAAAAAGTTGGGGAAATATGCTAATGAGCATCGCTATCAACAATAGCAACGCACCTATTACCGTCCGTATGCCAATATGTTCACCCAATACTAAGTATCCGCCAATTAGAGCAAATAGACCTTCGGAACACAGGATAACCGCTGCTTTCCCCGGCTCTGCTCTTTTCTGGGCTTTGATCTGAAGGGTGTAGGCCACTCCCACACTTAGCAAACCTCCATACAGGATAGGTAGTATTGCTTTGCCAATACTGTATCCCATCTTCATAATATTCAGATTCGTGCTATCTACAAAGCCAAGCCAGAAAAACGCAAACACCAGGCTAAGCAGCGAACATAGCGCGAACTGAGAATATGCCAGAGTGCTGGTCTTATACTTTAGCGTATAATAATCCACCAATTGCACATGGAGTGCAAAAAACATAGCTCCAATAAGCACTAACAGATTGCCAAACGACACTTCTGCTGAATCGGGATTGTTAATGTAATACATCCCCAGCGTGGCTGTCAGCACCGCCAATACTATCCACAGCTTCAGCTTCTGCCTGCGAAAAACTCCCAATATAGGCACCATCACCACATATAGACCAGTTATAAATCCCGCCGAACCGGCACTGGTGTACATAATCCCTACTTGCTGTAAACTTGCGGCGATAAACAGAACCACACCAATTAACCAGGGAAATCTTGCCCCTTTTGCCTCTTTTTTCGCAGCCACCAGCCACACGAATAACGCTCCCAGGGCAAAGCGGATAGCGTTGTAGGTAAATGGATCCAGGCTCTCCATCCCCATGCGCTGAGCCACAAAGGCAAAGCCCCAGATGGCAGCAGTGATAATAAGCAGCAGATTTGCCAAGTGCTATCTCTTCTTTTTCCGGCTTAGAGCCAAGCCGCCAAAACCACCTACTATGGCTATGTAGAAACCAAAATCGTACCAAAAGCCGGTGTTATTAACCTCGTAGATAGATACTTCTGGTATGAAGATTGAGAATATCAACGAAAAGGGTGCAATCCATCCGTGCCAAATCCCCCAAAAGAAACCTGCCGGCCTTTCCGGTGTCCGGTCATTCATTCCCGGTGCACAGGCAGTTATTAACAGCAACATTGCCAAAGCAGTTAAGATTAGTTTTTTTCGCATTGTTCCTCCTTAGTACTTTGTCTGCGCAACAAGGCTAAACACCACTCTGTTAGTCAAGCATTATGTTAGTGTTTTTATGCGACAACCCGAAACTCATCGAATGGCATACGAATAACTGGAGACTCACCATAACTCTCCCAGACTGAAAAACTGTCCATGCTTGTCCATACTTGTCCACAGTTTTCGGACTCTGACTATCCAACTGAGTCTCCGATCAGTACGAAATCAGTACGAAATCAGTCTGAAATGGAAATTTCAATGCTAACAATTAACAGAACTCTAATCCATCTCTGGTTCACCGAAAAAACCGCTGGTAACCGCATAGTGATTCCCGGGTGAATCCCAGGTCTCACCCGGGAATCACGAGGGAATTACGAGGCAATCGCCCGCCATTAGCTCTATGATACTCAAAGTGGGATGGTCAATTGAGCGCTACGGCGAGCACCCATACTATCATACTGCGTTCTGATTATCTTTGATCGACTGCAGACGCTAGTATGCAATGGTAGCTGGAGTCCATGTCCCCGCTAAGAAAGAAGTAAAGAATAACCTTGTTCAGTGGACATCGACAAATGACTCAGCTTCACGAAACCTCTCGACATCTCGACTTCTCGTCCTCCAGTCCCATCCTTGTTTCACTCTTTCACACTTCCACTTTCCACGTTTCCACGTTTTCGTAGCTTATGAAAGTTACGGTACTTCAGCACACCACTACACCAACACGTCCGCACTTTATCGGTAGCAAGGGCTAAGAAATGAGAGGGGAGTGAATAACGTCGCACCACTTGACAAGAAAGCTGGACTGGTCTTTGTTGGCATCAGAGGTTTTGCATGAATAACACATTGAAAGTTCTGATTGTGGATGCTAGTACCGGATTTTACAGAATCCAACGCTACCCTATGGGTGAGTTCTTTGGGCCTGTAGATCTTGGACTGCATCTTGCCGGCAAGCATAACTCCCTAAACATCGGAGTTGGCATCCTTGCTGGCTCTATCTTCCCCGGTTCAAACAGACTGGTTTTCACAGGATTCTCCCCGGCTTGGGGTGGGTTTTTTGTTTCCTCAATGGGGGGTGCAGGCTTGGTGTTCGACGACTTGGGCATATCGATGCTTAGCATTATCGGCAAAGCCAGCAGACCATCAGTCCTGGTGCTAAACCGTAATCACGGCGAAGAAATTGAATTAGACTTGCAAACTGTGCACCCTTCGCAGATATGGAAGGAAGGCGAAGGCGGAGTTTATGCCATGCAAGACTATACTTTCCGCAACTATCGTGATAGATTTGCCAATGATCCCCGCATCTTATCCGTAGGCCCGGCAGCGGAGTACAGCGATATTGGCGCAATTGTATCCGTGCCAATAGTTAGCGGCAAACTAAGCCATGTGGATACCTGGGCAGGAAGGGGCGGCATGGGCTCCAAGCTTTTTCAGCAGCATGGAATATGCTCCATAATCTATGGCGGAACGCATATAGACGAGGACTTCCGCGACAGGAAAGTGGCAGATGAATGGTTCGAAGCCAGATACCAACAAAAGCTGATCGCCAAAGACATTGAAGCCACCAAAAAGTATCGCTTCGATCCCGATTTTGACACCGGCGGAACCTTTGGGGTAAATTACGCATCTAATGCGGGAACGCTACTTGCCTTTAATTACAACAGCATATATTGGACTGAAGATAAGCGCAAAGCTTTTCACGACAAACATATAAAGAACCACTACCTAAAGCAATTTAACGCAGAAACCATTGCCACCAAGCAGTTTGCCACTTGCGGCGAACCCTGCGTTGCCGTGTGTAAGAAGAACAACGGCGTATTTAAAAAAGACTATGAGCCGTATCAAACTATGGGGCCATTAGCGGGAATCTTCGATCAACGGGCTGCCGAGATGCTGAACCGCAAAGCAGACGCCTTGGGCTTTGATGCCATATCTGCTGGCGGAATGATAAGCTGGATGTTTGAGTGTTTAACTACTGGCAAGCTACTGCCCGAGGAACTGGGTGTCAGCGATGTGCCAAGATGGAACCTTGATGATTTTGATACGGTTCAGGATTCGATGCACAATGCGGAATTAGGCTGCCAAATCTTGCAGAACTGCATTGGTAAAGAGCGGAAGATAAACATTATGGAAGGCGGACGTAAGTATGCACGAAGATTGGGCAGAAAGAAAGGCTGCAACCTGATGGAAAGCTTTGTGTTCAATTCCTTTGGCCGCCGTGGATGGATGGTGCCAAATCAGTATTGGGCACCCGGTGCCCTCTCCCCTATGCCGGCAATGGGACGATACTATATGCATTACTCGCAACAGTACTTTCCTCCGCGCCTTTTGGGCAAGATAAACGTTGATAGAATGAAGACAGAGCTAATGCTGGACAATCTTGGTATCTGCCGGTTTCATAGAGCCTGGGCAGAAGAAATGCTGCCGGAAATTGTGCAGGCTATCTTTGGCAAAGGCGCTGAGCTTAAGCTGAATACCCACATTACCTCCCGCAGGATAAATTGCCGTAATGCATCTGTTTTTTGGGAGTCGGAACGGAATATTGATCTGGTGTTCGAGTACCTGAAACGCCAAAAGCACATAATACAAAACAATGATGCAGACTTAGACTACTGGCTGAAACGATTTGAGGAAGATAAACATGCTGCTGCTTTGGACTATTGGTATGAGATACGCAAGGGTATAGATGAAAGCCTTAGGGAAGTGGATTAATAACCGTAGTTACTCGTATGTCTATATTATCCAACAGATTATCACTGTGTTAGGGTAGAATGTTAGATTACAAAAGAACAGGAGAGAATACATGATAAAAGACTATCATAAAAGAGTATATGGCTTTGAATGTGATATTTATGGTCATCTTAATAACGCTAACTACCTTCATTTGCTTGAAGAAGCGCGCAGTGAAGCCATGACGGATATCGATATGCCGATTAATAAACTGGCTGACCTGGGCTGGAGCGTTTATATCCATCGCTTTGAGTTGGACTATGTAAAGCCACTAATGCTGGAAGAAATTGCCACGGTCAAAAGCGAGATTGTGGAACTGAACAAAGTGCGATCAAAATGGCTTCAACAGGTTTATAATCCTGCAGGAGACCTGTGCTTCAGGGCATACGTTTATGTGGTTCACGTTCACGGAGGTAAACCTGCCCGTGTGCCAGATGAGATTTGGTCATATTTCATAAAGCTTGCATAACAAATCTACCCAGGTCAATACTACGCTAGAAGCATGTTGTAAAGACAGTTATGTCGCACGTTGAGTGATAGGCCTTTTCTTAAGAAGTAGAACTGAATTCCAGATATTAAAACCATTGGATTTGTTTCTATTGAGTAAAGAATAGTTTAGGCTACTTTCCAAGCATACCCCCAAAAAAAACGGGAAATGATGTGGATAACCACAAGACTTATAC
>CALLHY010000063.1 GCA_938009275.1 uncultured bacterium
GGCTCTTTTTCTCTTTGTAAACAATCAAATGTGTCGCCCCCAAGGGGCTTGATATAGGTGGGTGCCTTGATCCTGAGGCTTACGCCTCAGGCTAGTATCTGTCGCTCTTACAGAGCTTTGATTGTACTCACAGCTAACCTGCTAACCTCTCTTTTCCTCTCTGGCTCTTTTTCTCTTTGTAAACAATCAAATGTGTCGCCCCCAAGGGGCTTGATATTGGTGGGTGCCTTGTTCCTGAGGCTTACGCCTCAGGCTAGTATCTGTCGCTCTTGCAGAGCTTAAATGTCTCTCTTGCAAAGATTAGAAGTTCATCTTACAGAGCTTAAATGTCTCTCATGTAAAGGTTAGAAGCTCATCTTTCAGAGCTTAGATGTCGCTCTTGTAAAGATTAGAAGTTCATCTTGCAGAGCTTAGATGTCGCTCTTGTAAAGATTAGAAGTTCATCTTGCAGAGCTTAAATAGCGCTCTTGCTTAGTTAAGACGTTGCTCTTGCAGAGAATAAATGTTTATTTAGATGGGATTAAACGTCGCTCTTGCAGAGCTTAGATGCATCACCCATTTACCCACCATCCTTAGGCTATAGAATGACGCTCCTCCAAAGCTAAGATGCATCACGCATTTACCCTCAAACTCACTAACTAGTTTGCCCTTTAGTCTGCTACCTGTTTTTAGTGTCGAATAAGAGCATCCCTGCTGCTTTCGAAAGTGGGCTAACAAACCACACCAAAATCCAAATTACCGTATCTCGTGGTTATTTTTACAGTCTGCGATCATATTATCTTATCCTCTTATAATCACCTTAGCCAGTTTAACGTCCAAATCACCATTCTTCAGGCTTTTCTTCCAATAAGCCCGCAGGCGAAGCTCTGGAACAAGTTCTTTGCTTCCGCACAGGATATATGCTTCGCTATCGGGGCATTTCTGTTTAAGGAAATCACCAAGGTCATGGTATAGAACTTTGGTGCTGTTATCGTTGCCGAGTCTAACGCCGTAGGGAGGATTGGTAATAATGCAGCGTCCCACTTGACGCGGGATATCCTGAAAACGGCTATGCAACCAGTAAATGGCGTCTGAACCGGGAAGCGCAGAAAGATTATCTTTGGCATAGCTAAGGCTGCCAATGCTGATGTCCGAGCCGGATATCAAGTTTTGAGGGAGAGAGCGAATCTTGCCATTCTCCGCTTTGCGAATCTCGGCATATTTGTCTGCATCAAAATCCGGTAGATACTGCAGTCCCATGTCTTTGCGCAAATAGCCAGCAGGTATGTTACAATACTGCATCATCGCTTCTGCCACTAAAGTTCCGGAGCCGCACATGGGGTCTAAAAGCCTGCGTGTACCATCCCATCCCGATAGCTTAATAATTGCTGCTGCCAGAGTTTCTTGCAGAGGGGCAAGATTTGCTTTGTTGCGATAACCGCGTTTGTGCATGCTAAAGCCGGTTAAATCCAGTGCTATAACTGCCCAGTTCTCCCTTATATGCAGGTTAAAAGTGATGTCTGCCCCCGTGGGCTTAAAGTCTGGTCGCTGTTGATACTTATCTCTAAAACAATCGCAGATTGCGTCTTTAAGAAGCTGGCTGGCATATAGGGAATGGCTGATGTTGCTGCCACTCACATTGCA
This sequence comes from uncultured bacterium, assembly GCA_938009275.1. Lineage (GTDB taxonomy): Bacteria > Cloacimonadota > Cloacimonadia > Cloacimonadales > Cloacimonadaceae > Cloacimonas. The sequence continues at coordinate 1,624 of CALLHY010000063.1, forward strand.
TTCTATGCCGAAGCTGTGGTTAAGGGAAAACAATGCAGTCCAGTCTATTGCCTTGCGGGCTTGATTATACAGATACTTCTCGCTGTGGCACTGAAAGCTAACCAGGGGTGCCAGCACCCGTTGCAATATGCGCGAGCAATACACTATTCTGTATAGCTGTTCTTTGTTGCAAGAGAAGCGGATGCCTCGCGGTACGCTTTGGATAACCTTAGCCCCGAAGCTTTCTAGTTCTGCGCTGCCAAGCGTTTCCAAGCTTCCTGCCACCTGGGCAAAGTATTTATTGGTCTTAATGTACTCCATTGTAGCTTCCTTATCTTTAGCTTATGCACTTGGCTTGGATAATGGCTGTGCATAATCTGTCAATGGATTTTGGTAATAATCCGCCCACGCGCTTTATTGGTCTTGACATTTTGGCTTGCACTTGCACAATGTGTATTAGTTAGTTTATGAACGCGCAAGGAGCCAATATAAACCCATGAACACAACGGGACTTAGCAGAGATAACATTGTTGCCCTGGTGGATTGCAACAATTTTTACGTATCCTGCGAAAGGGTATTCAATCCTGCTCTAATGGGTAAGCCAGTAGCCGTTCTCTCGAATAATGACGGATGCCTGGTCTCCCGGTCGCAGGAGATTAAAGACCTTAAGATTCCCATGGGTGCGCCGGGCTTTAAGTATGAGGCGTTAATCAAAAAGCATGGCGGTACTCTGCTGTCCTCTAATTACGCCCTGTATGGAGAAATGAGTGCAAGAGTGATGGAAGTGCTGTCTATGTTTTCCCCAGATGTTGAGATATACAGCATTGACGAGGCCTTCATGGGACTAACAGGCTTTCAAACCAGAGACTTGGAAGAGTATGGCCGCCGGATAAAGCACACGGTTCAGAAATGGACAGGCATTCCGGTATCCGTGGGGATTTCGCGCACCAAAACCCTGGCTAAGATTGCCAATCATCACGCCAAGAAGATACCCGCATTCAAGGGGTCGCTATGCCTGATGACAGAAGAGAGAATAGAAAAGGCACTGGAACGCACACCTGTGGGTGAGGTGTGGGGGATAGGCAGGCAGTATGACAAGTTCTTAAGGCAAAATCGCATTGAAACTGCCCTGCAACTGCGTGACGTTGAGGACAAGTTTGTGGATCACTATATGACCAGTGTGGGGCATAAAACTGTGTTGGAACTGCGTGGCTATGCCTGTGTGGATTTTGATGATGCACCTGCCGCCAAAAAGAGCATAGTAAACTCGCGCTCTTTTGGTAAGCAGGTTTCGGAGCTTAGTGAGCTTCGGGAAGCCGTTTCCAGCTACATAACCCTGGCAGCGGAGAAGCTGCGAAAGCAGAAAAGCGTAGCCGGGCACATGATGGTGTTTCTTTCTACGAATAGATTTAAGGAGGGGCCACAGTATAATAACTCACTTTCGACCACCATATTTCCCCCTTCCGCCTTTACTCCAGAGCTTATCCGCATTGCGCTTAACCTGCTGGATGAGCTGTATCTGCCAGGCTTTGAATACAAGAAAGCCGGGGTGATGTTTGCCGATATCATGTCCGAAGCCGATGTGCCGTTGTCATTTATCGAGGAATGTTATTTGGACGATAAACGTAAGCAACTGATCGATATAGTTGATAAGCTTAATAGAAAGCATGGTCAGGATACCTTGTTCTATGCCAGCAGCGGCATAAAAAAGGATTGGCAGATGCGACGTGCCAAGCTTTCGCCATTTTACACCACTCGTTGGAGTGATTTACCAAAGGTGAAGTAATGTTTTATACCATAGAGAATAAGGTCTTTTCGGAGCTAAAGATCCAGCGGTCACTGTTTATAGCAGCGTTATATCCTGTAGAATCTCCTGAGCAGGCAAGAAGCATATTGGCAGAGCATACCAGACAGTATGCCGATGCCACACATAACTGCTATGCCTATGCTTGCGGAATAAACCAGGAGATAACGTACTATGCCGATGCCGGAGAACCGGGAGGAACAGCAGGGAAACCAATATTAAACGCTTTGTTACGCAACAATCTTAGCAATGTTCTTGCAGTTGTTACCAGATACTACGGCGGCATAAAACTGGGGGTGAAAGGGCTGATAGAAGCCTATGGAGCTGCGGTTGAGCAGGCAGTTGGAAATGCCAGATTAGTTGCTGCCAGATTGTGGCATGTATTTCATGTGGAATGTGACTATCCCAGCTTTGACAGCCTGAAGCACAGGTGTAGCGATTTAGACCATATATTAAGCGAAGTAAGCTATGCGCAAAAGGTGTCATTCGACCTATCGGTTACAGACGAGCAAAAACAGCAGTTAATTGATATTCTTGATGGCTATACGCTGTTTTCTGGCTTAATATATTCACATAAGACATAAGAGGATTTATTTATGAGATTCATAGTATTACTGCTGGCAATGTTGGCAGTTGGCGTGCTGAATGGGACAGATTATCGCATTGTTAGTGCCAGAGATGGCAAAACGCACACCTTGAAAACAATGGTAAAAGAGCTTAGCAAATATGACCTTGTTTTTTTTGGTGAGTTTCATGACAATGCCACCATTCATCAGCTTCAAGCCGAGATACTGCCTCTGTTGGAGGGTAAGAAAGAGCTGATACTGTCGTTTGAAATGTTTGAACGGGACGTGCAGGATGCCTTGGATAGCTATTTACAGAACAAGATAGACGAGGCAGAATTCATGGAAGCTTCACGCCCCTGGGGTAATTATCAAACAGATTATCGCCCACTAATTGAGTACGCCAAGGCCAGGAACAAACAGGTGATAGCTGCAAACGTTCCGCGTATTTATGCCGGGAAGATGGCAAGAATGGGAGCAGAATTCAAAGAGACACTATCAGATGAAGAGCTTAAATGGATATCCAGGGAATCTTTTTATCCCAATGATGCATATAAGGAAGCCTTTTTTGAGGTGATGGGTGTGAACAGTTCGGGTGCACATGGCATGATGAATGATGCTCTTAGCCTGGAGTGGCTCTATCAAGCTCAATGCTTGAAGGATGACACGATGGCAGAGAGCATCGTTATGGCACATATAGCCAATCCTAAGGCAAGAATAATGCACTTTAACGGTGCTTTCCACAGCAGTTCCTTCTTAGGTACAGTAAGCAGGGTGCAGCGGGCATTACCAAAGCTGAAGATAGCCGTTATAAACCCCATCTACAGGAGTGACTGGGACAAGGTACAGCTTAGCAAGGAAGACAGACAAACTGGCACCTTCATATTATTGTTGCCAGAGCAGATTGAAGAGGATGAATTATGATACGCTCCACCGCACATGCAGGAACCTTTTACCCTCGCTTTGAAGAGCAGCTTAGACGACAGATTGCATCATGGTTAACAGGCTCAGATAGCCAGCAAGATAATCAGCGTACTCTAGGGCTGATACTGCCTCATGCCGGTTACATGTATTCCGGGCAATGCGCTGCCAAGGGGCTACACAGCCTCAGCCACGAGAATGTGGACAGCTTTATCATTCTTCACCCCAGCCATCATGGGCATCATTTTGATTTCAGCCTGTCTCCATACACCGAGTACAGTACACCTCTGGGCAATATCAAATTGAACCAGCACCTCTATGACAAGCTATCCCCTTATGCCGATCAGGAGATAGATTTGGTTTATCACCAGAAAGAGCACTCTATGGAAATTCAGCTTCCGTTAATTCATTACTTCTTTCCTCATGCGTCTGTGCTACCAATAATGATCGGCAATCAGATACCCGCAGTTGCCAAGCGCCTGGCAGAATTGCTAAACGACGCGTTGTATCGCTCTACTCAGCGGGTAGTGATACTCTGTTCTACCGACTTGTCGCATTACCACAAAGCGTCCAAAGCGGAAGAGCTTGATGCCAAACTGATAGACAGAGTATTAGCGCTTGATCCAGCAGGTTTGTGGGAGGCAGCAGTTAATGAGCAATGTGAGGCTTGTGGCTTGGGTGCAATATTAAGCCTGTTGTATGTAGCGGGGTATTATACTGCACCGGAAGCTACGAGGATTTGCTATACCCATTCAGGACATGTATCTGGCGACAATCATCAGGTTGTGGGTTATTTGGCGGCCAGAATAAGCGTTTAATGACTACAGAGGAGGATGGCATGTTTAGTTCAGATCAGAAATCCCGGCTTTTATCCCTGGCAAGAAATGCACTTGTAACCCATTTCGAGCAGCAGAGGCTGGATTTGCCCACAGATGAAGTGTTCAGCCATAAGTATGGAGTGTTTGTAACTCTGCATATCGGCGATGAGTTACGCGGCTGTATCGGCTATATTCAAGGCTATAAACCTCTGGCTACCAGCGTGGTTGAGATGGCTAAAGCTGCGGCTTTCCGGGATCCTCGTTTCGCACCGGTAGAAAAGTATGAACTCGAGAAGCTAACCATAGAGATATCAGTATTGGGTGAACTTATCGAGATGCAAGCAAGTGAGATGCCTGTAATAGGCAGGGATGGCCTGTACATTAGCCACCCCTATGGAAGCGGTTTACTGCTTCCACAGGTTGCGGTTGAATGGGGATGGGACAGTAGCACTTTTCTGCGCGAAGTATGCCGGAAAGCAGGGCTAAATCCTGATGCACATCTGGATAAAAAGAGCAGGCTTTATAGATTTGCAGCGGAAGTATTCAACGAAAACGACACTTTTTGATTGACAGAATATCAGCCATTTTTTTCTTGTAACGAGAACGATGTTTCACAAATGCGGGAATAGCTCAGTGGTAGAGCGCAACCTTGCCAAGGTTGAAGTCGCGGGTTCGAGCCCCGTTTCCCGCTCCAGTTTTTTGGGCGACATAGCCAAGTGGTAAGGCAGAGGTCTGCAAAATCTCCATCCCCGGTTCAAATCCGGGTGTCGCCTCCAAATAACTCGTGCCGGAGTGGTGGAACAGGTAGACACAAGGGACTTAAAATCCCTCGGGTGCAAGCCCGTGCCGGTTCGATTCCGGCCTCTGGTACCAAGCGGGAATAGCTCAGTGGTAGAGCGCAACCTTGCCAAGGTTGAAGTCGCGGGTTCGAGCCCCGTTTCCCGCTCCATTTTTTTGGTGTTGACTTTTTTGCCCTCCCAAATTTCCTGCTTCTTAGTATGAAGTATAAAGCAATCATTTTCGACTTAGATGGAACAATTATAGATTCCATGGGCATCTGGAGACAGGTGGATATGGATTTCTTAGGTTCTCGAAATATCGCCGTACCCGCAGATTTATTTGACAATATGCCACAAGGCAACAGCTACAATCAAACAGCTAAGTATTTTAAAGATAGGTTTTTACTAACTGAAAGCATCGAGGAGATAATGGACGAGTGGACGGCTGCTGTCAAGTGGCACTATGAGCATGACGTCCCCCTGAAAAAAGATGTGCGTGATACTATCATTATGCTTCGTAGCTTGAATTATCCCCTGGCTATTGGCACCAGCAATCATGACGACCTGGCATCGTTGGCTTTAACACAGCATGATTTATACCAGTATTTCAGGGTTATAGTAACCGGAACCCATGACATGCTTGGCAAACCCTTTCCAGATATCTTCTTAAAGGCGGCAAAAGAGCTTTCTGTGGAGCCGGAAACATGCATCGTGATAGAAGATACTCTTAATGGTATTCGTGCTGCCAAAGCTGCAGGGATGTATGCCGTAGCTATTCATGATGAGGATTCTGCGCCACAATGGGAGCAGATTATCAACGAAGCCGACTTCTATGCTCACGACTATGCAACTATCCAAAATCACCTGAAGGAACTACTGACATGAATAATCAACTATACATAATAATTGGAGCCTATGGCAGCGGAAAAAGCGAATACTCCATCCATCTTGCCCGCAAGCTGAAAAGCGAGGGTTTGGACATCGTGTTGGCCGATATGGATGTGGTTAATCCTTATTTCCGCTCACGAGATGTTAGAGAAGACTTTGCCAGGATTGGCATTGATGTAATTGCCCCGGAAGGCGAATTCAAGCATGCTGATTTGCCTATGATTTCTCCTCGCATCAAGGGAGCAATAGAAAACCTGAGCAAAACTGTTATCCTCGATGTTGGCGGAGATCCTGCCGGCTGTCGCACTTTGGGCAGATTTGTGGATTCTATAAACAAGCGTGGTTACCGTATGCTATTTGTGGTGAATACTCTGCGTCCCTTCACCTCAACTTTGGAAGAGATTATTACCATGAAGCAACATCTGGAATTTACCTCCAAGCTACAGATCACCGAGTTTATCTGCAATACAAACCTGATGCAAGACACAGAGCAGCACATTGTGGAAGAAGGAATAGCTCTTATCTCGGAAGCTGCCAGACAAACGGGACTTGGCTTCAGTACCTATCTGGTATTGGATGAATATGCCTCCCGAATTCCTGAGGGTATCTCTGGCTTACACCGAGAGATTATGAGCTATACACTAAAAAAACCTTGGGAAAGCCTGATAGCCAAAGGCATATAAGTTGGTCCATCCCTGCTCTTTATGCGCTACCATTACGCATGAAATACGCATCTCATCCGTATTTCATGCGTAATGCATTAGTAATTCCTTCAAGGAAGCAGCAAGGAAGAGGAGTGGGGCATGCTGAAAACCGGTATTGAGCAAAACTGCTGTTAATAAGCTAAATTTTTCCGGTTTCGGCACAAATCTTGTTAGGTTAAAGACATGAAATGTAAACGTTTATTGGAGTATATATAATGAAGTTATCTATCAGCAAGCACTATGCCCTCATCACATTGGTATTGATGATGCTATGTTGTAGCCTGGGAGCGCACAGTGTACTACAGTCAGATTCATCATCGGATGGATTCAGATTTACCGAAACTCCCGCTCCTGCCGGGCCTGTGCGTCCCATAGCCGAATTTGAACCGGCGTCACATGTAATGATACGCTACCCGCTGGGAATTCCTCTATCCCTGGTAGTGCAGCTATCGAATACCGCAAAAGTGGTGTGCGTAGTTAGTAGCAGCCAACAGAATGCCGCCAATTCTGCCTTTCAGAATGCCGGAGCTAATATGGCAAACATCACCTATATGAATGCAGCCACAGATTCATACTGGACAAGGGATTTTGGCCCCTGGTTCATATTTGACGGCAATGGTGACTATGGGGTGGTAGATTTTGTATACAATCGTCCCCGACCCGATGACAATATGATACCGCAGCTATTTGCCAACCAGTATGGACACAACTATTATGGTATGAACATTCAGCAAACCGGTGGGAACTACATGACCGATGGCATTAATACTGCTGCCCAAACCATGATTGCTTACAGCGAAAATGGTAGCAATCAGGCAAATGTAAACAGCAAAATGCTAAACTACATGGGGATTACCAGCTATCATGTGTTGCCCGATCCGAATAACACATATATAGATCATATAGATTGCTGGGGCAAGTTTCTCGCGCCCGATAAAGTGCTAATCCGCAGCGTACCTTCCAGTCATGCCCAGTATGACGAGATAGAGGCAACCGCCAGCTATTTTGCCAATCTGAACTGCGCCTGGGGATATCCCTATAAGGTGTATCGGGTTAATACTCCTTCGAACCAACCATATACCAATTCACTTATTTTGAACAAGAAAGTGTTTGTGCCCATTATGGGCGGTTCTTATGACGCCGCGGCACTTCAGGTGTATCGCAACGCTATGCCTGGCTATGAGGTTATCGGGGTTTCCGGAGCTTCATCAACTCCATGGGAATCTACTGATGCATTGCATTGCCGCACACATGAAATTCCCGATAAGCAAATGCTGCATATTGCACATCAGCCTTGGTTTGGAAGCGTGAGCCCTGCTGAGAACTATAACTTTAATGTAAATATCACAGCGCATAGTGGACAGCCATTGTATGGTGACTCTCTGTTTGTGGCATACAAGGTTAATTCTGGCAATTGGCAACGCAGCTATCTGGTAAACGTTGCCTCCACGAATTATACTACTTTCTTAAATGGTTTTGCCGAGGGTGATACCATTAGGTATTTCGTGCATGCTGCGGATTATTCGGGCAGGAGCTATGACCATCCCGTGTTCGCCGCATTAGACCCTCATATGTTCGTTATCGAAGGTGATAACATTGCTCCGGCAATTCAACATACTCCATTGGCGGCTATCGGTAACAGCACAGGCCCTGCCACTTTTCTTGCCAGGGTAACCGATAACTCCGGTATAGAGCAGGTTGTGCTGCGCTACAAAGTGGATAATTCGGAGATTGTGGAGCAGCAAATGGAATATGTGGGACAAGACTATTACAGCTACACGCATGAACCGCAGTTTGTGGCAGGGAATAGTAATTTCTACTACAATATTTCTGCATACGACAGCAATCTTCCGCCAAATATATCCCAACTGCCGGGTGCTGATGCATGGTGGACAGTTCCAATCCAATCTGTGTCTGCTAACGACAGTGTGGTGCCAACAATTTCAGAAGGCATAAACAGCATTTATCCAAGTCCGTTTAAGGTAGGTGGCGGCGCTAATATACATATCATTTTAGATTGCGCCAAATCTGTTCCAATAACGTGGAATATATTCAACTTGCGCGGACAGAATATTTATGAACGTCATTCAGTATCGAGTGGAAGTGGTTCGCAGGATATTGTATGGGATGGTAGAGATATGCGTGGAAACTTATCCACAAGTGGGATTTATTTCTTGCGAGTTTCAATAGGTCAAAACAGCTATAAAAGCAGGCTGCTACTAATCAAATAGCCGCTGATGAAAAGTGTCCACCCGAAGAAATATGATTTATTTATCATTTTGTTCTTGACACAAAACGCTAAGCCTGTATTTATGTATTCAGCCTACAGACCCTACATAGAATGCCCTCCGAGCAGTGGGGATGCCGCCCGGCATTCCCCACTGTATTTTTTTACCCAATAATCAGGAGTGTTATATGAAGTATGCATTGTTATCTCTTTTCATTATTCTAGCTCTTGCTGCTAATGCTTTCGAGCCATCCAACACGTTGCCGGTAGTTAATCAGAAATCAGTTGTGGATATTGCAGTAAAGACCGGAGAATCTTTTGTTGCTAGGCTAGATAATCCTTCTGATGCTGATTTTGGTTTCTTTCAGCGAGCAAAGTATGATATCTGTGCCTACCACCCCGGTTTGTATCTGGATGTGCTGGTAAATGAAGATATGTTTCGCGAGTTGCAGTTAAATTACTCCGGAATATACATCACTCAAACCGAAGCTCAGTTAAAAGCAAACCTGAAATCTACATCGCGAGATTTGCCAGGCTATAGAAACTACCAGACTATGCTGGACGAATTGATGGTGCTACAGGCAATGTATCCCAATTTAGTTAGAGTTCAGTCTATAGGTGAATCATGGGGTTCAGTATATGCAGCGCAGAATATCCCGGCTTATTTAGCTTTCGACCATCAGATTTGGGCTGTGAAGCTATCTAATAATGTTGAGCAGATAGAGGACGAGCCGGCTTTCTATTTCGTTGGGGAGCATCATGCCCGTGAGCCAATAAGTCTGGAAACAGTTATGGGCATCCTTGTTCACTTGCTGGAAGGATATGGAACAGATCCGGAAATAACTGACATAGTAAACACGTCTGAGATATGGTTTGTTCCACTGTTAAACCCGGATGGTCATAAACTGGTGATAAATGAAAGCAACGTGTGGTGGCGAAAGAACATATTTGACAACAACGCTAATTCAATAATCGAAACAGACCAATGGGGATATGGGGCAGATGGCGCGGATTTGAACCGCAACTATGGTTATAAATGGGGCTACGTAAATGCGTCAGGATATCCATACGAGGTTACCTATCATGGAGCATCTCCCTTCTCAGAGATAGAAACTCAAGCATTTAGGGATCTGCTGCTCTCCCGAAAGTTTATTGCTGGCATCAGCTATCATACCTATGGTGAGTATGTTTTATACCCATTGGGCTTTATGTCGAATATTGTATCTCCCGATGCAGAAGAGATGCAAGCACTTGCCGTGGCAATGGCAAGCTCCATCCCCAGGCAGGGATCTGGCACCTATACTCCCATGCCATCCTATTCTTTATATCCGGTTAGCGGTAGTTCGGAAGATTGGGTATATGGTGAAAGAGGGATTTTCGGTTATACGATTGAAATGGCAGATGAATTTATACCTCCGGCAGCAGACGTGCCGACGATTGTGGCTAACAACCTGAATGCTGCCAAGATTCTGCTATCCCGCAAGAATAGTAAGATGCTGAGAGGACACGTTACAGATGCTTTAACCGGGACTGCCCTTGAGGCCATGATCTTTGTTGAGGGCATCGATGACAATCCCCTGAAGACTATACAAACCTATTCTGAACCTGTTTTTGGTGCTTATTACCGGTTCCTGCCAGTTGGATCACACAGAGTTAGCTATTTGTGTGAAGGATATGCCAGCTTCAGCATGATGGTGAACATAACAGCCGACGCGGTAAGTATAGCAGATGTGGCTTTATTACCAGCAGAACAGCTTAACTTAGCTTTGCGTGTATGCAGACTGGATGGAACCCCGATAGAAGGAGCAAGCATCAGCTTTGTGGATAGTGAGATCGGTGCTTATGTAACCAATGCCAGCGGTCAGATTTATTTAACTAACTTCAATGCTGGGATGTACCGGATGATTATTGCTGCCGAAGGTTTTGAGATGTTACATAGAACCCATGAGATTTCTTCTCCGAATTATACTTTTTACCTTAGCGAAGCACCTGCTATAGCAGATGATTTTGAAACAGAACTTGTGGACTGGTACATTACCGGCAATTGGGGTAGAAGCAGTATCAACTTTAATAGCGGAACATACTCGCTGAGCGACAGTCCCGTTGGCAACTATCAAAATAACAGGAATGTGCATTGCAGGCTAATCCAACCAATAGACCTGCGGCTTGCATTGAACGCCAACCTGCAGTTTATGGCTATGTATAGCATAAATCTCGATGGTGATTACTGTCAGCTGTCTTACTCCGTAAATGGCACCGATTGGACATATCTTGCCGATTTCATGGGTGTTTCCCCGTGGCAGCAGTATTCTTATAGTCTAAATCACTTGATTGGAAACCAAGTGTACCTGCGTTTCTCCATGATAACTACCAATTCCGGTACGGGAGATGGTATATACATCGATGATCTAAAGCTGTTTGTTACTGGCAATTCCACTCCGCTTACTGATGAAGTTTCGCCTGTTATAAAGCCGCAGTTATTAACTCATCCCAATCCTTTCAGCGGCAAACTAAGCATCAATGTAACTGGGATTAAGCAGAATGAGTACGGCTATCAGCTTGACATCTACAATGTAAAAGGGCAACTGGTTAGAACCATTCCAATAAATAATGTACTTGCCAAAGAAACCAGCGTTGAATGGAATGGCAAAGATAATGGCATGCGCAAGTGCGCAAACGGCATCTATTTTGTAAAGCTTAACCATAGAGGTAATTCGCTTTGCACGGCTAAAACCATATTGATTAAATAGGAGCATGGTACACCATTGGAAGAAATTCGAATTGAGCATGTAACAAAAGATTTCGACGGCTTTGTTGCCGTAAACGATGTATCACTTACAATACACAGCGGAGAGTTGTTTTCGTTCCTGGGCCCCAGCGGTTGTGGCAAAACCACATTACTGCGCATGATTGCTGGCTTTGAAACTCCGAGAAGCGGCAGAATAATGATAGGCAGTGCCGACATCACCGATATCCCCCCCTATAAAAGGCAAGTGAACACCATTTTTCAAAACTATTCTTTGTTTCCCCACATGTCTGTTTATGACAATGTGGCTTTTGGGCTAAGAATACGTAAAACACCCAAAGCAGAGATTAAAGATAGGGTAGAGGAGATGTTGTCTTTGGTTAAGATGGCAGATCAGGCTTCGAAGTATCCAGATCAGATATCCGGTGGACAAAAACAACGCATAGCCATTGCCAGAGCTCTAATCAACAAGCCAAAAGTGCTGCTGCTGGATGAACCCCTGGCTGCACTTGATCTCAAGCTACGCCAACACATGCTTATTGAGCTGATGAACATCCACGATGCTGTGGGGATTACCTTTATCTACGTTACTCACGACCAGGGCGAGGCAATGAGTATATCCGACCGGGTAGCCGTGATGAACCATGGTAAAATAATCCAGGCGGGGCCTCCGGATGACATTTATGAAAGACCCAAGAGCATCTTTTCGGCATACTTTATTGGGGAAACCAACCTGATTACCGGAGAGGTTACCGCCATTGAAGATGATTATATCCAATTGAAATGCCCGGACGGCACAGGTAACTTTCTTGAGCTGGACAGCACCTATAACATTAAGCCGGAGGTGGGCAAGGAACTAACCGTGTCCTTGCGCCCTGAAAAGATTGCCCTATCCCGTTCCAAACCGCGCATGCAAGATGATATTAACATGCTGAAAGGCACGATAGAAGACATATTGTATCTGGGCACTCACACCCAATATATCGTCCGTGTGGGGCTGCTGAAATTCCGGGTGTTCAGCCAGCATAAACGTGTGTATTTCGACGACAAAGCATTGGACTGGGAAGAATCAGTCTGGCTGTTTTGGCACGATTCAGATACATGGCTGATAGACGAGATACCCGAGCACGATATCAGTGACTCCGCCGAAGGTGGTGTAAGCCACTATCAACGCTCAGTGAAAAGACCGGCACAGATATGAGCAAAGAGCCTAGAACCGATTGGCAACGCCAGCAAAAGCAGCTATCCAAACAGCAGAAAAGCCGCAATCTGGCCTCATGGGCATTAACAGCCCCGGCTTTGCTTTGGCTTATAGTATTTTTCCTGGTTCCTTATCTGATTGTGGTTATATATAGCTTTCTTACTCCAGACATCTATGACGTTAAGTTCGAGTTCTCTATGGATGCCTACCGGCAAGCTTTTAATCCGGATTATCTAAGGACCCTTTTCCAATCCTTCAAACTGGCAACCTTTACCACGCTGTTATGCCTGCTTCTGGGCTTTCCCGTTGCATACTTTATTGCCCGTGCGAAAGATAAAACCAAGAACACACTTCTGGTATTCATAATTATCCCCTTCTGGACAAATCTTATAATACGCATCTTCTCCTGGCGCATATTCTTAGCTTACAATGGAGTGCTGAACGATGTACTGATGAACATCGGGTTAATCTCCCAACCCCTGGAAATCATGCGCACGGATATGGCAGTTATTCTGGTGATGGTATATGTATATTTACCATATATGATATTGCCGCTCTATAGCGTTTTGGAGAAGCTGGATTTTACTTTGCTGCAGGCCGCGATGGATCTTGGTGCAAGCGAAGTGAAGGCCTTTTTTAGTATTACTTTGCCTCTATCCATAGAAGGTATCTTTGCAGGCTCACTACTGGTATTCATCCCTGCCTTAGGAGCTTACCTGATACCACAATTAGTGGGCAACCAACGAACGCTATATCTGGGACAGGTGATTACCTATAAGATAAAGAACATTCCCCGCAACTGGCCAATGGCATCCGCTTTGTCTTTAACTCTGCTGTTCTTTGTGGCTATTATGCTAATTTTACTATTCACTCTTTATCGGCACCGCAGAAACAGGGGGCACGCATGAAGCGTATGTCTATAGCCCGGTTTTATAAAGGGATGAATCTAACAGCGTTTAGCCTGGTAATGGTATTTCTCTACATTCCAATTCTTATCCTGGTAATCTTCAGCTTCAATGATGCCAAAATTATAACCGGCTGGCGGGGATTTACTCTAAAGTACTATGAACAGCTTTGGCACAATGACGCGATCAAAGACGCCTTTCGCAATACCATGCTGATAGCTGGATTATCCACCTTAATCTCTACTGTTTTTGGCATTCTTACCGCCCTGGGAATGGAGAATAAGAACTTTAGCGGACGCCGCCTCATCTCCGGGCTGATTTACGTTCCTTTGGTGATTCCAGATATATTGATGGGGGTTTCATTGGCGTTGCTGTTTAATTTTACCAGAGTGAATACAGGCATGATAACGGTTCTTATTGCCCACATCACTTTCTGTATTTCCTATACCGTGATCGTAATCCAATCGCGCCTTGAGGGCTTTGACTACTCGCTGGTGGAAGCTGCCATGGACTTGGGCGCAAAACCGGCTGTTATTTTTTGGAAAGTTAAGTTTCCCTTAATGCTCCCCGGCATCATAGCAGCAGCGCTGCTGGCATTCACGCTATCCATAGACGATTTTATTATCACCTTCTTCACTTCAGGACGCGGTTTTGACACTCTGCCCATATATGTAGAGGGCACAATCCGACGCGGAACTATTACTACCATTAATTCACTCTCTACCATTATGATTGGCTTCACATTGTTTCTGGTGGTAATCACCAAGCGTATCCGCAAGGTGCTGATATCATCAATGTGAGCGAAGGCAAGGAAGCAGCAGGAAAGGCCTGATAAACATTGTCACTTAAACGTCATTGCATTATGCCAGAGCATGGTTATTTTTTAGATAAAAAACCACAAAGGATTGTAGATTATGAAAGACAGAGTTATGCTATTTTTGTTGTTTATTGTAGGCTTTTTACCGCTGTCTATGTATGGAGTTATGGAGCTTAGCCTAAACCCTTCTGAGGTAACCATGGGCGTTCTTCCTGGAAACACAGCAAGAACCTATCTGGAGGTGAGCAATACAGGATCTGAAGAGCGTAGCTTCAGCTTGTTTCATGCGCTTAACCCGGTAAGTGATCAGCAAGTGGCATATTATCCCTTCGACAGCCTATATACTGATATGTTTACCTGTACAAGTGGAACCATTGTAAATCTACCTTTTGTGGAAGACAGGGACTCTGAAGTTAGTAGTGCAGTATATTTTACTGGAGCTTCTAAATACATCACCCGTGATTTTGCATTGCAGAATGACTTTTCCGTGTCATTCTGGGCGAAGCCGGTGGTAGCTCAGACCATTTATAGCCAATCATATGGCAATGCCCCGCTCTATGCAAAATACCTCATAGGTCCAGAATGGGGGGGTACTTCTAATTGGGGAGGTTTTGGTATTGCTCTTGGGACAAACGGGATTATGCTAATAGAGCACGGACATGCTTACATGCCCTGTTTATTGTCTTATAGTGCAAACTTGGCTGGATGGCACCACTATACGGTTACGTTTTCTAACCATGCACCAAAGCTCTATATCGATGGAAATCTCGTTCAATCAGGCATAAGCAGTCAGCGCAGTTATACCCGACTTAGTCACGAATTAGGTAGTTATGTTTATGGCAGTTACTCTGGCTACCTTGATGATTTTTGTGTGTTCAGCAGCTCACTAAGTCCATCTCAAGTACATGATGTGTTTACATATGACAACAAGTCTCGCTTCATTATAAGTCCTCAATACGGGGTTATCGCTGCAGGAACCAGCCAGGTTGTGATGCTGAAGATGGTAGAAACATCACTTTCTCCTGGTATCTATACCGATGAGTTAATATTCTGCCAGGGAGGGAACGTGCCCGAGTATCAGATTATTCCGGTAGAAATTGAGGTATCTGATAGGGGGCCGTTGGCTCCGGCTTCCGTAACCATAAACAGATTGCCAAACGGAGATGTATTACTTCAGTGGCAAGCAGTTACACAGGATACGTATGGGGATTCATTTTCGCCTGATTGTTACCGTATCTATCGAGCTGAGTCTCCCGGTTCACCAGATGATTACGTAGAAATTGGTCAGAGTAGTAGCACGCAATATGTCGATAGTCACAATCCATTGCTACCCTCTCAGCCTATGAGGTTCTATTTAATTCGGGCGGAATAGAGCCTTGTTCTATTCTACCATAATCTGCAAATCAGCGAAAGTTGTTGACAGAAATCCGCCTCACAGGTTTTTGGGTGCATCTGCGGGGTGTAGCGCAGCCCGGTTAGCGCACCTGCTTTGGGAGCAGGGAGTCGGAGGTTCGAATCCTCTCACCCCGACCAGTAGATATTGATATACGGTGTGGGCGCTTAGCTCAGCTGGGAGAGCGCTTGCTTTACACGCAAGTGGTCGGGGGTTCGAGTCCCTTAGCGCCCACCATCATATAATTTCACAACTTGTTTTATGGTAAGCAGGTTATTCTTAAGCCTTCAGCCGCATAAAAAATGGGGATGAATGAAGATAGCAATCACTGGTGCCAATGGCTTCGTAGGCAGTAATCTAATCCGGCATTTCCAAGCAGCAGGACATGAAGTTCTGGCTTTGGTGCGCTCAGTTGAAAGTGCTGAGCTATTGAAATCCATAGTAAAAACCACAGTGGTGGACTACTACAACCCCAGCCAGTTATATGAGGCTTTGTGCGATATTGATGTAGTAGTACATAATGCCGGCAAGACTAAAGCACTGGATATGGACGAAATGATGCAGGCTAATGTGGGCACTACCGACAATATAATAACAGCAATAAACTCAATCGATAGAGATACTCAATTAATCTATATTAGCTCGCAGGCGGCTTCGCGTCCCAGTTATGGCAATGTACCGGTAAAGGAGTCCGATCCACCTGCACCGCTTACCAACTATGGTAAAAGTAAGCTGCAAGCGGAACTGCTGATCCGAAATAAGTGTAATCAACCCTACACAATAGTGAGGCCTTGCTCGGTTTATGGAAGCCATGACAAAGACTTTCTTACGCTATTTAAGATGATTAACAAAGGCTTTAGCTTACAGATAGGAAAGCAGGATAAGCTGCTCAACATGATTCATGTGGATGAATTAGCGCAGTTTATCAGTCTTTGTTTACAAAACCAGAAGGTTTATCGCCAAACAATCTTTGCCACAGATGGTAAGGTGTATAGGCAGAGTCAGATAATGAGAAGTATTGCCAGGGCTTTGCATAAAACCCCCAAGTACATTGTTATCCCAGATTGGATTGCCAGAATTGCCTTCTCCATAGGTGGCTGGTATGGGAAGCTGTTCAGTGTAGCTGTAATAGTGAATAAAGACAAAATGAAAGAGATTATGGCACCGGGATGGGTGGCGGATACTACTAAGGCAAAAGACTTACTGGATTGGAATCCGGTAAGCGATATTGACAGGAATCTGATGGAGACTGCGAAATGCTATCGCGTACTTGGCTGGTTGTAGCAGCTCTGTTGGCTTGCGGTTTAATATATGCTCAAGCCGATAGCCTGGAAGTAAGCTCAGACGCCGATTCCATCCTCTTTCGAGATGGGCGGGCTATGCAAGCTGATATAGATTCCTGGCTGGATGTAAACCGAAAGACTACAAGCAATACCTATTTACATAGTAGCCCCCTGCAGTATGATTGTGGTGATATATATAACTCCGGTTATCTATCTATTGGCAGGCCGGGTGCTGTTATGCCTCGTAGGCACGGCATTGAGCAGCTTGCAAGCGCTTTCTCCGCTTCGCTGTATCACGGTTATTACAACAGCTTTTACAGCCCCACAGAAGCTTTGGGCAGCATTGATTACCGAGTAGTATCTTATCCTTATGAGCCAAGCTTATCGATGATCCACGGTGGAATCGGCGAGCTTCAACACCGCTTTGCCAGGGCAATACTAAAAAAGGGAGCCCTGATGGGGTTTATTGGGTCGGAGTATCAAGGGGACTTGTTAGTCCAAAATGGTAATTGGACAGACATTATGGCAGCCGAAACATCGATGAAGCATTATATTTGTGCCGAACTAGGTTTGCTGAAGTTTGAAGCTGAGTATGCGTCCTGGGCAAAGGATGTGGCTATGTCGGAGCTGTTGCCGGTATATTGGCAAGCGAATAATTATAAACTCGCTCACGACCTGAAACATAAATACGCGGCCATAATATTACCTTATGCTGAGTTCAAGGTGCTAAACAGCAGTGAAATGGCTACAAATAACTCCTTTGCCAAAAGGTTGGAGAGTGAGAGCACTCAGCTTAACGCGGCCTTACTGCATGATGCAGGTACCTGGAAAACCAGTCTGGCTTATGAACGGGCGTGGACTAAGAGTAACTACGATATCCCCCTTGGCTTTGATCAAGAGAACTATAAAGATAAATTAAGTGCAAGCTGGGAAAGCTATCCCATGGCAATGATAAACTTAAAAGCAGACTGGTTCGATTGGAAACGAGCGCGGGTGTATTCGGACGTTGCGCTGCCGATACGGGGAAATCTATTGGGCGTTTATGCCAAAGCAAACATTGATCCCGACAGCACATCCTTGAAGCTGGCTAGTATTTACAGCAATGCTGCCGCTCTGGACCTCATGGATATATCCACCCGCAGTGAATTTGCTGCTTATCTACGCTATGAATTAAAAGGTGTATCCAGCCTGCTGGCTTTGGGAACAAAGGAAGTTCGTCAACGCGCTTTGGCTCATTTAAACCTGACTGACAATCAAGTTTTTGTGCGTCTGGCTCTGGATGTAAAGCAATCCTGGAGAAGCTGGGAGCTGGAAACAAAGCCCTATTGGATATGGACTAAGGCGGATGCCAGCATGTGTGAAAGCCCGGAATTCAGATTTCAAGGAGTGCAAAACCTTTATTACCATTTGCCTTACAATAATTCTCTGGTAGCAGGCTTTGGGCTAAGCGGGCACTCCGGCTACTACGCTGCCAACACAGCTAATCCGGTATTGATAGAGGCATCCACAGTGTTAGATATGTGGGCAGGATTTAATATCGACCGCTATTTTGAGCTGCGAGTTAAAATGCTCAATGCCTTGGAAAGCTCCGTTTATGGAGCCTTCCCGGCACCGAGATCACTACATGTAGAACTTAGGTGGTTCTATCTAAATTAATGCTTAGTTTTGCTTCAGGTGTTCGTGTAGGAAATCATGATATTCAGGGTTATTGAACACCAGTTCGTCATGAGTTCCCTTGTGGGCTATGCCCTGTTTATCCAGAAACAGCACACTACTTACGTAGCGTAGGGTTGATAAGCGATGCGATATCACTATGGCGGCTATATCTGGATAGTTCGCATCTATACTCTGCCAAAGCTTTTCCTCGTTTTCGGCATCCAGGCTTGCTGTAATATCGTCTAATATTAGCAGTTGCGGTTGCTTAACCAATGCTCTGGCAATGGTTACGCGTTGCTTCTGTCCGCCTGATACACCCAATCCGCGGTTACCAACCAGGGTTTCATCTTTATCAGGAAAACCTGCTATCTCCGCTTCAAGCTGGGCTGTCTGCACCGCTGTTTTATAGTCCTTATCTTCAGCACTACCCACAGCAAAGAGAATGTTATCCTTCACCGTGCCGCCAAACAGCAGAGGCTCCTGGGGAACATAGGCAACCACATTGCGCAGGCTATCAATATCCACATTAGCAATATCTATGCCATTCACCTTTATCTCACCCGAGCCGGGCTGCAACAAACCTAAGACCAGATTGGCAATAGTGCTTTTACCACTCCCCGTAGCACCAAGGATAAGCATACGCTCGCCTTTGTTCAGATCAAAGCTACAGTGCTTTATTACCGGCTCCGGTTTGTCGGGATATTGGCACAGCACATCACGGAAGCTTAATGCCTGGAAGCTGCTTACTTCCTGTCCCTTGCCAAAGCTGTCGTAAAAGCTGGGGTAGTTGCGCATCTCTTCCAAACGGTCTATATTCACAAATGCCTGTTTACCAGATAAGAATAGCTGTGGCAAATCTATTAGCGGGTAGATCATCATGGAGAGATAGGTGTAGAATAGGAAGAAAGTTCCTACGGTAATCTGTCCCTTTACCGCCATGTATCCGCCAAAGAGGATAACGCCTATCTGGGCAAAATAGTCTATATACTGCCATATAAGCGAGAGTATGGCATTTAGCTTCACCATGCTCATCTCGGTTTTAAAACGCTGTGCCAAAGCTGTGTCGAAGAAGCGGTTATACTTCTCTTCGCTTACAAAGCTCTTTACTATTCTTATGCCCGAAAAGCTCATCTCCAATTGGTTATTTATGGCAGAGATAGCCTGTTGGTTACGGTTAAAATTTGCATACAGCTTATCTGAGGTGAAATAAAACACCACCATCATCAATGGCAAGGGGGCAATGGATAACAAGGTAAGCTTCACATTGATGCTAAACATCACCAGTAGTGAGAATAGAATCATGGAAAAGGAATTAAAGGCCCTGAATATCCCAGAGCATAAAAACCAGCTAATCTTTGGGTAATCGGACAAATCATCGGTAAGACGGGTAACAATGTCCCCCGTGCGATACTTCTGGAAAAAGCTGAAGTCTTTGCCGGTGATATACTTGAAGTAATACACTCTTAAGCTATGTTCGAAGCGGATATTTACCCAACCCCGGATGGCAGGATAAAAACCGGTAACTAACTGAGCTATGCCAATGGCAAAGAACAGCGTGATAACTCGATTCACTTCCTTTAGCGGAGTGGGATGCTTCAGCGGATTGGCTATCACGTCTTTCAGCAGGTCTATCATCAGCTTAAACACCCATGGGTAGGCAATGGACACCGCAGACGAACCCAGCGTAAATACTACCATAATAACAATGAACAGCTTTTGCTGCTTCCACTGCTTTATAATCCATGCTATGTTTCGGTTCATCTATTGCTCCTGTTGCACCAACTGCAGTTCAACTAACTTGCGATAGTCCGCTGATCTGCTCATAAGTTCGTTATGAGTTCCACGGGCGATAATCTCACCGCCACTAAAATACAATATCTCATCAGCATCCAGCACAGAGGTAAGCCTGTGTGCAACCACCAGAGCGGTTTTATCGGCAAACACCTGCTGCATAGTGCGCTGAATCTTGGCTTCCGTTTGAGGGTCTATAGAGGCAGTTGCCTCGTCCATTACTATTATCTCGGAGCTAAATGCCAGTGCCCTGGCAAAGCTAATAAGCTGCTTCTCACCCTGTGAAATGTTCTGTCCACGTTCCGATAGCTCAGAATCCAAGCCCTGCTCCAGATTGCTGATAAACTCATCTAACTGCACAATGGAGACAGCTTCTTTTACCCTGCTAATGTCCACTGCGTCATTATACACTCGCACATTTTCCAGTATTGACCCGGGGAACAGGAATATATCCTGCAGTATCAGGCCAATCTTGCTGCGCCAGGCACGAAAGTCCAGCTCTGTTAATGGAACTCCATCTACCTTTATGCAGCCCTTTTGCACCGGATAAAATCCGCAGAGCAGGCTTACGGAAGTGGTCTTACCGCTTCCCGAAGCACCAACCAAGGCAATCTTTTTGCCCTTGGGAATGGTGAAGCTAACGTTCTTTAGCACCCACTCATCGTCTTTGTAGGCAAACCATACGTTTTCAAAGCTAATCTCATGCTTGAACACAGGCAGGTTAGAGCCGGTAAATTGCTCTTCCTCGGTGGGTAGCTCTGTAAGCTCCAGAATCCGCTTTAGCGACACAAAAGAACGCTGTATCTGCATCACATTTTCTGAGATGTGCATTAGCGGCCAAATCATCTGATAGATATACTGGATAAATACTATCAAGGTGCCAATGCTGACCGTTCCCACTATTATCTTGGGCGCCGATACCTTTATGATAACAATCACAAACAGAACATTTGAGATAAACATAAATATGCTCTGCGAACCGTATTCTATAAATGAAGTTCTGGTCTCCAAAGTCTTTTTCGCCAGAGAGGCCAGTTCAATGTCACTCAAAACCTTCTGCTGTTTGTTAAGTGCCTGAATCATCTGCATGCCCTGCACATAGTCAGTTATCTTGGCTGTTATATTTGCATACCTTTCGCGTATTTGGCGATAGAACTTAGACAGATAACGAATCAGGAAGCTATATGCCACTATGGACACGATAACCAATGGCATCACATAGATGGTAACTTGCCACTGGCGCACAAATAGCACCGTGAAAACACCAACAAAGAATAGCAGATTACCTATTATGGTGATCGATAAGTCCGAAAACAGCGCTTTCACCCTTTCGCTATCGCTTTCCACACGTGCTATCAGTTCGCCTACCGGCTGCTTGTTGAACCACGGAATGGGAAGCTTTAGCAAATGACGGAATACATCACCCTTGAACTTGGTAATAATCTTTATGCCCAGGCGGGACAGCAATACTATCTGTAAATATGACAGCAGACCGGACAGCAGTACAACCGCTACAAAAAACAGCCCATAACGGTACATTTCCGGCATATTTTTGTCGGGAATACTGCGGTCTATTATCCTTGCCAGAATTAGCGGATGCAGCAAACGTAAGCCACTGGTTACCAACATGGCAAACAAACCAAAAAACAGCAGTCCTATGTCCTTTCTCACGAACGGATAAAGGAGCTTTAGATAATACGAAATCTTCTGCTTTTGCTCTGACATGGTTATTTTTCACCTATTTGGATGTGTTATCGTTAATGGATTGTTTGCTAAAAGAACTGGTCGGGATGAGAGGATTCGAACCTCCGACTTCTCGGTCCCGAACCGAGCGCGCTAACCGGACTGCGCTACATCCCGACCGCTTAGACGGTCAAAATCCGATGCACTGGATTTCTGTCAAGAATTGTTTTGAGCTCTCACCTGCCTGATACTCAGATGTTTCAATTGGCAAGGAAATGGAAAACATCTTGACAAATAGGCAGCTTACAACAAGTTGTTACTCAGGAGTTTGTGAATGAAAGGTTTTTACGTTGCACTATGTATAATGCTATTTACCTTAAGTGTTTGCATGGCGGAAGAGCAATCAGGTAATGCTCGGTTATCTCCCGATAAGATATATCTTGAATACGATTTGGGCCTGGGATTGGGGATGGCTGTGGACTGTGACACTGGCAGATATTGGCGTACGAAGGGAGATTTTGGATTTGGTGTTAACATGGTCTATAATGCATCGGAACACATTCGGTTGCGTTCAGGCATAAGCGGCAAGGCATATTATGCCAGTAGATTGGTAACTCATCCTTATGCATACGTGATGAATATGGATGTACATCTCAGCACATACTCCACTCAGCTTCTGGCTATGGGTGAGTGGGTGATACCAGAAAATGAATACAACCGAGAGGTGTTCTTCGGGATTGGTGCCTATGGAGATATTATCCATGTAGCTGAAGCTCGGATATGGCAACATTACCTGACCCATACAACTTTTGAAAAGGTTAATCTGAAGGATTCATTTCCAGCTATTACGCCGGGAGTGATGGTTTGTGTTGGCGCACAGCTACCTGTTTTCCGGCTTGAAGTTCGGTTCACAAAAGATATACTTACCTTCGACATCCCCGGTAACAACACCGGCAAGCAAAGGCGATCAACTATCGGGCTTCACTTTGGCTTTCGTCCATAATCATCAGCAATTCAGCATGTTTGCTCGAGGTTTATTTTAGTACCTGTCTCTCCAAGCGTCTATAAATAAATATCCTCCATCATGGCGGGGGTAAATCCTGGTGATGGAATATGAATAACTGATGTCCTCGTAAAAGCCGTCCCAAATCATGGTGCTTTCACCCGTGGATAAATCTAAGCTGATGAGGTCTGCCATGCCGTATTTCAAGTGTGAATACAGCAGAATCTCAGTATCGGGCACAAAAGAAAATGTAAAACTATCCGGGATATCGGTAACCAGACCGCTTGTCCTGTCATACACTTTTAGCATATTCGGGAAACGTTGCCAGGCTCCATAACCCCAGAAAAAATTGAAATCTTGCCAGGGGGGGCTAACACTCTGCATGGCGAAGTATCTATTGCTTGAGCTTGTCTGTAAAACAATTTTCGCCCCGGTTTGAGGAGGGGTGTCATATATTTGGGACATTAGCTCGGTTACTGTAAGTGTAGCAGCATCAAGTTTGCATAGCTTGGTAATGCTAAAGCTGCTGTTGTTTGAGTCTTGCTTATAGAAATAGTAATATGCATCCTCGTCACTGGCATAAACTGCATAAAGCACCATATCAGGAGCTTCTACGTATGCCCATTGTTGGGTGCTGAGCTTATATCTGGCAATGTTTCCATCACAGACGGCAGTTAGATATTGGCCACATGATGATAGCGCAGGGGCAGAATAGGCCCGGTTATCGGCAGAGCTTAGGCGGGTTATATTCTGTCCATCAAAGTCAATCTGATATATTGAGTTGTTAGCCGCAAAGTACAATAACTGGTTTTCTTTGTCTATGGCCATGTATTCTTTGTCGGTAATCTTCATCCCATCAGGGCTTAAGCGTGTTTCCGATCCGGTAATCATGGAATGCCTGAACAAGTCTGTACCCAAATGAAACACCAGATCATCTGAGATATAGAACGTATTAGCGTAGCTATCTATCTTTAAACGGGGGTCACCAATATTAATACAACTTCCATCCCCACATAGGCTACTAAACAACTGATCGGGCAATGCACCATCAGTTTCACAAGCGAATAGCATCAGGAGGATTGCGATTAACAAAAATATGTTCAGTATCTTTCTTTGCATAACTTTACTCCCAAAGAGACGATGCGGGCATGATTATGTGCTTTATCAGTGCTGTCAAGCACTAATGTGGCCTCAAGCTAGTGTAACTGTAATACAGAACATGGTATCTACAATAATAACAGCATTGCCAAAAATATTAGCATGCCCAGGGTAGCCCCAAGATATAATGCCTTTATGTACTTACGTCCCATAGCATTCGATGCAGTTTGCATTTTGATGGATGAATATCCGATAAACGCATCCATTATTAAAACTGGCAATAACAAAATCAGCGGGAACCATCGAAATATAAAGGGAATGAAGCTAAGCGTGATGACTATCCAAAATATACTCAGGCTTAGCTTTAACGCACGTTCAGTCCCATGAACTATAGCCACGGAGCGTGATCGGATAAGTTTGTCTCCCTCAATGTCCATGGCATCAGCAGAAATCTCTTCTCCCAGGTCGATAAGGGCTACCAAGACTGCAAAGTATGCTGCCATGATGTTCCAGGGTGTGCCAACTGATGCTGCTCCATAGATGAATGTAGCCCCTACTGATGAGCTTACCATTAAGTTACCAGGTAATCCGCTACTTTTAAAATAACGATTGTACAGGAAACCATTAATCACCAAACAGAGAGCAATGATAAAAGGATAAATGCCTAAACTGAGACTAAAGCATAGGCCGCTTATCATCAGGATTAATGCATAAAGCCAAGCTTGCCTTATGGAAATCATACCCGATGGGATGGGACGATGAGGAGCATTGATCTTATCTGACTCTAAGTCGATACAATCATTCATCACCAGAATGGAAGCAGAGACCATAAATACGGAACCAAATCCGGCTATAGCTTTTGCTATGTGAATGTCACCTGCCATGGCAAAAACTTGTCCAAGAATCACGCAAAGCCCGGCAGCGAAGGGAAGCTCTGGCCTTGTGAGTAAGATGAGTCCTTTGATAGCCTTCAATACGTTAATCTCCCACTAATCAATTTCTATTCATCGTTGATTTACAGGGTATGCCAAATCTCTCTATATGTTGAAGGATTGCATAGTAGTAATGCCAGGTTTTGATTATTGCAGAATAGGTCAAATCAGCTTTTCCTTTTTCAATATGTTAGTGAACCTGGTTAAAGAGATGTAATGATCTGCGAGCAGTTTTCCGTTATTTATTAGATTGAATACGCCGTATGGTGAGGGTGAGTCTTGGGCTTCCCGGGGGCTTTGAAACTCGTAGATATTAAGTTTTACGTTTTTGGAAGTGCAGAATGCATCCAATTCAGCCACAAATCTTGCTACCCATGGGCATTGTCGGGAGTAGAGCAAATGAAGTCCGCTATATCTATTTAATGCTGATGTATTATTTATGATGCAGGGTGGGGGAGATGGCCGGAACTGCTTTAGTAACAGGCTAAAGCTTGGTTTGGCAGCATCTACTTCAGTGAAGCCGCTCTTAATGAATATGTCTGCATTTGCAAGGAAAGCGTCATTACTGGTAAGTACTGCAACTCCGCTGTAGTTATTATTTTTAGCATCTTGCAGGCAAGCATCTATTAAGGCTGTTCCCAATCCCCTGTTTTTCCAGGCATTGGATGCAGTCCATAAACAGTGAATGAACATATAACCATTAGCGTTAACTGCCCGCCAGGCATGTTCACCGGGGGTGTATTCAATATAAGCCTGTGCTTTCTTCTCTCCAGCAGGATATAGTAGCAGAATCCTTAGCCCGAGTCGCATTTGGGAAATAAGCCATTCATGTTTATTTTGATAACTTGAATGCTTAGGGTTTATAAAGCAGACGTACTGAGGGTGTTTTGCCAGGTTGTCTGGGCTTAGACTAACAATTTTGTAACTCATGATAACCTCAATAACACGTTTATATTATCTAATAGACCTCTAAATCTTGTATGCCAGGTAAAAAGTCAAGCCCAATAATATGTTAACTCATGTAATGGGTGAAGATCATCAACACCAATGCAGTATCAAATCAGATTAGAACGCACCAAGATTATCAATGAAGTGAAGGTGGATCTAACAAATGTTAAAAAAGAGCTTGACAATATATAAGGATTATTAAGGTTTGTATTCATAATGTTATGGAGGCTGGTAATGAACTTAGCGTCTTGTCCAATATGTAAGCACGAGCTGAAGATAAAGGAAGTATGTTGCGAGCGATGCAATGTCACCTATCGGGGTGATTTTGAGAGTAGTTGGCTTGCAGCTTTCAGCGAAAGTCAGCTTGAGTTTATTAAGCTTTTTTTGCTGGTTCAGGGTAATCTGAAAGAAGTGCAGAATCAGCTTGGAATTTCGTATCCCACAGTTAAAAGCAGATTGGCGGACATAATCCGCATAATCACCAAGAAAGAACCTGCCGGAGATAAGGTTAGCGATGTGCTTGCTGATCTGGAAGAGGGTTTTATCAGCGTGGAAGAAGCAATAAACATGATTAACACAAGGAGACAAAAATGAGTAAAATGAAGCTTCAACAGATTCTTGATTACGAGAGCGTAAGCAAGATAACTATCGAAAACAACCTTGCCCCACTAAGCATTGAAGCATCTCCTCACGGCAAAGTGGAACTGGTTGGTGAACTTGATTTAGTAGAGCCCTTCGAGGAGTTTAGCTGGG
The DNA here is from genome assembly GCA_938009275.1 of uncultured bacterium. Lineage (GTDB taxonomy): Bacteria > Cloacimonadota > Cloacimonadia > Cloacimonadales > Cloacimonadaceae > Cloacimonas. Next base: position 28,516 of record CALLHY010000063.1, read on the forward strand.
AAGATTGCGTAAGCGTGAAGTATAGTGGAGGCACTTTGGACATCGTTTTGGATGAAGTGGAAGGCTTGGAAAGACGTTTTCTGGGTCCCAATCGTTCATATATCAAGATTCTGGTGCCAACCGGGCCAGCGTTGGAGGTGGAGATGGAAAATCTACCTGTAAGCTTTTCCGAAGTGCACAACACCCTGGTGGTAAGCAGTGAGAATGCACCCATCCGTATCCAGGAATGTAATGGGCTTAAGAACGTAAGCAACGAGAATGGCCCAATTAGCATCAAAAATTGCGAAGGTGATCTGCATGTGGAGGTCGAGAACGGCCCCATGGCTGCTGAGATGATAAGCGGATTAAGGCTTGAGATAAGCTCTGAGAACGGGCCGATAAAGATTCGCGAAGCGAGCTTTACCAATGTGGATATCGAGAGTGAAAATGGTGTGATTGCCTTCGAAACATTGTTCGTTGAAGACGCGAAGATAAACCTAAAGACCGAGAATGGAATGGTGCATTTTGTGTTGCCGGATGATATGGATTACGAAATTAGAGCAACAACCGAGATGGGTAAGATTAAATCCCGCTTGTCTCAAGCTATTGTGGAAGATGGTGACGAATATGTGGTGCAAAAAGGTGATGGTAGCACAAAGATTACCATCACTACTGAAAATGGTATGATAAAGATTGGCGAAGGTGAGAAGGTTAATCTGGAGTTCCTAAAAGCTAAGATGGAGCTGTTGATTGAAAGCCTTTCCAAAGTAAACAGCAGCGAAGATATGGAGAAAGTGCACAATCTGTTTGCCAACTTGAGCGAGTATGTAAGCAACCGCATTGCCAACGTTAAAGAAGCAGGCGTGAAAGAGACTGTTCAGGAACAGCTGGAGAAGCTTAAGAAACTGATAGAAGATTTTGACTATCAGGGCGCGAAGGATAAAACCCTTGCCGGTGTGGAAGAGCTTGGGGCTAAGATTAGCGAAGAGCTGCACAAGAATATGGATAAACTGGGCACAAGGATACACGAAAACATCCAGTTTAGCTCCGGTAAGCGTGGGTTCAAACTTGATGGCTTGGGAGACTATATTAACAAGGTGATCAATTCACCATTGATAAAGCCATATCTGGGCGGAGAGATGAAAGCCAGGGAGAAGGATGAAGTAGCCGATCGTAGCAGATTGAAGATACTGGAAATGCTGGAAGCAGGCAAGATCACTTCTGAAGAAGCGGAGCGTTTGTTGAAAGCGATTGGCAAGGAATAATTAATTCCCTGGTAACATTTAACAGCGGATGGAACATTGCTTATCCATCCGCTGTTTTCGTGTTTATCAAAATACAAATTACAATGGCAAAGAAACGCGTTTACCTGTCTTTGCAGAGCGGTAGATGGCCTGTATGATCTCCACAGACTTGCGACCATCGCGACCGTCAGTAGCAGGCACGCCTTTGTTAAGAAGAACATCCACTACATTACGGTAGTATGGGTTGTGTCCAAAGCCATATACATTTGGCGGTGAGTAGTTAGTGTCCAATGCAATTCTATCGTCATCGTCGTAGTCTTCAAATTCCCATTTCTCGATTTTGTTAACGGCTACACCGCCAACTTTTACAGTTCCTTTTTCACCAATTATTGTGATAGAGCCCTCGAAGTTCTTTGGATAGGTTAGCATAGTAACATTAAGAGTGGCAATGATACCGCTACGGAAGTGAAGGATGGCGCAACCAGTATCTTCTGCTTCAATGCGTCGGGCTTGAGTTGCTGTATAGGCCATCACGCTGTTTACATTGCCGAGTAACCAATAAATTGCGTCAACATAGTGGCTGGCTTGATTCATGAATGCACCACCATCAAACTCCCAGGTACCACGCCATTTCTCGGCGTCGTAATAAGCTTGAGGGCGTTGCCAGAAAACATTAGATTGGGCAATATAGATACGGCCGAAGCGGTCTTTATCTATGGCGCGTTTGAGCAGTTGCATGGTTGAATTAAGGCGATTTTGCTTAACCACAAACAGCTTAACTTTATTGGCATCACATGCTTGAATCAGCTTGTCTGCGCCTTCGATATTGATGGACATGGGCTTTTCGGTTAATACGTTTATCTTGTGATTTGCAACGTCTATGCCCATTTGCGGGTGCATCCCGCTGGGGGTGCAGATGGAGACCGCATCCAGATTCTCCTTTTCCAGCATTTCAATGTAGTCGGAGTATAGATTCTTGATGCCATATTGTTCAGAAACAGCTTGTAGCTTTTCAGGTATGATGTCTGCGGCAGCTACAAAATCTGCTTCAGGTATTTGAGAAACTGCATCAAGGTGGTTCTTTGATATCCTTCCACATCCGATGATGCCAAGACGAACTTTTTTCATAATATTCTCCTGATCCTATCTGATCGGTTTCCAAAAACCGAAGTTACTTCTATTGAAAACGTAATTAACAAATGCGACTAGGGATGAATAGATCATGGCAACTATGTAGGCAGCAATCCCCGTGAATGGTATGCGTACGTTTCGTTTCTGCATGAATAATCCAAGCATCCCAAGGCTATAAACCATTAACTGCATGATAAAAACGATGCAGTAGAAGGTTATCCCGGACAGTAGGAGAGAACTTATCAATCCTGTCAATACAAAAACAAAGAACAACCAACGAATAAGCTTATGAGAAACTAGCAGAAAACTAATAAGTGGAAACCGGAATGGATTGAGTAGTGTTGCATTTCTGGACAGCGCAAACCATTCCTGGGTAATAATTCTGATCTTTCTCGAGATTTCTTCGCTAGCCTTCTGAGTTTCATCTTCCGTAACAATGGCTTTTGGCTCATAGGCAACCAGGGCGTGGTTTCTAAGGACTATCAGGGTGCGTTCGAAATCATCTGCAGATTGCAGGTCGATTGGGGTGAAGAATTCCCTTTTGATGAGAAAAAGAGCACCATTAGCGCAAATCACACTTCTAAACTTGCTGTCCATAACCTTCAGGAAAGTTTCATAACGCCAGTATAGTCCTTCACCGGATTGCTGATTCCCCTTTTTTTGTAACCTAAGCTCTCCTGTAACCATCCCAAGTTTGGGGTTGGATTGCATTCTCTGTACCAATAAACTGACTGAGTTGGGCTCAAATATGCTGTTCGCATCAGTAGAAAGAACATAGTCACAATTCAGGCCAGGCAATACCATGTTATGTGCCGATTGCTTGCCACGACGCGGTCTTTGGATAACGAGTTCTACATTGTAGTTTGTATATCGGCTTACAATCTCATTAGTTGCATCGGTAGAGTTATCTGAAATCACGATCATTTTAATCTTGTCCTTGGGGTAATCCAAAGATAAGAAAGATTCAATCTTCTCTCCAATAACCTTTTCTTCGTTGTAAGCTGCACATAGTACAATAATAGTGGGGAAGTTGCTAATGGTCTTTGTGGGTGGAATAGACTTAAACAGGTTTATCAAATATAAAACCAGCCCATACCCAATCATATGATAGGCCAGCACTAACCACGATACCCAAAAAATGATAAGAAATAGCATTATAAACCTCTATTGACGCAATAGCTGTGTGTAAACACCAAGAAGGATTTCTTCCTGTGATTCCCAGCTATACTTTTCATGAACCAGTTTGCGTCCATTTAGCCCCATCTGGATGGCAGTATCAGGATTGGACAGCAATGAGTTTATAGCAGTTGATATGGCTTGAACATCCTCTGGATCAACGCATACTCCACAGTTTTGCTGTTGAATAGTCTCGTTATAAATGGGGAAATCAGAAACCAGAACGCAGGTTGCTCCAGCCATGTATTCAAAAACCTTGGTGGACAGGCTGTTTATGTGATTTGGCTCTGGCTTGAAAAGCATAACACCAATATAAGAAGCTGATATCAGCCTAACAGCTTCTTCTCTATTTATATATCCGTATTCTATAACCTTGCTCCATGCAGGCAGTTTGCTAAGTTCATCACGATATGAACTTGGTTCGTATGAACCAGCAAGATGAAGAGTGCAAGAAATACCCTTAATGGCTTCCAATAGCTTGGAGATTCCTCTTTTTTCTGTGATGTTGCCAACATAGCACAGGCTTGCTGGTTGTTTTACTTGGTTTTCCAATATGCTTGTAAGCCACTCACTCTTCATAGGGTAGTTACATACCACGTAAGTATTTGGGTTTATAATGCCAAATCGCTTGGCATGATATTCCGTTACCGTAACAACAGCATCCACTCTTCTGGTCACCAGGTTTTCCAATCTACTTATGGCCTCTGATAGAAGCCATCTTGAACACTTGGGGAGATAGTCTTTATGCAGAATATCATCTTTGTAACATTCATGAGCATCGTAAATAACCACTGCATTAGTTATGAGCTTCAAAACAAGGCCAACCGGTAACAACTCAGGGTCATGAAAGTGGTATATGTCAGCTCGTTTAGCAATAGCAGCAGATAACAATTTTAAGGGAGCAATGAGCATGCGCTTTAAACGGGTGGAGAATTGCCCCAAGTCCTGTATTGCCACTCCGGATTTATACTCATTCCCTTTACCATCTGCAACTATCAAACTTACCTTATAACCCGCCTTAGCGAGGCTTACGCATTCCTTGTAAAACACACGCACATCAGTACGGACATGTACGGTTGTGAGGTGGCAAACTTTTATCTTATCTCTTAGCATCCAAGCATTCCTTATATAGCATAATAGTCCGATTAGCAACGTTATCCATGGAAAACCTATCTTCAGCTATTTTCCGCAATATTGCGGGATTATAACTTGCCCATTTATTCATCATCGTGATGATGCCTTCAGCAAGTGCCTCAACATCATTAGGTTTAACCAATATGCCAATTTCGTCTGTGATGATATCTTCAGCACCGCCATTATAAGTGCTTAAAACTGGTAGTCCTGCAGCAAGGGCTTCTACCATCACTATGCCAAAACTCTCGATGAAACTGGGGTGAATCATAAAGTCATGCTGGCTCATTAGTGAAGCTACTTTATCGGCTTTCTTCTCGCCATGAAACTTAACATGGTTATCAATACCCAAGCTTCGGCATAAAGCCTTCAGGTTATCTTTTTCATTGCCATCGCCCACAATGCTTAATTCAAGTTTCATGCCCCGGTGCATCAATACTGCCATCGCATGTAGCAGTATGTGTACTCCTTTGTGCTTAATGAGGTATCCAACATAGATTGCTTTTTGCGGAGAAGTGCCAGCTAGTCTAAGGGAAAACCGGCTGAAGTCAACACCATTTGGAATAACAACGATGTTACTAAGTGTATTACAGAAATCCTTGATAATGCCAGCACTGAAACTTGAAACACATATCACACGCATTGCAGTATGGTATGCAAACAGCATTTGCTTACCAATCAGCTTTTTGTTCAGAAAGTCACGCAGTTTAGCTTGATGCTCGGTTATTACCAAGGGGATACCAGTCTCTCTGGATATCAGCGCCGCTGCAATTCCATCTGGAGTACCGAAATTGGCGTGAATGATATCAGGCTTCCATTGTTTTATCAATCTGTTTACTGTGGTTCGCAGCATCAAATACTCAAGCAGTGGAATAAGAGATTGAAGGATGTTCCTGGGAACAACAATAAATCTTGGCCTAAGCACAGTTATCTGCCTTGCTCCAAGGCTAACAACCTCTTTATTGGGTATCCTTACTGCTCTATTTCCTCGCCAGGAACTAAGGAACAAAGGAACTGGAGCAATTACTATAACATCCACTTCGTTTGGGAAAGCAGCTATATTTTTTAGGACAAAGTTACCCTTGTTAGGCTCTACTGGATTGGGAAAGACGCTATTGATAAACAACACTTTAATCATGAAGCTTTACCTAAGGTGCGATGAACCAAACTTAGAATCATATCGCGTATCTGGGAAAAGTCTTCTTTTTTCATAAATAGCTGATTGATACTCTGTCCTTTATGTGTTCCGAAGTACCAGATCATAAGAATAATAACCCACAAAGGATAAACGATAGAAGAACTTAATGCCGCACCAAACATTCCAAAACGGGGAATGAAGAAATAGGCCAGGATGGTTTTTAACGCGGTGCATACAGCCGGAGCATACACGGTAAACATTGGGAATCCTTTGCTCCACAAAAATGTGTTGAACAAACCACCCAGGGTGATGCCTAGTATTGCTGGGCTAAGGTAAAGGAACACATAATATGCATTGGTGTATTCTGCTGAATAAAGCAGTCTTATTACTGGCAACCCGATGATAGCCATTCCCAATATGCAAACAATATCAAAAAGAAGCATCACAACAAATATCTTGCGTAGGATCATCAGGGAAGTGGCATCGTCTTTGAGGCCAGAAAACTTGTTTAAAAGTACAACTCCAATCATGTTGGCTGTCATGTTGATCATATCCAGGAAGTTTATAGCTAGAGTATATACCCCTAACTGTCTGAAGTCTCCCAATTGCTTAAGCAGTATTACGTCCACCCGAATCATGAGGATCATCATATACTCAGAGAGAAATGCCTTATAACCCAATGAGTAAGACTTAGCTATCACCTTGCCATTCCAGGCAAACTTATAATGGAGTTTACTGGTAATTCTGAAATGCAGATACAAACAAACGATAGCCATTATCGTCACATTAATGAGGAAGCTGCCCTCCATCCTAAAGTGCAGAGGAAGTAGCCAGAATACTGGCACTAAAACCAACATGAATAATACGGTAGGCAAAATAAGGCTTATTGAATAGTCTTTAATATGATTCATTCCAATCAGGATGAATTTCTGTCTGGTATAGAGCTGAAAGAGGGCGATATACGTTGCTAATGCCAGTATGACGAGACTGGAATATCCTGATATCTTGTTTCCCAAAATCAGATATCCGAAGCTATTCATCAGCATAACCGAAACTAGTAAGCTAATAGCGAAGAAAACCAATGTGAAGCTATATAGGATATTGGGGCTTGTTTTATCATGTTGAAGACTATACACAAAGGACTTGGAAATGCCAAGATCAAGAAGCATCCACACTATGGAATTTATAGTGAACAGATAGACATACATACCCCTGAGTTCTGGTCCCAGATAACGGGCGAGAAACCAATTTACTACAAATGCTGCAGCCATAGTTACCACTTGACTGCTAGTAGTGAATGCAAGGTTTTTCTTTAGATTTATTTCATTCATACAATTCTTGAACAGGCTTTGTGCTTAATATCAGGATGAAGCCTTTATGGCTTGTGGTAAAAGAACCTTTCTTGTGTTTAACACTATTATGCCGCATACAATCAATGCGACCCCCACAAGCTGCTCCCACCCGAGAGTTTCACCTAAGAATAGATAAGCCAACAGGTATGCTAGTGCGGGCTTTAAAAAGAAATAGGTAGATGCTGTACCGGCTTTCATTAGCTTCATACCCTGAAAATAAAGCAAGTATGCTACTCCAGTAATAATGATTCCAAGATAACTCATTAATAATATGTTGCGAGTGGTTAAATGGAAGATGAACTGCTTGCCAACGACCCAATTTATCACCAATAAACACACCCCTCCAAACAAGAATGAAAGCGCATTGGTTAGCGTATTCCCATATTGATAAACGGCAGATTTGGTAAGTACAGTCCATAAACCAAAACTGAGAGTCGCCAGGATGGCGAAGATTATGCCTATTCTAACATTTGCATAAGCAGGATTACTAAAGTCATGCTCTTGGAAAATTATGAATAGTAGACCCAATAGCCCCATAACTGTACTGATAACCTGTCTCGTGCTAAGCTTTTCATGAATTATTACCGCTGCGAACAAGCTTACAAACAAGGGGTTCATGCTGATTATCACTGCGCTGAGAGATGCCTTTCCGTAATATATAGATAATTGTAAAAGCAGCATACTTACACATACATTTAGGATTCCTAAACTACCTGTGTGAAGTATGCTGCTTAATCTAATACTTTGTTTACTTGTCCTTACCTTGTTTATCGCGAAAGGTAACAGGATCAATCCACCTATCACAAATCTCCAGGCGGTTACTGTGAAGGGGTCTATTCCAACTCCAACCAGCTTTCCTGTGATCTCCAGGCTTGACCATATCACAATCGCCAATAAACAGAGCAAGTGACTTCGTAAGTTCAATCTACTTCATCAGAACCATTTTCTTGGTGCTGCTGTAGCTACCTGATTTTAAGCGGAAGAAATATACGCCGCTGGATACAGCATTGCCAAAGTTGTCAGTTCCATTCCAGTTAAGAGTGGTTATGCCTTGATTTGCCATTGGCATATCAAAGTTCTTTACTATCTGTCCCTTTTGGTTATAAATAGTAACATTGGCAGGAGCAGCCTTATCCAGAGAGAAGCTGATATTGGTGTTAGGGTTAAAGGGATTAGGGTAGTTACCAATCAGATTAGCACCAGCTGCTACAATAACTTCATCATCGTTGGAAACAGGCGGATTGAAGTCAGCAAGCATACGGGGTGTGATCTGAGCGGTTGACTGGAAGTGAGCAACTATACCCTGAAGGTTAAAATTGCCGGTATGCAAGGCTGTACCTATGTAATCTGCATCCCAGAAAGTGGTGCGGAAAGTCATTGAACCTGTGGCATCGGTAATACCAAAATTAACGGAAGGATTTACGGTATAGGTACCTGTTGGATTATCGAAATGTACTTGGCTGATATAAACCAGGCGAGACTGATATGTGCCAATACCGATATCGGAGTTCAAGTCTGCAATAGTCACGGTAGGGATAACGATGTTGTTCCCAGTGGAGGTGGCAGGACCGGGATTGGCAACAGGTAAGAATTGAAGGGTTTCAAAATACGGGTTTAACTTACCAGTTAATCCAGAAATGGCGTCGCCGATGTTGTAGTTGGTATTTACAACATTGCCTGGATCGTCTATCAATATGGCAGCACCAGAATCCTGTACAAATTTCTGATTACGGTTGCTTTGTTTGTATGCTAGTATAACTGGATTGGGAAGGTAGTATACTGTGCTGTTGTCAGCAGGCATCTGGCGCAATTCGCTTAAGCTGCTCACGATAGTAGCAAAGCTAAAGGTAGCAGTAGCAGTTACGCTGGGCACCAATCCTGTTGCAAAGCCTTTGGCTTTAATGGTGGTAGTAGTAGATACAGGAATCGGAGCGGTATAAATGGTTGAGCTTTCAGTTGGCTCAGTTCCATTCACGGTATATCTGATTGTAGCACCAGGGGTGATGGTTGCCAGTGCAACGTTTACAGGTTGAATGAAATATCCACCAGCGGGATCAAAGGTAGGAGTTGCTACTCCACCCTGGAGGGCACCGCTAATGCGGATATTGTCTATACGATTGTTACCAACATCGGAAGAGCAGCCTGTTAGTACAAAGCGAGCACCAAAGTTAGCATTGTTTCCGGTTGTAGCGATACTGCTGAAATCAACATTAACCATCTGGTTTGCAGCCCATGCGCTGGCAAAGCTGGAAATGTCTATGGTCTCCTTGGTTATCCATGTGCTACCGTCTACAGTGTACTTTACTTCCACAGTGGTAAAACCAGTAGAAGTTCTGCGAACTGGGAATGAAATGGTGATGTTGTCGTATCCTGCGGTTGAGCCCATTATAGTGAAATGCTCGCCGTTATTTACGGTTTCAAGTCCACCACGGGGAGCAAAGCTACCACCATTTACTTCGCCATCGGTTCCATTAATGTTTGTTCCTGCGAAAGAAAACGCTTCAGTAAATGAATATGTAATCTGTCCGGAACCAGTAGTTGCCGCTATTGGCTGAGTCCAAGATTGATCTGTGGCCGGAGCCCCAGTATTGAAGTTCCAATAGTGTAATAGGGTTTGACCAAAGATAAGGGTCAAAGCCATCAGCATCAGTACGGTTACTAGTACTTTTTTCATCGTGTTACCTCACTTTTGTTAAAATATTAATGCACAATATAAAAATGAACCTGCAAGCAGGATACTATCAGATCGATCCAAAACCCCTCCGTGACCGGGAATTAGATTCGAACTGTCCTTAACTCCGCAAAATCTCTTTAACATCGATTCTACCAAGTCACCAATTTGGCCGAATATACCAGCAGCGAATGCAATCAATAGCAACTGGCGCATCGGCAACAAACTAAATCTGAATAAATACAATATAACCACTATAACAAAGGGAGCAAGTCCACCGGCAACAAAACCTACTAAGGATTTGCGTGGGCTAACTGCTGTAATATTACGTCTCTTACCAAAGCTCATGCCAAAAAAATAGGCACTCGTATCCACTATCCAAATCATCAGAATTAAGGCAAGCAAAATTTTCTTGTCTGGGTTTTGCAGCTCTATCCGGGTGATCATGGCGGGTAGGAATGATGTGTACATAATCCCCAGGAAAGATGCCATCATTCTGGGTATGCTGCTCTTTTGATTCCAGCTGACTAATGATTCTATTGAAGCCACCAGAAAAACAAGCCAGATGATAGGAAGGTCATATAGGTGATTACTAACCAAAAAAGCATAGCAAGCAACGCTTACCGCCATCCAAAAATAGGGTATCCTTATATCTGCCTTGCGCATCATAACAATGTATTCGAAAGAGCCTATGGATGCCACAACCCCAAACAATAATGCCAGTAATATGCCCCCGAAGTACAATGCGCAAAGTGCAAATGGTATTAAGAATATGGAAACTAATACTCTGGTTCGAACTTCTGTCACTATTTCCTACCTCCAAACCTGCGCTCTCTGCTTTGGTAATTCAACAGGGCATTCATCATCTCAATCTTATCAAAATCCGGCCAAAGAGTCTCTGTTACATATATCTCAGAATAAGCGGACTGCCAAAGCAGGAAGTTTGATAAGCGCATTTCTCCACTGGTGCGGATTATTAAATCTGGATCTGGCTGCCCTTTTGTCCAGAGAAACTTGCCGATATCTTCGGGATTCAGTTGCCTTACTTCATTGGGGCTAAGTTCCTGGTAAAGCTGCTTTATGGCTTCTACTATCTCCAGTCTGCCTCCGTAGTTAAAGGCGATGTTCACAACCATGCCTGTGTTTTTGTGAGTTATCTCGGCAACAGACTTTACTTCGCTCCAATATCCTGGCTCCAAGCCGGTATCTGTGCCAATAAATTGGACATAGATATTCTGTTTATTAAGCTCTGGTATCTCTTTTATTAATCTTTCTTTTAGCATTTTCAGCAGGCCGTTAACCTCTTCCTTGGGTCTGCTCCAGTTCTCTGTGGAAAAGGCATAGAAGGTAAGGTATTTAAGGCTTAACTCTACTCCCAATTCTACTACCTGGCGAATGGACTTAGCACCAGCGCGATGACCGAATAAATGGGGGCGATTGCGCTTCTTTGCCCAACGTCCGTTACCGTCCATTATAATGCCAATGTGTTGGGGTAGCCTGTCTCTATTCAATAAAGGTAGCAGGTCTTTGTATGATTGCTTAGCCATTTATCCTCAATCCGGCAGAATACTTCAACCATGCGTATATAAAGCCATCTAAATCGCCATTCATAACCTTGTCCACCTGACCGCTCTCATAGTTGGTGCGGTGGTCTTTAACCATCTGATAGGGCTGGAAAACATAGCTGCGGATTTGATTCCCCCAGCCAATCTCAGTTTTGCTGCTATCTGTTTTCTTCTTTTCGGCTTCGCGGATTTCTTCATAGTATTGATAAAGCCTGCCCTTCAATATTGCCATGGCCTTTTCTTTATTCTGAATCTGTGAGCGTTCATTTTGGCAGCTTACCACAATATTGGTGGGCAAGTGAGTAATTCTAACCGCGCTATCGGTGGTATTAACGTGCTGTCCTCCGGCTCCACTGGCACGGTAGGTATCTATCTTGAGGTCTTTGGCTTCAATTTCTACTTCAATGTCATCGTCAAACTCCGGATATACAAACACCGAAGCAAAAGAGGTCTGGCGTTTTCCTTGCGCATTAAAAGGACTCATACGCACTAATCTATGAATTCCAATCTCGCTCTTCAGCATACCATAGGCATAGTTCCCGCCAATCTCTACGCTAACGCTTTTCAGGCCTGCTTCTTCACCGGGAAGGGAGTCGATTACTGTGAAGCTATACTTATTGTCTTCTGCCCAGTGCAAAAACATTCGCAGCAGCATTTCTGCCCAGTCCTGAGCCTCTGTGCCGCCGGCTCCGGCATGAATGGTTAAGAGCGCATCGTTGTGGTCATATTTCTCATTCAGATAGCATTCTATCTCAGCTTTTTCTATGAATTGCTTAGTCTCGGGCAGGTTTTGCACTGCTTCCTGGAATATGGAATCCTGAAAGTCTTCTTCCAAAAAGCTTATGTAGGTCTCCAGTTCTTCTCGAACTTCATCCAGCTTGGCTATGTGGCTAATCTCTTCGCGTATTTGGCTAAGCTGTTTGCTTATCTTCTTAGCTGTCTGCTGGTCGTTCCAAAAGCCGGGTTCATTCATCTTTTGTTCTAATTCTGTGGCCAAAACCTGCTTTGGCTCGGGATCAAAGTAACCTCCGAATCTCGGATATCTGGTCTATTAGTTCGTTAGCTGCTTTTCTGTAATCTGCGTATTCCATTTTGTACCTTCATTTTATACTGTCGTTCCTTGTATAATATCTACGCTTTTGTGTCAAGTGCATTTCTTTGCGCAGATCCCCCCCCTGTGTTCAGATTAAGAGCCCCCCATTTTAAGTATTTAGTGATAACAGCTTTAAGGATTGATATCTATAACAGCTCATTTCTGTAGTACCAGTTTGTTTGATATGTCTGTTCATGCAATGTTATTCGTGCCAATAAAGCATCATACGCATCATAATACAGCATCATGGGGTTGGGGTTATGTTGGGGTTATGTTGGGGTGGTGTTGGGGTGGTGTTGGGGTGGTGACGTCCCATACCTTCGTCCTTGCTTATTTCTGGTAATCAAGCCTTAATCATGCGTTAATCAAGCGTTAATAGTTAACGCTTGATTAAGGGGGGATCGAGATGTGATAGACACTCTTTAGCAAGGAAGAAGAAAAGGACAAACCCATATCCCCAATCAGAATAACACTCAGAATAACACAGTTTGGTCTTTTATGGGCTAAACATTATGGGCTAAACATGGGCTAAACATAAGCGACAACAGTGACAAACAGCGACTAACAGTGTCTTAAGTGAATCATTTTCTCGGATTATTATTGGGGAGATGCCTGCATATCTTTGTCACTTTACTTGACTTACATAGGATTGAACGATGAACATCAAACTGATGCGATACAAACACCTTAAGAAAGATAAACGTTTGGCTTTGATAAGCTAATTTGATCTTGACTCAATAACGGTGTTTACATAGAATGCTCTTTTATATTAAGTAACTATTAATATTTGTAGATAAACCATCTATTCTGATGTACGCTTAAACGCATTTATGCTGTAAGTAGCGTCATTATAACAGAAGCTAATGATATTTAGTTCAAAGGAGAAGATTATGTATAAGGGATTATTTGCACTTGCCATAGTATTGTTTCTGTTATTATTGTCTTGTGATTCTGTTTCCCCGGAAGACAAAGAGGGTTTTGCAATTGAATTCACGCTTAGCAATTCTGAAGGGGTAAGCCTCAGCGGATATAGGGTTTGCATAGTTCAAAAAGATTGGAATAATCTTTTACCAGGCGAAACCAAGCATTCCACTTCATTCGGGTGTATTGTAAAAGACTCATATCGGGTTCAGATATCCATAACGGACTACTTCAATAATCCAGTAAGGAGCATACACAATGCTACGCTTACTCCGGGAGCCCATAGCTTCAGCTGGAACAAGCTTAATGATGATAACGAGCTTGTGCGAGATGGGATATATAGAATTAAAGTAAATTACTACACTCAAGCTGATTCCTTGGCTTTTACCGATTCCTGTCTGGCATACTTGCTTGGCGAGTTAAATGCCGATTTATCGCCCTATGTAACAAATGCCGCAGGGATGTTCGTAAGCCATGATATATTGCCATTCCCGGTATTGTATTGCCGCGAACCGGTTCCATGCAAAGATGAGCAGGGGAACGATATTGGCGAGATAGACTTTTCCGCTACCTCAGACTCCATGCTTGTAATAGTAACCTCTCCTCAGGGAGAGTCTCGGACTCACTATTTCAGGATGCGCAATGGTAAGAATGTATTAAACTTGAACTGGGACACACTAACCGGATACGATGAAAACACTGTAAAGCAGATAAAGAAAAGTAATAACCCTTCAAGCCCTAAGCTGACAATTTCAGAGCTTATCAGTTTTACATGTAACTTAACTGTTGATAATCGCGTTATCATAAGTTGGGCTTTCGCATGCCAGGATAGCGTTTTGGGTTTTCGCCTTTATCGTAACGAAACTAACGATATTCCAGGAGCCATTGTGATTTCTCCAACAATTCACCCAGCCCCACAGGGTACTTCAGTGCAAGGGTATGAGTATATTGATAGTGAGGTGATGGCAGGAGCAGAATACTACTATTGGCTGGAGGTGATAGGAATGGAAGAATCTAACTTCTATGGGCCAGTGTATATCCAAGTTCCAGATTTCCCACCATTACCTACAACGAACAGTTTCTTCTCAAACTATCCCAATCCGTTTAACTAGGCTTTTACGAAAAAGTGCAGGCATTGTGCCTGCACTTAATGTATTGGTTTGGTGTTTATAGTTATTTAAGCTTAATTATACGTTGGATTGCCTGGCTATTGCCTTGTTCTGCCCTAAGGAAGTAAATACCATTGGCGCAAGGTCTGCCATTTGCATCTGAGCCGTTCCACTGCAGGGTGCTGCCGGGAAGACCAGTAAAGCTGGTGATAAGCTGCCCTTTGAGGTTGTGGATGCTTAGCTTCACCTCGCCAGCTTTATCGCTGATAACGTTTATGTTTACGCTGCAGGTAAAGGGTTGCGGATAAGCCACCAGGCTGATGTTGCCTATTGCTGGGCTATGCACATCGTCATTTGATGTTACCGATTGCCAGTTATAGGTAGTTTTTTCGTTATTTAGCCAATCTCCACCGAGGTAGTCCTGGGTCTGCATCTCAATGCGGTTTCCATTATTATCGTAGAGGAACATCTCTTTTTCGTATGGTGTCCAATCTGCTTCGAACAAATCTGCTTGCATGTTCACCAGTAGATTGTTGTTCCAGGTATAGGTTTCCCTTTCGTAAGGGTCCCAACCGGTGCCATTCCAATCATAATCCAGGGTTTGTGCAAACATACCAAAGGGGCCAGCGTCATTGTTAAAATCCTGTGCGGGTAGATTGCGGGCAACCCATTCGATTATGCTGCTGCCAGTGGTTGTATCGCTGGGATGATATGTGGTTACGAATTTTGTATCAGTAGTCCATTGGGTGGAATCTGGTGAGGTTAATGATAATTCTTCTATAACTCTACCCGCTCCATCCACAGTAAAGGTAGAATGCATGTATTCCGTTTCTTCCCAATTTGCGAACATGTGCAGACTGGTTAGGGCATTGCCGGAATAGTGGAAATGATACCTTAGAACCGGAGTCTCTTCTCTTGACCACAAGCTGCTCATAAACATATGGTTATGAAGCAACCTGTTCTGGTTGTCATACTCAGATAAGGTGCGCTGGAATTGAATCTGCATTTCACCAAACATGTAATAGGTTACAGTTGAGAGTATGTATCCGGCAGGATTATATTGGACATGCTTCACCATGTAGGGTGTCCAGTTCCTTTCTTCGTTATCGTATGACAGATACAAGATGGAATCAATTTGAGTGCTGTTATTGCTATTGTAGTAGTACACTTCCTTTTCGTCTTGTAGCCATTGGTCTGCCTCAAAGTCGTAATGAACAGCTTCCGACAGTCTATATGACCGGTTTTGAGCAGTTTGAAGGGAGTTTTTGCTTAGCTTTGCCAAGAATCCCGTGTTTCCGGCGAAAGCCAGCAAGGGGAGCAAAAAGATCACAAAGATCAATAGAGCTTTTTTCATGATAACCTCTTAGTTGTTTCTATTATGTTCATTGTGAATACTACTGGATGCTTGTCAAGAGAAAACCACCTCAAGTAGTACGTTCAATAGCATATCTGTTGATATCCCGATACGAATTGCTGTTCGTATGATGGGTATCGCACACTATCCCTTTATATAAAACAAACAGGCAGAAAGCTTAAAACCCCCTGCCTGTTATTGATTTGATATAAGTTTATGTTATACAGATATAACTTCTACTACTTCGGGAATTTCTTCCTTTACGATGCGTTCAATACCCGCTTTCAGTGTTAGTGTTGCCATTGGGCAGCCGTTGCATGCTCCTTTAAGACGCACTTCTACAACGTTGTCTTCACGAATGTTGATAAGCTCCACATCACCACCATCGGATTGGATAGCCGGTCTGATTTTGTCCAGTACGGATTCCAGTTTTTCTCTGTCGATTGCCATTTGTTACCTCTTTAGTCTGTTTATTTATTATGAATATTCTTGGTTGTAAGGAAGTAGAAGGCAGGAATTATCACCAGAGTGAGGAAGGTGGATACAATTAAACCACCGATAGAAACAATACCCATCGGTTGATATATCTCTTTTCCAGAACCACCTGTGCCCAGTGCCATGGGAATCATACCAGCGATGATAGCCAGAGTAGACATCACGATCGGCTTCAGCTTTAGCTCTCCTGCTTCCAACAGGGCATCGTGCACACTATATCCTTCTCTTCGTTTTAGATTAACGTAGTCTAATATTAATATAGCGTTATTCACCACAATGCCAACCAGCATAATGATAGACATCATAGAAATGATGTTTAGGGACAGGCGGGTTAGTAGCAATGCCAGAATAACACCGATTAATGCCATGGGCACGGTTGCCATAATCAACAGCGGTTGGGCAAAGCTTTCCAGTATAGCTGCCAGCAACATGTAGGTTAACAGAATGGCTAGAACGAAGGTGCGCAGCATTTCTACGAACGTCTCGGTCATCATTTCTGCATCTCCGCCCCAAACGTAGCGGTAGCCGGTGGGGAAATTATAGTTATCGAGCCGTTTGTTTATCTCCGAGGTTATGTTTCCCAGGGGGTAACCGCTGGCAATGGAAGCGGTAAACACAATTGATTTGAACCGATCACGATGAGTAATCTTGTTTACTCCAGGAGCAAACCTGATGTCTGCAAATTGTGAAACCAGATAGCTCTGCCCGTTAATAACCACACTAAGGTTGTTTATTTTATCGGGGCTGTTAACTTCTTCATCGGCAAGGGCAACCTTCAGGTCATACTGCTGTTCAGCTTCGCGATATTGGGTAGTTACAATACCTTCCACAGCCGAACGCATGGCGATAGCCAGGTCATAAACAGTGGCTCCGATTGATGCCAATTGATCGCGCTTAGGGTATAAAGTAAGCTCCAATCTGCCAGTTCTGGTTGATGTATCAAGATTCACCAGCCCGGGAACGTCTTTGATAGCATCATACACCTCTTGTTTTATCTGTTCCAATCTTTCGTTGTCCTGACCTTGCAAGTAGAACTCAACGGGTGCACTTCCTCTGCCCATTGAGACAACGCTTCTAACCTTTATACGGGCGTTCGGTACTCCGGCAAGCTCTTTGGTAAGTTTATCAGCCATTTCGACGGTATTCATGTTCCGCTCGGAAGCATCAATCAGTTTTAAATCCATGCTTGCAAGATTGGTGCCGGAGTCTATGAAGCCTTGCGAGCCCAAGCTGGTAACAACATGTTGCACTTCTTTGTGCGTAACCACAATGTCTTGAATCTCTTTTAACACCTTTGCCGATTGTTCAAGATTAGAGCCTTGAGGCATTTCCACAGATATGGTAACATTACCCTGATCCATAACTGGGAATAGCTCCATACCGATGAAGGATGCCAATCCCGCGCTGATTATGAGTGCTAACACGGTGCCAAGCACGATACTAACGCTCCGTTTTTTAGATTTTAGCACATAACTCAAGAAACGGGAGTAAATGAGCTCAAACTTATTGAACCAACTGTCAAATTTCAAGCCCCAGCGGCTGATCTTTTTGTTCTCTGGCAGGATGCGGGAGGCAAGCATGGGTGTAACCGTGAATGAGGCAACCAACGAGAATATTGTAGCGAAGGTAACGGTTAACGCAAACTCCTTGAAGAATTGACCAATCATTGAGCCCATCATGGCGATTGGTAAAAACACCACTATGTTGGTTAGTGTGGACGCCATAACTGCCACGGTTATTTCTGCAGTACCCTTATCGGCAGCTTCCTTTCGAGAGTTTCCCATTTCTTTGTGACGGAATATGTTCTCTAAGATTACCACTGAGTTTGTAACTAGAATACCTACAGCGGTAGACAAGCCCATCATGGTAAGCATGTTCATGGTAAAGCCAGCAATTTGCATCAGCATAAAGGTTGATATAATTGAATAGGGCATGGATAGTGCAACGATAAGCGTTGAACGCAAATCATGCAAGAACAGTAGCAAGATGATACCCGTAAGGAAGATACCCATGATAATGTTGTTCAGTGTTCCTCTCACAGTATCTTTGATGAAGGTGCTGTCGTCCCTGATAATTTCCAGCTTCACTCCTTGTGGAAGTTCCTTGTTTAGCTCCGGCATCTTTTTGGTTACTGCCTGAGCGATGCTAACTACGTTACCATCAGATGCATTGGTGATGGACAGCTTTACAATGTTATTATCTTCATACTTCTTGGGAACATTATAGTACACAGCTTTTGTGCGCACTTCCTCACTGGCGTCGGATACTGTGGCTAATTGAGACAGCTTCTTTACTCCGAAAGCGGTGGGGATATCTGCATCCATCACTTCGTTAACGCTTTGAAACTCGCCTTTCAGGCGTACTGAATATTCCTGAGTGCCTCTTTTAAAGCTTCCAACCGGCATATCGAGGTTTTGCGCAGCCAATATGCCGCTAAGCTGAGAAAGTGATATTTTATTCTGAAACACAACCTGATCTGACAGATGCACATCAATTTGACGCTTTGCTCCCCCAACCAGTGATACCTGAGCCACACCGGGGATTTGGGCAAGCTGGTCTTTTAGCTTGTTGTCTGCCAATTCATAAAGTTCTCGTCCATCCATATTGCCCGTTAGCACCAAGTCCATAATCGGGAAGGCATTTATATCTTTCTTCTGAATTACTGGACGCTCGGTGTTATCCGGGAAATCTCTCAGTATGGCATCTACCTTGTCTTTTACTTCCTGATTGGCGATATCCACGTTTTTACCCAATTCAAATGCGATAAAAACCAAAGATACACTCTCCATGGAGTAAGACTGAATGTAATCAATCTGGCTAACTGTGGCTACGGCTTCTTCTACCCGATCGGAGATTTGGCTTTCCACTTCCCTGGGGCCAGCTCCTGGATACACAGTTTGCACAATAATATATGGCAGCTTTACATCGGGCATGAGATTCAATGGCATGCCGATGTAGGCCATTATTCCAAACACAACGAAGACCAGGATGGCCATGGTGACCATTACGGGTCTTTCTACGGATAATTTTGCTAAAAACATAGCTTGGTTCCTTAATAGCTATTCGATAACGCGTAACTTAGCGTTCTCAGTTAACATGTTTATTCCTTCAGTAATCAAGACGTCTCCCGGATTTAGACCTTCTACAACCTCGTATTCCAGTGAATTGTCCAAACCTACCTGGATGGGTCTTTTTATGGCAACATCACCCTGGTTAACCCACACAAAGTAATCGCCATTTTCCAAGACCATGTGTTGACGTTCGACTACTACTACTTTGGGCTTGGCCATTACTTCAATGTCTATTTCAGCAGTGATGCCGAAGCTGATGTCTTTTTTTAGTCCGGGGAAGCTGGCTTCTACGCGGAAGGCTTTTGCAGCCTGATCCATTGCCATGGAAATGCTGCTAATCTTACCTGTAATGGTTTTATCCATCCATTTGGCGGTAACTTTACTACCCTTGCGAACTTTGCTTATCTCCGTATCCGGCACCATGATTATGGCTTTATAACCTCCTGTAGAGGCTACTGTAAATAGGTCTTGCCCGGGATGAGTCTTCTCTGAAGGATTTACCATTATGTTGGTTATTACACCGCTTATGGGTGCTCTAACATTTACCATCTGTTCACTTGAACTAAGATTAGCTTTTGCCACTTTATACTGAGTTTGCACGTTCTCAAAATCCTGCAAACTAATAGCTCCCTGGTCATACAGACGCTGCATGCGATTGTATACAGCCGTTATGCTATTGAAGGCAGAGCTTGCCTGTTCATACTGAGCTGCGGGAGTATTGATGGGGAACTTAACAATAATATCCCCCTTGCTAACTCTATCGCCAACTTTGGCATTGATGGAGGTGATTACATCCGAAACCATTGATTGTGCAGTGGATTCCTCAATTCCTCCCAGTACTGCATTGTATCTAAGATACTGCTCGAAAGTTCCCAGTTCTACTGTTTGGACGCGCACAGGGATACCCAGTTCATTTTGCAGTTGTTCCATGTTCTTTGCCTCCTCCTTTTTCTTGGAGCAGGAGCTTAGCGCGATTACAATGATCACCATGATCATCAGCACTATATACTTGTTTTTCATCTTCATCTCCATTACAGGGATTCCCCGATTGATTTGCTAAATTCGCGTTCGGCTACTATTACTTCGTAGATCGAACTAAGATATTGTAGTTTTATAGACGACAGCATTATCTGCGCATCGAATACTTCAAGCTGGATGCCAACCTGGTTTTCATAGCGGATTTGAGCCAGTTGCAGATTTCGCTCCGCCATTTGAATGTTTTGCTTCTGCACTTCATAATTTTCCCAGGCATACATCATTTTTTGGTGCAATTGCTTTATCTGCAGCTCAATAAGATCGCTAGTATCCCTTAGCTGAATCTTAGCTTTATTCAGGTCATGCTTGGCATAGTTTATCTTAGAACGGTTTTGAAAGCCAGTAAAGATCGGCATTTGAAAACCAATACCAATTGACATACTCGTGCCAAAGTCATCTTTCCCAATGCCAAAACCATCAGCGGCAGTATACAATGAACCGCTTGCTGTAAGTCCTACATTCGGCAGATAATTACCCTTCTCTGCTTTGTATTGCAATTCTTTTATCTGGGTTGCCAGGTTCAGCAGTTCCAAATCCTCGCGGTTATTCAGGCCACGTTCTTTGGCCTCATTCAGGCTAATCTCATGCTTCACTGGAGGAACAAAATCACCTTCAGGAATAAGAGTAATATCCTCTGAACCAAGCTGCTTTCTAAAGGCCGCCAGAGCAAGCTCATATTGATTTTCCGCTGCCAATACCTGGGGCTCTAGTTTTGCTACCTCCAGTTTTGCGCGTAGCACGTCAAATTCCGATACCTGGCCTTCTGTGGCAAAAAGCTCTACTCTTGCCAGGTGCTTGCGAGCAGTATCAAAGCCTTCTCTTTGAATATCAACCACTTTTCCGGCCAGTAGAGTTTGATAGAACATGCTTGTGGTTTGCAGTATTACATCCTGTTCGGATACACTGTAGTTTAACTTCTGAATTGCCCGGTACTTGTCTGCTGCGCTTATTCCATTAAATATCTTGCCTCCCGAAAAGAGAATTTGATCCAACTTTAGCTGAGTGGCTATCGAGCCTTCTTCAATGGGCGAAGAAGGGATCATGCCATTTACAACACCGCTCAATACATGAGCTAAAGTATAATCATCATCGCTAGCCGTAGACCCGTCAAGCATTGATGCCACATCCATGCTGCTTGCCTGCGAACTTTTTGGTATCCCTGTGCTGCTAAGAGTGTATGCACCTTGTAAACTTAACTGAGGATACAGCATTCCCCACACTTGTTTGTAGGTTGCATCGGCTTTACTTTGTTCTTCTTTTGCCATCAACAGCGTTTTATTATGCTGCTTGGCCATATCCAGGCTTTCCTGTAGCGTTACTCCCGATAGAGTGATCGCTACTACTAAGCCCAAGGTAGCTATTATCCATTTCTTCATTTTCTACCCCTTTTTACTATTCCGTATAGTATCATCTGGATTAGGAAATCGTGATCTTCTTCTATTCTATCCAGCATCTTTTTCAAATCGACAACCTGTACATTATCATTGCCCAACAAAAACCAGTTAACCATTACGTCACAAAGCTTCTCTTTGGGCAGGTTTTCATTAATAAGTCCCTCTTCATAGCCAATTTTCAGCACTGAAGAGATTAGCTCCTTCATTCTTCCACGTTGCATAGCCCGAAATTCTAACAACCTTTCCTGATAGGTGAAAGGAAGGTTTTTTAGTCCTTCTATTAGCACCGGCATTTGTTCTATGATGTACTTCAAGGGCACGTGCATCAATTCACGTATCTTGCTTTCAAAGCCCTCAACGGAGTCCAGATGTTCGCAAAGATAGCCGAAATACTCATTGGCTTTTATCTGGATGACGTTCACAAACAAATCTTCCTTACTGGGGAAGTAATAATATACCGTGCCCTTAGCAATTTGTGCTGTGGACGCAATGTCATCCAAAGAAGTCTTGCTATAGCCGTAACGGGAAAAAAGACCAACGGCGGTTTCTACAATCAGCTGTTTCTTATCGTTTACCTTAGTCATAAATCCTTTTCTCTTTAATTATCTGTTGCGCAAATGGATATCATTTTGCAACTGAATATATGAACTATTGTGACCGGATAGTCAGTTTTGTCAAGCCAATTATTATTAGTTTTATTCGAGAGGTTAAGGATTATTAACTATTATCCCTAGCTTCCTTGAACGAATTACGCATGAAATACGCATGAATTACTGATGAGATGCGTATTTCATGAGTAATACTACCGTGATTCATGCAGCGAATCTGGTTAGTCTAAGGGTTGTTGATGCACCTATCACTTGCTCTAATGCTTTGCACCAAAACAGGATACAAAAAAAAAGAAACCGATCTGTAAGACCGGTTTCAATCTGTTTTTTATACTTAAGTTATAATCCTAATTCTGTTACCACCGAATTAATCATTGCACGTGCATCGTCGGTAACCATGTAGGACAGCGGGAAGCCATAGGTGAATGCTTTCCCGCCTGTTGGCGTGGTATAACGAATGCCAACGGGCTGATCATTATACTGCTCGAACTGGGCTGAGGTTGGTGAGAAATTATCCGCGCCAACAGCTTTGCTACCCAGTTTGTATACTGTAGTAACGTTGGGTAAGGTGGTAGACATTATGGCAACAGCACCCAATCCCTTACGAGAGTTCACCACAGAGTTAAAACTGGTGGTTGTATTAAGGGCGATATCCGGGAGGTTTGATATGTCAGATTTTGCCTTTATGAAGAAAGGATTGTTGGTTACCGAAGATCCAAGGATGGTTATTGACGGAATCTCGGTGAAGCCCATTAATTTAATTAATGTACTGCGTCTGCCTGTGGGGGATAGGCTTTCAAGGCTGGGTTTGAGGCGGCTTGAGTTCGACACCATCAGGTTACCACCATTTAGCATATAGATGGTTAGCGCATCTGCGAGATTTACAAATCCACCGTCATTATTGGGGTTATCATTATGATATACAACAAGCTTGTATTTCAACATATCACTCAAGGCTACTTTTCTGCCTCTGGCATCAGCAATGGGAGCTTCTTCTTCGCCATTAGATGTTTGGAATACGTAACGAATGTTTCCGGTATAATCGGAGAACATATCTTCATAAATTGCCTTTACAGTTGCATGGGGAGAGTGAGCAGGATGGTTTATGTCATCGTCTATCACCAGGATACCGCTTCTTTGTGAAGCCGGTCTTAGGGCGTGTAAGATGAATTCAAAAACAGCGGGCTCGGGGTCTACCACACCTTGCAAGTCTTCACAGGCAATCTCAAATACATGTATTCCTGGTTCATCAAGTGTAGGTGCCGGTAATCCGGTTAATAGAATCGATTGGCCTATAACTGAATTAACAGGAACTCTTAACCACCAGTCTCCATCGTCGTCTTGAACTTTTAAGTGTTCGTAGGGCGGGAACTTGTAGTAGTCTCCATCGTATCTGATATGGAAGTGGGTAATTTCGCTAAAATAGTTCTCCCCTGTGTATCTGTCCAGAACTACGTCAACCTTCTTACCATAAGGTACGTTTTCGTCGTAGGTTATCGTGCCGGATTCAGTTGAAGACCCGTATTCTCCAAACCAACCCCAACGTAACCAAACTCTCATGTTGTTAGAGTAAATGGCAGTATTCTTGCCTTCAAGGTCTTTGAAGAACGGAGTTGCCCAGCGTTGTCCGCCTTGGGTGAACTGGGTCGGAAGCACTTCAGGAGTAGAATCATCACCCCAGTCATCGAAGTGATAGTCTCCCATCGCATAGGTTTTTGGGCCATAAACTAAGCTTTTGGGACTAAAACCACGCTTAACTTTGAAGTTAATTACGGTATGAGAATCCGGTACAGAGACAACGCCCGCCATATCTGTAGCCCTGGCTGTTACGCGGGTTATAGTTGTGGCAACGCCATTGGAATCATAGTCGTAGGTAATGGGCGGATTAGAAGACAAATTTAGCAGGAACTGGGCAATGTTTATTTGGACTCCCGGTTCAGTAAGCTGGGTTTTAGTATCAACCCAAACTAAGCTTTCCGGAGGAGTGATAACGTTGCCAGCCAAGTCAGTCTTCATCATCATAAATTCATATTTGTAGGGGATAACAGGGATGAAGGGGTCTTTGTCGTCCATGGTAAAGCTCAGCTTTAGTCCGGCACCAACAATGCCACCATTAGGGTCACCCTTGGTGGTGGAAATTGTGCAGGTAGGGCGAACAGAGGTAGTAGTAAAGTTTCGCCATGCAGTGTTGCTACAGATAGCTCCTCTATTGTCTATGGCTATTACTTCAAATCTGCTAGCTCTTTGAATGGGGTTTCCATTAGCATCGGCAGAGGGGAAATTTATAACTGCGTACTTTTGTGAAGTCCAGATGGTACGTCTGGTGCCTGGATCATCAAGAGGCTTGCTTTGATCTTCCCCCGGGACATAATGGATGACCCAACCTGCTTTGGGGTCTAGATCCAAGAGATTCTGGGGAGTTAGCCCATCGGCTGGATCTGCAATGTATTCGTATCCGAGAGTGGTTATCGGGTCACCATTGGCATCAAGCACGCGGAAAGCATATCCAGCGATGGTGCCATCTTTATCCCAAGCATGCCAATATATGCGCTGATAAAAGCTATATACAAGATCAGTGGCATAACCGTTGTCAACATAGGTACTGTCCCAGCCCTCAAAAGAGGTAATTGAAATCTCTGGGGCCAGGTTTGTAAGCCGCGATCCGGACTTTCCGCAACCGGCGAGAACAAACATAACAGTGATTAACATCAATATGATGGACAAGAGTTTAAAACTCTTCATTGGCATCATTCCTCCCAAACATCTGGTTAATTATCTTCATGGTTGGCATTAAAAATCAGTGTGATATATTCGTCAATAGTTTTGTTTACACCCATGCTGATCAGGTTGGCATGGATGAGATTAAGGAAAAGAACAGAAGTAGTTACACGTCCCACGCCACCTGGGACAGGGGTTATAGCTAAAGCCTTGTCCTGGCATGATATGTAGTCTATGTCTCCAACGTATTGCTGCTTTCCATCTTGATCGGTAATCTCATTTATTCCTACATCAATTAATACCGAATTGTCCTTAATCATGTTTGCTTTCACAAAATTGGCAAGTCCAATCGCAGAGATAAGAATGTCAGCTTCAGCGGTAATGCTTGCGAGATTTGCAGTTTTGCTATGACAAACAGTTACTGTAGCGTTGGTAAAAGCCTTTTTCCATAGGAGGATATTCATTAGTGGTTTTCCAACTACATTACTTCGACCAAGGATAACCACTTTCTTTCCGAGGGGATTAATATCGTAGTATCTCATCAAATAGAAAACGGCAGCAGGTGTGCAAGGTAGAAAGCCATCCGATTCCATAATTATCTTTCCCATATTTATCGGATGAATGCAATCTACATCTTTGTCGGGATGTATAGCTAAGTTTACAGCAGCATCAGATAGATGCCTGGGGAGAGGCTTCTGAATCATGATTCCGTGAATACTATTATCTCGGTTAGCCGCTACTATCCTATCAATGAAGGCATCCTGGCCAATGCTGTCGGGTATCTGTTCCAGGCTAACCCTACAGCCAAGCTTTGCACCGCTAGCAATAATGCTTTGAACGTAATATGATGAGGCTGGGTCATTACCCACCTGGATCAATAACATGTGAGGGCTCAGGTTATAATCGGCAATCAGTCTTTTGCTGGCTGAGTTTATCAATGCTGTAACAGGTTTACCTACCAGGGCTTGATTTTGCTTCATGTGTTTTCCTCGTGGTTTGGTTTATTAATCAGCAGATCGCTTTATTCTTACGATGTTGGTAGCTGTTCCGGTTAGGGGGTTAATGTCTATCAGTACACCATTAATCTGTAGCCCTTGGTCAGCAGACTCATATCGGTTTGGAATAGAGGTTACAAACTTGTCGACAATGATGCTCTTCTTTATTCCGATAACGCTATCATGAGACCCGGTCATCCCCGCATCTGTTATGTATGCACATCCTTGGGGAAGTATTTCTTCATCAGCTGTTTGGATGTGGGTATGGGTACCTATAACGGCTGCCAGTTTTCCATCGGAAAACCAGCCCATAGCACGCTTTTCGCTGGTTGACTCTGCATGAAAATCCAAAAGTAGGGGAGGGTGGTCTGGATTCTTAGCCAGGAAACTTTCAAGAGTGCCGAAGGGACTGTCACACGAGGGCATATACACTTGACCGCATAGACATATTATTCCCAGCCTGGTACCATTCTTTTCTAATATCAGATATGGACTGCCGGGGGTGGTATCTGGGAAGTTCATGGGCTTCACTATTCTTGATTCTTTGCGTAAATAGTCTAATGCTTCCACTCTGTCCCAAAGATGATTTCCCCCCGTCACTGCGTCAACCCCGAGATGTAACAGCGGATGTAAGGTTTTCTCTGTTATACCCTTTCCATCAGCTAGATTCTCTGCATTGGCGATAATAAAATCCGGCTTGAATTCATCCTTCAAGCCGGCTAAGGTATTAAATATGGACTGTCTTCCAGCCTTGCCGAAAACATCACCAAAGAACAGAATCTTCATTACTTTGCCATTGCAATTTGTCTGGTTTCGCGGATAACCGTTACTTTGATCTGTCCCGGGTATTGTACTTGTTTCTCAATGTTTGCGGCTATCTCGGTAGCTAGTAAGGCTGTTGTTCCCTCGTCAACAACGCCGGGCTCAACTATTATTCTAAGCTCACGACCTGCCTGGATGGCGTATGATTTGCTAACGCCTTCTACGGAGTTGGCAATTTCTTCCAGTTTTGCCAGTCTTTGCATGTAGGTTTCTAACATCTCTCTGCGAGCGCCTGGGCGTGCACCGGATATGGCATCGGAAGCCTGAACAAGGGCAGCATAAACTGATGTTGCTTCTACTTCTTCGTGGTGTGCCTCGATGGCATTCACGATGAGCTTGCCTTCGCCATTCTTTCTGGCTAGATTAGCGCCAATTATTGCATGAGTACCGTCAAACTCATGGTCGACTGCCTTTCCAATGTCATGCAGTAGTCCTGTTCTTCTGGCAATTTCCTGATCTAAGCCAAGCTCTGCAGCTAGAATTCCACAAATCCAGGCTGCCTCAATGGAGTGCTGCAAAACATTCTGGCCGTAACTGGTACGGTAATGCAAGCGTCCAAGCACCCTGATGAGATTGGGTGAGATATTGTGAATGTTGGTTTCCAATACTGCCTTTTCCCCAATCTTCATTAGCGTTTCTTCCATTTCTTTTGTGGTTTTTGCCACCACTTCTTCTATTCTACCAGGGTGAATGCGACCATCGGAGATAAGCTTCTCCAGGGACAATCTGGCTATTTCCCTTCTAACGGGATCGAAACAGGACAGAACAACTGCTTCAGGAGTGTCATCAATAATCAAGTCTACACCGGAAGCTTTCTCAAAGGTTCGTATGTTTCTACCTTCACGACCTATAATCCGTCCCTTCATCTCATCTGAGGGCAATGAAACTACAGATACTGTGGTTTCAGAAACGTGATCTACTGCCATTCTCTGGATGGCAGTAGAAAGGATCTCCGTAGCCTTCTTGCTGGCATCAAGCTTAAGTTGTTCAATGGTTAATCTAGCGTCGTTTGCAGCAACCTGTCTGGCTTGGGAAATAAGCTCTTCCCGTAGTTTTGCCACGGCTTCTTCCCTGGTTAATCCCGCTATCTCGGCAAGTTTGTTTTTTTGTTCGGAGATAGTGGATTCCAGTTCTACCTTCTTTTGGCTTAGCTCATCTTCTTTGGATTTTAATTTTTTCTCTTGTTCGGTTAAGTTGCTTTCTTTTTTGTCCAGCGAATCAAGGCGCTTGTCTAAGCTGCCTAAGCGTTCGTTATATTTCTTTTCTTGAATACGCAGCTCTTTTTGTCGTTCCTTAATCTCTTCGTCCATTATCCGTTTTTGCTTGAACCATTCTTCTCTGGCTTCAAGAATTGCGGCTTTCTTGGCTGTTTCAGCCTCTTGTTTGGCATCTTTTTTAATGTCTTCGGCGATCTGGGATGCTTGGCTGATTAGTTTGAAGGTGCTGTTGCGTCGGATAAGGTAGATAACTATTCCGACAACAAAACCAACTACTACTCCCAACGCAAGAGCCAGGATGGGATTTATCTGTGACATATACTATCCTTTATGTAATCTATGAAGCCTTTGTTTCCCAAGGCGAATTAAAGTGCCCGCATGAACCGTGTATGCTTGTCCTTTCAAAGCCAAGCATTAAGTGGGTATCTACCTTGTGAACTTTATGTATCCGAAACTGGTCGGCACGCACGCCGCTCATGGCTTGATTCCCGATATTATTTTAGCTTTAATGCAACTCATATCACGAATTCTGCAGGCATTATACTTCTGGTATTATCATTGATATCATCTGATTCAATCTTTCGAGATCAGCACTCAATTCAATGTTCTTATCGTGTAGTACAAAAACCTGTTCTTGTTGTTGAAGGCAGATTAATAGCAGCAGCTTGGTAAAATCGAGACTGTCGTAGTTCTCTATCAGCTCGTTGATCTGGCGATTAATCTCGTCTGCTACTCTCCTGGTTCGATCAGGATTATCACTGCGAAGACGAAAGCGCCGTCCAAAAATCTCCACTTCAACAGATTGCATGTGTTATTCACCACCCTCAATAAGGGGGAAGATGCTATCGATCTTTTTAATTGCTCCCTCGGCCATGCTCTCAAAACCTGAAAGCATTTTCTGCAGATCATTGTATTTGGCTTCCAAAGCGTTAAACTCGTTTTGCAAAGCGTTCAGTTGATCTGTTTGATTAGCACTTATCTGGCTACTCTCTTCAATCTGGCTGAATAGCTGGAAGTTTTCTTCCGTTAGTTGAGCATTTTGGGTCTCTAATTCTTCGATCTTCTTTTTGTCTAAAGTGTATTGATCTATCAGTTTCTGAATTTTGTCGGTTAGGTTTACAACGTGACTTTCCATCTTTTACCTCATGTTTATTTGCCAAGTTTCCTTAAGCATTGTTATTACAGATTCAACAAGATGATCTATACGTTCATCTGTCAATGTTTTTTCTAAGTCTTGGAATTTAATATGAATCGAGAGGCTACGTTTACCCTCTGGTATCTGCTTGCCTCTATATTCATCAAATACGCTAACATCGCCGATAATGGAGCTATCCAAGCTCATAATGCCATCTCTAATGTCACGATACATCACGCTATCATCAATCAGGAAAGATAAGTCTCTGGTTACTGATGGATAGCGTGGGATGGGCTTGAATTTCAAATTGATATACCTACAAAGCTCTACAATCCTGTCTGCATCAAGGTTTATTAGCCACACATCTTGCTTCAGGTCTATCAGGTCTATTCCAAAAGCCTCAGCAATTGGGGCACTCAGCTTTCCAAAATAGGCAATCTCCCTGTCATTTTGTATATAACTATAGCCATCACCTGATGCCAAGAAAGGTTTGTTAACCGCTGAAACTGTGCATCCAGAAATGCCAAGCAATTCTAAAAGCTCTTCAACCAGTCCCTTGGCATGATATAATCCCAGCTTTACCGCCTTATCTTGCCAATGCTCATCTCTATCCACACCGGTGATAACTGCGCTCAATTGAACAAGCTCTACATGCTTAGCATTATCTAACAGGTAGGTTTTCCCCAGCTCAAAGAGCTTTACGTTCTTTTCACCATGATTAATGTTGTAGGCAAGATTAATTAGCAACTGCGGTATCAAAGAGGTGCGCATAACGCTCATGGCACTGCTTTGCGGGTTGCGCAGAGTGATCATCTTCATCTCGGGATCATTGGCATTATAGCCCAGCTTTTGCATCAAAGCAGCATCGGTGAAGCTGTAATTAAGAGTCTCGTAACACCCACGAGATACCACATAATCAGTCATCTGACGCTTTATCCGGTAGGCATGCCTGTCCATTATGCTGGGTTGAACTTTGCGGGCAGGTGCGGCATCATAACCGTCTAATCTGGCTAGCTCTTCTATGAGGTCTATCTCGCGTTCAAGGTCTACCCGATAGGGAGGGACTCTGAAATATAGGGTATGAACGCAATCTGGCAGTTCGGTGAATTCGGTTACTCCACGCTTCATCTCTTCGCCATGATGACAAAATACATCCTCTATACTGGCAATCTGTCCGGGTTTCCAATTTCCATATTGCAAGAAACTTAACCCAAGCTTACCCAAGAAGTCCATTATCTTGTCCCCGTCCATGTAGTAACCAATTACTTGCTCATATCGCTTAGGTCGGATACCCAGAATTATCGGCACGCTTGGACTTTGCCAGTCATCATGCACAGTAGAACACATTGTGGCATCGGCAAGCTCGCAAATAAGCTGCGCAGCTCGCAAAGAAGCAGCTTCCACCGTATATTCGCTTAGGTGTCTTTCAAAACGGTAGGATGAATCGGTGCTAATCTTGTGTTTATAGGATGTCTTGCGAATTGAGCCGGGCTCAAAGGCTGCACTTTCCAGCACAATACTGGTGGTTTGCTGCGATATTGCAGATATCTTTCCGCCCATAACGCCTGCGAGTGCTGAGGGCTTTTCACCATCGGCAATCACTAATTCATCTCCATCCAGAAGATAGCTTTTAGAGTCCAGACTAATGAATTCTTCTTTGTTTTCAGCAGTTCTGATTACAATTGCGGGTATCTGTTCATTGGCTATGGGTGCCAATTTACTATAATCAAAAGCGTGCAGCGGGTGACCCTGTTCCAGGAGAACGAAATTGGTAATATCTACAAGGTTGTTAATTGGGCGCAAACCAGATTTTATAAGACAGCTCTTAAGCCAAAGCGGTGATTCTTTTATCTGAACGTTGCTGAACAGCCTGGCCGTATATCTGGGACACAAGTCTCTGTTTTGGTTAATAAGCTTAAGAGGTAGTTCCAACTGTGTAGAAACAGGTTCCGGCAGCTTTACTTCCGGCATACGCAAGGGTCGGTTCAGCTTTGCAGAAAGGTCTCTGGCAATGCCAATGTAGCCAAGCAAATCAGGTCTGTTGGGAGTAATCTCCAGCTCAAACACTGTATCGGGCAAGCCATAAAGCTCATTTGCAGGCACGCCAATAGTAGTGTCTGAGGGCAGCTCAATTATTCCGCCATGGTTGTCGGAGATACCGAGTTCTTTTTCGGAGCAAAGCATCCCGTGGGATTCTACACCCCTAATCTTTGCCTTGGAGATTGTAAACTCTGGCAATGCTGTTCCTGGCATGGCTATTAACACCATCAATCCGCTACGGCAGTTTGGCGCACCACAGATTATCTGTACACAGGCATTCTCATCTTTTTCGGGATAGGAATAGCTGCCAATATCTACTTTGCACAGGTGCAAATGGTCAGATTTCGGAACAGGCTCTGCTGATAAAATGCGCGCACTAAAAACAGTTTCGGGCAATGCAGGCATGGGTGTGATGCCCTCAACTTCTATTCCGGCAAAGGTTAGCAGCCTGTCAAGTTCATCAACCGAACTGGGTAAATCAATGTACTTAGCCAGCCAATTCAAAGCTATCTTCATCGTGATTCTCCTCTGAATTGCCTTAGCATTCTTAAGTCGTTTTCGAACAGAATTCTCATATCGGGAATGTTATACTTTAGCATGGCAATGCGCTCAATCCCCAAGCCAAAGGCAAAACCTGTATAAATTTCAGGGTCTATGCCAACTGTCTTAAACACGTTGGGGTCAACCATACCGGCTCCACCCATTTCCAACCAACCGGAATGCTTGCACACTCTACAGCCGGCTCCACCACAAACCACGCAAGAGATATCCATCTCAGCGCTTGGCTCTGTGAAGGGAAAGAAGTGGGGGCGTATTCTGGTGCCCACATTGGCTCCGAACATAATTGAAGCAAACTGAGACAAGGTATTGGTTAGATCGGCTAAGCTGATACCTTTATCCACTACCAATGCTTCTACTTGATGAAATACAGGTGAATGCGATGGGTCGGGCTTGTCATTGCGATAACAACGTCCCGGAGAGGCAATCCGTATGGGAGGAGCGAAGCTCTCCATCACCCTGATCTGCACAGTTGATGTCTGGGTGCGCAGCAATCCTCCCCCTACCAGATAAAAGGTATCTGCAAGGTTTCGGGAAGGGTGATTGGCAGGAGTATTCAGAGCATCGAAATTGTGGAAATCATCTTCGATATCCGGCCCTTCGGCAATCTCATAACCCATGCTGATGAAAACGTCATCAATCTCTTTACGGATAATGCTTAAGGGGTGATAACCACCCTTTGCACTGAAGATTGAAGGCATGGACAGATCGGTATTAGAACCTGCTGCTTTGCTATTCCATGCGGCTTCTTTAACCTTCTTAGCCTGAGCATCAATAAGGTTTTCTATCTTAGTACGGCTTTCGTTTATCAGGTTTCCGAATGCCGGACGTTCTTCCTGGGGAAGCTCTCGTAAGCGGGCAAACAGTCCGTTTAACAGACTTTTTTTGCCTAAGTACTGAGCTTTAACGTTCATCACATCGTTCTGGTTGCTGCAAGCCTGAATGTCTTTTTCAGCTTGTTGAACGAGTTCGTTTAGTTGCTCTCGCAATGCACTTTCCTTATCTGGTCTGCTATAGATATATCTTTGTCAGGCAAAGCTGCCTGTTACGCACTCAGCGTGCCCACACTAATACAAGGCAGGGATGTCTGAGGTGGATAAAGCTTTATGATATCAAGGTCTATCCACCGTCATCAGTAAAGTTTATAAGCCTTTGGCAATCTCAACCAGCTTGGCAAAAGCAGGTGCATCGTGCCAGGCAAGGTGAGCCAGAGTTTTGCGATTGATGTCTATATTGGCTTTGTTTAGCCCGTTTATAAACTTGCTGTAGCTCATGTCATTCAGACGGCAAGCAGCATTAATACGGGTAATCCACAAGCTTCTAAACTGGCGTTTTTTAAGCTTACGGTGAGCAAAGGAAAAGGCCATTGCGCGTTCGACGGTCTGTCTGGCTACGCGGTAAGTGGTTCCACGGCAGCCAAAGAAGCCGCGGGCTCTAAGCATATATTTTTTTCTTCTACGATGGGCAGCGACGTTATTAGTAGTTCTTGGCATTTTTCAATCTCCTCTTTAGATTCCCAGCATCCGGTATACTCTTCCCTCGTCGCATTTGCGAACGATGGCACTGGTGCGTAGGTTACGTTTTAGCTTGGGTGATTTCTTGGTTTTGATGTGTGCGCTTTTGGCATGATGACGCACTACCTTACCCGATCCGGTAACCTTGAATCGTTTGGCGGCAGATCTGTTTGTTTTGATCTTAGGCATTTTTATCTCCTTAGGTTTATACTTTCTTTAGCTCAGCAATATTGCTGATGGACAATATATTCATGTGCCTATGGCACTTTATCAGCTCTCGGTTTGGGGCTCTGGCACCTTTTCTTCAGCTACTTCCACGGCAGTGGCAACCGCGGCTTCGGCTACAGGTTCAGCAGCTTTTGCATCCTTGCCCAAAATGCGGTCGATATCCTTTTTGGGAGATACAACCATAGACAACAGGTTCCTATCGGATACAGGTTCGCTGTCGATATCCACAATGTGAGCCAGTTCTGCTTTCAGCTTGTCCAAAACGCGATAACCAAGCTCTTTGTGTGCCATCTGACGGCCTCTGAATCTAATGGTGAACTTCACCTTGTTGTGTTGCTTCAGAAACTTGATGGCGTTGTTTTTCTTGAAGTTAAAATCGTGTTCTTCGGTATTTGGCCCGAACTTGATTTCTTTCACTTCAACTTCATGCTGTTTCTTACGAGCTTCTTTGGCCTTTTTTTCTTTCTCGAAATAGTACTTGCTAAAGTCCAGAATACGGCATACCGGCGGGTCGATATTGGGGGATATTTCCACCAAATCCAAGTCTGCTTCCTCTGCTCTGCGTAGAGCTTCACGTAGCGATACAACGCCAATTTGTTTGCCATCAGCACCAATCAAACGGACTTTATCCGCCAATATCTGGTTGTTGATCCTTTCTTTTGGAACAACTTCCTTGGTTCTGGCCTTTCCTTTCTTGATCCGGATTATAAGAACCTCCTTCTTACCGGAAATGAAAGAGGCGGCATTCTCAATTGCTTAAGAACTCCGCCTGCTTCACAGTAAAGATTTCGTCTTTAATATCTATGTTTCATAGCCTTACGAGCACATCTGGCAGTAAGGCAGAAGCATGCGGCTTCATTTTGAGAGCATTACTATTCAGATGGGGTATTCTGTCAATTGCTTTTTATCCTGGAACACCGAATTCATTCGGTTGGACATGCCGACTTTAGTTGGCATCAGCTCAGTATCACCGAATAAATTCGGTAGTGCCAACCGGCTGAAAGCCGGTGTTCCACGCCACCTATTCTTCCGAAAGCAAGTCCGGACTAACAAAAGTATACACCCAGTCCTTGGGTTTCTCCACCAGCTTCGCCTTCACCGGGTTTTGCCTAACATAATCAATTATGCGGAAAAGTTCTTCCTGGCTTCGAACCCAATAATCATAATATTCATGATACCAAACACGTCCTGTCCTATTTAGCATAAGATTAATGCTTCTTGCAGTAGCTCCTTTGATCCGTTTCAATACATCTGCAAGACTAACCGCATTATCACCATCACTATTAGGTTTTATCACCAGATGCACATGATTGGGCATAATTGTATAAGCATAAAGACTATACATTGTGCCACTCAGTGATTGTATCTTATCGGCAATCATGTTTGCAATCCGAGCTTCAGCAGTTAAAGATAGCTCGCTGTGGCAGTCATTGTAGGCTTCGTCCATGAAGGCAATAAGTCCTTTCTTAATCAGTACCTTGTTATCCCTTTCATAAGGATTTGCTTCATCATTCAGCTTCGTCCTGAAGTCGTTCAATGCACTCAGGAACTTTGGTGGAATGGCAAACGCCAATCTGAAAGTGACAAAGAACACACCCTGCTTGGGCTGATAATGTGGAAGTTTACGTCGATAGTGTAGTTTATATTGCATAGCAACTCCAATTCTAAGATTTGTGGAACACCGAATTCATTCGGTTGGACATGCCGACTTCAGTTAGCATCAGCTCAGTCTTGCCGAATAAATTCGTCAGTGCCAACCGGCTGAAGGCCGGTGTTCCAAAGCAATATGCTATCTCTAACATAAGCACCTTATTTTTCTTTAAGTCTTCATATATAGCATAGAGTTTATTGTTTAGTGCACCGGAACACCGAATTTATTCGGTTGGACATGCCGACTTCAGTTGGCATCAGCTCAGTCTTGCCGAATAAATTCGGCAGTGCCAACCGGTTGAAGGCCGGTGTTCCAAAGCAATTGCCAGCTGGCTTAAAGCTGGGGTTTCAGTCTATACAACTCTTCCCACCTAATGAATGCTGCTTGTTCCCTGCATGCAGCTCCCGCGATTCTTGCGTATTACGCAGGATACACGGTAGCTATCTGGTGGTTGTGTACAGCATTGATTAGGTGTGTGATAGGCGTATATTGCCTAATATCTGCATCTTCATGGGGTGTGCTTAACTTCAACCTCTCTAAGCTGCGTTACGCGATTAGTCTCTGCTCCCTGCCATAACGCCTCCTGATTCCTACGTAAACCATCGGTGATAAAGAGTTTGAAACTGTTCCAATGCTTTATGGATGAGGATATGTGTAGCTGTTATAAGTCCAGATTTCCATAAATATTTCATCGTTAATTATGTAGTCTCCCTGAGAAAAGGATATTTTATACACCGTGTCTGTACCATAGTTGTCTAATGCATTTGCAGGGACGGTTACGCTTCTGGTAGTGGGCAAGATGGCGATAGACCAGGAATCGTGCAAGTTGTCATCGTATTGGTAAGAATGGATGGTTATATATTGCCGAGCGCAATCGTGTGCTAAAGTCCAATTTATTACGTTCTCCTGTGAAGGATTGAAGGCTTCCTGGAGGTTGAACACGGGACTGTGTGGTACGGTGAAATCTATTGTGGCTACAGCTACTCCGCCCCAGATTATTTTGAAACTGTAGCTTTTACCCGCTTCTAGCAATACATCTTCGGTAGCCCATCCATTATCAAAGGGTAGCTCGTAAGGTGTAAGATGGTAATATTCATTATCCAAAGCTACAGCGATACTGTTGGGAACATCACGACCGCATCCATATGGGCTCCATTTCTTCACGACAAAGTTACCTTGTATCAAGCCCGGCGTATTATTATCGCTTGCATTTACCCACGTGACAAGCCACTCGATACTCGTATTATCAACCGCAGTAGGATGCTTGTCACTGCAACCAAACAGGAATAATATGCCAAGTGCCAGCCAAAATGCAAAGGACATAAGCGGTCTAATCATACTGTATCTCCACAGTTTTTCATAACGTGACAACCTTGTGATGTAATAGTTTTGTGTCAAGAAATGATTGGATTGTTTTTAGTAGGATAGGGTCGGGTCTGATCTGATCTGATAGAAGTGAAGAATTGACACTTTATATACTGCGAGCGAAGCGTGATTAAACTTGACAGAAACACCATAACAAATCCATTGAAGAAAGGAGAAATTAACTTATGGTTCAAGACAATACGACATTAATGGAAGCTCTGGAAACTCAGAGAACCCATCATTCCAGCAACACAAGCATTAGCCATAAGAGCGATTTTGGGCAGTACTTTACCCCAAGTGGCGTGGCATTGTTCATGGCCTCGATGTTTCCTGATGTTCAAGATAGTAAGGTGAAACTTCTAGATCCCGGAGCGGGTATTGGCAGCCTTTCTTGTGCCTTTGTGCTAAATATGAACCAAAGGGTTCAGAGGTTAAACTACGAAATAGATTGTTATGAAACAGATAACAACGTTCTGGCTAAGCTAACTAAGAATTTGTACGAGTTGTCATCCATTACTAACGTAAAGTATTCTATCATATTTGAGGATTTCATCGAGGCAGCAGTAGATAGGTTATTACAATTTGAAAAGCCACTTTATACGCATGTTATAATGAACCCACCTTACAAGAAAATTCACAGTAGTTCTACATGTCGCAAGCTGTTAAGATCGGTTGATTTGGAAATAGTAAACCTGTATTCGGCTTTTGTCTCTATGAGCCTGGAGTTGTTAAAAGAAGATGGCTATCTGGTGGCAATAATACCCAGAAGCTTTTGTAATGGTACGTATTATCTGCCGTTTCGTAAGCACATATTGTCTAATGCCGTAATAAGACGAATACATCTTTTCGAATCCAGGAATAGCATCTTTAAGAATGATAGCGTGCTGCAAGAAAACATAATTATCCTGTTACAAAAGAACGACATAATCAAACAGGTGGAAGTTAGCTACTCCAAAGATCAAGCTTTAGAAAGCGTAAAGAGCATCATTGCAGATTACTTAGATATTGTAGATATAACGTCAAGGGACTTGATAATAAACATACCTCGTGAGAATGTGACAAAACCCTCGAACGTGAACTCAGATTTTAAACAACTAGGATGCATGGTTTCAACGGGACCGGTGGTGGATTTTAGAAGCATTGATTCTATCAGCAAAGAATCCCCCGGCTATGCAACCCCTTTAATTTACCCTCAGAATATCGGCTCATTCATGGTTCATTTTCCAAGCCTGGCAGGAGGACAAACAACAATTGATACCAATGCGATTACTAAAAAGATGATGTACAAAAACGGGTATTATGTGGTTGTGCGGCGGTTTTCTTCCAAGGAAGAGAAACGAAGGATTGTGGCTGCTCTTTACAAACCTGATGGGAATAGTGGCGATTACATTGCGTTTGAGAACCACTTGAATGTGTTTCATAATAGTGGGCAGGGCTTGGAACCGGATATTGCCTATGGCTTGGTAGCCTATTTGAACTCGGAAGGGTTTGATGAAGAGTTCAGAGTATTCAGTGGACATACACAGGTAAACGTTAGCGACCTTAAGAGAATGAAATATCCAAAATTAGAACAGTTAAAAGAGCTTGGACGTAGGCTGGCAAAAGTGGAGTTCAATTATCAGGTATTCGAGGACATTGTAAAGGAGGTTTTGGATCATGAAGCAAAATAAAAAAGCAACACAACGGATTGATCAGGCAATAATAATACTAACTGAATTAGGAATGCCAAAAGGGCAACAGAACAAAAGAACGGGGCTTTGCCTATTAGCATTATTAGGCTTAAAGCCAGACATGCCTTTCAGCGAAGCGTATAATCCTTTGATGGGAATTACTCCAATAATGGAGTTTAGTGCACTGCATTATAAGGAACAATATAAACCAAATACCAGAGAGACTTTTAGGAGACAGAGTATACATCAATTGGTTCAAGCTGGGTTAGTGTTATACAATCCGGATGATGACAGTAGAGCAACAAATAGCTCCAAAGTTGTATATCAGATTTCGCCGGAGCTTCTTGAACTAGCCAAACTATACGAATCAGCAAACTGGGATAGAGCTCTTATAGAATTCAGCAAAACAATGCAAACCTTAGCAGAGAAATATGCTAAACCCAGAAGCATGAAACGCGTTCCCATAATGGTTAATGAGAAGGAAATCCTGCTAAGCCCAGGGAAACATAACGAACTAGTTAAAGCAATAATCGAGAAATTTGCACCGGTGTTTTTGCATGGAGCAGAACTTGTTTATGTTGGTGATACGCAGAAGAAATCCGCATATGTGAATGAGGTGCTGATAAACGCTTTAAAGATTCCCTTCAATGAGCACAATAAGTTCCCCGATGTAGTGTTTTTTCTCCCAGAGAAGAAGTGGGTTGTTCTTATAGAATCAGTTACAAGCCATGGGCCAATGGATAGTAAACGGTATGTTGAATTATCAGTGGTGTTTGATTCTGGTTATTATAGCATGGTTTACGTTTCTGCTTTCAAAGACAGGGCTACCTTTGCTAAATATTCATCATCCAT
Organism: uncultured bacterium; assembly: GCA_938009275.1. GTDB lineage: Bacteria > Cloacimonadota > Cloacimonadia > Cloacimonadales > Cloacimonadaceae > Cloacimonas. Next base: position 67,748 of record CALLHY010000063.1, read on the forward strand.
AGCTTGGGAAACAGAAGTGTGGATCGAGGATAATCCTGAACACCTGATTCATTATAACGGGACAAAGTTCCTGGGTCCATATTAACCAAGCATAATCCAAACCCCTATCACATATTACAGTTACATTCCATTGGTTTCGAGAACAATTATCTCCTGTTCGAAATTGGCCATTGCGCCATTATAATCCAGAAACATGAAGGTTGACGTACTGAGTAACTTTAATGTCAGAAAACGCTTTCGTGCATGGGGTGTTTGTCTTTTATAGGACAAACTAACCTGTTCCCTGCCTATAACGCCGGGTGATGCCCGGGTGAATCCCGGGTGATTCCGAGGTGGGACCAGGGGTTCACCCGGGAATCACAAGGGCATGACCATGGGTTTGTTTGGGTGGCAAGCGAGGATTATTGAACCTACAATAAAGCGTTCAGGTGGCCGGATGCTATTTCAGATACAGCAGTTTGCCTTGCAACTGCCTGCCTGAGAGGTCGGTTGCTTTTATGAAGTAGATACCGCTTGGGTAGTTTTTGAACAGATTTTGTGCAAGCGATACACCGCAGTGGGATGGATTGGTATCGCGATACAAGGTCTGTCCGCGTATATTGAACACCTCTACCTTAACAAGGCTGTTGCTATTTATAATGTTTAGTTCCTGACCCTTGCGTAAAGGATTGGGATACACAGATAAAGCTATGGCAGGAGAGGGAAGGTGATCGTCCGTTACCGAAACAGGGGCGGTGAAAAGGGCTTGGGTATCCAGCTCCAAAGGGCTTTGGTTATAGGCGGTAGATGTAGGGGTTGCGGTAGACCACAACACTTTATTTAAGCTGGGCAGGTATTGGATCATCATCATGTTATTAGAAATCCCTCCGGCACCCCTTAGCAGCGTCCATTGCCTGTCCTCATTCACGAATGGGCTTACCAGCAGCGAATCTACAATTTTATTGTACCTACTGCAAAAAACCGGGGCTGAAAGCAAGCGGAAATGATTGGTGGCGGCAAGATTATCTCCCGCTAAGCCGCTGGATTGGTCTTGCCCACGGCGGACAGTGCCGTTGTTATTAGTCTCCATTATTGCCACCTGGCTGGAATCCTGCCACTGCTGAGTGGTGTGGATAATAGTGCCGGATAAATGGTTACCATCGGTAACTGAAGCTAAAACATCATTGATGCAATGAATGCCATCGTTATTATAATCCAGCAATTCTAATCCGCTGCGAATGTCCAGCAGCACAGGCGTTAGGTTTTCCTGATTGGTGGTGGGGTGGAGGTTTCCCATATTCAAAAAGGCAGCGCTTTTGTCCTCAGTTATCGCAGACAGCGCACCGAACAAGCCCGGATAGGTGAAGCTCATCCATTTGCGCTCGTTAGCTTCGGAGGGATGGTGTATTACTAACACCGGATTGGCGATCAGGGACAAATTGCGGTTCCAATCCAGCAGACGAGTGATGCTCAAATCCCCTTGCAGCATGGGGTCGGACATAGTGGCTTCGCCCCAACTGGAAAGCGATGAACAGCCGAGTTCAAGTTCATCACGACTAAAATTAGAAACATCCACGATGCCATTAACGAAGAGGATATCATCTATGGTCAGGTTGCGTGCAAGGCCGTTGTGCCAGGTGTTAATTCCGGCTTCCTGCATGCCGTTGATGATGCCAGTGGCTTCGCTGATGTAACGCTCCGGTATCACAAAATGCTGCATGAAAAATGATACTTTGTTGTTATAGAAATACGCGTTGGAACCGGCAACAGTGGTGTAAACATAGTTTGAAAATACATTCATCAGGTTTTCGCCCATCAGGTAGCCAAGCGCATGGCCTCGCTCATAGTGCGTTCCCCAAACATGAAGGATGTATTTGCCATCTGCCTGAGATAAGCTGCCATTTACTTCCGCACCTACGAATGCACAATAGATAAGAAATATTGCTAAAAACAGCGATATGCTTTTTTTCATAATTCACCTCGTTGGGCTAATATCCAGAAGCTGTAAGTAATTGTCAAGCTTAGTTTTTGTATTGGGTTAGTATGGATGCCACTTAAGCGTTCAGGAAGGATTATGAAGCATTAGCCTGCTTGACAAAAAGGGAGGGTATAGAAAGCTTGCATTGTTACAAATAGTAATAATCGAGGAAATTTGAAACACAACAGAATCCACATCTTAGAATCCATGCCCATGCTGCGTGCAATAATGTATCTTGCGGTACCGAGTGTGCTTAGCATGATGGTGAACATTCTATACAATCTTACCGATACATTCTTCATTGGCAAGCTTAACGACCCCATCCAGATGGCGGCGGTGTCCATTTCGTTACCGTTGTTTGTATTTCAGATGGCAATAGCAGGTATCTTTGGTTCAGGTGGAGGCAGCTATCTGTCGCGCCTACTGGGAAAAAAGGACTTTGCCGCTGCCAGAGAGACTACAACCACGGCGATATTTACTACAGCACTGGTATCGGTGTTTATGGCAGTATTCGGCATAATGCTTATACCTCAGTTCCTAAATGCGGTAGGGGCAAGCTCTGCCACGGCCATACCGGCAGCACAATACTTAAGGATTATCCTTCTGGGTAGCCCGGTTATCATGATGAAATTTGCTCTTGTGCAATTACTGCGGGCAGAAGGGGCAGCCAAAGAAGCGATGATTGGGCTGTTTATAGGCACCGGAGTGAATATTATCCTCGATCCGCTGTTTATTTTTGTATTCAATATGGGGGTATCGGGTGCAGCAGTGGCAACAGTAATCGGTCAAGCTTTGGGAATGACCTACTATTTGCGCCACTATTTGGGCAAGAAGAGCCTGGCTGCGCCTTCACGCAAGTATTTACACCTGCGTTGGGTTTGCTATAAAGAAATACTATACATTGGTATTCCAGCCTCTCTAAGCCAGATAATGATGAGCATTGGTAACACAATATCTTTCAAACTTGCAGCAGCCTATGGTGACAATAGCATTGCGGCTCTGGGGGTTGCCTCCCGGGTTCTGTCGATACCCATATTCATCTTTATCGGCATATCGATAGGTGTGCAGCCGCTTATTGGCTTTAATTATGGTGCGCACAATTTCAAGCGGATGAAGCAGGCAGTTAACACCTCCATTGCCATTAGTATGGGCTTGGGGGCTATCTTTACAGTGTTGTTTGCGCTGTTCCCAAGAGCGTTGATAGCCGCATTTATGAACGATGCTGCCATAATGGATACCGGACTTGTGATAATGAGTGCCTACGTTTTTGCCATACCCTTTGCCGCCATAGGTATGATATTAATGGCGAGTTTACAGGCTATGGGGCGTGCACTTCCTGCGTTGATAGTGGCATTGTCACGTCAGGGATTGGTGTATATCCCCGCGATATATCTGCTAAATAGTTGGTTTGGATTTCGGGGTCTGGTGTTTGCGCTTCCGGCTGCTGATGCAGTTACAACGGTTGTTTCATTCAGCTTTGTTTTCTTTATAGTTCGCAAGCTGCACAGGCACGGTCTGGAAAGTTCCGCTTGACACAAAAACTGCCTTTTTAATAAGGGTTTAGCTATAATAACAATAAGAGATTCATGGAGGAATCATGTCCGACAATTTGAAATATGGAAGCGTTAGTACGCGCGAAGCCATTGAGCTGGAAGAGAAGTATGGTGCTCATAACTATCACCCGCTACCTGTTGTTTTGGCAAAAGGTGAAGGTGTGTTCGTTTGGGATCCGGAAGGAAACCGCTATTATGATTTCCTTTCTGCTTATTCAGCAGTAAATCAGGGGCATTGCCATCCAAAGATTATTAATGCCTTAATCGAACAGGCTAAGGAACTCACTCTTACCTCTCGCGCTTTCTTTAATAACAAGCTGGGCGAATATGAGAAGTATATCACCGAGTTCTTCGGTTATGACATGGTTTTGCCTATGAATTCCGGCGCAGAAGCTGTGGAAACAGCCATGAAGATTGCTCGTAAGTGGGCATATAACGTAAAAGGCGTAGAGAATGATAATGCCATTATCATCTTTGCCGAAAATAACTTCCATGGCCGCACCATTGCCATAGTGTCTGCTTCTTCCGATCCGGATTGTTATGAAGGCTTTGGTCCCTTTGCTCCTGGTATTGTTCGCGTTGCTTATGATAACGCCGATGCATTAAAAGATTATCTGGAAAAGCACGGTAAGAATGTAGCTGCCTTTATAGTGGAGCCCATTCAGGGTGAAGCTGGAGTATTCGTACCCCGTGACGGCTATCTAAAGGATTGCTTCGACCTCTGTAAAGCTCATAACGTGCTGTTTGTAGCCGATGAGATTCAGACAGGTTTGGCTCGAACCGGTAAGCTTTTGGCATGTGACTATGAGAACGTACGTCCAGACATGCTAATCCTTGGCAAAGCTCTTTCCGGTGGTGTGTTACCCGTATCCGCAGTGTTGGCAGACAAAGACATCATGCTGCAGATCAAGCCCGGACAGCATGGCAGCACCTACGGCGGATTCCCGCTTGCCTGCGCAGTAGCCAAAGCCTCACTGGAAGTGCTGAAAGATGAAAACCTGGCTGAGCGTGCATTTGAACTTGGGAAAGGCTTCCGTAAGGCTCTTAGAGGCATAAATCACCCTATGCTGAAACTGGTGCGCGGTAAAGGCTTGTTAAATGCCATAGTGGTTGAGCCCAAAGACGGCTACGAAGCCTGGGACGTATGCCTGAAGCTGAAAGAAAAAGGCATCCTGTGCAAGCCCACTCACAGACATATAATTCGTCTTGCCCCGCCTTTGGTGATTACCGAAGAGCAGCTTAATGAATGCGTGCAGATTATTTCTGATGTATTCAATGAACTATAAGCACTTAAGACGCTAGAACAAATTGATACATGGGGGCGGAACAAATCCACCCCCAATCTTCAGGAGCATGATGTTTAATAGCATACCGGCAGATTTCAAAAGCGGTTTCGTGGCAATTATTGGCAAACCGAACACGGGTAAATCTACCTTGATGAACTTGATATTAGGTGAGAAGCTCTCAATAACATCGGCAAAGCCACAAACTACCAGATATGCCATTAAGGGTATTTGGAACAGCCCCCAGCACCAGATTGTATTTATAGACACTCCCGGGTTTCTAAAGCCCAGATATGAGATGCAGGAAAAGATGATGAAGATATGGAGCGATGCCTTTAAGGACGTGGATCTGATTATCTTTTTGGCGCAGATAGCCGGCTTCCCCAGTGAGTTTGATCTGGAAGTGCTGGACAAACTAAAGCATCTCAAAAACCCACAATTGGCGGTGTTCAACAAGCTTGACCTCAGTCCTGATGCCAATCTGGATGAGCTAAAGCAGCACTTACCTGCTTCGATAACGGAGTGCCTGATGATTTCCGCCAAAACAGGGGAAAACATTCCCGAACTTCTGGAAACCATAAAGAAGTATACTCCCTATCACGAGCCCTATTATGATGAAGATCAGCTCTCAGATTTACCCATGCGCTTCTTTGCCAGGGAGACAATTCGTGAGGCTATCTTCCATCAATTTGAGCAGGAGATACCTTATGCCACGGCAGTTATTATCGAGCGATATACCGAACTGCCGGAAAAGATTGTGATTGACGCGGTTATCTGGCTGGAGCGACAAAGTCAGAAACCTATTATCATTGGTAAGAAAGGGGATAACCTGAAAAGAATACGTGAGTACGCAGAAAAGGAGTTATCATCTTTCTTACAGCAGGAAGTTCAAATTCACCTATGGATTAAGATTAATCCCAACTGGCGCAAAAAAGGCAATGCCTTGCGAGAACTGGGATTTGATCAATAGGTTTTCCATCTAATGTATTGAGGGATAAACGATGTGTGGCATTGCCGGTATTCTAAGCTTAAGCGGAAAAGAGATTGATGTAAAGCTGCTTAATGCCATGACCAATATCATCCGCCACAGAGGTCCTGATGATGAAGGATACCTGTTGGTACAGCGCTCTTCACGGGAGTTTAGCAAATATTCGGGCAAAGACTCGACCATCGGGGTAAAGGCCAGGTATCCTCAGCTTGACTACAGGCAAAAAGCAGCTACAGGATTTGGTTTCAGAAGGCTAAGCATACTAGAATTGGCAGAGTGTGGGCATCAGCCCATGGAGGATAGTAAGCTAAACATTGCCATAAGCTTCAATGGTGAGATTTATAACTACCTGGAACTGCGAGCAGAGCTTATCCAAAAGGGCTACGAGTTCTTTAGTAATTCGGATACTGAGGTTATTATAAAAGCTTATCATTCCTGGGGAGAATCATGCGTTAGCAGATTTATTGGTATGTGGGCATTTGCCCTGTGGGATGGGCGAAACCGTAAGCTTTTTTGCAGCAGAGACCGATATGGAATAAAGCCCTTATATTACACGCTTGATGATGATTTCCTGTATTGGGGAAGCGAAATCAAGCAGCTATTGCTAATCTCAAGGGATTACGAACAGAATACTGCCATGATCTGGCGAAGCTTGAAGATTAATTCGCTATTGGTATATGACGATGAAACCTATTGGAAGCAGATTAAGTGTCTTAAACCCGGCCATAACTTAAGCGTTATAGATGGGGTAGTGGAGATTAAGGAATATTACCACTTGGATACAGATGGCTTCGAGAGCTCCAGTATGTCCTTCAATAGTGCAGTATCGGAGTATCGAGCTCTTTTTTTGGATGCCATAGCTTTACAGGTACGCAGTGACGTTCCGGTTGGAGCATCGCTATCGGGAGGAATGGATTCTTCAGCGATTGTATGCTCGGCAACGCGTAAACTGGCAGAACCCATGCATACATACTCTTCCTATTTTGCTTCCACACCCGAACTGGATGAACGGAAGTGGATAGACAAGATTGTAAGTCACTCTGCGAGTATTTCTCATTTGGTTACTGCTGAGGCAGACGACGCAATAAAGTGGTGGACAAAGGCTACTTATATAAACGACCTACCTATTGGGGCCGGATTTGTGTCGCAATATGCTGTGTTTCAAGAAGCTAACAGGAACGGCACCAAAGTGATACTTAGCGGTCAAGGTTCCGATGAGATTAATGCGGGTTATCGTCATGCTTCCTACCGCTATTTTGCCGATTTGATAAGAGGCTTACAGCTTGGCAAGCTGCAAAAGGAATTGCCAGGGTATCTCAAGCCTGAAGGCGGCCAATCAGCATTTTCTAAGCTGGCAAAGATTGGGCTTTCCTTTCTGCTTCCTGAGTCTGCATTGTATAAGCTGGAGTTTAACCTGCTACGCTTTGAGCCATTTAACAAAGAATTCAGAACGCTGGCTACTTCTCAAGCAGAAGCTGGCATCCTAAGCCAGATAGCCGATATCAAGGCTTCCCGCTTGTCAAATTTCTTGTATAACATGATGCATAACACCTCTATCCAGACATTGTTGCACTTTGAAGACCGGATGTCGATGGCTAACTCAGTAGAGAGTAGAGTGCCATTTCTGGATAACAGGTTAGTTGATTTTGTGTTCCAACTTCCATCCCGGTATAAGCTGCAGCCACCGTATAACAAACTACTGCACCGTAAGGCAATGAAGCCACTTATTCCAGATGAGATTTATGCCCGAAAGGACAAGGGAATATTCTCGTCTCCATTCTATGCCAAGTGGATGCGCACCGGGCTAAAACAATATCTAAATGACATCTTAAACAGCAATCAATTCAGGCAGAGAGCAGTTTGGGACTTACCTCAGATTAACAAGCAATGGCAGATTTACCTAAGTGGAAATGACAAACCTGCCGAAATGTTGTATCAAGTATTTGCCCTGGAACATTGGTTCCGTAATGTAGATATGGGAGTGCATAATGAAAAGAGCCACTAAGCTTATCTTGCTGATAATGCTGCTATTCAGTTTCAGCTCATGCAAGATGTTCAAAAAACCAAGTGTGGAACGGATACACGACATTCGAATTATATCCATCGATCCTGACAAAAGCACTGTAAATGTATCGGTGATTGTACATAACCCTAATAAATGCAAGCTGAGAGTAGATAGGCTTAAGCTGGAAATATTGGATAAAAACAGAGCAAGGGTTGGGCAGGCAACACTGACCAAAGAGGTAGAAATTCCCAAGCGTGCGTCCATAAATCTCGATTTTTCGGTGGAACTGGACACTCGTCCAGTGGTAAAGATGGTAAGCAGTTTAGATCAGAAAGTGCAGTTCTACATTACCGGTAAGGGTAGGGGCAAGGCTATGGGCTTTAGCAGGGATTTCGATTTTGACGAGCCTTATGAATTGGCACTGAAAGACCACATCGAAGGATTGTTGACCAAGTTCAACGCCAAGGGGCAGAATCTTTTCAAGATTCAACGCACCAGTGTGGAAAAAGTGGGTTTTAGTGAAACAGAACTTCATGTACATTTTATTTTACTAAATCCCTATGGATTCAGCTTCAATTTCAAAGGATTTCCGTCCGAAGTGTTCATAAACGGCAAGTCTATTGGCAAGGGTAACTTAATGAACCAGCTTCGCTTCGATGAAAGCATATACTCCAAGGAAGGGGTAATGGTGTTTAAGCTCAGTAATATTAAGTCTTTATTGGGTTCGTTTAGCGGAGTATTCAAGGGAGAAGTTCAATACACTGTTAAAGGCAAAGTGCTTATTGATGCTTTGGGCATGGAAATTAATCGTCCATACCAGTATAACGCAAGCATGCCGCTTGGCATTTGGGATATGCTGTTAAAACTATGAGTAGCAAAAAGGGCTTGACATAAATGCGCTCTAACCGACAATATGGAACCGTCCTTAAAAGAAAAGGAGAGATAAGATGAAAAGATTACTTCTGTTGTTGTTAGCCTTACTTCCCATCCTGGTTTATGCACAAGTATTTACTGATAATCAAACCATTCCCGGAGAGATTAGCCCCGAAGACGACGCTGAGTACCCTGAAGGCACTGAACTGGGTATGGGTGGCGCGGTTGGAACCGTTCTAATCAATAACACCATGTATTCTCAGGTCCGGCTATTGCCTCAGATTAATATCGGCAAGTTTGGCTTTGGTTTAGACGTTGATTTGTTGATCGACAGTGATGGCAAAGTTCGCAAAGAGGACTGGGACGAATGGCAAGACTATGTTAACAAGATATACTATATCAGTTGGGCTAGACGCAATGACCCCTTTTACTTTAAGCTTGGCTGCATTCCAGATTATACTCTGGGACACGGGCTTATCTTTAACCACTACTCAAACATGCTGCTATACCCAGAAGAAAAAAGTGTGGGCGGTTATGTTGGGGTGAACACTCCGCTTTCAGGATTGGGATTTGAAGCCTATACCCATAACGTTCACAAAAACCACATTTTAGCAGGCAGAGTATTTGCCAATCCGGTTCAACTTCTGGACATCCCGTTACTTGAAAAGCTGCAAGTGGGGGTGAACGTAGGTATCGATAGAGATCAATACCGCCGATTTGATGACAAAGACAACGATGGCATTCCAGACGTTTACGATAGATTTCCTAACGACTCAGCTTACTGGCTGGATACAGATAACGATGGGCTGCCCGACAACAGAGATGTAGACTTGAATAATGACGGTTTCATTGACCACCCGTCGATCAATCCCTATGTAAATGAACAGCTACCCAATATAGTAGCAGATAATCCGACTTATGCTTTTGACATGACAGCAGTGTCAGACACAGTGCAGGCTTTCCCCAAACGTGACGACGTTACCGTGTATAGTTTGGACTATCGCATTCCCTTGATTGAGACCGACGTATTTATGCTTGATAACTACGGTGAAATAGCCAAGATAAACGGTTATGGCACTGGCGTGATATTCCCGGGTTTCAGCAGCAAGTTCCTGATCTTCGACGCCAAATTTGAGTTCCGTAACTTTGGTGCTAAGTTCTTACCCGGGTATTTCGACAGGCTTTATGACCAACAACGCTCTTTCGTTCAGTATTATGAGCGACCATTAGACGGACGAAAAGAATGGTCACTAGCCACCAAAGAAGCTGGATTAGACTATGTAACAGCCTCTGTTGGCTGGTTTGGGCATCTACGTGCAAATCTATACGATTTGATGTATCTGAAGGTTGCATTTCAGGATATGTATGGAGAGGGTAATCACTTGGGTAAATCACTATGGGGAAGCGTTACCGTTAATCCCACTATGGTGCCAAAGCTAAAAGAAGCCACCCTTGCTTATTCACAAACCAATGTGAACTACATAGACCTGAGATATCCGCGAAACTTCAATTCCATCGTAACAGGCAGAGTAGTTTATGAGTTATCCGACAAAACCAATCTGGTTGGCAGGTATAACGAGGTTTATGTAGATGTTGATGGCGACGGCAAGATTAAGGGCAAAGACGAGGTGATTGAATCCTTCGGATTTGGGGTAGAATTCTCCTTCTAAGTAAGATAAGATATTGTTATAAGGTGTCATGCTGTTGTATGGCACCTTATTTTCATGCCAATAAACTTATGAACATTCCTGCACGATTTAGGGTAGAATTACAGATGAATTACGCATCTCATGCGTATTTCATGCGTATTGCATTAGTAATTCGTTCAAGGAAGCTGCAGGAAAGAAGGGGTAAACCGATAGATTAGAGGCTTGCAACAGCTATTAAAGCTGTACCCTCTAGTGTGATGCTTTTTTCACAAGCTTCGGTGAATATCGCTTCACCTTTGCCGATGCTCAGGCCGTATTCGCAGACAAAACTGCCATGCAGACAAAGCATAATCACAGGTTTGTTAGAAGTATCCAGAACCATTTTGCCATCTAACTCCATTACACTCAGTTTGAACTCAACGGCAGGGCTGATGTAGCTATGGATATTGGGAATAGAATTGTCCATAAGGCTAAGTGCAGCCGCTCGGGGTTCGAAATAGGTGATGGCTAATAATTGCTCAATATCAATATGCTTTGGAGTTAGCCCACCCCTGATAACATTGTCCGAATTTGCCATCAGTTCCAATCCTGCTCCATGAATATAGGCGTGTAAGACTCCGGCATCTACAAAGATAGCCTCAAAGGGCGAGAGATTTACTATATTCAAGAAAAGCGGGGCTAAAACACCTCTATCAAGTGCATAGTGTTGAACTAAGCTACAACACATGGCTTGCGCTTCGGCAATGTAATGGCTTTCAGAAGGCGGGGCACTTTCCAGCAAGTCTATGGCTTTGCGAATATGAGCTTCATCAGTAGCTAGATAATCAGTGAACAGGCATTTAAGCGTTTGCGAGCATGGGTTTGCCTCAAAACCGGGATAGCTTTGCCACAAGCTGGTAAGTCCCAGTTCATTTATGATGCTTTTTATCTCCTGGTATGGTCTGAATCCACATAGTGCGGTAAAATCTGTTAGGGCGCATAAAAGCTCAGGTTTGTGGTTATCATCTTTGTAGGTTCTGGTTGCATCATCCATAGCAATTCCACGCTGGTTTTCGGATGCAAAGCCTTGCTCAGCGGTGAGCTTATCTGGATGCAATTGGATGGATAGCGGTTCATTTGCTGCTAGAACTTTGAAGAGAAATGGCAGCTTACCATTATAGATATTTTGGGCAGCACCCAGGCTTTTGTGCGAATTTGAAGAGATGAACTTATCCAGTGTAACAGGCTCAGAGCCAGTATCTATAAGCGAAGGAGACATAGGATGAGCACCTAACCACATCTCAGCAAGAGGTTTTCCCTCAAGTTCAGGCAACGAACAAAGTTTTTGGATAAACGATGGGTCACCCCACGCATAGCTTTGAAAGGTGGGTAATAGTTTATACGGCATTGGGAACACTCCTAAAACTGAAAGTAGATAAATGGCTGAATGTCTGCCGACCTGGCCTGGAACAAAATCCAGATAATAAATGCAAGAGCAAGAGATTGCACCAGCACCGGCGTTTTACGTAAGATAGCTTCGAGCTTCAGCTCAAATGAATCTGGCATCCAATGGAAAATGTAGCCAACAACCATCAGTATCGCCACTAAGGGATACTTTGGTATCCATTGATAAATGATTGCAGCATTGAAGTCTGTAAATATCCTGCTAATAATCAGCCAGGAACTGGCAAAATCCGGAGAACGGAAGAATATCCAACAGAAACAAACAAAATGAAAGGTAACAATCACCCCAATGACCTTCATAAACCTGGTGTGCATTATCTTTAGTTTACCAAGAGGTTTGTCCATTGCCAGTGCTACGCCGTGCAATCCACCCCAGAATACAAAGTTCCATGATGCTCCATGCCACAATCCTCCCAATAGCATGGTAATCATGAGGTTTATATATTGTCTGGCCTTGCCCTTCTTGTTTCCTCCCAGTGGTATGTATAAGTAATCACGTAGCCAGGTGGATAGTGAAATGTGCCATCTGCGCCAGAAATCCGTAATGCTACTGGCGCGATAGGGAGAAAGGAAGTTTACTGGCAGGCTAAAACCCATTAGAGCTGCTAAACCGATGGCTATGTCTGAATATCCGCTAAAATCACAATAAATCTGCATCGCATAGGCATATACTCCCAAAAGGTTCTCTGCACCAGAGAATAGGGCAGGGCTTTGGAAAATTCTATCAACGAAATTGATAGATAAATAGTCGGCTATCACACCTTTCTTTAGTAGTCCAGAGAAGATTAACACCAGTGCTTTGGCTATTGTGTCCTGGTCTAAATCCAGTTTCTTATTAATCTGGGGGATAAAATAGCTGGCTCGGACAATTGGGCCTGCCACCAGTTGGGGGAAAAAGGAAACAAAGAAACAAAAATCGGCAAAGCTATGAATAGGCTTAAGCTTGCCAAAATAGATGTCTAAGGTGTAGCTCCAAGTCTGAAACGTGAAGAAGGAAATCCCCACAGGAAGAATAACGTCTATAAGGGGTAGCTGTCCTCCGCTAAGCTGATTGATGGTTGTGATAATGAAGTTTGTATATTTAAAGTAGCCTAAAGTGCCCAAGTTCCATAATAGGCTTAGCAGTAATAGTGAACGCTTTGCAGCTTTGTTTTGGGCATGATAAATTCCGGATCCCAAGCCGAAGTTTACCAGAGAGGTGAACACCAGCAATAAGATGAAAGAACCGCTGGTCTTGTAATAGAAATACATCGAAGCTAGCATGAGATACCAGGTTCGCACCTTCACCTTTGTAACCACTATCGGGTATAGCAGTAGAATACTAATGAAGAAGAAGAGGAAAAATGTGCTGTTGAACAGCAGTGGCTGCTGGGGATTGTATCTTAATGAACTTATTATCTCTGTTAGTAGCTGCATTATCGTTCTTTTACTCCCGCATTTTCACTGAAGTGCTTATAGCTCTTTACAAAAGCCTGATAAAACAAATAACCTTGTAGCATGTATCCTTTGGGTGTGTAATGTAGATAGTCTTTAGAAGCCATTTGCTCCTTGCGCCATTCATTAATGCTACCCTTGCCGCCCATTACATCGCCAAGATCCCACCAGGCACAATCATGCTGTTTGGCAAAATCAGCCAAAGTTTTTTCCAGCTTCTCCAGATCACCATTGTGCTTACCCTTTTTGTTAGAATCAGGTGGGAAGGTAAAGAGAACTGGAGTATTGGGACAATAGGAGCTTAAAAGCTGCCAAAACCGAGTCAGATTGGCTAAAAACTGATCGTTCCTATACTTTCCCTGCGCATCGTTTGTCCCCAGCGATATAATTAACAGGTCTGGCGCCAGTTCTCCTAATTGTTTGAAGAGATTGGGCGAATCGAGTAGATTATAGAAGCCTGCACCGTTTATACCAGCAGAGTGGTAAAGCAGGCCAGGAGTTTGCTTTTCTAAGATTAGTCCGTAAAGGGTAGATGATTCACCCTCCAGGCCTAAGCTAATCTTGCTGAGTGGAGTATTCCACATTTGCGATTTGTACGACAATCCATTCCACAGCTCTGTTTTGTTAGTAACGCCGCTAACATCGGCATTTGGAGCTAATCCGGGCAGGGAACTGATAACAGAAATCTTGTTAAAGCTGTTATCGGTATTAAAAAAGTTGTTCGTTCCAATTTCCATGGCAGACTTGGAAGCGGCATTGAGGGCAAAGCCACCAATACCTCTGTCGCTGGTGTTTCGGCTTAAGCCACTGGTTGAGCTGATTTTAAAGTCATCCGGTTGGTTCGTGCCAGCTATCTTTAGCGGAAATATGAGCCCTCTACCTGCGTTTCCGTAGTACTTTTGCAGTGATGCTCTGGCCGTGCCGGGGAAGTAACCCGATTGGATGTGAGAATCACCTAACTGGTAAATAGTTACCCTGTCGCGCTTTCCGCTGCGTAGTTCCAGCAGTTTTTCATAGAAAGGTTTCAGAGTTTTAGCATCGTTCTGAAAGAGGTTTTTATCTTTGTTTATGAATCTGAACCGGTTTAGATATTCATTACTGTCCAAAAGCAGGTAATAACTTTGAATGAATTCTTCCAGGGTATCCATATCAGGAGGATACTCGTCTTCAGTGAATAGCTCATCCAGGTAGTCTGATTCATCACTCACTTCAGCACTGGAGAAATTAAGCATCAGCACGAATACAACACTTAACAAAAGCAGCCCAAAGCGATGATAATTCTTCAACTCGTCCCCTGCAGGTATTGAAGAAGCATTTTGGCTATCTGGATGCCACCGCTTTTGGTGAAGTGAGTATAATCTTTTCCTGCCCAGGCAGGCTGATGCGATACATATGAAGGCATGGAATCTATCCCGCCCATGGCAGCAAAGAGATTCCAAAAGCCAGTATTCATAGCTTTTGCAACATTGCTCTGCGTTTTTACTAAGTAAGGGATGTCTGGTGATGTATGATACGAGCCATTTATCTTGATGCTCCTGTCGTGAGCACTAATCATGAGGATGGGAACTCCGGGTAGGGCATCCTGAATGTGTTTTATGGTCTTTTTCATTCCTTTTTCGTAATAGCTATAATCTGTTAATTTTGGATTTGAAACGTTTTCTCCGTACTGAAGCACAATTAGATCGTAGTTCAAAAAGTGCTGAAAGTCCCTTAGTATGTCGCTGTGAATGCGCTGAAAATACATGCCAGAATAGCCGCGAATGGGGAAGTTGTCCACATAGGCACCCTTAGGTTCATCAAAACTTAAGCCATATACATGAATAGGGTCATGGGCAGAGAATTCCAGCTTAATCTTTTTTATCTGAGAGCTGTCGTTTAGCTGTAGCACCTGCACACCAGTGCCAGACTTTAGCCTTCGGGATTGCATGGGAGCGCCGTCCAAAGAAACCTTTACTATGCTACTATCGGTGGCATTGCTGTAGAAGAGCCGAATCCGTGAGAATGAGGTAGCTCCACCGGCTACAGGAGCGGCCGTGTATTCTACCCAGGGGGAATAACTTACATAATATCTTGTTTTTTTCTCCCTGGGCTTTGGTGTGGCAACCAGCGAGCTGTCCATAACAGCCAGGCTGTCTAGCTTCTGTGGTTCGATGGCTGCTTCCGAAACATAGTAGTTTCTGGGAATAAAGGTGAATCCCGTGAAGCCCAAAGAAGTATTGCTGTTACCAGGAGTCATAAATGAGATGCTTTCCCAGTTTTTGGAAAAGCTATGCTTTATCGTTTGCCTGAAGCCGGAAACAATGGAGGTGATTGGCACTAAGCCAACTCCTGAACCTCCGTGGCTTGCCTGCAGGTCTTGCCTTAGCTTACCTGTTATCAGATCACCTTCAATGATTGAATCACCGAAATACGCTATCCGTAAATTGGAGCTGTTGTCTTTTAGCTTGTCTATAAAAGGCTTGATGGGAATAAGGTCGCTTGCCAGGGTTGCGGCTTCTGCGGCTATAAGGGTATCAGCTTTGCTTACTTCATCAGTTCTGCCTAAGCGTTCGAACCAGTTCATTTTTTTTATTTTGATAATGCCGCTATCCTTAGCAGGAATCACCATGGCGATAACGCCAACAATTACTGCCGCGCTAGCTACTATTACAAATGGACGGATAAAGTCTTTATTCATAATCTACTTATTCTCTCTGGGGTAATATGATGCATAAAACAGGTTATGTAACGATGCTTGTTGTCAAGCTGGTGTTTTACACGTAGCCAATTATTACATCCTATTGAAAAGTCAAGAATAATTTGGTTTTGTCTAAACTTCGCTTAGCTTATTTTGATAGATAACATGTGGGTTACCCGAACAGTGGCATAGCATTTAGCCATTAGTTCTGTTATTTACAATGTGTTGTGATAGATACACAGAATGAACCGAAGGGAGTTAGCTATGAAAGCTATAATGCGGCTAGTTATTATTTGTAGTGCAGTGCTTATTGCCGTGACTGCTTGCGCAGGAGGAAAGGCAACAGAGCAACCTAGCAACGTTGCGTCTCAACCTGTGCAACAGCAAGTCCAAACCGAGAGCAACGATGTAGTTCACGTGAGAAACGTTGTTAACACTCGACAAGTACAGCTCCAAAACATTTACAGAAGACAAGTGGCAATTACTCCGATGCAGGGTACTTTACAGATTAAGCTTTTTATCACCGACCAAGGGGTAGTTCAGAATAGTGACATTTTAGTGGATGCCGGCATGCTTAGTGACGAATTTGTGTCATCAGTAAGGCAAGAAGTGTCTGCCTGGCGTTTTCTAATTCGTCAGCCCATAATTTACACCTTTAAGGTGCAGTTTAAGAAAGCATAGTAATCTATTTTTTACTGTGTTGCTTTTAAGCAGTGTTTGTACTGCTTGCGATGTGTGTGAATGATACAAGGAGCTTTTATGCATTCCTTACAAGTGGCAATGCCTATAACCAGGAACTTTGCACAGACACACATCAAATACATGGCTGAGAGGATTGTTAAGTCTCTTGTTCTTATTGCTGTTATTTGTTGCTCCGTGCAGTTTCTGGCGGCAAGGATGGTGCATGTAGGCATTGCTCAGAATCCTCCCAAGTGTTACATGGATGACGAAGGTAAACCTGCGGGGATATTTGTAGAAATCTTGAATTCAATTGGCAATGAAGAAGGCTGGGAACTTCAGTATCAGCTTGGCAAGTGGGACGAAAACCTGCTTAAACTGCAATCGGGAGAGATTGATCTTGTAGCTGATGTAGCCTATACAACTGACAGGGATAAGCTCTTCGATTTTCATAGCATTCCCGTGCTGTCTTCCTGGTCTCAGGTATATTCACGCAAAGGGCTGGGGATTCAATCTATAATTGATCTTGATGGCAAAAGAATTGTGGTATTAGAGGGGTCTATTCAACAGCAAGCACTAAACACCATGGTAAGGGGCTTTGGGCTGCAAGTGACCATAACTGCTGTCCAAAGCTTCGATGATGCCTTCAAAGCTGTTGCGGAGAATAAGGCTGATGTAGCGGTAACAAACAATTTCTTTGGCCGTATGCATGCAAATAGTTATGGACTGGAAGATACAGCCATTGTATTTGAGCCATCCACTCTGTTCTTTGTGGCAGCAAAGGGACGCAATGTTGACTTACTGGATAAGATAGACCTAAATCTGAAGCAATTAAAGCAGACACCTGACTCCGATTATTATAAGGCTATTAGAAACTGGACAAGCGAGAGCACCGGAATGATTATCCCATTGTGGGTAAAAGTAATGCTATTAATTATAGGACTGGGACTGTTGATAAGCACCATAGCAGGCTTTGTTTTAAAGAGACAAGTGCGTTTAAGAACCCATGAACTTCAGCTTGCCAATGCAGATATGGAAAACAGAATAATTGAGCGAACCAAGGAACTAGCTAGCGCAATGCAGGCAGCTCAGCAGGCAGATATGCTAAAGTCTGCTTTTTTGGCTACTATGTCTCACGAACTTCGCACACCCCTGAATTCTATTATTGGCTTTACTGGCATTCTTTTGCAAGAACTGCCCGGCAACTTGAATGATGAACAGAAGAAACAGCTTCACCTGGTACAAAATAGCTCAAGACACTTATTATCGTTAATAAATGATGTGTTAGACATCTCCAAGATAGAAGCCGGTCAACTCGACTTACAATATTCAATTTTTGACCTTAAAAAGTCCATCGAAAAGGTATTGTTATTAGTTAAGACACAAGCTGAAAAGAAGGGACTGGAGGTAAACACCTGTTATCAGCATGATTCCTTAGAAATTGAATGCGATCAGAGACGCCTGGAACAGGTGATCCTAAACTTGCTAAGCAATGCGGTAAAATTTACGGAAACAGGCTCGATTACTATAACTACAATGGAACAGAATGAATGCTACATTATATCCATTCAAGATACTGGCATCGGTATTCCCTTGTCAGAATTAGACAGGCTTTTTAAACCTTTTCATCAAATTGATTCTGGTCTCACCCGCAAGTATGAAGGAACAGGATTAGGGCTTTCTATATGCTATCAACTGCTAAACTTGCTTGGCGGGAGAATTGTGGTAAAAAGTGAGCCAGGTAAAGGCAGCACATTCCGTGCGATAGTGCCCAAGAGGGGAGCAAATGGAAAAAAACAAACAGATTCTTGTGATTGAAGACAATCCTTCCAATCTCTATCTTATGCAGTATTTGCTCGGGAAGCATGGCTATACTGCGATAGAAGCGGATACAGGGCTAAAGGGCATAGACTTAGCATTGACTTCCAAACCATTGGCGATTATTCTGGACATCCAATTGCCAGAAATGGATGGTTACGAAGTAGCAAAAGCAATTCGGGCATATTCATCCCTAGACGATACGCCTATTATTGCCGTAACATCCTATGCCATGATTGGCGATAGAGAGAATGCCATTGCTGCTGGCGCATCTGCCTATATTGAGAAGCCTATCAATCCCGATACCTTTATAAGGGAAATTGAGAGCCATATACAAGAATACTCGGAAAGGAGCAAACTATGCGAATCTTGATTGTTGACGATCACGATGAGAATAACTATCTGCTGAGATCATTGTTGGAGGGGAATAATCACTTTGTACAAGAAGCTTTTAACGGCAAAGACGCTTTAGATAAGCTAAAGTCCAGCGAGTTCGACTTGGTTATCAGCGATATCTTAATGCCAATAATGGACGGATTTATGCTATGCCGGGAAGTGCGTAAAGATCCGCAACTAAAGCATATTCCCTTTATTACATATACTGCAACTTATACAGGATACAAAGATGAAGAGCTGGCATACGAAGTTGGGGCTGATTTATTTATAGTAAAGCCTTGCGAACCAGAAGAGCTGATACAGCACGTTAATGCTATTTTTGAGACAGCTAAAACCCGAACTACTGAACCTATGATTTCAGACCGATCAGAATCTGAGATACTAAAGCTTTACAACGAGAGATTGGTAAGGAAGCTAGAGCAGAAGATGCTGGAAGCAGAGAAAGAAGTGGAAGAACGGCTTAGGGTGATATCTGCATTGGAGCGAAGTGAAGCCCTCTTAAAAACCACTCAGAGGATTAGCAAAATTGGTGGATGGGAATGGGATGTAGCTACTCGCAATATGTATTGGACAGAAGAGCTCTATCGCCTCCATGATACTTTGCCAGATGGAGATATGGGTGGTGATGAACTAATAGACTTAAGCTTAAGCTGTTATCCAGAAACAGAGCGTGCTCAAATACGCCAGTTCTTTGATACCTGCTGTCAAACCGGTGAACCCTTTGTGTTTGAAAGCTGGTTTACCACCTTTAATGGCCGCAAGCTATACATCAAGACTTCGGCAAAAGCTGAGATTGTTAATGGATCAGTGACAAAGGTATACGGAGATTTTCATGACATCACCGAAAGTAAATTGGCAGAGATAGAACGTGAACAATTACGTGAGCAGCTCAGGCAAGTTCAGAAGCTGGATTCCATTGGTCAATTAGCTGGGGGAGTGGCACATGACTTTAATAATATCCTAACGGTTATCCTTGGCTATGCGCGCGAGATTGCCGATAGTTTGCACCCCGAAAGCCCCATGATGAGCGATGTGGAAGAGATTGTTAAAGCCGGTAAAAGAGCAATTACCTTAACCAGACAGTTATTAACCTTTAGCCGTAAGCAGGTTACTCAATTGCAAACTATAAACCTGAATACCGTGATAAACGATTTACAAAAGATGCTATTCCGGCTGATTGGTGAAGACATCCAGGTGGAGCTAAACTTAGATCAAAACTTAGCCATGGTTAATGCCGATATCGGTCAGATGGAACAGGTGATTATCAATCTCAGCATAAACGCTCGAGAATCTATGCCAAGTGGCGGGAAACTGATGCTTAGCACCAGTAATGTACAGGTAAAAGCTAAGCCCCATCCCGCTTTTCCCGAGATTAAGCCAGGGGATTACATAATGTTAACTGTTGCAGATAACGGCTGTGGTATGAATGCTGCAACCATGTCCCGGATATTTGAGCCGTTTTTCACTACCAAGGGCAATCAATCTGGCACAGGTCTTGGTTTGGCTACAGTTTATGGAATTATTCGTCAAAGCGGTGGTTATATCAGCGTGGACAGCATATTAGACAAAGGGACAAGTTTTTGCATTTATCTGCCAGTAGCAGATAGTATTATAACTGCAGATTCCAAGGTGTCCGAAACTGAAATTGTAAAAGGCTTAGGGGGAGACATCATGGTGGTGGAAGATGACGAATTTATCCGCAACCTGGCAACTAAAATACTAAGTAGAATTGGCTACAATGTTAGCACATACGAATCTGCCACGCAGGCCTTGAAGTATCTTCAGGCAAGCAAATTACTCCCCGACCTTATTATCACAGACGTTGTAATGCCAGGAATTAGCGGCATCGAATTTGCCAGCAAGATATCTGATGAATACCCAGGCATCAAAGTGATACTAATGTCAGGCTACTCAGAAGATGTTATTCAGAAACACGGCGTGATAAATACTGGTCATCCGTTCTTGCAAAAGCCATTTTCTAACATAGAATTAGCAGATTTGGTGAAGCGCACTCTTCAGAATTGATCAGCACAATTCTTCGGGTTTCTAATTGCTTATCTGACTGTTCGAAGGCTACAAATCGTGTTTGGAAGCACAGTCCTGGCAGGCGATATGGCTAAAATCGGCATCAGGATGCTTAATCATATACTTCTCAAATGGATGCCACAGACCGTCCTGACCTTTTATCTTCTTGCAATATGGGCATACGTAAACCATTCCACGGAATTGCTGGATTTCTCGTAAATAGTCTATAACCTTTTTGTTTCTGTCGCCCAATAGCTGATTTGCATACAGAATACTGATGTCATACTGGATGAGGTTACGTAGCTTATCCATAAGCTTTTCTATATCAATTGAATAGTGATTTTCTTTGTTGTCTAACACACACAGCGTTCCAAAGGGCTTACCATCGGGTTTCTCTATTGGGAAACCTAAGTATGAAATCATGTTAAGTTTCACATCTGGATTATTGCGCCATACCGGGTCTGATAAAGCATTTGGAACCAGCAATTCCCTCTTGTTATTTATAACATGCTCGCAGTATAGGCCAGAGTTATGCATCACTTCATGCTCACCAACATGATAGGGGTTAGATTCTGAATTACTGGAAACAAAAACCTCAATGCTTGGATCGGTGAATCTCATTATCAAGGCAGATGGAATCTTTAAGATCGAGGCAAGCATATCTACAATGTCTTGCCAGTTCTTTAGCTGCTCGGCGGGTACTACTAAGTCAATCTTGTTGGGTAGCATTATCAATGCTCCTTACTTTTATCATCATGTTTACTACGCAATTTCGGGCACTACAATGTAAGGTTACTGCACTCAATATTATAAGTAGATTATACCTGACTGGCAAACAGGTATTCTCTCTGTAGCCATAACTGAAGTCCCTCTGCATATTCGTCTTGCTATATTATTCGGGATATCTGCTTCCTCACAACATCGTGCGTAATGCTTATAGTTCATGGGTGTAATCCGTGTAATGATTCACTTCAGGCAATAGCTCCGCTTCCACCGCCTTCTTGATGCTGATGCAAGACAAATCTCGCACGGAGATTTCTTCTCGGGTGAGGGTTAAGAGGACAATGCTGCTGTCCTGCTTTGCCATATCACGCATCAGTTTTACATACAGCATACTCCAGGAACGGATCTGTTTGCTCGCACCGTAGCGTAAGGCTCTATAATGGTAGATATAGCTCTTCATATCTTCTATGTAGGCTGTACTGGGCTGCAACATGAAGATGTTTTTGCTTATAGAACCAAGCCTGTGGTTGTGTTCGGTGATACGCGGATAACTGTAGCGACGCACAAACACGCGGTTGTTAACCCTGTCCATGCAATACACGATGCCGCCACGTCTACCACCCTGTCGTTCCCGAGAAATCGGGAATCCAGCAAAAGCAAAACGTCAAGATGACGTTTCTACCACCCTCTGTCGTTCCCGAGTAGGCTGGAATCCAGCTCTTTTTATCTTTCCCGTCATACCAACAAGGGTTCCTCCCAGCGAAGGCTGGGACAGGAATCCAGCCCACTATAACCCCCTAACCTCATCACTCCATCACATCATTACTTCATCACCATACAACCCCTTACATATATATGCTGTTTTCTGCCTCTGTTTTGCTGTTTTTGCAAAAATACAACGAATACCTCACACCTACTATACATAAACTATACAAACACCAATGTCCTACAATGCGATTCCCGCCTTTTTCCCGCGTTTTATCCGGGAATCTCGCGGGAATATGCCCGCCGGAGGGTGGTGGCTATTAGGTTTAATAGTAGTGTTTTTTAAGTATTGACAAGAATACTATGTTTATTTTGCATTATTTCCATTTCGTCATTCCAGCGCAGGCATACCGTCATTCCAGCGCAGGCATGCCGTCATTCCAGCGCAGGCTGGAATCCAGTTCTTTTAATCTTTTAACCACATACCACAGAACAATGCATCCAGCGAGGTAACCATGCCAAAGCACTTTTACGTCTATATCCTTGCCAGCGGTAAGAATGGCACACTGTACACGGGAATGACCAGTAACCTTCCCAGACGCATCATGGAGCATAAACAGCACATCCTAAAAGGCTTTACGGACAATTACAATGTCACTAAGCTGGTCTTTGCCGAACGGCACGAAACCTTTGCCAGCGCTGCCACCCGTGAGAAACAAATAAAAACCTGGCAGCGAAAGTGGAAACTGCGTTTGATAGAAGAACTAAACCCGGAATGGAAAGACTTGGCAGAAGAAAGCGGGTATGTGTGGGATTAGAAAAGAACTGGATTCCAGCCTGCGCTGGAATGACGGAGGAGTGGAACTTGTGGGGCAGGGTGGTGGTACTGGTAGGTAATGGGAATTAGATCGGTGTCCCATGGTTTTTCGGTTTAATAGTAGTGGTTTAAGTATCGACCAGAATACTATGTTAATTTTGTATCAATTTTATACAGTCACTCCAGCGTAGGTTTCCCGTCATTCCAGCGCAGGCTGGAATCCAGTTCTTTTAATCTTTTAAACACTTACCACACAACAATGTATCCAGCGAGGTAACCATGCCAAAGCACTTGTACGTCTATATCCTTGCCAGCGGTAAGAATGGCATACTGTACACGGGAATGACCAGTAACCTTCCCAGACGCATCATGGAGCATAAACAGCACATCCTAAAAGGCTTTACGGACAATTACAATGTCACTAAGCTGGTCTTTGCCGAACGGCACGAAACCTTTGCCAGCGCTGCCACCCGTGAGAAACAAATAAAAACCTGGCAGCGAAAGTGGAAACTGCGTTTGATAGAAGAACTAAACCCGGAATGGAAAGACTTGGTGGAAGAAAGCGGATATGTGTGGGATTAGAAAAGAACTGGATTCCAGCCTGCGCTGGAATGACAGGGGGTGGTAGAAACGTCATCCTGACGTTTTGGTTTTACTGGATTCCCGACTACTCGGGAACGACAGGGGGGTGATAAAGTAACGTAGTGACAAAGTGAAGATGTGGATAGTGTAATGCTGATATGGAGTAACAAGTTTTGAAAAGAACTGGATTCCAGCCTGCGCTGGAACGACAGGGGGTGGTAGAAACGTCATCCTGACGTTTTGGTTTTACTGGATTCCCGAC
>CALLHY010000064.1 GCA_938009275.1 uncultured bacterium
GTTAGGATAGTTGCTCTTAAGCTCTGTAGCAATTACGGGAACGATTGGATCTTCATTCGACACGCTACCGCCTACACCGTGGATGCTGAAATCATCAACGTAGAACACGAATGCATCGTTTGATACGCAGCGAATGGCAATGTAGATACTTTGTCCATCGTAAGCAGAGAGATCATAGGTGAACTGAGTCCAATCTACAGGAGCTTCAACATAGTTGGTACCGCTAATAAACTGGAAGGTTTGCCAGAAGATATTGGCATTGGTAGAAACACCAACCTGGAAACGTTCCAAACCATACTGAGCAGTGTGGCTCTTTGCCCAGAATCTTACTGCGCTATTGGTGCCTAAGTGCACGCGAGGAGTAATCATCCAATCGTTGTTTGCAGGTGTGGTTGAAGCAAAACTTGCAGCCATCTTGTCCCCACCATGAGGTGTTAATGACGTTATGGGCGGAGTGGTTGCACTCGGATTGAAGATAATGTATGCCATAGCTGCAGCGGCATTGGGGAATTCTACATTCTGGATGCCATATGTGGTGGACAAATCACGATCCAGCAATGTCCAGGGAGCAAAAGCCAGAGTGAAGTTATCGTAAGACTCGAAGGTCTCAGTATAGAATGCTGGTGCTAAGGTTACATTCACGTTTGCTTCTACGGTTACGATTGCGGATTCGCCGATATCGTGTGTGGCAGAAACACCATAGGTATACTGACCATTAGGAACGTTGGCATTGGCATAGGTGGTTGTAGTAGGATCGGTGATGGTGGCCAACAAGGTTCCATTACGATACACTTTATAACCGGTTAAAGCGCGGGTGGCAGGAGCAACCCAGTTCAGGGTTACCAGGCTGCCGGTTACGTTTGCGGTTAAGTTTGTAGGCGGTGCGGGAGGTGCCGAGATATCCAAAGTGATGGGGCCGGCAGGAACCGATTCGCCATTGGTGTAGTAGGCGGTTACGGTGAAGTTATGTTGACCTGCGCTAAGAGCCATGGCATCATATTCTAAGGTAGCTGGATTGTCGAGCGTTGCAACCAATGAGCCATTGCGATATACTTTATAGCCCAGGAGTGATCTGGTGGCTTGAGTTGTTTGAGCCACGAAGTTATTGGCAACAATTTCACGGGCTACACTGGTTTGGTTAACTGGTACATGCGCAAACACAGGTGCTGCTGCAGGGGTGCCAAGGTAGATGTCGTCAACGAAGAAGATGAAGGCATCATGAGACAGGCATTGAATACCAAAGCGCACTGATTGGCCAACATAGGCGTCAAGTGAGTAAGTATATTCAGTCCATGCAACTGGTGCAGAGACGTAGTTTGCACCGCTGATGATGTTAAAGTTGGCGGGAGCGGTACCGGTGGTAGAGATACCAACCTTGAAACGCTCCAAACCATAATCTGCCACGTATGAACGTGCCCAGAACTTCAGTACATTACCTGCTGCGATGGTGATGGGCTCGGAGATTAGCCAGTCGTTGTTGGGAGGAGTGGTGGAGGCAAAGCATGCTGCCATCTTGGCTCCGCCGTGTACTGGTGTTTCCAGGGCAGGAGTGGTTGCGCTGGGATTGAATATGATATATGCCATAGCTGCGCCGGAATTTGTGAAAGTAATTCCACTAAATCCATAGGTTGTGCTAAGGTCTACATCAACAAGTGTCCAAGGTGCAAAGGTTAAGGTGAAGTTATCGTAGGTTTCAAAGCCTTCGATTAGCTCGTTCACGGGAGGTTCGGTACCGGGGGTGTCCCATTCCAAGTGCACGTTGTTATAGTCAAATATCGAAGCTGCCAGGTTCGCAGGGGGATCAAGCTGAGCTGTCACGCTAATGTTTACTGGGCCGGCAGCTACCGATTCGCCGGAATCGTAAACTGCAGTTAGCGTGTATGCATATTCACCCACTGGAACTGCGAGGTCTGTGTAGGTAAGAGTGGCAGGATTGTTTATGGTGGAAAGCAGATTGGCATTGCGATAAATCTTGTAGCCAATATGATCTCTCGTGGCAACAGCAGGAGCGTTCCAAGTTAATACCACATCGGCATTAACCAGGTTTCCGGCAAAGTTCTGAGCAGGATTCATGGAATCATTTAGCTCAGAGATGCTGAAGCTATCCAGATACAGGTAGTTCATATTCATGGCACTGTGACCATGGAAACCAAGGTAATAAATACCATTAGCGGCTATGGGAACAACTATTTCTGCCAATTGGTAGGTGGTGCTGTTGATATTCGTATTTTGGAACAGCTGAGTGGTCAATGCAGCAGGACTGGCAGCGTTTCCAAGGTACAAGCTAAGCTTTTCAGGTGTGGTGGTGCTGTTGGCGCGATAGTAGAATTTTACCTTGTAGGATGTTGCGGCGGTAAGCTGCATGGGGGGTGAGATTAACCAATCGTCCATTGCCAGGGCGGTATTAAAACGAATTCGCATAGCGTTAGCACCGGCTTGTGACCCGCTGGCTACGCTTTCCCAGGTGTAGGGATCGGTGTTGGCATTGTTAGTAGTCCAGCCCAGTGCCTGTGCGGGAGGAGTAACTTCGTCGAATCCCTGTAAGTATGGGAAGGAAACAACAGTGGGATCGGCAAGAGTGGTAAAGCTCCACACAGGGCAGTTTATTGCGTCACCATATTGGTTAAAGGGAACAATCTGCCAATAGTAGGTGGTGCTATAGGTAAAGGGATTGGGAATGTAGATATTACCTGTCTGGACAGTTCCGTTCACCATATTGGTGGGCGGATTATCGGTGCCCAGATATACTTTGTAACCATCGGTAACGCCACCGCCGGCAACCCAGCTAAGGGATGCGCCAATGGGGGTGTTAATTGCGCTATTTGCGGGTACAGGATTTTGAGCCATCAAGGGTGGATCGCCCGCTGAGGCAGGGGCAAAGGTGAAGGTTAGGCCTTCGGAGGGATATACTGTAGCGCTCAGTGTGCATGTGCCGTTATTGGCAGTGCCGACAACAGTCTCTGCCCAGTTGGTGGTGGTGGTACGGTTATTAAAATCGGTATTGGAAGCACCACGAAGACCAACCTGAACGGTGGCAGCAGTGGTAACCGACACAGAAGTAATATTGCCATAAACGAATACAACCTTGTTGCCGTTTTCGTGCAATTGAATCTGGAAATTAAGATCGTCATTTGCTGCAGGGGTAGGAACGCGGCGGTAGTGGCTCCACTGAGCTGTGAAAACACGATTGGGAGCTGTTCCGCTTACTATAGACATCAATTCACCATTATCGCGTGATTTTATGTCTCTGGATAAAGCGGCTACTACATTGTTTGTTCCAGTTCCGCTGCTGATGGGCGTGGTGGTATTGGTAACAGCCGAACCCATTGCGATGAAACCATTTGCTTGAATACTAACTTCATTGTAAACCACACCATTGTAGGTGAAGCTAAATCCCAAAGGGATGTTGTTGAAGTTTTCGTTATCGTTTGCGGATGTCCCGTGGACAGTCCCTCCACTGATCGCAGTGTATGAGCCGGCAGTAGAAGTGAAAGAGTATTCACTTACATCAGCCCATGCACAAAGCGTTAAAGCTGTGAAAATCAGCAGTAGAAGGAGTTTTTGAATCGGTGCTTTCATAGCATCTCCTTATCTTGGTTATTCCAAAATTATGTTTCTAAGTTTTCCGATTTGCGAGGCTGTTTATAATGCCTACGCTCCAATCTACACAGTATGTAACATGCTATATGTGTCAAGCAAAACTTGCGCGATTCATTAGATTAAAGCAGTAATACGTGGTAAGGGGTCAGATGAACTTGCAAATAGACTTACGTATTATTGTTAATGCCATATAGCTACGACAATTTAAAGTTCATAATTCCAATACCGATGGTATAGCCTGTCATCAAATGCTCCATTATCAGGGCTGTCGAACTCCTGGTCGACAGAGGCAACGCTGTTGCCTGTTGTGAAAAGGCCTCCAACCTTTGTGGTGACGATGACGTCCCCATTCCAAGCGTCTTCACAAATGAACCTGCTCTACACGCATTGCAGGTCATTTTGGGGAAATCCATATTGGTATCCCGCTCCCGGAATTGGGACAAAGCTTGCCCGATCCCTGAAGGAATTACGGGTGAATTACGCATGAACTGCGCATCTCATCCGTAATTCATGCGTATTAAACTAGTAATTCGTTCAAGGAATCTAATCTATATAAGGAGCAACGTAAGATCACTTGATATATTGCTGGACACCTTAGTGTGCGATGAAAACTTTGAACGCAAATAGCAAAACACAGGAGAACAAGATGTTAACAGTTAATGAATACTTTGATGGCAAGGTTAAATCCATTGGTCTTAATAATGCCAGCGGCAAAAACACAGTGGGCGTGATGGATATTGGCAAATACGAATTTGGCACCTCTCCGGTTCAGTACAAATGCCCCCTGTTTCGCAGCGAAACCCTAAGCTTTAGAATTATTGACCAAGATGAGCAAAATGTACATAATTCATGACTCTCCGTATTATCGCTTGGACAAGTGATTCAATCGCGGGAGGTTTCCATTTCTTGGATGGTTAGATAACCAAATCATACAGTGGACGCGGTGTTGCTATCAATATCATGCATGAGATGGGCTGTAAATGCGAAGGGGAGTATTTTCTTAAGGAACAGCACACAATAGAGAGCAACTCCAGACTGCCTATTGATGTATTGTCTTGCAAATCTTTAGGTTAGACTACTAATATAAATCCAGATCATGGTTCCGATATAAATCTGATTTGAGTTATGTCACATCAGTTATAATTTCTTTTCATTACGCTTAGCACTACCAAGACTGCGGATTGCCCAAGATTGCCCAAGTGGTTTTCTATAAATGCTTTTCAGATATTCTTTTCTTGACTCATCTATTTTGACCAAGTGATCGCCATTTGCAGATTTCAGTGACACTTTATGCAAAACGCATGCTCAACATCATTACCATCTATAATCTGCATTCACGCATCCCCCCGAAATATTCTTAGTACGCTTTGTGAGTCCCCTACCGTAGGTCGTTTGTGGTATGTTTCGTCCTGAAAAACGCAGATGCGTTTTCAGATTAACATATTCATTTTAGTGTAGTTACGCAAGTTTGCGGCTAGACGGAGAGTGAAACTTGATAATATGTTGGGCTACATATAGATAGATATGCTATTTGTCATCAGATTTAGCTTTACAAAAAAAGCCGACTCCTGTTATTGGTAAATCTTCAAAAACAACCATAAAGGAGTCGACCATGTTTAGTGAACATCAAAAACGAACCAAGCAAAGCCTGCAAGTAAAATTTGGCCAGTATCTCGGGAAGTTCAAGAATGGGTTTAGCCTTCCAGAGTATAAGTTTCTACGTGATATGTGTTTGGGAATCATTAAGAGTCAATCTGTTATATGCCTCAGAGCAGCCTGTATGCTGGGTGAAAGTATAAATGTGAAGAAAACATGTGAGCGTTTCACTCGCCATTTGAATAAGCCAAGTATGAAGACCAAGCTCCAGAGTCTGATTATTCAAGAACAATGTCATGGTTTTGACCATGACACCGCAATAATCGTTGATGATAGTGACATTGTGAAGTCAAAAGCGACAACTATGGAGGGGCTAAAGGAAGTAAGGGACGGCAGTACGGGTAGAGTCGATCAACTTGGTTATGATGTTCTCAATATAGTAGCTTATCAAGACAGCAAAGAAGGCTACGAGATTAAACCACTCAGTTCGGACATTTTTGCAGAAAACTTAGAGCTAGACACACTATACCAGGTAACAGAAGACAGGATTATTGACATATCCATAGCCACCGGCAACAAAGGTGTTTACGTCTTTGACCGTGGATACGATAAGAGGTATTTGTTCTCTTTTCTGGAGCAAAACTCATGTAACTACATTATCCGCGCAATTGGGTCTAGGGGGCTGATTACCGGAGGTATTGAAAAGCCATTTTTGGAGGTAGCGAAGTCTGTTAAGCTTGATCAGGAATACAGGTTGAAGAAAGATGGACAATGCCTGAAGTGTGGCATCAAACGTGTATCAATTCGCCGCAATCCACATAAGGTAAAGCATCCTGAGACGGTGGATACTTGGCTAATAGTCGCGCGCTACAGCACGAGCAAAACAGAGAAAGGAGGCTTTCTGTACTTGTTCTGCGACTTCCCCGGACAACCGGACTTAAGCACCCAAGAGATAGTTATCAAAGCACTGAAGATGTATAGAATGCGTTGGAAGATTGAAGAAGTACACCGTCACTTGAAACAAGCATACCAGTGGGAGAAGATACAACTGACTTCCTATACCAGAATTAACAACATGAACCAAGTTATGCTTCTTGCCATGTGCTATCTTTACTCGCTCAAACGGTTTGCATATATCTACCTGCATGCATTTCCGGCGATAATGAAGTATAAAAACACGGACTGGAAGAAGATATACGACTTTGTGTATTATCGCTTATCCATGCTCCTACAAACCTGCTTTAGCTCCATCTCAACCCGAAACATCATGCCATACAAAGGTAAATGGCACGATGCAAACCAACTTATCATTCCCTGTTTAAAAAACGGGGGGATGTGAGATAATCTGCATTTGCTTGACAAAAATCGCCATCCAAAAAAGCTGACTACAGGGTTTGACCAAATGGTCACACCAAACAGTATAATAAAGGAGTTATTATGCAGACAGCAGCAGAAGACAGAATCATGACGGCAGCGATGGAGATATTTTGCCGACGGGGTTATGATGGGGCACGCATGCAAGAAATTGCCGATAGCGCAGGGATATCCAAGGCTTCTTTGCATTATTACTACCGCAGCAAGGACAATCTCTTTCGCAAGACGGTGCAGGAGCTTTTTTCTCTGGTGATCCGCAAAGTGCGAAGTAGGATTTTGGATGAAAACAGCATCGAGGAAGTAATAACTCAATTGGTAAATGGCTATATGGAGATGTTCTTAGTGTATCGCAACCAAGTGTTTTACTTGCTTACCGAGCTGATGAAGCATGAAGAATTATTAGGTGACATCCTTTCAGGAATAGACACCAGCGCCATTTCCGTGGGGATTATCAATAGATTTCAAAAAGAGCGGGAAGCGGGACGGATAATAGATATCGAGCCGGCAGATTTGCTGATAAATATCATAGGCATGTGTGTGTATCCCATCATCGCAGAACCGATGGTAAAAAGGCTATTAAAGTTGAGCGATGCGGAGTTTTCAGAGATGTTGGCCCGGCGCAAACCGATGATCAGTGAATTTGTCTTGCGGGCTATTCTGAAGGAGCCCCAATGAAGCGGTTTTGCCTCTTTATATTGATGCTGTGGCTGTATCTTACCCTAGGTGCTGTCACTTTATCAGAGTGTTTAAGTAGCCTGAGGCAAAATTCACCCCTGGCGGCCAACCAAGCTAGAGTAGAAGCCCAAAAGGCAGATCAGGATGGAATCTTAGCCACAGCCTACTATCCTTCCCTTAGTGTGATAGGAGATATTGGGTATAATAGTGAAGTCACCCAGATATCTTTTGGCACGGCGCTGCCCATCAAACCACCCATCCCGGATAAAGATAGGGAAAGCGTAGGGTTGGAAATGCGCCAATTGATATGGGATTCAGGACTTACCTCACTGCAAAAAAAGGCCAATAGCTATCAGAGCCAGGCGAAACTGCTGGAAGTTCAAGCCAGCCTCCATCAGAGTGAAATGGAAGCCAGTGCGCTATACTATCAGATATTATCCTTCAATGCATCCTTGGAAATACTACAAATCCAACAAGAAAATCTGCTAACCCTGCAAGGCCAAGTGGAAGCAGCCAAAGAGTATGGCCTCAGAGAAAATACCGATGTGCTGTATATTCGCCAAGATATCCTGAATGTGGAAGATAAAATAGCGGCTACGATAAACAATCGTAATTCTGCCGTGAAAAAGCTGGCGCAACTGTGCAATTTGGAGCTTCAGGATGAAGATAGCTTCGTTTTGCCCAATATCAGCATTCCACCAGAACCTGAATTCACCAGAGCGGAGCTGAAAAAACTGGAGGCAATAGCCTCTGCCAATAAGGTAAATTCACGCTTGGCCCTGCGCAAAAACTATCCTCAGATCATGGCTAAAGCCACAGCTTCCTTTGGCAAGCCGGGCTACGATATGTTTACCACAGAATCTCACGATTATTATAGCCTGGGACTATCCTTTAGCTGGAAAATCTGGGATTTTGGCCAGCGCAATAAAGAAAGCAGGATAGCTATAGCCGAAGCTGAAATGGCCACAGCCAACCAAGAAAACCTGCTGATAAGCCTGCAAAATGAGATAGATACCATTGATTCTGAGTTGCAAATCCTAAACGATAATATCCGCTGCGGTAGCCAAAAGGTAGAGCTTCTCCAAGAAATCGTGGCTGCCCTCAACAGCAAACACAGTGCCGGCACCATCACCACCACCGAACTATTGATCCAAACCAACAATTTACACAATGCCAGGCTGGAAGTAGAATACAGCCGCATAAAACTATCGTCCCAAATGGCCAAAAAAGCATTGGTATTAGGAGTAAAACTATGAAATCCATCCATCTGATCATCATCGCCATCTTGCTGGCAGGTTGCACAGCCAAAGATACTAGCATTGCCTGGGGAAATTTTGAAGCCGAAGAAACGGTAATCTCGGCCAGAACTACAGGAAACATCACTCAACTTCTGGTGCAAGAAGGTGATAGCATTGCAGCCGGAGCTTTGATAGCAGTGATAGATACCACTGACCTGGCTCTAAATCGTATAGAAGTGCAAGGCAATATCCAGCTTTTGGAGCTGAAACAGAGGGCAGCCGAAGAAAAATATCAGCTTAGCCAGATTGAACGCAGTAATCTCCAAACTGAGGTACAGCGTTTTAGCAACCTGCTATCCCAAAATGCTGCTACCCAAAAACAAGTCGATGATCTGAATGCCACTTTGCGGGTGAAGGATAAGAGCTTTCTTTTGAATAAAACCGAGATTCAGATGGCAGGAGGCGAACTTGCCATAGCCCGCAACAAACTGGCAAGCATCAATACCAACATCGCCAGATGCTATATAAAAGCCCCTTTTGCAGGCACTGTACTCAGTACTTATATCCAGCAGGATGAATTTACCTCCATGGGTAAGCCGATAGTAAAATTAGCCGATATGGAAAAGCTGCTGGCCGTTTTCTATGTTTCCGGTCCTCAGCTTTCAGAATTGAAATTGGGACAAGAGATCAAGGTTCGCATCGATACTCCCTCAGGTCTGAAAAACTATCCTGCCACCATCAGCAAGATCAGCAGTAAGGCAGAATTTACCCCCAAAGTGATTCAAACCAGGGATGAACGTACCAAATTAGTGTATCAGGTAGAGGCAATTTGCCAAAATGATGGTAGCCTGAAACAAGGCATGCCACTGGAAATAGAGCTATAATGCAGTCCTTTATCAGTGCTAAAAACCTAAGCAAAAGCTATGGCGATACTCTGGCCTTGGATGATGTATCTTTCCAGGTATATCCCAATGAGATCGTTGGTTTTATTGGACCGGATGGCTCTGGGAAAAGTACGCTGTTTCAGATACTTACCACTTTGCTTATCCCAGATAGCGGTTCTGCTACGATTGCAGGTTTTGATACCGGACGGGATTTTCCCAAAATCCGCTCCAGCATTGGTTATATGCCAGGCCGATTCTCTTTGTATCCAGACCTCAGCGTTGAGGAGAATTTGCGCTTTTTTGCCAATATCTTTGGCAGCAGCATCGAGGAAAACTATGAGATGATAAAAGGAGTATATACACTTTTAGCCCCTTTTGCCAAGCGCAAAGCCGGAGCATTATCCGGTGGCATGAAACAAAAGCTGGCACTGTGTTGTGCCCTTATCCACAAGCCCTTGGTGCTATTTTTGGATGAACCTACCACCGGGGTTGATGCTGTATCCAGAACCGAATTTTGGGATAACTTAGTTCAGATCAGGGATGGCGGGATACCTATCGTGGTTTCCACACCATATATGGACGAAGCCACCCGTTGCGATAGGGTAGCCATGATCTACGGGGGCAAAATAATGCAGATGGATACTCCTGAATACATCATTGCCAATTATCAGGGTAGTCTTTTGGCAATTCGCACTCAGGAAAGGTATCTTGCCAAGCAGCTTCTTAGTCAAATAAAGGGTATCGATAGCGTTTTCACCTTTGGTGATGCCATTCACATCAGTTTGCCTGAAAGAACTGAACCCATTATCGATGAGATAGATGCAGTGTTACAGAGAGAGCTTTCCAGTACCTACAGCATCACTGAAATCCTCCCCAATTTTGAGGATTGCTTCTTGCAATTTATGAGGCAGAAAAGCCATGAATGACGCCATAATATCAGCCAATAAGCTCACTCGCATCTTTGGCAATTTCACCGCAGTGGATGGCATCTCTTTTGAGGTATATAAAGGAGAGGTTTTCGGATTTTTAGGGGCAAATGGAGCGGGAAAAACCACAGCCATGCGTATTTTATGCGGTTTACTGAGTCCCAGTTCCGGTTCTGCCTCAGTATGCGGCTACGATGTATATCGTCAAAGCGAACAGATCAAGATGAATATCGGCTATATGAGCCAGAGATTTTCCCTCTTTGACGATCTCAGTGTGTGGGATAACATCAGCTTTTATGCTGGGATCTATCAGATGACTTCAGCCCAGATCAAACAGGCCGGAACCAAGATTTTGCATGAACTGGAGCTAGATACCTACAAACGTAGATTGGTAGGTTCTTTGCCCTTGGGTTGGAAACAAAAGCTGGCCTTTGCCATCGCCATCATCCACAGACCGCAATTGGTCTTTTTGGATGAACCCACCGGAGGGGTGGATCCCATCACCCGCAGAGCCTTTTGGGATATGATCTACCAAGCTGCCGCAGAAGGAATTACTGTGTTTGTGACAACCCACTATCTGGATGAAGCAGAATATTGTGATAGGATATCGATAATGGTGAAAGGGAAGATAGGTGCTTTGGGTACGCCTAAAGAGCTAAAAGCAGCTTATCATACCGACAGCATCTACAACGTAATCCTATCTTTAGCCCGAGGAGATGAATCGTGAAAAACCTGATGGTATTTGTCCGCAAAGAAATGCTGCATATCTTGCGAGACCCCAAGTCACTCTTGATAATGATACTCTTGCCCTTAGTAGAAATTCTGCTCTTTGGCTTTGTGCTCCGTTTCGAGATCAATAGTGCCAATATTGCCGTGTATGACATGGCCAAACAGACAAAATCTATCCAGCTAGTCCAAAGGCTGGAAGGGGGAAAACGCTTTCAGGTGATCGTGGCCAATTCCATGCCAGAAGCTGAAGCTATGCTCCTGAGTGGTGAAGTGAAGGCAATCCTGACGATTGGAGCAGATTTTGACCAAAAAGCCGTGGCCAAAATGGAAAGTCCTCTGCAATTGCTGTTGGATGCCAGCGATCCCAACTTGGCTTCCACCCTTAATACCTATCTCAGCGCCACTATAAACGACTTTTGGACCGAAAACTACCCCCAAAATCATCTTCCCATAATAACAGAACTAAGCCAGAATGGCGACCCCACCCCCACCTCGCCATCTCGCCATCTCGCCACCTCGCTAACCATCGAGCCCATGCTCTACTACAATCCCCTCCTAAAAAGCGTTTATGCCACCATCCCAGGCCTAATATCGGTGGTTTTGATGCTAATTTGTGCTTTGATGACCTCCATCTCCCTTACCAGAGAGAAAGAAACCGGCACTATGAACGTGCTCCTGATTTCGCCTTTAAATCCTTTGCAGATCATCATCGGCAAACTCTTGCCCTATCTCTTGGTTTCGATGTTGAATGTGGCCATCATCCTCACCCTGGCTTTCACCGTTTTTGGTATGCCCCTGGCGGGTTCATTTACGATGTTGATCCTTGTCAGTCTGTTATATTGCCTATGCGCCTTGGCATTGGGTTTTTTGATCTCCACCAAGGCTAAAACTCAGCAATTAGCTATGATGGTGTCCTTAGCAGGCTTGATGTTACCCACCACCTTGCTTAGCGGGATGATCTATCCCATTCAAAATATGCCTACGTGGCTACAGAATATCACCTTGGCCATCCCCGCCAGATGGTATGTAAGTATATTGAAACACATCATGATAAAGGGTTCACCCATCGCTGCCTATGGGATGGATATATTCGTCCTGATCTTCATCACGGGGATCATCATCGCCCTTAGCCTGAAAAGCTTTAAGATTAGATTTCGGTAAAAAACTATGCGTAATATCTTCCTCCTCATCAGTAAAGAATTCAAGCAGATCTTTCGCTCCCGTAATATGTTGGCCATTATCTTTATGCTGCCGATCATCCAGCTCTTGGTGCTTTCCAATGCGGCAGATTTTGAATTGAAGTTGGTACAATTCGCCTGGGAAGATCTGGATAAATCTTCGCTTTCAGCCGATTTGTTGCAAAAATTCTTGGCCGCCCCGATCTTCCGATTGACCGGAGATAGCGAAAATAGCGAAGCCAACGACATCATGCTAAGAGATAATGAAGCGGACGTGATTATCAGCATCCCCAAGGGTTTTGAACGTGACCTTGTGAATGGCTTTCCCAGCACCATCCAGATCAGGATAAATGCCATAGATGGTTCGGCAGCCGGTTTGATCTCTGCCTACGTTGGTGAAATAATAGGTGGTTTTTACCGTTCTGAACTGATCCAGGTGCAGCAAGGTGCCCCCAGCACCACCTCCAGATATCTCTTCAATCCCGAATTGAACTACAAAGCCTATATGATTCCTGGCATCTTGGTAATCTTGGTAAGCATTATCGGGCTATTACTTACAGCTCTGAATATTGCTCGTGAAAAAGAGATAGGTACAATCGAGCAGATAAATGTGACCCCCATCAAAAAGTATCAATTTATCCTGGGCAAATTGATTCCCATGCTCATCATCGGCATCGTGGAATTTTGGGTGGGAGTGCTGATCGGATGCGGGGTTTTCCATATCCCATTTGTAGGTAATCCCTTGGTACAGTTGCTATTCTTGGTGGTGTATCTATGGGTGATGCTGGGTATCGGACTACTGATTTCCTCCCAATCCCAAACCCAACAACAGGCAATGTTCATCGCCTTTTTTGTGATAATGGTCTTTGTATTCCTATCCGGATTGTTTTCAGCGGTGGAAAATATGCCAAACTGGGGAACAGTGCTATCCAAAATGATCCCGATTACCCATTTTATCCGCAGCACCAGAGCCATCATGCTGAACGGAGCAGGGATGATGCACCTCTACAAAGACTTCGTGGTGCTGGTGCTCTACGCCATAGGGGTGAATCTTCTTGCGATCTTTGCCTATCGCAAAACCTCAAACTGAGAGGATGTAGAATGTCGAATTAGGATGTGGGATGTATAATTTGGTTGGGGCAGGAACAATGAGGTAAGAGGGTTAGAGACATCAGAGGTATATTTTACCACAAAGAAAGGCAGAGAGAAATAGAGAAACAATTGAAGAAAGAAGAGAGATACTGAGAAATCTGGGTGAAATATGAGCAAACCAAGAAGGATGCTTAACCCCTTTAGGAGGTTAAATTCGATAGGCTGTGGCTTATGCCTCAGTATGGGGACAAGAAGAAGTGTGGATTTATCCAGAAAAATATTAATGATACCCTTATGGCTTTAGCCTACGGGATTGTCTGGGGTTGGTTTCTGCGTTAGTTGACAGGATTCTGCAGGCGGAAGGCATTCATCCGGCATGGGTGCGTAATTATTGCTGGACACCTAACTGAAGGGTGAAAACTTTGAACGCAAATAGCAAAACGCAGGAGAGAAAGATGTTAGCAGTTAATGAATACTTCGATGGCAAGGTTAAATCCATTGGTCTTAATAATGCCAGCGGCAAAAACACAGTTGGCGTAATGGATATTGGCGAATACGAATTCGGCACATCCACAGTGGAGTATATGACCGTGGTTTCCGGCGCATTAAATGTGCTGCTACCGGATAGTGACACGTGGCACTTATATGGAGCGGGCGAGACCTTTATTGTAGCGGCAAACAAGAAGTTTAAGCTAAAAGTAGCTGAACAAACAGCTTATCTCTGCCGCTATGAATAATTAGCGCTCTGAGGTTATTAATAGGGCTTTCTGCTACACCCTGAGTTCTGAAATGGGAATATCCCAACGGGAAAGATCATGGTCTAACAGCAGGAAGCCCTGCTTTTCTTTTAAGCGGGAATAGATAAGCTCTTTGGCGGCAAAGGTTTCTTTGCGGGCAACATCGTAGGCTGAGGTTATCGCCTTGGAGGTGTGGAACATGGTTGGGATAATATCGCCGGCATAAATATAGAATCCTTCGGGCAGATCAATTTGCACAATCTGGCTGCCGACAGTATGACCGCCCACCTTTATCAAGCTAACGCCATTTGCCATTTCGCATTCACCGTCCACCAGCTCAATATGACCCTCGCTTTCCAGCAGACCGAGCTGATGTTCAAAGCTGTATGCGGCTTTGTTCAGGTCATCGGGATTCTTTGCCATTTCCCATTCGGATTTCTGAATCCAATAGCGTGCATTGGGGAAGGTTAGCCCATCCTTGTCGCCGAAGCCGGTAACAATGCCGCCTGCATGGTCGAAATGCAGGTGAGTCATTATCACGTCGGTGATGTCGGTGTCTGTAAGCCCAATTTCGCTAAGCGACAGAGGCAGCAGGAAGTCTGAGGGCTCATATATTTCTATTTGCTTCTCGGATAATCGGTTGCCTAAGCCGGTATCAACTAAGATGTTTCTACCAGGTAGCATTATTAGCAGCAGGTTGAGGTTAAGCTTGCCTCTACGGCGTTCATCCACTTGAGTTTTGCGGTTCCAAAGAGTCCAGGGCAAAACGCCCATAAAGGCACCGCCATCAGACCAGTAATGGCCTGCAAACACCTTATGTACTGGCTGCATATTGTTTACTCTTCTGTTTTGGGTTTGTTAGGGCGTCTATATGGCTTTCTGCTTCGCGGCACTGCTGGCTTGGTGGAGGATGGAGCATCTTCGCCGGATTGCCTATCAATCTTGGGAGCTTGCGGTTTGCGAGGAGCTTTGGTATTGTTATTGGGGCGTAACACGCCTTCCTTCCGGGCAGTGGGCTTATCAGCTTTTGTTTCGGGGGCTTTTTCCGCAGGTTTGGCTTTATCTGCTTTGCTTTGGGAAAGCACATCTTTTTCGGATTGACGCGAAGAGAAGATAACGATGCGCTTCTTTTCGCCTTCGCCAATGGTGAGGGTACGCAATCCCTTATCACGCTCCACGTGTCTATGAATTATGCGACGTTCGCCTGCGCTCATGGGATCAAGGGTTAGGGGCTTACCGTGTACTTTTATCTTGGATATCTGGGGCAGGAACTGGCGAAAAAACATTGCTTCACGGCGTTCACGATAACCATCGGCATCCAGATATATCTTTTCCAGTTTGCGGTCGTATTCAAATACACGGTTAATATAAAACTGGATGCTTTCCAGCATGCTGCCGTTTTTGCCAATAAGAAAGCCGGTGTCTTTGCAACCCACTATCTCCAGATAAAGGGTTTTGCCTTCTAGCTTGCTGTGGATGGAATCGAAGCCCACCCCCATCTTGCCAAGCAGGCTTTGGGTGAAGAGCTTCGCTCTGTCCATGATGTCTGGAAGCTGGAAGCGAACTAGTGCCACTTTATTGGCAAATAGTCCAAAGATGCCATTGCTGGGTTTCTTTAGAATCTCGAATTTAAGTTCCCAGTCTTGGATGTTGTGTTCTTTGCGGAAAGCACTGATAATGTCTTCAATGCTGGTTCCGCTTTTGTCTATCGTAGTCATTAGGATTCCTTGTTTTTAAAGTGTTTGTTCATGTAATACTGGTGTATTA
This sequence comes from uncultured bacterium, assembly GCA_938009275.1. Lineage (GTDB taxonomy): Bacteria > Cloacimonadota > Cloacimonadia > Cloacimonadales > Cloacimonadaceae > Cloacimonas. The sequence goes on from CALLHY010000064.1 coordinate 15,797, forward strand.
CGGAAAGAATATTGAAGGCTGTCCAATATAGCACCAATCCAGCGGGCATACCCCTAAAGATGAAGAACATCATTATCGGCATCATCCAGGTCATCATCTTCTGCTGCGATTGCATGGCTTTCTGTTTGTCGTCCATTTGCGATTCATCCATTTTTGGAGGACGCATCATCAGCGATTGAATAATCATAAATACAGCCATGATGATTGGAAGCACAAGGTAGGGATCAGGTTCGGAGAGGTCTTTTAGCCAAAAAATAAAAGATGCGTTGCGCATATCAAGCGAGTAACGCAAAACGCTATACAGCGGGATAATAATTGGGAATTGGATTAGCACGGGTAAACAACCTGCCATAGGGCTGGTATTGTGCTCTTTGTAAAGCTTGCTAAGTTCCTGCTGTTGTTTAACTCGGTCGTTGGGATATAGCTTTTGAATTTGTTGAACTTGCGGGGCAAGCTTTTGCTGCTTGAAGCCATGCTCCATCTGTTTGTGAGTGAGGGGGTGAAGCACCAGCTTCATAACCAGGGCAAAGAGTAGCAGTACAACGCCGTAGTTGGGGATATAGCGGTGTAACAGCTTTAAGAACCAGGCAAAGAAATTGGCAAGCCAGCGTAGCCAGCTAACACCACGTTCGGGGATGTTTTCCATTTGCCTGCCATAGGTTTTTAGTAATTCATAATCTGCGGGGCCGGCATACAGTGAGAAGCTTTGATTCCAGCTCTGTTTGGCATTGGGCTGTCGGGAATCTACATAAAAAAATGGGTTGCCTGTCGTTTCGTTCAAACCAGTGCGATAGTTACGCATGATGGTGGGTTCGTCTTCTTTTAAGGCCAAAGTGAAGTATTTGCTGCGTACTGCTGCCCAAGCGAAGCTTCCGAAAGAGCCATTGGGTTGGGTTTTCTTGAATTTCGAAAGAGCAGTTTTCTGAATCTCGTTATCGGCGTAAATCAGGAACTTGTAGTCCTGAGCTTTGCTTTTGGTGATTCTTTCAGTATCGGCAATACCGCTGGAGAAATCCAGTTCAATGCCATTCATGGAAGATAGACCTGCTACAGCTACGCTAAGCCCGATGCCATATTTGTCGTCGAGCTTGAAGGTTTTGGCAACCTGTGGGGCATTTACATCACCCAGGTAGAAAGTAATGCTGCTGCTGTCTGCCGAAACGCTGTGCATAAAAACCGTTTGAGCAAGGGGAGTCTCGCTGGCGGGGTGGATCAGCTTGACTGAAGCAATGCTGCTGTCTTCTGGAATTAGCTTTACAGGTGAGCCGTCGTGCATGAGGAACTTGTGCAGTTCAACCTGGCTAATGCTTGCGCCTTTGGTGTTGAAGTGAACCGTTATAAGGTCGTTCGAAAGAGTGACTATCTCGGGTGTAGCGTCGGTGGTGAACAAACTATCCGTTAGAACAGAGCTAAGTGTGTCGGGCTCGGGGCTTACATTGGCTACAGGTGCGGGACTATTGGTGCTATCGGCAGCGGCTTGCTGCTGAAGCTGTCTTTGTTGCTGAGGTTTCCATACGAACTGGCTGAATACCATGTATAGTAGCATCATTAAGAGAATGGCTGTTAAGGTTCTTTTATCCACAATATCCTCCTTAGGGAAGAGGGTCGTAACCGCCCTTATTAAAGGGGTTACAACGCAGGATGCGCCAGATGGTTAAGTATAAAGCCTTAAAGAAATGGTATTTCTTAAATGCTTGAATACCATAGTGGCTACAGCTTGGTTCAAAGCGGCAGCTCGGGGGTAAATAGGGGGATATGGCTATTTGATACAGCCGGATTATCCCCAAAAACAACAGATTTGGCAAGCGAAATAGACCCTTCAAACCATTGCCCTTTTCTGTAAAGATACGCAAATCGTAGTTAACTGCATGCATAGGTCTTGCCAGGCAAGCTCTGTGGCTCCGCTGCGAGCACTAAGCACAAACTTGAAGCCTTGCGGTATAAGCTCTTTATGCTCGCGAACCCATGCTTTGATTCTTCGTTTAAGCAGGTTTCGCTGCACGGCTTTGCCCACCTTGCGGCTAATCGTGATACCCAGGGCAGCTTCACCACCAGAGAAAAGCCCCGGGATGTAGAAGTTTGCCGTCCGAAGCTGAAAATCGGGGTTTCTGAACTCGGTGTACTCAGCGTGAGATATGATCCACCGTACCATAAGCTCATACGCTTAAGGTCTTTCTCCCTTTGGCTCTGCGGCGTGCCAGCACTTTACGGCCGTTCTTAGTAGCCATGCGGCTGCGGAAACCATGGGTGCTCTTACGAGGTCTGTTGTGTGGTTGATAAGTACGTTTCATGATGTATATCTCCTTGATTATATGCGTAATTATGATCAGATAGCCATGAATTTACAGGGGCAATGAATGTCAAGATGTTTTTGTTGCAGTGCTTCGTTGATTAGTGTAATAGCTGTAGCATACCAAAGAAATGACTGATGCTGCCACCCAATACGAACAAATGCCAGATACTGTGATGATAAGGGAGCCGCTTGGCTGCATAAAAGATAATGCCAAGAGTGTAAGATAGTCCGCCTATTAGCATCCACATCAGGAATGAGGGTGGTGCAGCCTGCATCAAAGGCTTTACAGCAATAAGCACCATCCAGCCCATAAAGATGTACACAGCTATGGAAACAGCCTTTAGCTTACCAAGCGCGAATATCTTCAGATTCACCCCCAATAAAGCCAAACCCCAGATTATGCCGAATAAAGTCCAACCCCAACCGCCACGCATAGTGCCGATAGTTATAGGAGTGTATGTCCCCGCTATAAGCAGGAATATTGAGCAGTGATCCAGGATGCGAAAGAAACGTTTTACTTTGGGCTGGTGAAAGCTGTGATACAAAGTGGAAGCGGTGTAGAGCATTATCATTGCCGCTCCGTAGATGCTAAAGGAAACTACTTTCCATGCGTCGCTTTGCTGTGCGGCAAATACTACTAAGATAACGAGAGCGGCAATGGAGAGTCCAACCCCCATTCCGTGCGTGATGGCATTGGCGATTTCTTCGCCCAGGCTTTGCTTATGGCTAAGGGGAACCCGATCTAGGAAACTGCTTTTTTGCTGTGTCATTTGCCTTCCTTAATTCTCTTGTTATTACTGTAGAGCTGCACAATCTCATGTTGAATAGAACTTGGAACAAGCTCACTAATATCTTCCATGTTGGCAATGCGGCGCTTTATCTCGGTAGATGATATGGGAGAAAGCTCAATTGGTAATAGAGTTGCACGGATTGATTTCACCACCTCCATATCAATTGGGTAGCCTGGTCGTGGTAATACCAAAAAATGCAGATTGCTAGCCAACCACTCGAAATTATACCATTTGGGCAAGGTAGCGACATTGTCTGAACCAATGACAAACACATAGCGAGTACTTGGGTTATCTTGCATCAATTGCTGCATAAAGTCTGCCGTATAGCCGCTTCCATCTTTATCTGCGGTAGATACAGACATATTGCTTTCGCCCGATATGGCTTTCTTTACCAGGCTTAATCTCTGCTTATAACCTAGTTGCACACTACCCGATTTGAAGTGATGCTTGCCATTGGGCACGAAGACTACTGAACTAATCCTGCTCCAAAACATAACCTGTTTTGCTATATGAATATGACCTGAGTGTATCGGGTCAAAGCTGCCACCCAGAATAGCAGTGCAGCCGTCAAGATCGGGTAAATTAAATAGCTTCATTACTTAAAGCTGCGGGCAAGTCGATTTGCTTCTTTTGTGCCTGCGTATCGGGAAATAAGTGCGTTATAGCTTTTCTGGGCTTGTTCAGTATTCTTTTGGTGCAGATGAAGTTTGGCAGAATAGTAAAGAGCTTTGCGGTCGAGATCATCAGTGTTCCCCAAAGCTACAATCTCGTCAAAGTACATCAAGGCTGCACTGTAATCCTTCATCTTGTAGTAAATATAGCCGGTTAAGTATTTCTTCTCCAGAAGCTTATATTGGGCTTTACGAATGTATCCCAGAGCTTCCGAAAAGCGTGCGTCATTGGGGAATTTATCGACGAATATCTTAAATGCTTCAATGCTGGCGATTGTCTCATCCTGGTCATATTGGGCTGGTAATGATTCTTCGAACAGGCATACTGCTACCTTGAAATAAGCGGTGCCAACATCCTCATGATCTGGGAAAGAGCCGATAAACTGCTCATACTTGTTACGGGCATCGGCAAACTTATTTATATTGAAATAGGATTCTGCTTGTCGCAATGTGGCATAAGCAGTTGCTGCCGAACGGCGTTCGAACGATATCTCATCATATATTGTGGCTGCGCGGGCATATTTGCCTCTGGCAAATAGCTCGTCTGCGGCCTTAAGCCTTGCTTCTGTGCTTAGCTGGGTTTTATTCCTACTACAGGCAGATAGGGCAATAATCAGGATTAGTAAAGTTAATATAATACGGCGCATGTATGTTCCTTTAATCAAAGTTCCAGAGCAAAAAGACCATGGATCCAATGGCTGTTGCGGCAACTATGGGTTCGAACCAGCGAAGCCGTAACAGTGATGATTCTTTTTCTGGCAAGTCATCGCGGACAAAATCGTAAGTGCCAACTTTTACGAGCTTCTTTTCGGGAAGCTTGATTTGCTTTGTTTCAAAGCTATAAACCGGATGGCGGATAGTACGGTAAGAAAAAAACGACTTCTGCACTTCCTCTTGCCATTTAATGTTCATATTCACCTGAACTAGAAGGGCAGAACTAAGGGCATAATCTTTCAGATTTATCTGCTTAAAACCTTCGTCGGTGTATTCCAACTCAAACTCTGGATTCTGCAGACTGTGGGGGTTATCTCTAAGGTCAGCTCCCTTTTTCAGGAGGCTAAGGGATAACTTCTGGTAAAGAGGTGAAGTCCATTCACCCGCATGTATATCCATAAATATCGGCTCTCCGGTCTGAATCTCATCGGCAATTGCCATGGCAATCGTCTCTGCTTCGTGGCTTGCCTGAACCCCAAACAGGGGGAGCATAAGTCCAAGTAAGATGCAGACCGGGAGCAGAAATCTTAGCATTTACTACTTGATTTGTTTCAAGAATCTATCTACCAAGTCCATTCTTTGGTACTTGGGATAGTTGGTTTTTACTAATTCCAGTTCTTTACGGGCTGCATCGGAATTGCCCATCTGATGATAGCAAACTCCAATTTTTAGCTGCGCATCTGGAGCTTTCCAAGAATCTGGATAACGAGAGATAATGGTTTGGAACTCACGCAAGGCATTGGTAAAATTGCCTTCTGCATAATAGCTTTCACCTGTCCAATACAGGGCATTGCCGAGGTATTGGCTGGAAGGATACTTGCCGATAAAGGCAGCAAATTTATCGCGAGCAAGCTGATACTTCCCTTTTTCATACTCCATTCTAGCCGCTTCATATTCCTGAATCATGCCTTCTGGGGCTTCCTTGCTTACTACCTGCTTCTCAGCTATGGCAGGCTTGTTAGAGGCTGGCTTGGCATCTATTTGCTTTTGTAGCTCGGAGATTCTGGCTTCTAAAGCTGCTATCTGAGAGCGAAGGGACTTATCATTGTCTTCTACGGTTTTGCTTAGCTGGGTTACGGTTGTTCCTCCAGGGACTACGGGTGTAACCACTTTGTCGCCATCAGAGGTGCTAATGCTTCCCAGTCTCTCGGCAAACCCGGATAGTATCTCATCGTTATCTGCTTGCAGGTAATCGAAGTCTTCACGTAGAATGTATTGTTCATCAGCCAATTCTACAACCTTCTCCATTAGATACTTAACGTCGGTTGTTACATCCTTGAAACTGCTATTTTGAAAAGCAGCCATAGCTTTCACTTCCTGCATTAGAGAATCTAAATCACTGTTACTGTAGCTGCCGGCACCACCCTTGCGGTTTTGCATAATCTCTTTACGTAGCACCACAAGCTCAGTTTTTTGCTGCTCCAGATTGGTTTCCAGTTCCCAAACCTTCTGTTTCTGTTGCTTAATGGCCTGGTTGCTTGCGCATCCGGTCAACAGGGCTAAAACAATCGCCAATACAAACATTCTTTTCATGACTGACTCCTTTTATCTTTGTCTATTTTGCCTGCAAGAATACCTTATAGGCTTTGTATGTAGAATATAAATCTGCCTTGGAGCATAGCTCGTAAAGGGAATGCATACCCATCAAGCCAACTCCGCAATCTATCACCTCGGCACCTTGATTAGCCAGGATGTAGGCAATGGTTCCACCGCCGCCTTCATCAACCTTGCCAAGCTCGCCTGTTTGCCAGAATACACCAGCTTCAGAAAGCATATTCAGCACCTTGGCGTTGAATTCAGCATTGGCATCGTTGCAGCTATATTTGCCACCACTACCAGTGAATTTAGAGATGCCCATGCCATGATTGAACATCACTGCATTCTGCTTCTCATGCACGCCGGGATAGTTGGGATCAATGGCCGCGGTTACGTCTGCACTCATAATCTGAGCATTCATAAAGGCTTTGCGCAGATTTGCACTGCTATTGTCTTCGCCGTTATGAGCCATAACGCTGCCAATGAAGTCCTTAATAAATACACTGTGTGCACCGGTATTGCCCTGGCTGCCAACTTCTTCCTTGTCGGAGAAATAAACAACCATAGTACGCTTCGGCTTGCTGTCAAGATTGTCTATCATAGCTTTCAAACCGGTATAGGCACAGATGCGGTCATCCTGGCCATAGCCAACTACCATGCTGGAATCAAAGCCGGCATCGCGTGCTTTGATGGCTGGCACAAGCTCAAGCTCGGCAGACAGGAAGTCGCTTTCTGTAATGCCGTATTTATCGTGTAAAAGCTTTAGGGCATGATTCTTAATAGCTTCTTTCTCGTCGCTTTCAGGGGCTTGCATGCCGCTAAAGATCAGGTTCATGCGGCTGGCGTCGATGGCATCGGCAAGATTCTTGGTATATTGTTCTTTACGTGCCAGGTGAGGCAACAAATCCGGAATAATGAATACCGGCTCGTCTTCGCGTTCACCGATGCTTACATCTAGTTTCTTACCATCATTCTTAATGATTATGCCGTGCAGGGCGAGGGGGGTGGACACCCATTGGTATTTCTTGATTCCGCCATAATAATGAGTTCGCATACAGGCCATAGCGCTGTTGCTGTCTTCATAAAGCGGATTTTGCTTAAGGTCAACCCTGGGGGCATCAATGTGGGCGGCAACCATATTAAAGCCCTTGGATATTGGCTCGCTGCCAATTACTGCCATGGCTATGGTCTTGTTGCGGAATATGCTATAGACCTTGTTGCCTTTGCTGCCTACCTGTACAAACTTATGCTTTTTCAGCATGGCTTCGGTATAGGCAATTGTTTCACGAACGGTTTTGGCTTCGTTCAAAAAGCTCTTATATGCCTCGGCAAATGCCATGGCAGCCTTTTGCTCTTGAACGGGAGCATCTTTCCAGAAGTTTTTCCGCTCATAACCAAGAGCGGATTTCTTGCTTTCATTCTTCTTCATTCATTCTCCATATTTATCTGATTTCTAATATCTTTAAGTGTCGTTCGCCCATAGGTGCCTTAACCACGGCTATTTGCCCAACCTTTTTTCCTAAAAGGGCATTACCGATAGGACTTACTACCGATACTGCCTGAATTCCTTCTTCATGCGTGAAATTCAATTCTTCAGCTCCAACCACCTGGTAGCATATTTGCTCGCCGTTGCTTACGTCTTCCGCCAGGCAATAGCTGCCAAAGCGTAATACGTCTTTGGGGAAGTTTTCGGTGTCTACAACCTTTAGGGCTGCGCTGCGTCTGCGCAGGTAGTCTATCTCCGAATCTATTGCGCGCTGACGTTCCTTTCCTGCTTTATACTCGGCATTTTCGCTAAGGTCGCCAAATTCACGGGCTATGGCTATTTGCTTTATAACTTCGGGTCTTTCGTTGTTCATCAGGTGGCTAATGCGCTTTTGCAGCTTTTCCATTCCCTGTTTGGTAATAAAAACGCTTAAATCCAAGCCTATGCTCCCTTTTTCTTCATAACAATCTTGTAGGCAGCGGTGGCAGCTTTCTTTAGCCTGGCATTGCCGCTACGGGTCCAAAGCTCGAGGGGTGCTTCAATCTGCGGGATATAGTCGGTAACCGTGGCGCAAAGCAGCTCCACAATCTGTGGATCGCGGCTACTGCCATATTCTTCCCAAACTCTCAGGTAGTATTCCGGGCTTTGCTTGGCAACGGCTTTCAGCATCATCACATGGCTGGACATTGCCTCACCTAAGGGGTAGCTCCACTGATGGGAAAAGTGCTCCATAATGGTGGGGATTAAGTCTTCACGCTTCTTTATCAGCTTTACCAGAAGCCCCAAGCCGTTTTTGCTAATCATCTCGTTGCTGCTGTTGCTATAAGCGTAAGCTGTGCTTAGATATTTTTCGGGGTGCTTGCGCAGCATGGGGAGCATCACCTTGTCCATCAGCATCATCACTTCGGCACTATCGGCATGGGATAGAGCTTCGTCGAAAAGCGGCATATAAACTGCCGGCTTTTTGGAGAGTAGTTTACTCATAATAAGGGTAAAGGCAATCTTGCCATAATCACCTTTTTTTACCCAAAGCCGCTGATAAAAAGGCACATACAGTTCGTGGTTTTTGCCCAGTCTCTGCACAATGGTTCCGGCAACATGGTTAATAACTTCTGCGGGGATTTTGCCATTGACCCTTTCCGGATAGGCGTTAAAGATTATTTCAAAATCATAATCGCCTTTGGGGAGTTTGTTTTGCAGATAGTCTTCGGTGTCCATGTTCAACCGTTCTTTCCAGTCAATGGTAAGCATCTATATCTCCTATATAATCAATTATGGTATTTCACTAAATGACATTGCCAATCATATCCCCCAAACTGTCAAGCACAAAATCTGCATTCAGCCACAGCAGACAATAACGTAAATCCATATTGGCTAAGCTTGCTTTGCTGCGGTGCTTTTACTGTCTAATGACATTATCGCTGCTTCTGCTATTACGGACTTAGTCTGCAATTATAGTGTGGTTGGCTTAGGGATGGTCAATTAAACAGCATCACATAGAAAGATGAGAATAATGCAAGATGTCAGTATTGTTTGTCTCCCATTCCAAATCTCCAGCATACACTATTGTTGCTTTGTGAGTGCTACCGCAAACTCTCCGGAACACATTTATGTTCTTCAGAAAGCTGGAATGATAGCTTTGAGCCGATTTTATCTCTATGGGATGCAATTCGGCTCCATTTTGAATAATCAGATCTACTTCGTTACCGTGGTTGTCTCTATAATAATATAACGGTGCTTCCAAACCTTGGTTATAAAACTTCTTAAGATATTCTGCTACCACAAAAGTCTCGAATATCTGTCCCTTTAGTGGGTGGTATTCTAGTTCTTTGCTTTCTCTTATTCTTAATAGTCTGCAAACCAGACCTGTATCGTAGAAATACAGCTTGGGTGATTTTATCAACCGCCTATTCACATTAGCGTGCCATGGTTGCAAGAGGTAGATTACAAAGCTGGTTTGCAGTAAAGATAACCAGTTTCCCACGGTTTTTACATCAATCCCAGTTTCGTTAGCAAGGGACGTTTTGTTGATTATGCAGCCAGTTCTACCCGCACATAATGAGATGAATTTATGGAACAAGTTCAGATCGTGAACCTTGGAAAGCATGCGAATGTCACGCTCCAGATAAGTATTTATGTATGATGTATAAAACACCTGGGGATCCATCTCTTTATCTATCAGACGCGGATAAAAACCTTTGAACAAAACTTCTTCCAGTGCAGGCTTCTGTTGTCTGTAAACCTCAGCATAGCTGAAAGGTAGTAGCTGAAATATTGCTGTTCTCCCTGCAAGTGATTGTGAAATATTGGTCATCATCTGAAACTGACTGCTGCCGGTTAAAACAAACTGAGCACTAACCTGGGCTCTATCTACCATAGCTTTTATATGCGACAAAAGAGAAGGAACATACTGGAATTCATCAATGATGTATTTCCCCAGAGGGTCTTTGAACAGACTCTTAGGATTCTCCTCCATCACAAAGCGGAAATCGGGATCCTCCAAATCATAATATGTGTAATCCGGGAATTGCATTTTAGCTAAAGTGGTTTTCCCAGACTGGCGGGGTCCGGTTATGGTTATTACTGGAAACCCTCTTGCTACGTTAGAGATATTGTCTTGTAATGTTCTTCTAATCATCGCGACCTCGTCATTTATGCATATCAGGGACAGCTATCCCTGTTTTGCACACATTTCCAACCACGAGCTTAATCGTCAAGCAATATATCTCAGGCATTCCCCCATTTTTTGATACCAGCCTGATTTTCATCTGCCATGGTTCGATTAGATCTGCTCTGTAAGGTGAAGTATCATAATGTGTAGTTCGTGATAGGCAAATCTGTAATACTTGGGCAATTCTGTAGTACACGAATCCATGAAGCTTTCCCCAGTCCTTTGGTCTGAAGCAAATAATCTTTGGAAAGGCAACCGCGATCTTCTCAATCACAACTTTGCATGAATAGACAAAGCACAGGGATATTGTCATCAACATGTTGAGATTCTTTAAATTAGTGTAACTGGCAAGGCGCATCTTCTCCCATTTAAAGTCCTGTTTCGTTTGACGGTGGACTTCTTCAATCTTCCAGCGTTTGCGATAATCGGTAATTGCTTTCTGGATAATATCTTGTTCTGACATGCCAGGATCGGCAAAGTCACAGAGCAGATAGAAGTCCTTCCCTTTCTGATAGCTCTTCCTGAAAATTCGAATCACCACCGGGCTGACCTCAACACTGTTAGCTTTACGGGAGGGATGGTCATCGGTTCTGACTTCTTTGGATAAACCTGATAATATAGCTTGCAAGAAACTGCGGGTTGTTTTCTCTGTATCACACATATCGACGCTCCTTTTATTGTCGTTTTAGTGAATCAACATTATTAGGGGCGTCGTATTTGTAAAGACATATCATGCAAAATGTTAATATAAATTACTATCCTGTATATCGACTGTTTTCCCATTCGAAACACGCTCTCTCTGAGCATAAAATCTGAATCTAAGCGTTTATAACTATTTTGCCTTTCCTAAGCTGATTTGCTGTCTTAGTGCCTTGACCCTAAACATAGTCCACCGCTCAAACTTCGGAGGAAACATGCATCATGTGGATAACTTTGGATTTCTCTGCTAAAACTCAAATAAGCGGACAGATTAACCATGCATATGAATACATATCCATTAGTTATACACACGGATTACCACTTTTTGGGGGTATGCCTTGTATTTCAACCGTTCATTACCGCTTCCCTTTTTGTCTTTTCCGCTACTCCTTCTTGTCTTTCCCGCAGAGGCGGGAATCCAGCCCTTGAAATCAACAGCTCTTCACCTTTGTAATACTCGCTTTCCTTTCTTGTCATTCCAGCTTTCCCTTTTTGTCTTTTTCGCTATCCCTTATTGTCTTTCCAGCCAGGGTCTCTTCCAGCGAAGGCTGGGACGGGAATCCAACCTGCAAAGCCCATTGTGGGCGACATAGCATAGCGAGGGTGTGTAGCGACAGGGTCCCCATAAATGAGCATCGCGAGTTTATGGGGTGGGAGGCAGCACAACCCCTCGTTCCATGCCACCAAACCAATCAGCCCACTAGGGGCGACACAACCAGAGAGAAACACCTGCTATAGCCTGTATGTGGCGCTCCTAAAGGGCTTACTAGAACTGTCTATTTTTTCTCGAGGGTCTCCGCTTCGCTGCGAACCCATCGTTATGATATGTCGCGTTTGCAGCACTTTACCTTGCCCGCTCGCAGCATTGGAATGCTGCCACCACAACAGCAAGCAACACAACAGCATCTAGCCGGATTTGAAGACCGCATTCTATTGTAGGGCTAAGCCCCCGTGTTTACCCTTTTACCCTGCACCTGAGCAGCCACAGGGATCTGCCCCTTCCACATCTGTCCCACCAGGATATTCCAATGTAGCGTCTGTGTGATTCCTGTGTGAGCACACAGGATATATATATGGTGGGTATGCAGTTACGAAACGGGACTTATTCGGTAGCAAATGGCTCAATGTTCTGGAATTTATGTGTTTACGTCATTCCAGCGCAGGCTGGAATCCAGGTCTTTTATTTTCGTTGTGGGTGGGCTATTGGTAGAAAGGCAAAAGGACTGGATTACCGCCTCCGCGGTAATGACAAAGAGAGGTCGCGGGCAGGACGGAGAAAAGCAAATGGGCTGGATTACCGCCTCCGTGGTGATGACATTGAGGGAAAGCGGTAAACACATAGCTTATAGATAGTTATACAAGAAAGGAGACCTTCTGAAAGTGCGTTTCAGTGATGGCATGGGAAAAAGAAGCACAACTTAAAGAGCACGCCTTACGCAACGGAACCCTACGTGGTAATACCCGCCAGATGCTACTCCTACATGGCGATACGCTACGCTACAGTATTTTGTATCGAAGTGATATGCGCCACCACGATTAACACGGCCAGCGTTAAATGTTCCTTGCGTGGGACCAGTGGGATTATCTTGTGCCCCACCTGGATATTCGCCATTGATATCCCAGCACCATTCAAAGACATTGCCGCTCATATCAAAGATACCAAGTTCATTGGGCTGCTTAGTGCCTACGTCATGCCTTGTGTTACTGGAATTGGAATCACACCAAGCAACCTCGTATAGGTAATTACTACCGCTGTAGGTATATCCCTGAGATTGGTTGCCACCCTTTGCCGCATACATCCATTCCATTTCAGTGGGCAAACGATAACCAGAGGCATTCCAGTTGGTATTCACCTGGTAGGAGCTGAAGTCATTACTATCCCACCCAGCTGGCCAATCACTGGGATTTGTCCCATAGGTGCTATAACTATAGCAGGGAGTTAATCCTTCCTGAGTGCTTCTGTAGTTGCAATATGCAATAGCGTCAAACCAGGAAACACATACAGCAGGACTGTTAGGATTGTCAGGAAAATATACAGGATTCGTTCCTACTATGGCTTCATAGCTTGAAAGGGTTACCTCAAATTGGTCTATGTAAAAAGACGAAAGGGTAACCATAACCGGGAATATTGGATAAGACCCATCGCTATCCTGCCTGCTAAAAGTCCCACCCTCTACAAGTTTCATCTCTCCAATTTTGTAAGTTGCGCTTCCAGTTTCGCTTTCTACCCATCCTTCAAGTCGTGCTCTAGCTTTGATAGTAGTGCCATTGGTTACTGTGATAGGACTGCTATAAACCGGTGAATCGGAATTCGGCTTTGTCCCATCAGTAGTATATACAATAATAGCCCCCATCTCTGCGCACCGGATACTAACTATTTGATCACCTATGTATGTCCCCCCTGCAGGGCTAAAAGTAGGTGAGGATACCTGATATGGGTAAGAGGGTTCTATATATGTGAATGGTTTAACCTTGCAACTCATTATCATTGTTATCATAATGATAGCTACAAAAAAAACAAGCAGCATTCTCTTTGCTTTCATTTTACAAGCCTCCTGACTAAAGCTAAATCACCTTGAAGGTGTCCACTTAATCCCATGTTTCTCAGGTTAAATGAGATAAATCTAACTGAATTCTATGATATCTTTGGGCTTTCTGCCACCGATTTCAGTATTGGACTGATTAGCTGCATGTCAAGTTCTTTTTTTTTCATGCATCCCCCATTTTTTAAACCAGCTTGATTTTCATCTGCCATGGTTCGATCAGATCTGCTCTGTAAGGTGAAGTATCATAGTGTGTAGTTTTGATGATAAAACTTCCCTGCTGCTTCCTTGAAGGAATTACGGATGAAATACGCATGAAATACGGATGAGATGCGTAGTTCATGCGTAATTCTAGCGTGTTTACTTCATGCTTCATCCCAGCCCACTTGCAAATCACAAGCTCGTATCCGCCGGAGTGTTGCGAGTTCAGTCTTGACAGTAAAGCAAATCTAGCTGCCATTGTACAAGGCTCTGTAATGAGCTACAAAGAAAAGAGGTATTGCATGAAAGCACATATCCGCTGTCCCTGGGTGGGCGCAAGCGAACTGATGGTCAGGTATCACGATGAAGAGTGGGGCGTTCCCATTCACGATGACCGCAAGCTATTTGAGTTTATTACTCTCGATGCGTTTCAAGCGGGCTTAAGCTGGAACTGCATCCTAAACAAACGGGAAAACTTCCGCAAAGCCTTTGATAACTTCCAGCCGGAACTTATTGCTGAATATGGAGAGGAGAAGCTTGCTATAGCTTAATATTAAAGTAATTTAACACTATTACCATCAGGTAGTATGCGATAACTGTAAGCGAGCAGGATATTAGCATTGCCCAGCCGAAATCCAGTTTCTTCAGCAGCATCGGCAAGCTGATGAACAGCACCAGTGACGGAATAACCAGCCAAAAGATTGAATGTGAAAGTTCGGCTACCTTTATTTTGCTCTTGGTGTCAATCCACAACCAAACTATTGCCAATAGGGACACAAGGGGCAGAGAAACAAGAATACCGCCAATCAGGCTGCTTCTCTTAGCTATTTCGCTAACTGAGACAATAACAACAAGCGAGAGCAGTGTTTTTATGATGTATTGAATCACAGATAGCTCCTTATTGAACACAAACACCGTGGTACTGATTCCACATTAGTTATCATAGCTGAATAGCTGCTTCAAGTCGTCCATGTTCATTGTTTTCAGCATGTTTTGTCCGCCTTCGATTACGGATTCGAACATCTCGCGTTTTGCCTCTTGCAAGGCTATTATCTTTTCTTCCACAGTACCCTTAGCAATCAGTCGGAATACCTGCACTTTCTTGGTTTGGCCTATGCGGTGGGTGCGATCGATGGCCTGGTTTTCCACCATGGGATTCCACCAGGGGTCGTATAAAATTACTGTATCGGCAGCGGTTAGATTTAAGCCTGTTCCCCCGGTTTTCAGGCTGATAAGGAACAGCCTGAGATCGGGGTCGCTCTCGAAGCGTTTAACTGGGCTAACCCTGTCTTTGGTTTGTCCATCCAGATAGGCATAGGCGATTCCGAGATCGCTAAACACCTTGCGCATGATAGAAAGCATCTGCACAAACTGGCTGAATACCAGAACCTTATGCCCTGCTTCAATGGCCTCAGTAACCAGCTCAACCAGTTGCTCCAGTTTGGTAGATGCCTCTATGTCGGGAATAATGTCAGGATTTGCCAGGTGGGGATGATTGCAAAGCTGTCTAAGCTTGGTTAATGCAGCCAGAATATGCACATAGCTTGGCATTTCTGTTCCAGAGGGAAGCAATTTCTTTTGCACCATGTCCAGTATTTGCAAGTATAGCTTCTCTTGCACGGGATTTAGCTTGCACCATGAAATCTGCTCTTGTTTATCAGGTAGCTCCAGCAGAACTTCTTTTTTTACACGTCTTAACATGAATGGTGCGGTCATGCGCTTCAGTGATAGCCTTGCGGTGTTGGTATCCTCTGAGGGTAGATAGTTTTGCTTAAACTTGTTTAGTGTACCAAGATAACCGGGATTCAGGAAGTCCATAATCGACCACAATTCGGTGAGGTTGTTCTCCACCGGTGTGCCGGAGAGTGCCAGACGATGATTCCCATTCAGCTTTTTGATGGCTGAGGTGCGTTGAGCAGATACATTCTTTATGTTCTGTGCTTCATCCAGCACAATCCATTCAAACTCCATATTTTTGAGGGTGCTAAAGTCACTCAAAACCATTGAATAGCTCATAATAAAGAGGTGGATGTTGGGACTGCCAAGTATCTCCGTTCTGCTTTGTTTGTTGCCTTCCACAATGGCATAGGGGATGTTAGTGTGAAACTTCTCAATCTCCGCTGCCCAGTTATAGAGCAGAGTTTTGGGGCATATCACCAGCGAAATGCGTCCGGAAATAGTGGAACTGATGGCAGTAAGAGCTTGAATGGTTTTACCCAAACCCATTTCATCTGCCAGAATACCATTCAGGCGGTAGTGAGACAGCATTTTTATCCAGTTTATACCTGCCTTTTGATAGCCTCTTAACACAGTTTGCAGGTAGATGGGCAGGCTTTCGTTTTGGGGCATTTTTCGGCTTAGAAGTGATTCGTATAGACTTTCCAGCCATTCGTCACCTCGCATCCGAAAAGCCGGATTCTCTTCTCTAAGCTTTAAGTAGTAAGGCAGATTTATCATGCGGGCTCGGTAGATGCTGTCTGCCTTCAATACGCTTTGGGAGATAAGGGATTCCACTTCGTAGAACACTTGTGGATTACTGATAAACACAATGCGTCCCTCGGCTGTGTGCAAGAATTCCTCTTTGGACTTGAAGAAGCGGCGCAATTCCTCGTGAGTGAAGCTAATATCCTGGTAGTGATAGCGAATATCGTAGCTAAACCAATCTATCTCATCATCTTGTCGGGCAATCACTTCTACTTGCAAGGGAATCTTTGCCACGAAGTCCCGATTTAGCTCATCATCTATGCGGATGTCCCAATCCTGATCGCTAAGCTCAAATATCGCTTCACGTAACTTTGCCAGTTTGGCTTCTCCGCCGAATACCAGTTCTGCGTGCTGTTCCAGACGGTTCATCTCAGGTTCTGGCAGCTTGCTGAGCAACTGACGAGTCTGCTCAAACAAGTCAGGGGATAGGTAAAACCATGCTTCACCACCCTCAAAATCGTCTGTAAACTTACAATACACCAGAGGCTGGCGAAATCTGATAACAGACAAGGGGATTTCTTTGTTTCCAGGGTACACTAACGTGCCACCTATCAGCACCTGATCACCAAGTTTCTTGAGGTGCAGCCTTTTTTGAGCTGCTTCGTTAACAATCTCTGGCAGGGAAATGCTGGAATCGAAATCAAGATAGATATCATGTTCGTGCAGTTGGCGATGTACGATGCTACGATAATACACCAGGTCGCGCTTGTTCAGGATAAGGCCATTATGAAAAGCAGCGTCAATAATTTCGTTACGCAGGGGAATATTCAGTTTGGTAACACTACTGCGAAAGAACAGCCAGGTTGGCTGACCGGAAAACCAGACAGAAAGCTCGTCCACAACCACTGCACGCAGGCAGAAGTTTTTGCTGCCGGCAGGTTCTATGCGCAGGTTTAAGGGGTAAGGATGTGCTGAGAAGTTTAGAGCTTCTCCGGTTTCTTTTATTACAAAGCGGGGACGGCAATTTTGCATAATAGCCAGTGCGGAGGCGAAGTCTTTTTTGTAGATAGACCAAAACTGTCCCTTACTGCTGTATGCTGCTCGATGTGTATTCAGAAAGGCAAACAAACGCAGTTCATCATCGCGGAATGCACCCCAGTTGGCTTGATAATAAGATATGGTTTTCCGGGTTGTGTTGTCGGGAGTTTCATTTGTTATCAGTTTGCCCATCAACACTGGGTCGAGGGGGGCAAAATCAGAATGGTAAAAGCGGATTTTGTCGGTTTCGGGATTGTATATGCCTTCCAGGTATAGCTTGGCATCACGGGCTATTACCAGCCAAGCTTCATCACCGCTAAGTGCATTGCCACCACAGGTCTCTACCACTTCTTCATCGAATATGGCAGTGCTAAGATACATGTAGCCATAACGCAGGATGGAAAGGTAGTGCCTGCAAGAATCGTCCTCGCGGCATTCTGAACATTCGTGAGATACAATCTGCTCGGTTTGGGGATTGAAAACCACGTCGATATGCTTGCAAAACAGCTCTTGTTTGGCGGGGATGGGGAAAAACCTTAGATGATAGTTTCCGCTCTCATCCAGTGACTTCCAATACCAGAGGTCATCTTGTTCAAGGGCAATAACGGCATGATTAAAATACCAACTGGTGGATTTGTCATGATAATCCTTGCTAAAAAGCCGAGCCATGGAACCGTCCTTAATGCTTAATCCGATCATGCGGCTACAGTTGGTGGATTTTGTCAACTTAAAAAGAGGATAAATTCCATATCTCGTAGTTTAATGGAGGTTGTTACATCGGAACATCCCTGCTGCTTCCTTGCTGCTATCCTGTGTTCGATAGGGGATAGCAGCAGGGAAGCAGCAGGGAAGAAGAGAGAAAAGTAGTAATGAAACTAAATATACATTAGTGGATTACCGAATGATGTCCGTCTTACCAACGCAGGATGGACTACAGACGCGTATAGTTGTTGCCAGCACCCCAGCACACCAGCCCCCTGTGTTACTATGTTTTTAATATCTCGATAGCCGTTTCAAACTGCTCAATATAGCTTTGTTCAGAATCCAGTTCTATTATCAGTTTCAGGTTTTTGCCTGCATCAAAGCGTAGGGGCTGGGCAATCTTTGAGGTGAAGCGCAGCAAATCCTGCTTGGGCGGCATCTTTTTGGGGTCGTATTCCATTATCAGTTTGTCTTTGCGAACGTGGCAATTCAAGAGGGAATGCATTTTGGTTAACTGGCTTAGCTTGAAGTAATTCAGCATCCAGCGTGCTTGTTCGGGTATCTCGCCGAATCTGTCTATCAGTTCTATTTCAAATTCGTCGATGTCTTCCAGTTTGTCCAGTTCACCCAAGCGCCGGTAAATGCGCAGGCGTTCTTCGTCATCGTCTATATATCCGGGTGGGAAGTATAGGTCTATCTCGGTGCGTACTTTTTGACGGGCAGCGGGGCTAATCTCTTCATACAAGGAGGAAGTGTCTCCCTTTTCTACTGCTTCAATGGCATTGCCGAGGATGCGGTTGTAGTAGTTAAAGCCAATTGCCTGAATAATGCCGCTTTGCTTGGTTCCTAATATCGTGCCTGCTCCTCTTAGCTCCAAATCCCTTAGAGCAACCTGAAATCCTGCCCCCAAATAATCATATTGGGTTAGGGCTTCCAGGCGGTTCTTGGCATCGGTGGTAGTCCCCTTGGGGATTAGCAGATAGGCGTATGCCCGGCGATTACTTCTCCCCACCCTGCCCCGCATCTGATATAGCTGTGCCAAGCCGAAAGTATCGGCACGGTCGATAAGGATGGTGTTGGCATTGGGGATATCGATGCCATTTTCTACTATGGTAGTGGAGATCAGCACCTGATATTCCTTGCTTACAAAGGCATCCATCACTTGTTCCAAGTGGTGTTCCGGCATTTGGGCATGGCCAACTCCAAAGCGCACTTTGGGCATCTCGCGGCGTAGCTCTTCAGCAACAGTTTCTATGGTCTGTACCCGATTATGGATAAAAAATACCTGTCCACCCCGGTCAATTTCTCTGCGTATGGCATCTTTTATCACATCCATATCACGCGGAGTGATTATTGTGCGGATGGGAAGCCTCTCTTTGGGAGAGGTTTGCATCAGGGAAATCTCCTTTAGCTTGGCAAGTGCCATGTTCAGGGTGCGGGGAATGGGAGTTGCGCTCATATAAAGCGTATCTACGTTGCTTTGTAGGGCGCGCAATTTCTCTTTGTGGCGAACTCCGAAACGGTGCTCTTCGTCTATGATCAGCAGTCCCAGCTTATTGAAACGCACATCTTTGGAAAGTAATCGATGGGTGCCGATGGCAATATCTACATCACCACTGCGCACTCCCACCAGGTCTTTAGTAACCATTGCCGGGCTGCGAAAGCGGCTGAACATGCCTATGCGAACGGGGTATTGCGCCAGGCGTTCCTTAAACACTCGCCAATGCTGCTCTACCAGCAAGGTAGTGGGTGCCAGCACCGCAACTTGATAGCCTGAACACACAGCCTTAAATGCTGCTCTAATCGCTACTTCGGTTTTGCCAAATCCTACATCTCCGCAGAGTAATCGCTCCATGGGAGCTGATTGCTCCATGTCATCCTTAATCTCGCGGCTGGCACGGCTTTGGTCGGGAGTATCTTCGTAGATGAATGCCTCTTCCATTTCTTGCTGCCATTCGCTGTCTGGCTTATGAGCAATGCCAATCCGTGCGGAACGCTCTGCATATAGCTTTACTATATCTGCTGCTATTAATTCTATCTGCTGGGTAGCACGGTGTTTGGTTGCGCTCCACTTCGCGCTGCCAAGCTTATTTAATACAGGATTAGCACCCTCTTCGGCAATGTATTTTGATACCAGGCTTAGCTGGAAGGTGGGCACATAAACCCTGTCGTCACCGGCGTAACGCAATACCAAACATTCTACGTCGCTGCCGTCTAACTTAATAATCTTCAGGCCTTCAAACACACCAATACCGTGATCCACATGCACCACATAATCACCGGGCTTCAGGTTTTCATAATCCACAATGCTTTCACCGGGAGAGTAGCGAGGGGCATAGCGTTTGCGTTTGTAGCGATTAAATATCTCGTGATCTGTCCATAGGTTCAGGCGGCAATCTTGAATGCTGAAGCCTTCGTGCAATACACCGATGTGCATCTCATAATCACTGGTGCCCAAGCTCTGCTGCATTCTTTTTGCCTGGCTTTGATTGTCAAACAGCAGTATATTTCTCCAGCCTTCTCCTGCATTGCGAATCAGGCAGTCACCAAGAACCGACAAATCAGCATCAAAAGCAGGTTGTGCTTCGAAGGGGGCACGAAGGTTTTGGGTATTAAATGGTAACACAAATTCACTTTGGGACAGATATAGATTGCAGCTTCGCAATCTTAGCCTTTGGAACACATCATCATCTGCCATCAGTGCACTTGGGGGCGGAAGCTTGGCTTTGCTGCTATGCTTAGCGGCTTTGGTATATGCTGCTAAAGTCTGCTCCATTAAGGCTTCATACTCTTCGTATATGTAGATATAGTTGTTCCACACAATGCAGCGTTCCTCTGGGGAAAAGTAATCGGCGAAGAGCTGTAGCTCTTTGGTTAGCAAAGCGTAGTAATTCTCAATGCCCTCAAAGAAGCCTTTTTCGCGCACTTTGGCAATAACCGGTGAGCCACTGTCGATATCATTCAGGCACAGCTCACGAGCCGGGATAAGAGTTAGCTCTTTTATCTCGCCCGGGATGCTACGCTGTGTGGAAATGGAGAACTGACGCATACCAATAATCTCATCACCCCAAAACTCAATTCGTACCGGACTGGTTAATGGTGGGCTAAAAACGTCTATAATGCCACCACGGCGGGCTGCCTGATACACCTTGGAAACCTGGTATTCGATGGCATAGCCCATATTTTGAAGATCGTGCATAAGCTTTTCGGGATCATATTCCATGCCTTTGGATAGCTTCAAAATGTTCCGTTGCAAGCTATTTCGCGAGGGCAAATAGCGGCTGAAGGAACGAATAGACAGGCTGTAAATGGCGGGACAGTCGCTTTCTAACGCGCACAGCAAACTTTCCATGCGAGTGGCTCGAATGCTGTAATGGGGAGAGCGTTCTTCGTAGGGCAAAATCTCATAATCGGGCAGATAGTGGGCCTTATCTTTACCAATAAGGGCGCATAAGTCGTCCCATATGTCTTCGGCTATTATGTCGTCTTGGGATACAATAAGCATGTTCTTACCCAAATGCCGCCATAAATGTGCTGCCACCAAAGCTCTCGCGCTTTGGGACAGATGATAGATTTGGAAAGTCTGCCCGGCAATGGGAAGTTTTGTAAGTCCAGACAAAAACTCTGAGCTATCGAGAATGTCCGATAAAACTGTGTTTAGCATTGTTTTTCCTGCTATGGCTCGGTAGTTACAAAGCTACCGACTATTTTGGCAAGCTTGCCTTTTACAAATGTTATGGTCAGTATGGCATCAGCGCCTTCGCCATTAACGTTTAGCACTGTGCCCACCCCATATTCCTGATGAAACACTTTCTGCCCCACATGGTAATGCTTTTTGCTTTCGCGGGTGCTTTTATGCAGTTTATTCACGGCTCTGGGAGCAGGAGCTCTGCCTGTTTCCCCTCCGGGTTGGTCGAAGAGACAGGGATCAACTTCACCAATGAAGTGGCTGGGTTTGGCAAAATAGAATGTATCATATATTCTGCGGCATCGTGCGTTGCTAAGGAATAGATGCCTCTTGGCACGAGTTATACCTACATAAAAGAGACGTCTTTCTTCTTCAATTTCCTCACGGCTATCCATGCTCATCCTGTGGGGCAATAGCTCTTCTTCCAAGCCTACGATAAATACAGCCTCAAACTCCAGTCCCTTGGCATTGTGCAAGGTCATAAGCCTTAGAGAGTCGGCACTTTCGGAAAGCATATCCATATCGGTTTGCAGGGCAACAAAGGGCAAGAAGTCTGCCAGGAGCGGAGTTTTATCTTCCTCTCGCATGGCTCTTTCACTAAATTCGCTTACGGAACTCACGAATTCTATAAGGTTTTCTGCACGGGCAATGTCTCTGGGGTCGCTGCTTTTTCGGTATAGTGAAACCAGTCCCAGCTCTTCCACAATAAGCTTCACCAGGTCTAACACCGGGCTTTTCAATGCTGTGCTGCGCCAACTTTCCAATTGGGCAGCAAATTCACCTACACGCTTTTTTGCAGAGGAATTAAGTTCCGAGATGGCATCTACATTTTGCAAGGCGTTATAAATCGGGATGCGGGTCTTTGCCGCAAAAGAAATAATGCGATTCACGGTAGTTTGTCCAATGCCCCGGGGAGGTTCGTTTATAATCCGCAAGATGCTTTCATTGTCCGCGGTGTTACAAATGCATGCCAGATAGCCCAGGAGGTCTTTTATTTCCTTTCGCTGGTAGAAGTGCAAGCTGCCTACTATGCTATATGGTATACGGGCTTGCATTAGTGCACTCTCGAACACACGGGACTGGGCATTGGTGCGGTATAGAATGGCAATTTGTTTTAGGGGAATGCTCTGTTTCATTAGTTCCTGTACACGAGAGGTTACTCGTTCGGCTTCCTGATTTTCGTTCTCGTAGGTAATCAGCTTTGGCTTGTTGCCCTCGGGAAGATCGCTCCACAAAGCCTTGGTGTGACGGCGGCGGTTATGCATAATAACCGCGTTTGCCAGGGCCAGTATGTTGCCTGTGCTACGGTAATTTTGTTCCAGCCTGATACTGCGAACTGAGCTATAGTCACGCTCAAATTCCAGAATATTGCGCAGGCTTGCGCCGCGGAAGCTGTAAATAGCCTGGTCGTCATCGCCAACCACGCATACTCGCTGATGTCCGCTGGCAATTTGGTGGATAATCTCAAACTGAGCCTGGTTGGTATCCTGATATTCATCTATCATCACATACTGAAATTGATGCTGATACTTTTCTCTAATCGAGGCATTACTTTGCAGCAGTTTAGCAGTGAACAAGAGAATATCGTCGAAGTCCATGGCCTGATTTAGCAGCAGTTGCTGCTGGTACAGCCGGTAGATGCCCAGAAAGCTATTAAACTCCTTATCTTCATTAGCTGCTAAATCCAGCAGATCCTCGGGGAGCATCAGCTTATTTTTGTATCTGCCAATGCGGCTCAGCACGCGGGGGATAGGCATTTTCTGTGCATCGTAGCCATGCTCTTTGTAGAGCTTTTTTAGAAGCGATTTCTGAGCGTCATCATCGTAGATAGAAAAGTTTGAGTTAAAAGGCAGATGCGCCGATTCAAAACGCAAGATGCGCGAGCAGATGGAATGGAATGTGCCAACCCACAACGAGCGCATGGGTATCTTTAGCAGGTTTTCCAGCCTTTCTTGAAGCTCTCTTGCTGCTTTGTTCGTAAAGGTTACTATCAGCAGCTTCCAAGGCGGTACCTGAAGCTCACGGATAATGTATGCGGCACGGTAGATGATAGACTTGGTTTTTCCCGAGCCAGCTCCTGCCAGTACCAAAATGGGGTGTTCGGTATCTGTAACAACCTCTAACTGACGTTCGTTCAGTTCGTTTTGATAGTCTTGTAATGCCATTTAATCTAAAATGGGATATATACCCAAACTGGTTCTGATCTGCGTCCCTCCAGCTTGCCTTGAGGATAAGACTTGTAAGCAGAAACCTTGTAATAATATTCCACTCCTGGCATAACGGTTGGTCCGGTATGCACGAATATGCTATCCTGCACCTCACCAACAATGCTGAAGGCAGAATAGTAACCTAAGCCACGATACACGTAATAACCTGTTGTATTGTCTGAATTATTTGCTCTCCAGCGGACAGTTACACTTTTAACCGATGCATTATTAGGTGAGGCATTTACCGATACGCCATTTACTGGATCGGGAGTAACGATATTTATGTTTCCCAAAGGATCAAGAGGGTTGCTTCGTTTTAACCCACATGAACCCATACTCAAGGCAACGATAACCAACAGAGCAAATGCAAGTAGCTTTCTAATTAATTTCTCCGACAAGAGATGCTTATCTTTCATATGCTAAAACCTCACTTCCAGCCCATTAGGTGTAACTTGGATGGTGTTGCTTTTTTGTCTTTCCAAAATCTCTTCCCACAGATTGGCATTGTACTGCTGAGTAGTTTGGATGGCATCGAATATGTTGTAAATCCAAACAATTGCAGCAAAGCCAAGCATTATCTGGGAGTATTGATGGGGGCTTTGCGCTTCTTTGTAATAGTACTGGATGTCTTCTATTTGCGTAGCTTGCTCATAAAGCCGGTAATTTGACATGGCTCTGTCCCAGAAATATAGCGACGTACCTACCAGCACCAATTCTGTGCTGAGGATAAGAGTTGCCTTGGTACTTGCCTTGCCAGCGAATTGACCCCAACCAGGAATAAGCACCGACTTCGTGATGTTTGACCTTAGTGGCAGAGCTTCCAGCTCATATATTTGCAGCAAGTCTTGTCGCGATTTTAGCTGATCACGATACTCAAACCTGCCCTGATAATCCTTCCATCCATACTTGGTGCTATCTGAAAAGGCCTGGATGTCAAAGCTTTGGGCAAAAATCGGAGCTAAGCTAAAGATAACGAACAACAAGGCTAAGTAAAGGGATTTGGCTTTATGTGATACAATATGCAGTTTCATTTCAGCAGTGCCTCCGACAATCGGTTCAGGGGGACAATGCTCTTATCCCGCAGGTTAACTTGCCATACATACAGATAGGTCTCATTGGGGGCTATCAGATCATAGCGTACTTCATACTTATTTTGCCCGGTAGAGAGCAGTATCTTCCATCCGCTGTCCCTAATTTCTGAGGCTTTGTAACGCTTAAGCATATCCTGTTTTTGGTTTCGGATTCTGGTATTAAGCAATCCTCCACGGTATTCATCAATAATGCGCTTGGCAAACTGAACTGGATTTGTAGCTGCATCTATCAGGTTTTGCATCTGCACAGCCTTGGCCCGGTACTCTGGCTTTGCATCCAGTGCGTAGGCCTGGTTATATGCTTTCACTGCATCATTATGTTTCCCGGCTGCCTCAAATTTGTCCCCTTCCTGAAAAAGCTCGGCAGCGCGGCGGATGTTCTCTTGCTTTGTGAATAGCTTATTTATAGCATCCAAGGCAGGTTGATAATCGGGTATTATGTCGAATGTCTTGCGGTAATGCACCAAAGCATTGGCAAAGTCACCTGCTTCCATGAGGCTGTTACCCTTGCTAACATACAATGATGTAATAGCCTCCAGTCTTTTGTATATCTGTTTTTCCTTGTCGGGATAATACTGCATGGCGATGCGAAACAGGCGGTCTGCCTCGGTGTAGTTTTGGTCTTCTATAAACTGCTCGGCCTGCTGCTGGTAAACATCAGATATCTGCCTGTTAAGGTCATTCAAATCAGCCAGAGGGTATTTTGCTATCTCGAACAGGATATTCAGTGATTCTGTATAGTAGCTCTGGCTGGCAAGCACTTTTGCATATTCTAGCTTACTGGGAATGAAGCGCATCACAATGTTACGGGCTTGTAGCTCAAAGGGATTGTTTGGAGTATTATCATACAGCGACATATAGTCTCGCCAGGCCGCATCCTGATTTTTATCAACTTCCAGGTAGTAGCTGATGCGCCGGTATAACACTTCCGGGATATTGGGGCTGTCTGGCGCTTCGCGAATTATGGAATCAAGATAGTCTTTGCCCAGGTGTGGCTCTCCGTTACGAAATGCCTGCTCGCTTAGCTGCATATAGATATTCGCCAGATGCAAATCTGCTTCATCAGAATTTGATAACTTATAAAACCTGATTGCCAAAGGCCAATTCTTTCGCTCTGCGGCAGCTTCGCCCAAGGCGAAATAGCTGTTTGACCGTAAAAGTTCTGCCCGGGTGATCAGAGCTCCATTTCTACCATTCTTAATCAATACGTCCAGTTCTACAATGGACGCAGCATATCTTTTCTGGGCATAAAGCTCTTCCGCGCTTTTCAGGCGGTTAACTTCGCAGCCGCCAAGCATGAGCAACAACGCTAACAGCATGCATGGTGGTAACTGATAATATCCCTTTACTCTAAACACTATAAATCCAATCTTCCTTAGCAATTTCAAACAAGCCTTCCTTAAGCTCATGCCTGCGTTCCTGAAGCTCTTTCGACATCCCATGGTTTAGCACAATCCGCTTAATATTCAGATATTCTAGCTTCAAAATCTGGTCGGCAGATGGATGTCCGGCATCTACAATTATGGTATGAACATCTCGTATGAAATCCGCAATACAATCGGTAGTTGCCAGATCACTGCTGAATACCATATCTCCCGTCTCACCACTTATCTTAACCGACCAGGATTTCATCTGATTTGGCAAGCTATGATCTTGAATCAAGCCTGCATATCCGAATAGATGATCGGTAGATTTGGTGGATACATTGTCCAGATATAGTTCCGTTTGCTCCATATCTAACACTAAGAGCTTGAAGCTAAATTTCTCTACAAACGTGTACATAGTGTGCAAGGTATCCATCACCACCGAGGGACGTTCCGGCAAGAAGAGCATTAATTGCTTTGTTCTACCTGCCAAATATAGCATTTGCAAAACCATAAATAGCCCGCTGACATGATCGGGGTGATAGTGGGTTATCATAATGGCATCTAAGTCATCAGGTTCAATTTCGTGCTGTAATAGTCTTTGAGCGCATCCGTCCCCAGTGTCTATCAAGATAAAATGCTTATTGGTTTTTACAAGTAACCCGGAATGGTGCTTGTTCAGCTCTGGTAGTCCAGATCCTGTTCCCAAGATGATTGCTTCCATATCACACCTTCTGTTTTTTCTGATTGTCTGGCACAACTATTGGCACTTGATCCAACTTTCTACCGAATACCATAAAGAATACTGCGAACATCGAAGTGCAGATCATTAGTAGCTGACGATTGCCAATCCGGAATAT
This sequence comes from uncultured bacterium, assembly GCA_938009275.1. Lineage (GTDB taxonomy): Bacteria > Cloacimonadota > Cloacimonadia > Cloacimonadales > Cloacimonadaceae > Cloacimonas. Next base: position 42,776 of record CALLHY010000064.1, read on the forward strand.
TATTATTGAGGTTAGAACGATTAGCACATTAATGGTATAGATTATTGAAGCAGTGACCTTTACCGAACCCAATACGTTATTTATCCTGTGGGTACTATGGTCTTTGCCGCCCTGCATAACGTGCCTGCCATCACGCTTACGGGTAAAGCTAACCAATGAAATATCGAAAATTGCATAAGAAAGCAGAAGCACGGGAAGCAGATAGAAAAACTTATCATTATAGCGATTACCAGCGTGCTGGGCCATCAGGATTCCCATCGAGGACAAGAAATAGCCTATGAACATACTGCCGGCATCGCCCAAAAAGATGCGTGCGGGATTGAAGTTATATGGCAAAAAGCCAAAGGTAGATCCGGCAAAGCTTAGGGAGATAAGGGCCATTAATGCCATAGATTCTTGATTTGCCTGAGTGGTATTGGTGAGCGCAAAGGCAAAAAAGCCAATGCCCAAAATTCCAGCCATACCGCTGATTATGCCATCCATGTTGTCTAAAAAGTTCAAGGCATTCATCAAGCCTACCATCCACAATACCATTAGTGGAAGGGTTATATATATACTGCCAAACATCAGCTTCAGTTCGCCCAGGCTAAAATTACTCAAGATAAATACCAAACTTACCACGAATTGCCCAATCATCTTTATTAGCGGGCGCATTCCCCGGCGATCATCAATCAGGCCAATTACTACAATTAACACCGTTCCCAGCAGGTATCCTATCATCGGACGGTCAAAATAGCGGCCAGGAGAGATGGTAACATCGTAAATACATAAAAGCACAAAGCCCAGGGCAACACTAAGGCCACCCAATAGCGGCACGGTTTTCAGATGAATCTTGCGTGCTTCTGGCTTATCCACAAAGTTCAGGGCATTCGCCAGGCGAATTATAAACGGCGTTAAACCATATACAAATAGCCACGCCATAATGAATACGCTCAGGTATTCATAAATCCGGTTATCCATTATTTCTCCATTTTTTCACTAACGAGCACAATGCTGGAAGCCATAATTTTGTCAATGCTTTTGGTTAAGACCTGTTCCTGCATTTTACTGCCCCGGAAGCAGAGGAGTGCTGGTGTGCTGGTGTGTTGGCGTGCTGGGGTGCTGGAGTTCTGGCGTGCTGGAGTCGATCCGGTATATCCAAACCAAGCCCGATAGGGCGACATATCATAGCGAGGGCGTGAAGTGAGCACAGCGAACGAAACCCCTCAGCAGGCAGGCCATAACGTCTGGGATTATTTTCACCCCCTTGCCTCCAGCCAATGCAAACGCAATGGCTGGAGGCAAGGGGATGCTATGTATGGAGGGTGCATCCCTGGATATCCACGAGGGGCTAACACACCCTCGCTATGTTATTTCGCCCTACCGGGCTTGTCCAACTATCTAAATACTGATTTGGATGATGGCGACACCTACTGCAAAGCTTCAAGATGAAGCTTCTACAAAACACGTCAGGATGACGTGTCCACAATGTAGCCCCAAAAAGAAAGCCCCGAACATCGCTGTTCGGGGCATTTCTTATATTTAGCCTTGCTAATCTAATTGCTTAGTTAACAATAACCATTTTCTTGGTGATGTTGCGGGAAGGTGTGCTAAGTTTGTAGAAATAGATACCGCTTCCGCAAACATTGCCCTTGCTGTCGCGACCATTCCAGGTAAAGGTTCTGGGTGTGGTGGTTTCGCTTACAGGGACAGTTTTCACAACCTGGCCAATAATGTTATAGATAGTGATGGTTCCGGTTTCGCCGGCTTTCACTTCATAAGCAATATTGGTGTTGCTGTTGGCTTTGAAAGGATTGGGATAGGCATTGCCCATGGTGCTGATCAAGCTGGGGGTTACAGGCTGACCGGCTTCAACGTAAACGTTGGTGGGGCCGTGGAAAGCAGTGGTTCCATCCATCTCAACAATTTCTAACCAGTAAGAATAGGTGGTTTCAGGAGCAACTTCGTTATCGATATGGCTGTAGGTTTGGGTGCTGCTGGTGTTGTTGGCATCGATAAGATTTGCGTTAATCTTAACTGCGGAAGCTTGGTTGGCATCTGTGCTACGATAGACGTTGTAGCCGGAAACACCGGTTTCAGTCTCGGTAACCCAGGTAAGCTTTACGAAGTTCTGAGCAGTAAGAGTTGCAGCAAAGCTGCTGAATTCCACAGGAAGGGTTGGGTTGTCGTTCAGGATGATCTGGGCGTCGCCCTTAGCATCGAAATCGACATCGGTAAAGGTGTAGGTGCTCTCTGCTGCGCCAAGAGGATTAGGTACGGCAGGAGTTAACACGCCACCCTTCAGCATCCAGCAATACCATTCGCCAACATAGGCTGCGGGTTTGTGGACTACTACATCTTGGGTTCCTGTTGCAGTAATGGTGTACAAAATGGCATCTTCAAGGATATCTCCACCCAGCAATTCATGAGGGATTATTCCGCCACCGGTAATAACGACGCCGACTGCAAAGCCGTTTGTGCCATCACCAACGATTGTTTCACCAACTGCCGGGGGGGTTTCAACTTCGATACCGGTTGGGGCACCCAAAATGGTTTTGGGCACAGTCCAAGCAGCGGAGTTAGCAGTGGAGAACCACTGAGCACCACCAGTGCCGGTTGTAATTATCTTAGTAGCTGAGTTTGTTAAGGGATCTGGATTGCCAAGATATGTTACAGTTACAGAGAATTGTCTGCCAACAGGAACGGCACCAGTTGTTGCGAAGGCTTGAGCATCAAAATACACCCATGCGGCAAGCCCAGTGGGGCCTGTAATTGTGCATACACGAATTTGTGATGCTGGCTTTGTTGCTGTAGTAATTGTCTCGTTGGGAGTGATGTCTGTAACGGACACAGTAAAATCAGCATCATGTGCAGGACTTGCTGTATTAACGTAAGTCATAATATCTGCGTCTGCTATTAGCATCTGTTGCCAATATGACTTTTGGTTATAGGCAAGTGCAAATGTTGCAATGGCAAGAATAATCGTTACCAGTAATAATTTCTTCATGTTTTTCTCCTAGTTATTTAGACTTTGTTTTGATGTTTTGTTGTGCTCTGATGGGAGCAGGCCAAGTACCGTCAAAATCTGTGTATATCCACAGAGGGGCACCAATGGCGGTGTCAAATTCGTCTGTCCAGCCACCCCATGGGAAAGCGTCAATAACAGACCATTCTTGTGCGGCACCATCAAAGTATCCAACGGAAGTGGCACCAATTTCGTCACCAACCAAGCTGGCAAATTCGAGATCTGCACGGTTAAGTGGAAGCATAATTGTGTTGTTTCCTGTAGCCAAGGTATATGACGGACTTGATGCAGGCAGGCTGCCGATGCTGTAGAAATCAACGTCGGATTCTACATAAATCCAGAGGGGTTGACCATTTACTATGGGGAACTCATCTGACCAGCCACCCCACGGGAATGCGTCGATAACAACCCATTCTTGTGTTTCTCCATCAAAGTAACCAATTGTAGTTGCACCAAGAGCATCGCCAACTTCGCTGGCATATTCATAAGCATCTACCATCGGAAGGGCTATCATGTTGTTGCCAGCCACACATTCGTACTTTACATATCCGACTACTGCGGATGGCTCTGAATCCACCGCTGCAAGCATGCCGATGGCAAGAAGAAGCAGGAGCGGTAATATAAATTTCTTCATAACATTCCTCCTAAAGGAAATGATATAATTCTGGTTAAACTAAAGTATGTGTTCTTTTTGGTAATCCGGCTGGCCAAAAGGCAGTGGCCGGGGCATGGTTTCGAACGGTTAAGAAACTGTTTCATCGCACATTACACTCTTTATAGAATATTAGTTTTAACTACAGTTCCCATGTTGCCCATGTTGTAAATCCTGTCAAGCACAAAAATCAGTTTATTTCGTATAAGTAAAGTATCGCCCATATCGTTAACTGGACAAGCGGAAAAAATACTGAACTTCTTTGTGTGTTGAGGCTTAGTATCGTAATAGGGGTATTAGACAGGAGCAGAGCAGGTGCAAAGGCAGTTTATAGCCTATCATATTGGGTAATGCCAGGCTGCGGTGTGAAGCGTTGTATATGCTTATGTATAAGCAATATGGCTATTAGGAGTGACATGGCTTTGCTGGGGTGCATTATTAGGCTATAAGTGAGTGGAAAAGCTTCCACATCTGCAATTGTTAATATTTCTAAACGACACCCGTAATATGCAACTCGCGCATCAGCTGTTTTGACCCCTAAACGACACCCATAACTGCAACTCACACAGCATTCAATACTCCCATCCTTGCACAAGCCAGACCGCTTTGCTGCTTACGATTGTCGTTTCGGGGTTAAAACGAAAAGAGCAGGCAGCACATCGAGCTAAGGCTACTCCACTATTTGCACAATCAAGATAGCTGATATTACACCTGTTTCTAAAGAGCAGGCAGCCCATCGAGCTAAGGCTACTCCACTATTTGCACAATAAAGAAAGCAGACATCATATCTGTTTCTAGCCAACTATGTATATGCACAAAGCAAATCAGGGAGCAAAATCGTGCTCTAACTATTCGCCCATGTTTTAACTCACAATTTTCAGGCTACGATAACAGCTAATGCTGGGTTGCATGTGCGCAAGATGATATCTACATATATACATAACGGGCTTAAGGCAAATTGTAAGTCAAAACGGAGGTCTGTTTTGACCCCTAAACGACACCCATAGCTGCAACTCTCACTGCAATCAATTCTACCATCCTTGCACAAGCCAGACCGCTATGCTGCATACTATAGGCGTTTCGGGGTTAAAACGAAAAGAGCAGGCAGCACATCGAGCTAAGGCTACTCCACTATTTGCACAATCAAGAAAGCTGACATCACACCTGTTTCTAGCCAACTACGTGTATGCACAAAGCAAATCAGGGAGTAAAAAACCTGCTCTACTATTCGCCCATGTTTTAACTCACAATTTTCAAGCGGTGATAACAGCTAATGCTGGTTTGCAAGTGCGCAAGACTATATCTACAGCAAAGATAGCGCACACAAGGAAAATTGTAAGTCAAAACGGAGGTATGTTTTGACCCCATGACTACAGATGTCAAAGTCCACACACGCCGCTCGAATCGCACTATCATTACAGGTTTATTACGGATAAAACCTGCAATGAATCCGTAATGAATCTGCAATGCCTCCAAGCAAGCTCACTTAAGTTTGTCACGCTCAAAGGCGCGCTGCATGCTTTTCTTATGCGCAAGTTCAATAACCCTTAGTCGGTATGCTTCCGGGTTGCCAATGTAGTTCTGCAAAAACTGCACTGAGAACAAGGTGCCACTTCGCAACCGCATATATTCCCTAAAGTTAGAGTATTCCCATTGTTCCGGAAGGTCTATCAGCTTAGCCTGAACCGGGTTGGCATGAATATACGCAGATGTATTTAGGAGATACCTATCATCCATCGTTTCTCGATACTGAAGTTGAGCGCGAAAAACCCTTCCCTTAAACCCGTGTTCCTTATTGTAGTAACGCGCATAGCGTTTGTTCGTGGCTTCAAACAAGTCGGATATCGCCTCAGGAGTGTTTTGTTGTAAAAGGAAATGAAAATGATTTGGCATCAGACAATAGGCAAGTACAATAACATCAACGGTTAAGGCTTCTTTGAAGAAGTGCAGGTAGTTTTTGTAATCGCCGGGATTGTAGTAAAGGTCTCTACCATCAATTGAGTGGTTCACAACATGATAAACTGAGCCTGATGTGCTGTGTAATAGCTTGTCCCGCATTGCTTATACTCCGTGTGTGTGATACGGCTATGTTATTGTCTGGGTGTTTGAAGTCAAGCGAAATATTGCGTATTGCCAATAGATAATGTTTGACCCCTAAACGACACACATAACTGCAACTCGCGCATCAGGTGTTTTGACCCCTAAACGACACCAGTATAATGCAACTTTCAAATCAATCAACACTCACATCCTTGCACAAGCCAGACCGCTTTGCTGCTTACGATTGTCGTTTCGGGGTTAAAACGAAAAGAGCAGGTAACACAACGAGATAATGCCACTCCTCTATCTGCACAATCAAGATAGCTGACATCATATCTGTTTCTAGCCAACTACGTATATGCACAAAGCAAATCAGGGAGCAAAAACGCACATTGCTATTCGCCCATGTTTTAACTCACAGTTTTCCAGCTGCCAGGCAAGTTAAAGACAGGTTACAAGTGCGCAAGACTATATCTACAGCAAAGATAGCATACACAAAGAAAATTGTAAGTCAAAACGGAGGTCTGTTTTGACCCCTAAACGACATCCATAACTGCAACTCTCACTGCAATCAATACTCCCATCCTTGCACAAGCCAGACTGCTTTGCTGCTTACGATTGTCGTTTCGGGGTTAAAACGAAAAGAGCAGGTAACACAACGAGATAATGCCACTCCTCTATCTGCACAATAAAGAAAGCTGACATCACATCTGTCTCTAGCCAACTACGTATATGCACAAAGCAAATCAGGGAGCAAAAACGCACATTACTATTTGCCCATGTTTTAACTCACAATTTTCAAGCGGTGATAACAGCTAATGCTGGTTTGCAAGTGCGCAAGACTATATCTACAGCAAAGATAGCGCACACAAAGAAAATTGAAAGTCAAAACGGAGGTATGTTTTGACCCCTAAACGACACCCATAACTGCAACTCGCGCATCAGGTGTTTTGACCCCTAAACGACACCAGTATAATGCAACTTTCAAATCAATCAACACTCACATCCTTGCACAAGCCAGACCGCTTTGCTGCTTACGATTGTCGTTTCGGGGTTAAAACGAAAAGAGCAGGTAACACAACGAGATAATGCCACTCCTCTATCTGCACAATCAAGATAGCTGACATCATATCTGTTTCTAGCCAACTACGTATATGCACAAAGCAAATCAGGGAGCAAAA
>CALLHY010000065.1 GCA_938009275.1 uncultured bacterium
GTGCTTAACGTATAACTATAGGTGTTGGAAGGCACGGTTGCAAGCAGAGTAGTGGGGGTAATAGGTGTAGTGCTTGCCTGGCAATATACTTTATAACCGGTTACTAAACCACCCGTGGTAGCTGGTGTCCAGCTAAGTGTGGGAGACAGGCTTTGTCCGCTTGCCAGGTTGGCAGGGCTAACCAGGCTGACAGGATTGGGGAGGGCTCTGGGGCGCAGAGTTACGTCATCGATACACATGTAATAGATAAGACCGGCAACGCGGTTCCGTATCCCCAGGTAGTAGGTTCCTGAAGTGGTAGGCGTAAAAGATGCAACAATGCGCTGATAGTCACCATTGGTAACGTTTACCATGTAGGGAGGTGTGATCTCGGTGGTCATGCCTTCAGGGGACGCGGAAGTACCAAAGTGCATGGCTATCTGTGCGTTTCCATACCAATCCGTATTCTGGCGGGCATAAAGCTCCACATCGTAGGTGACTCCACCAACCAAAGGATAGGGACGGAACAGCCAGCCAAAGTTGTAGTAATCCGTTGCATAATACATTGTAAGGTTCCAGTTGCCGCTTCTGGGACTGCGATTGTAAGTGGTCTGGGTTCTGTTCGCTGTCCATTGCGAATAGCCATAGCCATACACTTGCGTCCATTCGAAGATGTTGTCACTATATTCAACATTCCCCACTTCAAAGCTTTCGGTGGCGAAGGGATCACGCTCTGTTATAAAGTTACTGTGAGAGGATGGAATACTTACTCCACCTGAGGCAAAATGGGCTTTTACAGACCAATACCAACGCTCTCCAAACTGGAAGGTTATGCCTCCGGTGCTTACAGGATTGTAGGATGTTCCCGCAATCCCTGTGAATGTGTGCTGACCTGCATAAGCAGTGTCATAGAGCTTGGTTTCATCGCCCAAAACCATATATAGGGTATAGCTAACCGGAGTTAGTCCCACTGGATTTGGAGACCAGGTGATGTTAAAACCGCTGATGGGTAAGTTCGAAGCTACCGCAGCAGGGTAAGTACCAACTGGTTCATGCATCTCCGTGGCATGCTTCCAGAACAGCTCGGGATAGCCATTATTATCCAGGTACCACATTGTCCAATAGTCATTTGTACCATTGCTTGTTTCGAGGGTATAGTCCCAGCCCGTATAGGTAGCCTGGGTCTTCATCTGGGCTGTGGTCTTGCCGGTTCCACCGTAGGAAGTTGCCATTCCGCTGGTCTGTGTATCCCAATAACATCCGTTAATTGTTGCCCCATTAGCACCGCTTAATCCGCCTTTTTGTCCGGTTGCGGTAGGCGTTCCAATGGAATAGCTATTGGTTACCGTTCCGGCATTGTTACCCACCAAGCCACCCACATAACTGGCTCCGCTAATATTAGCTCTGGAGTATGAGTTATTAATGCTGCCATTGTTTTGCCCCACTAAGCCACCGATGGTGTTTCCCGCACCGGTGACGGTGCCATTGGCGTGGCTACGGCTGACAGTGCCGTTGTTCCAGCCAACTAAACTGCCGCACCAAGTGTTTCCGGTTACGCTGCCTGTGGATAGACAGTTCTCTATCAATGCACCTGTTTCATTGTTACCGGCAATGCCACCTATCTTATTGCATGTTACGCCGCTGCCGGATCTGGTGATTGAACCCATGAACCTGCTTTCTCTGATCGATCCCTGATTGTTACCCACAATTCCACCGCCACCTTCAGCATTGCCGATATTAACGGTCGCGTATGAGTAACAATTCTGCACCAAGCCTTTATTGTGTCCGACTACCGAACCGGTATCGCCATCCCCAAGAAAGTAGCATGTACTGCTAAGAACGGTATTTTTTACTATGCTGCCTACTGCTGTCATCCCAAACAACCCATGATAGGGACCATAAAACTGGCTACGCAGGTTGCTTATGGTGTGGTTATCACCGTCGAAAGTACCGTAGAACATGCTGGAATTATTACCAATGGGAACCCACGTGGAAGTAATCGTAGGGCTAGCATCGATATCGTTCATCAGTTTAAAGTGTTTACCAGAATGGGCAGAGCCTACGAAGTTGCGTACAGTGTTTAGCTGGTCGAAGTTATAGATTAAAATAGGATTCAACTCCGAGCCAAAGATAACAGGTGGTAAGTATATCTCGTCTATCCAGGCACAATCGTTTCCTGAGGAGATCGGAAGAGCGTCGTGTAGGGAAAGAGTGTAGATCTCGGTGGTC
>CALLHY010000066.1 GCA_938009275.1 uncultured bacterium
CAAACTCAAAGCAGCCCATATCTATCACATTATTCCAGATGCGCATATTCCCTGCTAGGTCATAGGGCAAAAGGCTTAAGCCAGTGGTGTCTGGTGTGCCCGCATCGATGCAGGGAGAGGAAGATGAAAGGCTGTAATACTGTGGATTGTGGATATCATCCCCTCCAAGAAAGAGCGGATTGCCTGTGATGTTGGTATCGTTGTAGTCAATCGTGCTCCCCGGACCCTGCCAGATGTCGCTATAACCATTGCGGATAAGGTTATTGTTGAGGGTGAGGGTAGTAGGAATCCCTGTCCCATCCATGGGGTTGATAGCTATCTCCACCGAGCGTTCATTGTAGAAGATGCAGTTATTGATGGTCACATTGCCATTCACCATCAACGCTTCTCCATCGCCAGTATGCCCGGCAAAGGTGCAATTGCTGATGTTCATCTCAGGATATGCATGACCAACAATCAATACCCCTCTTTCGTTACAGTCGATATTCGTAAACATGCAGTTCCGGAAAGTGTAGTATTGTTGAAATGTAGGATTTGAAACACCTCCGAAGCTGAGAGCTTGTGAGTCATCATCGGCCATTGATAAGTTGTTGAAGGTTGAGTTTTCGACTGTAATACTATCTCCCGCTGATATCCAGATCAACGGCTTTGCCCATACTTCATTACTGGTAAAAGTTGAAGATGCATTTCTAAAAAATGAATTTCGAATAGTCCCGGTAATATAGCCATCAGTAAAAAGAAACCCTCGTTCCTCTGTTGTGAAGTCTTCAATAGTAATCCAGTCCCAAAGTATATTTGAAGCTCGAGTTATATTTATCACAGCAAATAGATCCGGTCTCAAATCGTGCATCCTGAGGTTCTTAAGGTGCAGGGATTCCTCCTCAAAGCCCCAGATAGCGCAGCTATTATTCGAGCCGGCTGTGGTGATGGACAGGTCCTCCAGACCTGCATGAGTTTGATAGAAGCTGGTGAACACTTTCAGGGCATTGTATTGCACATTGGCAAAAGCAGGATCCATCTCTCCCACTACCTGAGTGGCATCAATTCCCGCTCCCTGAACCTTAACCCAGCTTTTCAAGGGAATGGGAAACACCTGCTGATTGGCAGTTTGGGAATAAATCCCGGGAAGGATGTGCACAGTCCTCTGGTTCAGGCTATCGGGGGCAACCATATACACCGCTGTCCTGATGGTCTTCATAGCAGTTGCGGGGCTAAGCCCGTCATTGTTATCATCTCCGCTGGGAGATACATAGAGGTCACCATTAACCTCCTGATGATGTGCTGTCTGAGCATCTATTAGTAATTGAAACTCGTTGCCTGAAGCCCTGTAAGGAGCAGCATAGTAACTTGTCGGGTTGGTAACCGTGAACATATCCAGCGGGATACTCAGGTCATTGTTTATGGAGTGAGCGACAATATCCTGCCCTGCTCCTGCAGTGTTGTTGTATATGGAGCATCGATTGACGGGGTCAAATGTAACATTCACCGATCCTAAATAGCCGTTGATGTAAACTCCTCCCCCCATGAAGTATGCATAATTATCATAGATATTTACGCCACTTAGATATACAGTACAGAAATTAGCACCAAAGCCGGCACCATTATATCCCTTGTTTTGGAAGATATTACAGTTCTGTATGGTAGCAATTACATTTGAGCTAATAGATAACCCATTCTTACAGTTTGTAATTGAGAGTCCTCTGATCGTGATGTTTTGAGAATTCTGCCTTACCCATATACCCCAAGAAATTGCCTGACCATCGATTATCGTAGCATCAATATATTCAGGATTTCCTGTGATTGCTTCTAAACTTATCACACAGATACCATTACTTTGAATTGAGATATTTTCCTGATATCTTCCGGGATACACAAGCACAGTATCCCCCTGAGCACAGGCATTAACCGCAGTTTGGATGCTGGTGTACTGCCCGGAACCGCCAATATCCACAGTTCTGGTTACAGCAAGTATCTTTATGCCAATCATACATAACAACAAGACAACAACCAATCTATATTGTTTCATCACTTCTCCAATAGGTGGGGAGAGCATAAACCCTCCCCACTAACATAACAGTTACTTTAACATAAGCATTTTTCGAACCAGAGTTGTCTGGGGGGGGGCTCAGCCTATAGAAGTATACCCCAGAAGTGCACTCTTTTCCAGAATTATCCAAGCCATTCCAGGTTACGGTATGGTTACCGGTTTCTGCACCACCTTTGTACAAACTCTTAACCACCTGCCCTTTGATGTGATAGATATCCAATGCAATTGATCCTGCCTCATATAAAGAATACCTAATTGTTGTGGATGGGTTAAAGGGATTGGGGTAGTTTCAGTTGCCTTTACAGGACGAAAAGTACATGCGTCTGTGGGTGTCCCATGACCCGGATCATCCCATTAAATAGGTAGGAACATTCATAGTGCCGATGTTACTACGGCATGGGAATGATCTTAGTGGAGAAATGCTCCAGCGAATTTCAAGGTCTATTGAGGTAGCGCTTATTTTAATCGCATAGAAAAGGGCATAACAGCAAAGCTCCAAGGGAGCGTAGAGATATTAGCCTGGGGTGTTAACCCCAAGTATATGAGGAGCTTATAGTTTTGTATTATTACCCCCACCCTCCAAGGGCGGACATTGTCCGCCCTTGGAGGGTGGGGGTATCCATTTTGTTAAGGGTGCTGCGTTCCAATTCCATGTACGTGGGTTAAAACCCACGCCTAGAGTCCCCTGCGGGCAAAGGAGCTGTGCCGTTCTCTACCATGTGCATTCATCGGGCAGACACATAGGGAAAGCCCCTACATGGCATTATTGACCTATCAACCTGTAAACCCTTTCACCTGTGATTCCATTGTCAAGTACCATCGGGATGGCATAATAATCATTAACTGGAGGGGTATATTGTAGGGTGAACATACCATCCCGATGGGACTCTCTTGGGGGGAGGATGTGTTGTTCATGCCCCTTTTCTATCTAAAATGCCGTCCCGATGGGACTCGTATGGTGGAAATGAGTGATACTAGTGTCAAGACCAACCAATTAAGTCTAACCTTTTCGGGCAGACACATATGGAAAGCCCCTACATTGCATTATTGACCTATTAACCTTCTCCTCCTCTGCTTTACTCTGCCCTCGCTCTGCTCTTCTCTGTGTTAAATATTGAACTCCAAGTTACCTTCCATGTGCATTACATCCCTGCATCTCCGAAATGAGCGCAGCTCGCTAAACGTTTAACATCTAACCTTTACCATTTACCCCACCCGAGTTGTGTCGCCCTTAGGGGCTTATATCTCGTGTGGCACCATAACGAGGGCCTTCGCATTGCTGCGCAATGCTCCGAACCCATCGCTATGATATATCGCCCTCCGGGCTAGGGGAGAATTATGTAACTCCTTTTTCTAAAATGGTGTTGCCATCAGGTATTAACGGCAGGATATAGTTTATTCCATTAGCATTCATTGGGCAGACACACAGGGAAAGCCCCTACATTGCATTATTAACCTGCT
>CALLHY010000067.1 GCA_938009275.1 uncultured bacterium
TGTCTTTAACTGAAAAAGGTTGACTCATAAACTCATAGTCAACTATGTCAAGTTACAAAGAACAGCGATTTCAATATCTCTCAAAAGTGCTTAATCTTTATCGAGCTGGATTATCAAAAGGTGAAATACTTCGAGAAGTTCCAATTCAGAGAAGAACAATGGATCGATGGATAGAAAAATATTCTGTACGTAAGAAACCCTCAGGGTATTACCATTCGAGCAAAAAGGAAAAGTATTATAATGAAGTGATCCGTCTTTATTTAGAAGATGGATACGGAGAAGAAAAAATATCTCGAATATTGCCTATAGGTCATACTACAGTTGGCAGATGGATTGCTAACTTTGTAGCGGAGCAAGAAAAGAAGGCTTCCGTTATAGCTATGAAACCCAATCAAGAAAATCGCAGTGAAGAGTTGGATGCTCTAAAAGCGAAGGTTGCTGAATTAGAGGAACAGCTTAGGATTGAGAAAATGCGAGTCTGCATCAATGAAAAGATGATAGATATCGCTGAACAAAAGTTTAATATCCCAATAAGAAAAAAAGCTGGCGCCAAACAGTGACAGACCTGCATGCAGAATCGGTTAAGGATTATCCTATAGCCGATCTCTGCAAACTGGTTGGCGTTAGTAAGCAGGCTTATTATCAGTATGATGAAGATATTGCTTTAGCTAAGGTGGCGAAAGAAGAATTTGCCCTTCAATACATAAAAGATATCCGTAGTATAGATCCTGGTATTGGCGGTGTTAAATTATGGTATATGTACAAACACGAGTTTGGTTGTGATGAATCGATAGGAAGAGATCGTTTTTGCCGCATTCTTGACGAGCACGGGCTCAAAGTCAGATTGAAGTTACGTAAGCCCCGCACCACCGATTCTACCCACGGACTACCCACATATCCCAATCTAATCAAAAACTATATACCTTTAGCAGCGAATCAGTTATGGGTTAGCGACATTACTTACATAATGATAATGGACGATGATTATCATTATCATTTCTGCTATCTTTCGATGATACTTGATGCCTTCACGGAAGAGATAGTTGGATGGAGTGTTGGGCCAACGCTTGATACTACATATCCAATAGCAGCTCTTCAAATGGCTATAAAACGAGTCGATGGTAACAATGCTAATCTTATACATCATTCTGATAGAGGGTGCCAATATGCAAGTCGTG
>CALLHY010000068.1 GCA_938009275.1 uncultured bacterium
TTAACCACATTAACCCACTAATACGTTAACCTGCTAACCCGTTAACCCGTTAACCTGATAACCTGATAACCCGTTAACCTCTCTTTTCCTCTCTGGCTCTTTTACTCTCTATTAAACAATCAAATGTGTCGCCCCCAAGGGGCTTGATATTGGTGGGTGCCTTGTTCCTGAGGCTTACGCCTCAGGCTAGTATCTGTCGCTCTTGCAGAGCTTAGAAGTTGCCATTGCAAAGATTAGAAGTCCATCTTACAGAGCTTTGATGTTGCCATTGCAAAGATTAGAAGTTCATCTTACAGAGCTTAGAAGTTGCTCTTGCAAAGATGAGAAGTTGCCCTTGCAGTGCTTAGATGTTGCCAATGACGCTTCTCCAAAGCTAAGATGCATCACGCATTAACCCTCAAACTCACTAACTAGTTAGCCCTTTAGTCTGCTACCTATTTTTTTATGCCGAACAAGAGCATCCCTGCTGCTTCCTTGCTGCTATCCTGTATTCGACACAGGATAGCAGCAAGGAAGCAGCAGGCAAGCAGATGACATCAAACAAAAATTTCACCGATGAAGAACCAACAAGTATTGATTATTATATTGGAGAGTCCCCGCTCAAGAAAATATAATCTTGACAAAATTGCAGCGTTAAGCATCATATCTCCGAGAGGTATTTATGAATAAGCTGATATTATTGGGTGTCCTGCTTACAGCAGTTGGAATGCTGACGGCAGAGTTAGTATGGCCCCAACCGGTCATAGTGCACAATTATGCAAATGTGGAGTACACCGGCAATTCTCTGCAGACCTCCGATGGCTGTCATTTACTGATGTGGGAACAGAATGATAACGGTTACCCCTGCTACAAGCTACGTCTTTATGACCATCAGTACCAACCGCTTTGGGAAACACCTCTTACTTTTCCCAGAAGCTATGGAGTTTATAAACTGCTAGAAACCTCCGACCAGGCTTTTTCGATTGCCTTTTGCTACTCATCAAGTATCCGTGCCCACAAGATATCCCGTACTGGTGAGTTACTATGGGGCCAACACGGAATAATCATAACGGGTTATTGGGTTGGTACCGTAGTCGACATAGTAGCCGACCACAATGGTGGGGTGTATGTTTCCTGGTATGGGAGATATAACGGAATTAATGGCGAATCTCGCTGCGCCATCCAGCATCTGGATACCTCAGGAGCCATAACCATGCCATCTGCTTATGTATTCTTGGATGATGCTGGAAGCTGCTACACCAATATGTTGATCTTGCCGGACGACAGCGTGCTGGTCGCCTGGAGTTTACAGGGTATAGTGAAAGTTCAACGGGTGAACTATTCCGGGCAGTTTATGTGGACTCAACCGCTTAGCGTGGCATCTACAGCCAATCATCCCATCGGGAGGTTATGCGCGTTTGAGGATTCCTCCTTCGCGTTGTGTGTGAATAATTATAACAGTCTGGATGTTCAGCGTTACAGCTATTCCGGCACTGCCTTGTGGCCACAGCCCGTTACCGCCATCAGTACCGACTCGATTGATAACTCACCCCTGCAAGCAGTCACGGGGTCTGATAATAGCATATTTATCACTGCGGTAGCCTATTATGGCAAATATCTACAGAAGATCAGCGGCGATGGCATACTACAATATGGTACTGGGATAAATCTCACTACAGATATCGGAAATATGGAGTTGGTCACTCAGGCAATGCCTGATGCCAATGGTGGTTGCGTTCTGGTAGGCATCATGTCTGGCAATCCTGGTAGTATTAAAACGATTCAGGTGAGTGGTGCAGGCACCTTCATTGTGTATGACTTTGCCAATAATACTAGCTATAAAAGGTACCCCTCTGCTCACAGATATGGCAATTCCATATGCATTGAATGGCAGGAAAAGGAGACCATGCGCAGCGGACTCAAAGTGCAGATACTGAACCAGCAATATCAGCCGCAACTTGCAGCCAATGGAATGGAACTGGTGTATGGAGAATCTGGAAGGGTAAAGGAAGTGAAGACCTCTGCCCGCACCAATGGCTGTGCTGTGATCTGGGATCAAGCTTTACTGGCCACTTCGCCTTGGGATCTGTACCTGCAGTTATACACATCTGAAGGACAACCTGTATATAACGCAAACGGTCTTAAAATCAACCGTCCCAGCAGTTCCCGTAATGGTGCCAGTGAGGTTTGCTGCAAGGGCAACCTCACTTTGGTAGTTTGGGGGGAAGAGCTGGATAGCGTGGTCAGCAGACGCTACCAGATAATTGACGCTGCAGGGAACAACCTGCTTCCTGAAGGTGGTTTTCAGCTTGGGACGATTACCCAAAGCGTCGGCTGGGTAAATATAAGCACCTATTTGGACGATTGGTATGTGATATGGTCGCAATCCAACAGCATTTGGGGCCAGAAGATTAGCGGCATTACACCACTTTGGGGAGATGGAATCCAAATTACCCAGCCCCATCCAGATATCTCCGGAGCATTTGGGAGTGTCAAGCTGGAATGGCCCTGGCTAACCTGGACTTTGGGAATAAGACCAATGCTAGCCTGCCTGGATGACAATGGTGTTATCATAAATGGATTTCCCCAATGGGGATTAGACATGCCGGATCAATATGGAACAGCGTCGTTATTCAAGCATACATTCACCGTCTGCGGAGAGAACATGCATGTGGTGCTTGATTTCGCTCGAACCTATTACTTGTACCCTAATAATCACGAATATGTAGAATATACATTCACGCATACTATGATAAACAGGCAGGGAGATTATATGTTCAATTTAGCTCAACTGCCAGTGGATATCAATTACAATGTGTTCAGTCGCAACAATATGATTTATGTCGGGAATCGTGCCAACGACTATGAGGTTCGGGAGTATAACACTATCGGCTATCAAACTGCCATTCATTATATCCCGGTTGTTGCATTTTCATACAACGGTTGGCAGGTTTTGGGTACTAACGACCAATCTAACGGCAACTTGCTAATGTTTGTAAGGGGTTATGTAGACTCTTCACCCGCCTTAAGGCACTTCTACATCACGCCCTCGTGGCAACTTGTCGTGCCGATTTATTCTGTAGTATTAACGGGAGGTAACTTTCCTCCTTCTATATCCATGCTGGAAGATCGCGCCTGGATTGCCCAGGCATGTGGACTGGTTAACGGCTATAATGAATCTGCAACCGTGTCCCTTCAGAGTGTGACATTAACAGGCACAGCCAATCCAAACCCGGATTCCCAGTCCCCGGCAATGCCATATTTGGTTAGCTGTAGCCCCAATCCTTTCAACCCCAGCACCAGTATATCATTCAGCCTTCCCGAAGCCGGAATAACGTCAATCTGCGTATATGACTTGAAGGGCAGAAAGACCGCTACCCTCCAAAATGGCTTTATGAGTGCCGGAAAGCATAGCATAATATGGAACGGTAAAGATTCAACCAGCCGAGACGTGGCTTCAGGCGTGTATATCCTACGTTTGGAGGCTGGCGGGAAGAGTCATTCCCGTAAAGTGACACTTCTGAAATAGAGCCTCATTAATGATCTTTGGTCTGGTCACTGCTATCAAATCACATGCTGTGGTTTTCCCAAATGAATACTCTATAGATATGCCACCTTTTTGATTTGTGTTTTCGTCAGTTTATCTCTTAAGCTCCATTGATACTCCGGAAGAGAGTTCGGGTTATCATCTTCTGTGGATTGCCGCAGCCCAGTCAGAGATTATCCTTATAACTGGCAGTCTCAAGTTTCAGGTTTGAAGTACTTGTAAGGTTGACACAATAAGCCTGTCACATCTTTTGGAGAAAACGAGTGTGAGAGAAAGCTAAATTGAACAGCAAGAAACTACTGGCAATCCACGACCTGTCCGGCATTGGGCATACATCACTAATAGCAGTGGTGCCCATTATGTATCATTATGGCATCCAAACGGCAATGCTACCGACCTCGCTGTTATCCACAAACACCTGTTACCCAGGTTATTATATGCAAGACAGCACTAAAATTATGCAAAACATCCTGCGTCACTGGTGTAAGCTAGGAATTAAGTTTAGCTGCATTTACAGCGGTTTTTTAGGAAGTCCTGAACAGGTGGATATATTAATTGAAGCAACGCAAAATCTGGCAGAAGATGGATGCCTGATAGTGGTTGATCCCGTATTGGCAGATGATGGCGAACTTTATAGCTGCTATGACAATAGCATGGTTAACGCGATGAAAAAAGCCATTGCCATAGCAGATTTGATTACTCCGAACTACACTGAAGCTTGTCTTTTAACCGATTCCCCATACCAAAGCCTGCCGGGAGGTGCAATGATACTTGCCATGTGCCAGCAAATGTGCGCCAGTGGTACGAATAAGGTTATTGTTACCAGTGTGCCGGCAGACAAAGGTACCAAAACATATTACTATGACTCTGCTTCAGGAAGTTTACAGTGCTTCGAATGCCGCTATATCCCTGCATTCTATCCCGGTACAGGCGATGTATTTGCCTCCCTTGTAACTGCCATGCTGCTTAATGGTGAAGATATAGTTTCCGCCATACAATTCGCAACAGGCTTTATCTATGATGCGATTAATAGAACCATAAGCATTGGCCGCGACCACCGGGAAGGCATATGCTTGGATATTATGCTAAAAAGTGTGCCCCGATAAAAGCTGTGCACAATCTACTTGACACCATGGTGTTATAATAACAATAAGGCGCAAAAGCGGATTGAGAGTGTTATGAAAGTATTAATGGTGTCACCCAGGGCTCGCACCGGTGGCTTGGAAAGCCTTAGAAAGGGAAATCAGATATTACAGGGATTGCTGTATGTGGCAGCAGCCGCCAGGGATGCTGGTCACGATACAACTGTTGTAGTGGCAGATAAGGATAATGTGGATAGCTTCATAGAGCGTTATCAACCAGATGTGCTGGGTGTATCCTGCGTTAGTGCCAGTTATCCAATTGCCCGGGAGCTGATAAAATACGTTAAACAGCAACACCCGGGAATAAAAACCATTATTGGCGGGCATCATGCCACCTTTATGTACAAAGAGACCTTTAGCGACACAGGTGTGGATTATATATGCCGTGGTGAAGGCGAGGAAGTATTCCCCCAGCTATTAGCCGCCCTGCAAGCCGGCAATCACTATCCTGACATTAGCGGTATTGTTTATTTGCGTGAAGGTAGCTACTACAACGATGACAAGATTGCCCTGTTACAAGATATAGAAAACCTTCCCCGCATCACGCGTGATCTAACTGCTCCTGAATTCAGCTTTTCGCCTAAGATTGTATCCTCTCGCGGCTGCCCCTATTTCTGCTCTTTTTGCAGCATATCCGCCTTTTATGGAGGTAGATATCGCAAGCGCAGTGTAAAAGCCGTAATCGCTGAGATCAAGGAATACATAAGCTGGGGCTACGATAGCTTCTGGTTTCATGATGACAACCTAACCGTTGATACCAAATGGATGGAGGAATTTTGCCAAGCGATTGAGGATGAAGGCATAAATTTTCACTTTAACTGCATGAGCCGCGTGGATACTATCTGCAACAATCCTGCCCTGATTGCCCGTATGGCAAAGGTGGGCTGTTCGCTAATGTCCATTGGAATCGAAAGCGGCATACCTGAAGTGTTGGAACGCATGCACAAAAAGATTAGCCTGGAGCAAATTAGAACCGCCATAAAGATACTCAACAAGCTTTCAATATCGCATAATTGGTATATGATTATCGGCTCGGCGGATGAATTTGACACCCCTAAGCATATAGAGCAAAACATCAGATTTTTCTGCTCGCTGCCCTTGGGTTACGTGGTTATTACCATCTTAACGCCCTTCCCGGGCACAGAGATATTTAACCGTTTGGTGACAGAAGATCGTATCCTGCATTACAATTGGGAAGATTATGACGCTATGCACTGTGTTTATAAACCGCTGGCTATGAGCCCCAAGGATATAGACGCTTATTTCCCAAATGCTTATGTTCGTGTGTACCTTAGCAAGGGTTGGCGTTTATTGCCGCTGTTTTACCACAGCTTTAAGCGCAAGGCAATACACCCAAGCACCATAATATCTGCTATTAAAACAATGTTTATGCATAAGGTTATGGGGATAGACTTCAGAAAAGCTCTTAATAAATAATCTATTTATCCCTATATTACAAGTTGTTATGTCCATGAGCGTGCTTTTTGCTTTATGCTCTTAAGCAGTGCATCACATAGCATGCCAACGGCACCAATTACCGATATGTAAACCAGCATATCCTGGTAGCGCAACAAATAGCGGAAATCCAGTAGTCTATAGCCCATTCCGCTTTGGACTCCCAGCATCTCTGCGGCTATGATTGAGCTCCACCCTACTCCCCACAGCACACGAAATAGGTCTATTGCCTCTGCTTTACAAATTGGGAGCTCGATGTACCAAAACATATTCCAACCAGATGTCCCGTCCAGTCTTGCTTGCTCAACAACTTGACGTGGGAGGTTGTTCAAGATTTGCAGGGTTACGATAACTCCATGAAAAGCCAGTGAGATAAGAAGAGTTATTCCCACCGCCATCTCGCCTATCCCGGCAAAAAGTATAATCAACGGTAGCCAGCAAAAAGGTGATATGTGCCTGATTACGTTTACTATGGGCATGCTAAGCACTTCAATAAGTTTACTCTTATAGCACGCGTAACCAATGCTGATGCCAAGCACCCAGGAAAGAAGCGACCAGCCTGATACCCTTAAGAAAGTAATTGATAAATCTTGAATTAGAATCATGCTATTTTTTCTTAATTGTTTGGTACACTTCGTAATCAGCGGGGATACGCTCTAAATATCCGCTAAGCTTAGATATCTCGGTCATTCTGCGTTGAAACTCCATTCCAGATACATCAAGATCCATCCGAAACCGAGTGTGTTTCAGTGCTTCTCTGCATTCCTCCGCAGTCATCCCGTAGGTGCTCGCCGTAAACGCCATCAATCTTTCTGGGTCATTATTCATAGTCACGATGGCTTTCTGCAAATCCAGTATCAACATGTCCAAGGCCTTCCGTTTATTATTGGTGTTTACGTTCACAGCATTAGTCGCCAGATCACAACATGGATGAAACGGATATTCATCACTAAACCAATGAATTAGACTATATTTGTTAAGAAGCTTGTTTACAAGTGGGACATATAACACGGCAGCCTCAATCTCTTTTCTGTCTAATGCGGCAATAGCTTCATTAGGGCTTCTAAAGTATATACCTTGGAAATCAATCTTATTACTTGCGGCATAATCTTGCCAAAGAACGTCTAGAGTTGAAGCCCTCAATAAGCCAATCTTTTTTCCATTCAGTTGGCTAACGTTTTTTATCTCCGCTTGAGCTATCACAGCATCTGTTTCACGCTCGAAGAACGACACAGTGCTGATTGGATAACCTTTGGATGCTGCATTCCAGACGTAGGTAAACGGCATAATAGCCACATCGATACTTCCCGAGATCATCGCCTCCTGCACTTCCCATCCGCTGGAAAACTTAATCAGCCGGTACTTATCTGTTGGTATCTCCCCTCTCTCTATAGCATACGAAAGCGGAAGATGGTTTATAGAAGAGCTAATAATCCCGATGCGCAAGTCCTGCGTCCTGGTTGAGCAAGCAGTTAACGCGAATATAACTACTAGAAATACTAAGCAAAGCTTCTGCATTATTTCTCCTGTAACAAAAAAAATTCAGCCACCCCTCCTAATCAGTCAGGGTGGCTGCAAACTATGCTTCAACAAGCCTATTACTTTACTGTTGGGGCACTTTATAAATGTCTTGGTCTTTTAGTCAAGCGATATTTGTTGTCGCATGGCAATTACTTGGATATCTGTTTAATCATTCAATATCCAGGCACAGCCTGCCATATCCACTTTGCAAGGTGAACAAAATGTCACTCCTTCAGTTAGTAGCAGCTCCTTTTGCAGTCCTCCCCCACCATCCAGGGGTAAAGCTATTTCGCCTGAACTGCGTAGTACCCGCCACCATGGCAAATCGTGCTTGTCACTGCAGGAATGTAACAGCCTTGCCACCGTTCGAGCTCCATTGGCTAATCCAACATAAGCAGCTATTTGTCCATAACCCGCTACTTTACCGGCCGGAATAGCTTTAATTATTGCCAATATCTCTTCGTTAATCTTATGCATAGGTGAATTCTAAATATGAATCCCTCTCGTCAAGAAAAAAAACCGTTCAGATCAGAAGTTGCTTACATCTTAGAATCACACATTAAGGAACCCAGCCTTTATTAATTGCTAGCAATTACTTTTCGCATGTTTTACTTGACAGATTTACAATAACTCTTTATAGTAGTGCCTTGAATGTTTTATTCGAACAAGGGGTGATAATAGCAGGATGAAGATTAGATTTGGGTTTGGAATCATACTTATTCTAGTGGCCACTATGATGTATGCCAAAGCTGAGGACAGGCAAATGGATCCTCGCGATGTATCCATGCAGCAAAGCAAATTATCTGATATTCAACTTGCCGACTACTATTATAACAAACACAATGAAACTCTCAGTTCAAATCCCATCTCTGCCATTGCTGATCTAAAAAAGGCCGCCTCGTATTACCTTAAGGCCACGCAAATGCATAAAGCAGCCTCAACCCTTGCCGAAGTAGGACAGATATATACGAACCTGAATATGCACTATTTGGCTTTGGAATATCTCCTGGAAGTTGACAAAATGCTTAGCGGTCAGCCTCATTCACTTCAAGCCGCGTGGCTATGTTCAGACATAGGAAATGTTTACTTTGCCATGGAGCAGATAGACCTTGCTGAGCCATATTATTGGCGAGGCATGAAGGTAATGGATGAATTGAAGGACATTTTTGGTCAATCTGTGATGTTGAACAACATTGGGATGTGCAAAATGAAGCAAGGTAACCCAAGCGCAGCCCTGGAATACTTTAACAAATCTTTGGCACTTCGTAAGAGTACAAACAATCGCTTCACAATCTACCATAGCTTCAATTTCCTGGCAGAGGCGAACAAAGCAATTGGGAACACATCTCTTTCTGAGGAGTATTATTTAAAGATTTATAACGATCTTGTATCACCAGCAGAACCCTTTAACTCTTCCCAAGCTCTTCGGGCATCAAGTGCTTTGGCTTTATATGAGATTTGCCTTGGAAACAATAACCCCATCCAAGCAGAACAATACATAGACGCTGCCATTAGTATCATATCTACCATACACGACGCCTACAGGCTGAACTCAGTTTTACTTAAAAAGGCTGAGTATCTGCGTGGCAATAGAAGATTGTCTGAGGCTACCACAGCTCTTGAAAACGTATTCAAATCCGCTTCGGAAAACGGCTTTATAGATCAAGCCAAGCAATCCTCGCAACATCTTGTTTCTATTTATCTGGAAATGAATAAGTTATCTAAAGCACAAAGCTTTTGGCAAAGCTACATTGCATACAGCGATTCGATGTTCGCCACCCAATCACCTGATAAGTTTATCAGGCTACATTCCAGCGTTCAAAACAACCTGAAAGACTTGGAGAACAAAGAGCTAAAGCACCGCCAACACAGCAATCTGATACTGCTGTTTACCACTATTATTTCGTTATTGATTATCGTTTTGCTACTCGCCAAAGCGTTTTATGATGATAAGAAGCATATTAAAAGGCTTCATCAGCTTGCTGACGCTTCCTTTGAGGGCATTATCGTTCACGATAAAGGCGTGGTTAAGGAAGTAAACAAGGTGTTTCTTGAAATGCTGGATATCAGCAGAGAAGAATGCATTGGAAAGCCTATCACAAATGTAGCAAGTCTTACCTTTGAAGAAAAGATTAAGGATCATATTAAAATGGGGGGAATCCAAAACTACGAATTGGAAGTACATTCTCCTACCAAAGGTACCATGTTTTTGGAGGTGCAATCCCGCCCCTATACGTTTGTAAACAGTCAGGTGCGAGTAGCTGCTATCAGGAATATTACGGAACGAAAGCAATTTGTTAAATCCCTGATTGATGCCCAAATCCAATTGCGCGAACTGAATTCGACAAAAGATAAACTCCTATCGGTTATTGCCCACGATCTTAAGAATCCATTCTCTGCCATCATGGGCTTTTCTGAGGTAATGAGAGACAATCTGGATAAGTTTAGCCAGGAACAAATACACGAAATGATATCGATGGTTCACGATACATCTACCTCCGCACATAACATGCTGCAAAACCTATTGGAATGGGCACGAATCCAGATAGGTGCATCACCTTTTCATCCACATCATTACGACATCCAATCTGCAATTGCAGAAGCAGTGTCTTTGGCAAAAGCTCACAGCTCTGCAAAGGCAATAAACATAAGCATAACCTGCCCTAGCAAAACCATGGTCTATGCCGATAGAAACATGCTGGCTATGATCTTGAACAATCTAATCTCCAATGCCATAAAATTTACCCAGAACCACGGCTCGATAACCATCGCTGTTCACCAGAAAGATGCAACCATCCTCGAAGTGATAGACAGCGGTATTGGCATGGATGAGGAACAGATAAGCGATTTATTCAAAATAGAGAACATCAACAGCCGGAGCGGAACTAATAATGAACGGGGAACCGGAATTGGCCTGATTCTGTGTAAGGAAGTAATAGACCTGCATGGAGGCAGCATTTCTGTGGAAAGCAGAGTTGGCCAGGGTTCTTGCTTCACAGTTATATTTCCCAAACCTGTATCAACCCAACTTGTATAAATCCAATTCCTAACCTTGGGAATCACTTACAAATATTAAGCCCGGCAATATGCATTCATCAGCTATTCGTAGCACCACAGCATCGCTCATTAAGGTGTATGCGTTAACCTTTAGGAACTATTCTTAGGGCTCAACCAGTATACTTAAGAGGGTGACTCTCCACCTATCAGCCAAGACCAGCTTCACTATAGCTTTCCTATAGTTCCCTCTCACGACCCTCTCACGACACTCTCGCGACCC
>CALLHY010000069.1 GCA_938009275.1 uncultured bacterium
TTCATAGTGTGCCGAGAAGCAGAACATCGGTATAATTAACGTTCTGCATGCTGTAAATAAGATGGTGGAATCCGCCACAGGCGGACGAACCACCAGTGTCGCTGTTCAGGCGGAGGCACTAAACCACCAGATGGTGCTGAGGTAAAGAGCCTCGGTGCTGAGCGATTTGGAAAAGTTATACCACGAGTATAACAGGTATGGGTATAGGAGTTGAACGTAAGTGAATTGCCTGCGAGGTGTCGGGAAGTGGGAACAACCTGTCAAAAGCCACGGAGTATGAAACGGGGTTAAAGGGTGTAGCGGTTACCTGATTATTGGCTACACGACAGGCGTCATACAGGCAGCAAGAACTATATCCGGGCTTATTTACGGAACTCGGGAACCAGCCCCGGGATGCAAAGAGAAAGGCGCAATGGGATCACCCCAGAGGCTGAATAACGAAGCCCGGTGTTGGGACGGACTAACCTGTAGTAGTGAAGAAGTTTCTGTAATTGAAATGGAGCGAAGGGGTTAGGTTATACAGTTTCACAACATTAAACAACTCGAAAGAGGATGACTTTATGGAATGAGACAAAATCAGTACCAATAAGCCGCGAAATGATTTGGGCGGCTTACAAGAAAGTGCGATCCAACCAGGGTGGAGCAGGAATTGACCAGATAAGCATGGAAGAATACGATGCCAACCGGTCAAAACACTTGTACAAGCTTTGGAACAGAATGGCATCGGGCAGCTATTTCCCTCCACCTGTTAAAGAAGTAGAAATACTCAAGAAAGACGGCAAAGTCCGTAAGCTTGGCGTACCAACTATCAGCGACAGGGTAGGGCAGATGGCCGTCAAAGACTATTTAGAGCCGAGGTTTGAGAAGATATTCAGTCCACACTCTTACGGTTACCGACCCAACAGAGATGCCCATCAGGCATTGGCAGCGGTTCGGGCAAACTGCAGGACGTCCGATTGGGTAATAGACCTTGACATCAAAGGGTTCTTTGACAATATAGACCATGAAAAGTTGCTGAAAGCCATAGAGAAACATGTACCCGAACAATGGTGCGCAATGTATATTAAGCGGTGGTTGCAAGCTCCGGTGCAGACTAAATCGGGAGAACTGATTGAAAAGCGCGGTAAAGGCACACCACAAGGCGGTGTAATCAGCCCATTGCTTGCAAACTTGTTTCTTCACTATGCCATGGACAAATGGTTGGAACAAACCCATCCTACAGTAAAGTATGTGCGTTACGCCGATGACGCTATTCTGCACTGCAGGAGCAAAGTACAGGCAGATTACGTTCTGGCTAATCTGCACAGAAGGATGCAGTCGGTAGGTTTGGAACTTCACCCGGATAAGACGAAGATTGTCTACTGCAAGGATTACAGGCGACAAGGTTCATACGAGGTTGTGAAATTCGATTTTCTGGGATATAGTTTTCAGCCCCGGAGTACAGCCACAGGCGGGAAAGGCAAGCTTTTTCTGGGCTATGACTGTGCGATCAGCATCGCTTCAAAGAAGCGCATAGCAGCGAAGATGAGAGAATTAGACATTCCACACCTGACCCACAAGAGTATAGTGGGGGTAGCGCAATATCTCGATCCGTATATCCGGGGATGGATAAGGTACTACGGTAAATTCAGGATTTCGATGTTGAACCCCGTCTTTCAGTTACTACGCAGGCATCTGGTACAGTGGGCACGTAAAAGGTACAAGCGTTATAAAACAAGTATTAACAAGGCTTACGACTGGTTAAAGCGCATACGGGAACAATTTCCGAATCTGTTTTACCAATGGCGTCTTGGATTTTATTGAATTAGCGCATAGATTTGTATAACAAGAGCCGTATGATGGGAGACTATCAAGTACGGTTCTGTGAGAGGCTTGGGGTGAAATTCCCCTTGCCTACTCGACC
>CALLHY010000070.1 GCA_938009275.1 uncultured bacterium
ATAATATGGAGTTGTTGATGATCTTAGAGTTTGCCATTTTAAGCTTGTTGCCGCTAAAGTTGAAAAGCGCAACAGGGCTGTCTATCTCACCACCTGTTACATCGCAATTATCAATGGTCAATCTGTTAACATCCATGTCTACTACTAAAGCACGTATCCCAGAACTACTGACTGAGCTGATGTCTTTAAGAATGACATTATCTAGTATTACATTAGAGTAATATTCAGAGTTTGAACCTAAGATGATACCACCATTTGTAGTACTGGTAACATTATGTATTTCAATATCAGATAATACTGCTTTAACAGCCATTGTAAACTTCATCGGATAGTTTGTGATTGAGTAATTACTTTGATGTATACTAATTCCTGATACAATAGAATTCATTATAAACGGCCCTTTTATCGTGGTTGAATATTGGGTGTTTGATAAATTGGTAATCCCTACTCCTGCTCCCTGTAGCGAAACATGCGATTTAAGCCCAATAGGATAGAATTGTTCATCATCCGATGAGTAATCTCCAGGAGCAAGATAGATAGTTTTGGGATTGAGACTGTCTGACTCAATAATCTGAAATGCTTTATATATGCTTTTTAGTGCTGTTGTGGGGCTTAATCCATCATTCAGATTACTCCCTTCAGGAGAGACATAAATATCTGCATTTATCTCCGACATATACCCCCTGATAATGCTAACATATAATAAGTTACCAGCATAAAAAGGGATACTTTTTGAGTAGTTTATGTAGTAACTATCATAGTATCCTACTGTGCCCGTATCCAAGTATATTTCCAGATCAAGCCTAGTTTCCATGGCAAGAATGTCTTGACCATGGCCTGCAATGTTATTATATACACTAGACCTGTTCTCCTGATTAAAATACACTCTGCCCATACTTCCTATATATATCCCCCCACCGAGGGATGCAAAATTGTTTTTAATAACAGTGCTCTTCAGATCTATGATTGTATATTTTAAGAATAAACCACCGCCATCATTGCTTATGTTGTTTTGTATTATGCAAGCTTCAATCATAAAACTGGATGCATCCCTAATAAAGATTCCACCACCACGTTTGTAAGATTCGCCTAGGGATATTAAATCTACCTCTCCACTCCCATTTTGTATAGTGAATCCATAAATACCACAGTTGGTCGTGGGGCTGGTTGATTTGACCACAGAGCCATTGCGATTGCCGTCTATAATAGTGCTGTCTCGGTAGGCGGGATTGCCGCTGGTATATTCCAGGCTGTAGATAAAGATGTTCTTGCCGTTATAGTCTATGTTTTCCACGTATGTGCCGGGATACACCTTTATGCTGTCTGTGTGGGCAGAGGCATTAATAGCTGCCTGTATCTGTGTAAAATGTCCGCTGCCGTCCTGCTTCACCACCCAGGTGGTGGCACACAGGCCAAAGGCAAGCATCAGGCATGTAAGTACGGCTATTGCTTTCATATTCTTCCCGTCATTCTTGTGTGAGAGGAGTATGTTTTACCCCTCTCACACATAGCTTGTTTATTACTTCATTAGCAGCAGCTTGCGGCTAAGCTGCTTTCCCTGGTAACTTAGCATGGCAAAATACAATCCGCTGGCAACTCTGCTACCGCCATCATCTTTGGCATCCCACAGACAGGTATGCGTTCCGGCACTGTAGTTTCCGCTCTTCAAGCTGCGCACCTTTTGCCCCTTAACGTTGTAGATATCCAGGCTTATGTCTGCATTAGCGGGCAGAGTGAAGCGCAGAGTGGTATCCGCGTTGCTTAGCTATAAAGTAGAAGTTACAGATATGCATAGCTAAACACCACAGATAGAGACACATGATAACTACTATCTAATAGTTTCACTTTCTTGTCCCCTGTTTATACAATCAAGATTCATGCTTCTTACCACCACGTTTACTGGCAAATTGATAGTTTTCATACTAACAATGCGCCATACATATTGTCAATGCTTTTCTTTTATTTCTTCACATCCCCCAGTTTTTCAAATGGGGAAGAATCAATTGGTTTGCATTGTGCCAGTTGCTTTGTATGGCTGGATGTTACGGGTTGAGAGGTAGAGGGAGTTGGAAAGTGCTGGAGTGCTGGAGTCGATGTCACCATATAACAAAGCGCATTGCCCATAAATGGAGCAATTGCTGCCGCCAGATGGAGCACCGGATTTATCCGGTAATAGAGCAATAAGCATCTGCTATTGGGATATTATTATAGCTTGATCGTCAGATATATCTGGCTGTTCCAGCCGAATAAATTCGGCGTTCCAGATTATTCAATGATCTTTTACATACCCCTCTTTCTCGAATTATGCAGCGTTATGGACGATCGCAACCCTGAATGGATGCTTTTATGCCGAAAGCGAAAACATATAGGCACACCGTATCAACATGCCTGATATTTACTTAAGCAGCAATAGCCCAATCTCTGGAGCTGTCGGCTTGTTAATAAGGTATTAGATAAAACTCAGCCTTTCCGAACCACTCTGAGTCCAACCACATTTGTGGTGATGACAGGAAGCAGGTTAAAGCGTCTGGCAATGGTGCAGTTACTGGCGTCCTGCAGGCAGCTTCCGCCTCTAATGGCACGGGATAGACCGGTGATGGCACCTGTCGGGGCAATCTGGTCGGTGGTGGGAAGCGGGGCGAAGATATCCCAGCAGTATTCCCAAACGTTGCCGCTCATGTCGTAGATACCCAGTTCATTGGGCTGTTTCAGCCCTACCATTGCTGTTTCTTCGTTTGAGTTGTTGGTGTACCATGCCACGTCATCTATGTTGTTAGAACCACTATAGAGGTAGTTCTGGGTAAAGTTTCCGCCTCTTGCTGCGAACATCCATTCCATTTCGGTGGGTAGGCGATAGCCATTGGCATTCCAGTTGCAGGCAATGCTAAGGTGACTATTCGGGTCGGTATCCCATCCAGCAGGCCAGGCAGAGGGATCGGTGCCAAAGCCAATATATGAGTAGCAGGGATTATAGCCCTCGCTCATACTTCGTCTGTTGCAGTATTCTATGGCATTATACCAGGAAATGTTTTCGGCGGGTAAATCGGGGACTGGTGGTGCATCCTCCACATCGGGATAGAAGAAGGGAGCGGTTCCCATTATCATTACCCAATCGAACTGGTTAACTTCATATTTGCCAATATAGAAAGGGGATAACGACACATTCGAAAAGCCGTTGTGGAAAGTTCCGCCATTTACATAAACCATCTGATCGGGAACATTGATTCCATACGCCGTTATCACTGTGTTACTGGGGTTCCAGCCGTTTCTGAAAGCTCTTGCCTTTATTATGGTATTGGCAGCAACATTAATGGGATGCGTGAAGAGGATTGATGCCTCAGTCGGCTCTGTGCCATCCAAAGTGTAATAGATACTTGCATTATCGGTAAGGGTGGATATGTTTACCACCTGAGCTATGGAGTATGAACCGCCTGCAGGGTCAAAAACAGGGTCAATTGCCTGCATGTTGTACACTTCGGTTGTTACAGGGCTGGGGCTGATGCCTGGTGCATAGGCAATGGCTTTTATGCTTAAGACTCTGGTAACAGCTATGGGACTGGTATATAAGGTGGATTCTTCATTGGGCTCGCTGCCATCAATAGTATAGTGTATTTGGGCATTGGGAGTGGCGCAGGTTATGCTAACCACCTGGTCGGCGGTATAGGTTCCGCCAGCCGGACTCAGTTCCGGTGCGGCAGCAGCAGTAAACTGGTAGATGGCAGAGATGGTGGAGCTGGCAATCCAGCCGGATTTGAAGGCCTTAGCCTTAAGGGTGGTGTTTGTGGCAATATGCAGCACCTCGGTATATAGAGTGGAGCTGCTTATTGGCTCGGAATTGTCCAGGGTATAGCGGATAACAGCTCCGGGGGTGGTGCAGGAGATCAGCACATCCACAGCATTATCGAAGGTGCCTCCACCAGTAGAAAAGGTGGGATTTGCCACTTTGTCATCGTCAAGACCGGTGGATTTGCTACCGCAGGAAGTTAGGATTAGCCCTAACATCATTATCAACATGAGCTTGAAAACTGATTTCATCTTTCCTCCTTACTGCCGGAGCTATTGGTTAAATGCTTATATATATGGTTTGGAAACATCGTCATTAGAGCTTTACGCCTAAAGAGAACAACAATGAATATAGCCTGAACTCGGTTCTGGTAGGGGCATCACCAAGAGAGTATAAACCGGTGTTGGCTCTAAAATCCAGAAAGAATTCATCTTTGCCGATACCTAAGTTAAAGATGTTCTTCAGGTTAAAGCCTGCTCCTACTACAAAGTCTATCTTGTGGGGGAGCAGCTTGTCACTTGCGCTTTCGGTTTTGCTACTGGAATACACTTTGGTGGGATCGGCATCGGTGTAACTATTGGCAACAAAATCGGCAATATTGGCATCGAGGGCGTTAATACCTTTTTGACGGCTCGATTTGTTGCTTAATAGCACAGAAAATGAGGGGCCAAAATAAATATATGCACCGTCGTAGTGCTCAGAGGTGGCGGAAGCGATGGATTCCTGCTTTAGTTTGATTAGCAATGGAATGGTGATGTAGTCCACAGTTTGATCTATCTGCCCTTCCAGGGTATCGGCAAAGGTGGTAGACAGCAGCAGGTTATCGGTGCTTAGTGCACTGCCGGAAAAGACATAGGAATAATTATAGCGGTGCCATTGCAGTTCAGAAAGCAGCCATACAGAATCTACCTTTTTTGCCACTTGAGTTTCCAGATAGGGTCCAAAGCTTTGCGAGAAGCCAGAGGAGGCCTTTCGAGAATCAAGAGCCAGGTAACCAAAATGGGACGTTCCGCTAACGTTATCGATGGTATTCAGATTGTAGTGAATGCTATATCGGGAATCGTCGCCGAAAGCTGATGATACTCCTGCTCCATATTTCAGTCCCCAAGTGAAATCCAATGCATGTATGCCAACGATTGCAATAATGAACATGGATAGCAAAACTGCTTTTTTAAACATGACAACTCCTTTTGCTACATCTACCATTTACGCTAAATGATTGTTTTCATCGTTCTGCCATTACATATTTCCTGTCAAGCAGTTTTTTGCTTTGTGAGCTATATTACGGGCTTAACCGGGTTGTGGGGTTAGCCGCGAGTGCTGGTCTTTGTTAGTTTTCTGCACCACATAGTCTTCTATAACTACAATCCTGATCACTTCACGCGATACCTGATCAGGTAAGGAGAAGGGGGCTTTTTCTCGTGATATTACTGGTTTTTTGTTTTACCCCGGCTTCTCTATGATTATTATCAAACGCTTTAAAGAATGCTGTAGGCTAAAGGATTCTATACCATCAGGCATCTCTATGTATCTACCTGCAAAACAACCAGCAAAATCTACCGGGTTAGTAATAGCTAATACTGCGTGTTCTGCTTTCTAACAGATTACCATTCTGATACTTGTCCCATTTTGTCCAATTACCCTTTTTGTCATACTCATATCTAATAAACATTGGTGCATCATACTTGGATGCTTCTGGTATGGTTGTTCTTGATGTCATGTTACCGTGCTCATCGTATGCTGATTTCCAGGTTGTACTGCTACGGTCTTTACGGAAATATGTATGCTCAATTTCCAAACCATGGGAGTCATATTTTCTGATTACAGTTGGGTTCAGAGAATCGGGCATGGTGTATTCCCGCATTTCCAACAGCTTATCTTTATTGTCATAGTCCGTTACCTTAAACTGCCAGATAGCCATATCCTCGCCGTAACTGTTCTCGCGGATTAGCTTGCAGGATTTGCTGTAAATATATTCGGTGGCGTCCAGTAAGCTGCCGTCAGTGAGCTTGATTTTACTCCAGGTTATTTGCCCCGCCGGGTTGTAAGTATACTCCTCATAATCTGAACCTATGGTATCTTTGATAAGCTTCTTTTCTAATAACCCACGATCATTGTATGTATAGGTGCATCGGTAAATCTCTTCGCCTTCATCATTATTCTCAAGCCTCAGGATAAGCCTGCCTTTGCTGTCATAAGTGTAAACTCCGCTACCATCGGGATATTCCGGATTACCCAATATGGTAGTCTCTATAAAACCCTGGGAGTTGAAGCTCATCGCTCCCTCAATACTTACCACACTCCTCACTTTTCCCCGCAGCTCATAAACTTGCCAATCGGTCTTAGTTTCCGCGGCCAATAGCATAGATATCATAAGCACAAATCCTATCAGGATTACACTTCTGTTCATGTTGTCACCTCTCTTTCCTAGTATTCGTCAAGAATGCTTGAATGCTGTTGGACGTCAATGTGAATTATTAATGAGTATGATACTATGCGCAGCGAAGTTCCTTCTTAAAGAGGGGGGGGGTATATTGCCTGCTAGCTTCTTTTGGTTGTTTTTACGTCTTCTTAGCTTTCTTTTTGGGAATGCTTAGTTCAGGTGCCGTAATACGAATCAATTCGGTTAGCCACATTTCATCTTCCCAGTCCGATTCCGAGATTAAGAACCAGTTTTTGGCACCGGGGTATGGGGGAGCTTCTTCCGCATCACCAAGGTATTCCTTACCCGGAAGGGTGGGCTTTACAAATAGTTGGTCATCAGCTACCAAGGCCACCATCTTTTCATCGCAATAAATGCCATATTCTCCAAACATCTTTTTGGCGCGTATCACTCCTGCATTCGAGATGCGGGAGAGAATATAATCCACGGTTTCTTGCTTAGATGCCATGTTATACCACTTGTTATGTTAGTAATTTATTATATGCGTGCGTAGCGTAGCTTTACGGGTTTTCCAGTCGGGCAGGAAGCTTTCTACAACAGACTTGAATATATGGTTGTGTGAGGGCTCAATCAGGTGGGCTAATTCATGGACAACCACGTACTCCAGCAAGCAGTCAGCTAGCTTTGCAAGCTCCAGATTAAAGCGAATACTGCGCTTTTTAGTATTACAACTGCCCCATCTGCTTTTCATCTTCATTATAGACCATGTTCTTAGCTCTACAGCCATAATTCTTTGCCAGTATTTTATTAATGGCTCTATCCGTAAGGCAAGATTTATGCGGTACCATGCATCAAACAAAGCTGTTCTTTGCCTCAGACTCATATCGGTAACCAAAAGCAACACTATTTGCTCATGCTCTATTACTATCCTGTTACAGCTTTGGTTTTCGAGTACTCTAAGTGTGTAGCTTTTGCCCGCCAGCATAATCTGTTCTGCATCCAGATAACTTACCTGGGTTATGCACGGAGGAACGGATGAGGATTGCTTGTCCAGCCAGCTTTGTCTGCTTTGTAAGAAAGCCAGGATTGTGGCATGATCAATACCAATAGGAGCAGATAATGAGATACTGTGGGTGCGTCTGTTAAAGCTTAGCCTCAGATGCTTTATCTGCTTGAAGCTTACATGAATGCTGTGTTTACCTATTGTGATGCAACTGCGTGAGTTCACTGGACGATAACTCGGAGGGGAAGGGTAATGCTTATGATGTTAGGCTTGGCATCAATTGGTTCTCACCAAGCGGAATCCAACGTACTGATAGCCGCGGTTGGGATCGCCTTTCTCGCGCCACAGGATGTTCAGGTTTCGTCCTTCACCGTTGTTAACTCCGCCACCGCGTATGGTTTTAAGGGTTCCGGTCTCGGGACCATTGGGATTAATAAAAGTAGGCAAAGAGCGGATATAATTCGCATCATACCAATCCCAACACCACTCGGCCACGTTACCTGTCATGTCAAACAAGCCATAGCTATTGGGGCTTTTGGTGCCAGTTGTGCGTATCTTGCCGGAGCTGTTTTCTCTAAACCATCCAACTTCATCAGGGTCATCGGAACCGCTGTAGCTGAATAGTTCGCCAGCCTTTGCGGCAAGCTCCCATTCGGCTTCAGTAGGCAGTCTATAGCCATTTGCTTTAAAATCGCAGGTTACCACTCGGGAAGCTCCCACTCCGCGTACCTTATACGCCGGAGTTAATCCCTCAGCTTCACTGCGGCCATTGCAGTAAATGGCTATGTCGAACCAACTAACATTATCCACAGGCAAATTATCTCCAAAGGTGGAGCAATTTGCCGGCTTCATGAAACGGCTCCATTCTGCTTGAGTTACCTCAGTTCTACTGATGTAGAAGGAAGAGAGAGAAACATTGTGATGCAGGTTTTCTTTCAACCGCCCAAATCCAAGGGTTCCGGATTCTATCCTAACCATGTTGCTTGGGGCTTTGGCTCTCGATCCCGAGCTGGTGCTTGGGCTTTGCATCGGCTTAGATTCTGGCATGTTTCTTCTAAAGTCTGGTTTATCGGAGCCAGCATTGGTTTTTAGTTCGCCGTAAGCGGTGCGCAGGGTGCTGCCACTGCGTTGCAGATCGCTTATTGGATCGGCTGATGAGCTATCTTGAGCCGTTATGCTACTTATAAAACCTGTGAACTGCAGAGTGTCACCTTTGTTGCCAAAGAGCACGCTAAAAAAGTTGGAGCTCAGAATCATTATTAGCAGGCCAATTATCAGGATTACCAGAAGCCAAAAGCCAAATTCGATGTTGGTTTTAGGCTTCTCAACGCTATTAATGGCCTCCATTTGAGCAAGGCTGGTACTTTCTTGTATTGTCCACACAACATCATTTTCCAAAGGAGGAAGCGACTCAAAGGCTGCCAGAAAAGCCTTTAGCCCAATATAACGTTGCAGTATATTCCGATGCAGGCATTCACTTAGCACTTTGTTTAATGATACACTAACTCCGGCTATGTAAGAGAACTTCTGCGCATTTAACCTTTCGGTGCTGTATATGGTTTTATACATGCTGTTGTGAGACAGTGCCTGCGCCAGGATGGCAGCAATTACAAACAGGTCATCGCGCTCGTCTCTATCCTCATAGGTTATACCTGAAGATAGAATGATGGCGTTGTTGTTGTCATCAATCATTATTCCGGTATGAGTTAACAAACTAACAGTAAGACCATGTTGCCTGATGGCAATGGCAGTCTTGATAAGCTGAGGTGCAATGCTGCGGACAAATTGTTCGTTGAGTTTTTCCGGATTGTGTTGCTTAATATGAGCCAGCGATACCCCGTGAATAAATTCGGCAGCCATATAAGCCGGATCGTGATGTGGATTAACCTCCACCACTCTGGCAGTGTGCTTATTCTTTAAGTGATTAAGCTTCTGTAGCCTCATTTGCAGTCCGAACAACGAATCCATATTGGTCATGCTGGATTTGAAGAACAGCTTTAACACATATTGTTGGCCTGCCTTTTCGGCTATGTATTTTATGCCTTCGGTATCCTTGTTCATCAGCCGGATTACCTTGTATCCCTGAAAGTCTGTTCCAGGTTCCAGGAGCTTGAAGTATTGTGCGGTTTGCTGTTGAGCAGCAGAGTCTATATTCGTCTCAGGTTCGCTCTGTATGGGGATGTTGTTTTGTGGCGCAGCTTCGCTGTTCTGAATATTTTCTCCACAAGCAGGGCAGAACTTCGCCTTAGCCGGCACTGCTTTACCACAGTTCAAACAGAAGTTTGCTATTGTATCCTCCACATTCCGCTATAGCCTTACGCTTATGATGTCTTGGCAATACCTAAATGCACATCATGTCCATTTATATCTACTTGCACCATGCCCAAGCCTGGTTTGGACTCTATTTCCAGCTTCACGCACAGTGTTTCACTCATAATGTAATCCCTATGCTCATGTAAAGCCACTTGAACTTCTTCATCGGCTACAATGCACAGGCTTATGGTGTCCATTATTTCCAGTCCAAGGTCTTTGCGGGTAAACTGAATCTTATTTATCAGCTCTCTGGCAAGCCCTTCCTGAACTAATGCATCTGTCATACGCGTGTCAAGGGCAACAAACAAGTCCTTTTGATTGGCAAATACGTAACCTTCCCGCGGAAGAATGTGCACAACCAGGTCTTCAGGAAGCAGTTGCAGGTTTTCCTGTTCCAGGTGAAGAGTAAATTCACCGCTGTTCTGGAACTGCTGTAAAGCTTCTGAGCCTGTAACCTTGCTAAGGGCAGCACCAATCTGCTTCATCAGCTTTCCATACTTAGGCCCCATCACTTTGAAATCAGGCTTCAGTTCGTATTGAACAAAGCCATCTTCTTCGCTAACAAAGCTAATGGTATGGATATTCACTTCTTCTTTCACCAGATCGAGCATGTCAATCAGGGCTGGTTTGAGCTTGGCAGGAACGAACATCTCGCCAAGCGGTTGTCTGGTTTTTATCTGGCAATCATTACGTGCAGCGCGTCCCAGCGATACCACGTCGATAACGCTTTGCATCTTGTTTTCCAGGGCTTTGTCTATATACTTGTTAATCGCAACTGGGTAATCTTGTAAGTGAACGCTATCTTTTCCGCCCAGATTTACAAATAGCTCATCTGCCAAATGCGGTGCATAGGGAGCAATAAGCTTGCTAACTTCTGCCAGCACCTGATACAGTGTTCTATATGCTGCCACCTTGTCTTCTGTAAGTTCAAAAGCCCAAAAACGGCGTCTGCTACGGCGTACATACCAATTCGAAACTTCGTCTATCACAAAGTTTTGGATGGCGCGCACAGCCTTAGTGAATTCATAATCATCTGTCCAGGCACGCACGTCGATTATCAGGCTATGCAGGCGAGATATAATCCAGCGGTCTATTTCGGCGCTGCGTTCCCAATCGTAGGGATAGTCTGAGGCGGAGAAACTATCGATATTGGCATAGGTGGCATAGAATGAATAAACATTCTTTAGTGTGCCAACGAACTTGCCAAGTATCTCTTTTACGCCGTCTTCGTCGAAACGGGTGGGCACCCAGGGCGGGCTTACTTCCAGCAGGTACCAGCGGATTGCGTCGGCACCATAATTGTGCATTAGCTCAATGGGATCAACGCTGTTGCCTTTAGATTTACTCATTTTCTGACCGTTTTTGTCCAGAATGAGATCGTTTACCAAACAGCTTTTATAGCTGGATACTCCCTTTAGGATGGTGGAAATGGTTAGCATTGAATAAAACCATCCGCGGGTTTGGTCTATGCCTTCGGAGATGAAATCGGCAGGGAAGAGCTCAGTGTCAAATATATCGGCATTTTCGAAGGGATAATGCCATTGGGCAAAGGGCATAGAGCCGCTGTCAAACCAGCAGTCTATTACTTCCGGGGTGCGATCCATAACGCCGCCACAGGTGCAGCTAAGCCTTACATTATCTATCCAGGGACGGTGCAAGTCTATGTCTTCCGGCACAGCAGAGCCATCTTCCATTTTACCTTGCTTCACCAGATCGGCTATTGAGCCAATGGAGTGCTTCTTGCCACAATCACGGCATACCCAGATGTTTAGCGGTGTTCCCCAAAAGCGGTCGCGCGAAAGTGCCCAGTCCACGTTGTTTTCCAGCCAGTCACCAAAGCGTTTCTCGCCCACAAAAGGTGGATACC
Source organism: uncultured bacterium (assembly GCA_938009275.1). Classification (GTDB taxonomy): domain Bacteria; phylum Cloacimonadota; class Cloacimonadia; order Cloacimonadales; family Cloacimonadaceae; genus Cloacimonas. The sequence continues at coordinate 11,351 of CALLHY010000070.1, forward strand.
AGGCTATCTTGCGGTTGTTTTCTATTAGCTGCTCTCTAAAGTCTGTAGTTTTTATATACCAGCTTTCTCTTGCGTAATAAATTAAGGGGCTGGTGCATCTCCAGCAATGTGGATAGCTGTGTTTTATCTGCTCTCGGCGATAGAGGTTTCCAGATTCCTTTAGGTGACGGATAATGTCTTTATCGGCTTGTTTTACGAACACGCCTGCCCAGGGGCTAACAGCATCTATGAACTTGCCTTCGGCATTCACAGGCTGAACAAAGGGAAGGTCATATTTCCTACCCAGGGTGTAGTCGTCTTGACCAAAGGCCGGAGCGGTATGCACTATTCCGGTTCCATCACTCATGCTTACATAATCGGCAAGACCTATGTACCAGGCGGGTTTATCGGTGGGCACAAAGGTAAACAGCGGCTCATACTTGCGGCGTTCAAGCTCTTTGCCAATAAACTCAGATACTATGCTATAATCTTCGCCCAACACGGCTAGCCTTGCTTTGGCGAGTATCAGGTATTCGCTTCCGTGCAACACTTTTACATACAGCTCATCAGGATTAACCGCAAGTGCGACATTGGAGATAAGCGTCCAGGGCGTGGTTGTCCATGCCAGATAATATGTGTTTTCTTCGTCTAATGCTTTGAATTTAACAAATACGGAAGGGTCTTCCACGTCTTTGTAACCCTGCGCTACTTCATGTGACGATAGCGGGGTGCCACAGCTTGGGCAATAGGGAACAATGCGGTTGCCTTTATAGATAAGACCACGCTCAAAGAAATTGTTCAAAATCCACCAAACAGACTCGATGTAGTTGTTACTAAGCGTTATGTAAGGATCATCCAGGTCTATCCAGTAGCCCATCAATTCTGTCATTTCGCGCCATAGCTTCTCGTAGCTGAACACAGAATCCCGGCATTTACGGCAGAATTCTTCTACGCCGTATTCTTCTATGCCTTTCTTGTCTTCCAATCCAAGCTGCTTCTCCACTTCGATTTCCACCGGCAACCCATGCGTATCCCATCCGGCTTTCCGCTTCACCTGGAAGCCGTTCATGGTTTTGTAGCGGCACACAACGTCTTTCAGAGTACGTGCCATCACATGGTGAATACCCGGTTTGCCATTAGCGGTGGGTGGCCCCTCGTAAAACACGAATTGCGGGCAACCTTCACGTTCATCTATGCTTCTCTGGGCAAGATCATGTTCTTTCCAGTATTTGCTAACCCGTGCTTCCAAAGCACGTGGGTTCTCTTTCAAATCTATATTTTTATACATACATTCTCATCTCATTATTAGTATCAAATCTGCCAATTATGCGCAAACAGCCCCTAAGGGATACACCATTATTACCAATAATTGCAAGGCTCCAAGCTGCTAAGTTATCCGATCTTCTTCTGGTGGCCTGTGCGTCTATTCCCTGGTGTAAAGGTCTGTTTAGCGTTGGGACTTAGCTTCTGGTGTTCGTGGGCATGGGATTTGGTCTGATTCTCTGCAGTATCCACAGGCTTTTCTTCAAACAGCTCGCTGAAATGCTCTTTTAGCTCTTCGTGCTGTGAAACATACTCTTTCCATGCGTCAACGGCCTTGTCCATATCTACGCAACGTGTGCATAGCACCAGCAAGTTCTGTTCAGACACGCCAATCCAACCGCGATCATAGCAATTATCGCAGCTTTTTTTCTTACGGTGGGCTTTGGCTATTTGTTTCGCCTCGTCCAGATGTTTTTCGTCAAGAATAAACATACAATCTCCCTTTGGCAGGTACATTCAAGCACGCGAACACCCCGCCAACTATAGCATTTGGTGCCATTATTTTGAACGGCATTATTCTGTAAAACGAAATTTTAGCCGGGTCTTGCGCTTAGATCAGGCTTTGGGATTTCGTTTAGTTTTAGGCTTCGGCTTATCCAGTGGTAAAGCTGTTATCTCCTCTATGGGCTCCGATACCTCGTTAGCCTGGTCAGAGAATACCATTGGCGCACTTATCACCGACTTTTTTAGCTCTACTTTTACGATAGGCTCCAGGCGGTGGGTTACTACAAACAAGTTTTTGTTGCGGGAAAGGGCAAGCTTTTCCTCGGTACTCATAGCTTCAATCTCGTTTAGGTTTACCACCTTCTCTATCTTTCCGGTGGCCATGTCCACTATTTGGACGAATGATTGCTTTTCTGCCATGAAGTGAACCTCCATTTCGTATTTATCTGGGAATCTTTTGCATATATCTAAGATGAATTGCAGGTATTCTTGCGCGTTACTTCTGTGCCATGCCTTAAAGCTCTTGCACTTAAAGATACGGGGGCACACCGCGCACAGAGACGCGGAAGGCTCTCGATATCGCTTCAGTTCGCAAGAGAAAAGACGGACTTTTTTCATAACAATTCCTTATCTCAAAAAGCATTGAAGCTGTCAAGCAATCTCTCACCTCCATTTGCATCTCCCGGATTTTCAAAACAGAATATCAGATAAAAACAGGTATAATCCAGGTGATATTTGTCAGATCATTGCCAATCCATTCCCAATCCTTTGAAGCTAACTTTGAAGCTAACTTTGGAGAGTCACCCTTTGGAGAGTCACCCAGTCTTTCCTATGTCTTTCTTAAAGTTAGATCGTAGATTACCGATGTTTAGCTACCGAGCAACTGCCGAGGAACTGCCGTGCCACGGCAGTATTTCGGCAGTTGTACCCATGCTGCTCCCATGATCTCTTCGTTCTAGGTCTTAGTAAGCTTAAGGGGAGTAAGGGGTAACTAAAGGGGTAACTAAAGGGTAACTAATGGGTAACTAAAGGGTAACGAAGGGGAGCAGATGGAGCAGATGGAGTGGAGCAGATGGAGAAGAACAGAGGAGCATTAATGAATTATCAAGTGTAAATCTGCAATCACTCCGCGATGATACCGTTATTCGTGAAGTAAGCAGCATAATGTGGGCTGATTGACTTAGTAAATGAGTTGCTTAACCAGTTGATTGTTAAAGAGATTAGAAAGCAGGGCAACAAAATAAGGTTGACTGATAATCGCCAAACATATAGTTGGGATACCAGTATTAGAGCGTGGATGGTAACAATACATCCATCTTTACGCAAGACAGTATAAAGGTCTTTTTGTAAGAGAGGTGGCTTATGCAAATGGCAAGTTTTCTGGATGCCCGAGACGTCCTGATAGAGCACAAAATACTATCGAAAGAGCAAGTGTATCAAACCCTTGTGGAGCGAATATGCAGGCATCACCAGTTACCCATCTGTGGCGATAAGCTAATAGAGCTTATCCGTAAACGCGACGAAGAAGCTTCCACAGCGTATCCCACAGGCATTGCCATACCGCATATCAGGATGGAAGGATATCAGGATACTGTAGTTGCCATGGCTTTCTTGCAAAATCCGATTGATTTTGACGGAGTAAAAGTAAGCTGGGTGGTTCTGATTATCACGGATAAAAGCAGCTCTAAGATATACTTGAACATTGTGGCAGCACTACTAAAGATATCAAAGAGCCCTGAACAATTGGCATTGTTGATGTCAGCAGTGGATGGCCATGCCGTAATTCACCACTTAAAGTCCCTTAACATTGAAGTTAAGAAGGACTTAACAATAGCCGATATCATGATCACCAACCCGATATCCATAACACCCGACAAGCTGCTAAAAGATCTGGGAGCATTGATGAGCGATAAGGGCATTTCGATAGTTCCGGTAACGGATTCGCAAGGCAAGTTTTTGGGAGAAGTTAACCTGCTGAACTTTTTAAAAGTGGGAGTGCCGGACTATATAATGATGCTGGATAACCTGAACTTCCTGTCTTCCTTTGAGCCTTTGGAATCGCTGTTTGAACGGCAAGATGAAGTGAAGGTGAGCGAGATTATGGAAAAAGATATAGATACAATTACACCCGATGCCTCAGTTATTGAAGCAGTATTTGAGATGATACAACACAAAAAGAGACATCTTTCTGTAGTAGAAAAAGGCAAACTGGTTGGCGTGGTAACTGCCATGGACATATTCACCCAGATTGTAAGGGCATAGCCATGTTTTTAATGTTACTTGCCCTGGCAGTATTTGCTGCTACCTACCTGTTTATAATAACAGAATGGATAAACAAGATGCTGGCGGCCATGATCGGCGGCTTTTTAATAATTGTGCTTGGAATTGTGAATCAACATACCGCTTTTGCTGCTATAGACTGGAATGTAATCTTCTTCCTGATCGGGATGATGCTGGTTATATCGGTATTGAGGGAAACGGGTCTGTTTATGTTTATTGCCATCAAAACAGCAAAATTGGCAAAAGGAAAGCCGCTAAACATAATGCTGTTGATGTTTGTGGCAACCGCGATTGTTTCAGCATTTCTGGGAAGCGTAACCACTATCATGATCTTGGTGCCAATTGTGCTGTTGATAGCGGGAGAGCTAAAGATCAGCCCTGTGCCATTTGTTATAACTATGGTGCTGGCTTCAAACTTTGGCGGTGCTGCCACGATGATCGGTGACCCGCCTAACATCTTGATTGGTAGTGCCACTGATTACAGCTTTCTGGATTTTATAGTTAATCTCACTCCACCCGTTTTGGTTATTGTGGGAAGCAGCTTGGGGCTAATCTATCTACTTTACCGGAAAGGCATGCAGGTGAGTAACGTAAATCGTGCAAGATTGATGGATTACAACGATAGAAACCTGATTAAAAACAAGAAATTGTTATACTTCGCCCTTTTCATCCTGGTAGCCATGCTAACCGCCTTTAGCCTGCAAACCATTCTTGGCCTGGAAACGGCAACTATATCTATGGCTGCGGGTTTAATTCTTCTAGCTGTGGGCAGCCGCAAGAAAGTGGAGAAAGTGCTTACTCAAGACATAGACTGGATTACCATCTTTTTCTTTATCGGCTTGTTTATGATTGTAGAGTCACTGGTTGCAACCGGCTTTATAGACGTTATTGCCGGCAGCGTTATAAAGATTACCGGGGGAGAGCCCAAAACCACATCAATGGTTATTCTCTGGCTTTCCGGCATATTCTCGGCTATTATCGACAACGTTCCCTTTGTAGCGGCTATGATCCCAATGATAGAGAAGCTGGGGATTTATATCGGCGATCCTTCCAAAATGCACCCATTATGGTGGTCGCTTGCTCTGGGAACCTGCCTCGGTGGTAATGGAACCCTGATTGGTGCCTCGGCAAACATAGTAGCAGTGGGAATTGCCAATCGCAACGGGTTTAGCATCAGCTTCAAAGACTTTACCAAGATTGGAGCTCTTTTCACCCTGAACTCCATGATTATTTCTACGCTGTACATTTGGTTCAGATACTATTAATCCTTGCGTAGGATTAGCATATTCTCCACAGGCTTAGCCTCGTTGTCCCAAAATCTGAATCCTGCCTTGTGGAATAGCTTTAGATGCTTTTTGAAACTCACGGGAATAATAATGCCATATCGCTTTCGTGGAGAATAGAAGTATTGAAAGTAAGGTAGCTCCGACTGCAAGTTTGAGGGGACTGACGTTAGCGGCAGTATATACTTTTCATGCAATCCGCCAATAAGGTATCTGGCCTGGGGTGTCTCAAACACTTGTGCCCTGTCCTGCAAGAATTGAAGTGATTCAGAGCAGTTGTGCAGAGTTTGCCAGCCGCAGGGTATGTAATCGGGATACATAGTGAAAGAACTGAGGTCATAATCACTGATTATTGTTGGTGCTTTCTGAGCCTTTATGCCGTTCTTATCCAGGGCGTAAAAGCCGCCAACCTTTCTAAAACCGAGTTTTTGGGTAAGATGCAGGCTTTCCACATTCTTGTAATAGGTGCAGAATTCAAAGGAGAGGTTCGGGTCTTTTAGCTTAAGTTCATGGGCAAACATAAACATTTCTTTGTTTAGCAAAGTGCCAATTCCTTTTCCCTGGTATCTCCCCAGCACCCGTAATCCCTCGAACCACAACACATGGTCTGGGAACAGGCTCAGCTTTATACAGCCAATAACCCTCCCCCTGTGTTCACAAACGAAGAAGTAGGGTTCGTTCAGCCATCGGGGCAGAACCTTGGGTAAATAGTCGTTCCCGCCCCAAATGCTTCTGGCAATAGCAAATAAATCTTGTGTATCTGAGTCTGTGGCCAGGCGTACCCGGCATTCGTTTAAGTTAAAACTGATGGGCATATACCATGCTCCCTTGCGTAATATATAGTGCTGGCGCAGCTTGTTAATATCACTTTTTCAGGTCAAGTAAAAAAGACCCGGCGAACCGGGTCTTATGATTTATGAAATGTTCGGTTAGTTTCCTGTTACTTAAGCAGAACTGCTTTTCGCATATAATTCTGTCCACCTGCTGTCATGCGAACAAAGTATAAGCCGTTGGGACAGGCTTTGCCTGCTGCATCATTACCATTCCAATTCAAACTCCAGGTTCCGCCGGGTTTGTAGCCCATATCGAAGCTATTAACCAATTGGCCACGAGCATTGAAGATGTTGAATGTAACATCAGTTCCCTTAATAACTTCATAGCGAATTAGGGAATGGGAGGAGGTGGGATTGGGGTATATTGAGCTGATGCCTGCGACAGGCTGAATATCAGGTGCATGATGCTCGCCACCGCCAAAGCTGTAGTTCACTGCTGTGGGGCCAAACATCCGGTTGCTGCCGTCCATTTCTGCTACTTGTAACCAGTAGTAATAAACGCCTTCTTCCACCAATGTGTTATCGGTATGAATGTATTGGTGTTGGGTGGATGAGTTTGTGGGTTCAATTAGCAAGGATATCTGCTCTGCATAGGCAAGGTCATCTTCTGTTCCACGATAGATGTAGAAGCCGGTTAGGTTGGTTTCAGTTTGAGTTGTCCAAAGGATGTTAACATAGTTCTCAGCACTCATGGTTGCGGAGAAAGAGGACAATTCAACAGGCAATACTTCTTCTTCACCTTGAACGATGATTGGGATATCTTCTTTGCCACCGGTGAAGGGAACATTGGTGAATACTATGGTACCGGGTCCGGTTACAGGAAATACATCAGCTTCATGCCATGCTCCGGTGTGGTAAATCCATCCCCACCATTCACCGGCACCAACTGGAACATAAACGTTCTGACTGCCAGCAAGAGGATATGTGGCAAAGTAAGTTGATATAGTTGGATCGGTTTCTACCAGCCCTTCCGGTAATCCGGGGCCTTCCACAACAACTTCAATCGCCTGAGGAGTAATGGTAAGGGTTGCTTCGGCATCTGCTGCGTCATAATAGAAAATAACCCAATCTAACCAGTCGATACCATCGTTGTTATCATAAGCACCATCGTAATCATAACCTTCATGGTCAAATCTGCCTGTTTGGGCAAACAAGACACCATCTCCGGCATTTACGCCAACCGTTGCAGGGGTTCCGCCCAATCCGCCTGATCCACCAGAGGCATCACCAGTTGTCCAGGACATTTCACCATAGCTGAAGGCAACGTTGTTGCCCAAACCGATACTGGCATCTGTGCCGTCAGAGAAGATTACCTGGAAGGTATTGAGCCTGTCAACTTGTGCACCGAAATATCCAACTGCATCCCAAGTTACTATCACGCGGTTGCTTTCGATTTTGTACCATACATATCCACTACCTATGCCACGGGTGTCCACATCGGCAAAGAAGGGGGCTAACATGGGGGCCCCTTCAATTGGGAAGCCCCAGGGAGTATAAGATGAATAGCCCATGTCGAAAGTTACGTTACCGTTGTTATTGATGTAAAACTGGGTATAAGGCACGCCATACAGCATGAAAGTGAAAGGAAGATCAATGGCATCGGTATAGCCATCATCATTTGCACCCAAGGCAAGCGTGTATGACCCGTCTAATGGGAACATCAGGCTGCCATCTTTCGAACCATTGCGAACTGTGGTAAACGCTTGTGAAGGCGTTGTAGGTGTTTGCGAAATTTGAGGTGTTACTACTTGGTTTTGCTTCCATGAGTCATAATCTGACGAGCGGGGAGAAACAACTTGAGTGTTGGCGAAAAGTCCGGCTGTGACAAGGCACAACACAGCAATTAGCAAAAGGGTTCTGTTCATAATAACTCCTTTGTCATTATGGGATAATCGTTAATTGGTTAACTGACACATCCAATCGGCAATAAGAGCATTCGCCCTTAAATGCCAACTGCGGCACTCAACTAATCCGATGCTTATCCCCTAATAACTCCTTGGAGCTAAACAAACATCGCATTTCTTACTTCGACACTGTTACTATCTGTTGTGAACCCAACTCACATCCAAGACTTAAGATAAGCGAATCGACTTTCTTGTCAAGCAAAAGATGAATTTACACCAAGAAATGATAAGTATGGCTAAGTTGTTAGCCCCAAGCTTAGCCTATAGAGTGTCTCTTACTTGCCAATCAATCAGAAATTGAACTCAGACATAAACATTCATGCTTTCATCTTTTGCATAAATATTCAGGTACATGCACCACCGCGCTCTGCCTAATATCCTACTATCTTGATGGGCATAGGGGTATTTCAGACTATCTTATCTATAAAAATGATATTAAAAGGAGATAACATGTTCGCAAGAGAGATTAAACAAGGTGTTTATGCTGTTGGCGTTCAGGATTGGGGGCGAAGATTGTTCGATTCACTGATTCCGTTACCCGATGGCACGAGCTACAATTCATACTTGATTATTGGGTCTCATAAGACGGCAATTATTGATACTGTAGACCCTGAGTTTGCCAATGAGTTTCTGGCTAATCTGGACACACTTGACCGTTTGGATTACATAATTACCCTCCATTCTGAGCAGGATCATTCGGGCAGTATAGGTATTTTGCAAAAGCGTTTTCCCAATGCCGAAATCCTCTGTTCACCCAAAGCAGTGGACTTGCTTAGTGAGCATCTCATGCTCGATCCGCAAAAGCTACGTGCTGTGGAGGATGGGGAGGTTATAAGTCTGGGTGATAAATCGCTGCGCTTCATTCACACTCCCTGGGTGCATTGGCCTGAAACGATGGTTGCCTATCTAAAAGAGGAAAACATTCTCTTTAGCTGCGATTTTCTTGGCTCTCACTCTGCCAGCAGCGAACTATTCGACAATGGCGATCCGGCAGTTATGGAAGCAGCCAAGCGCTATTACTCAGAGATAATGATGCCCTTTAAGAATCAGATTAAAAGTAACCTGAAAAAGGTTCGCGAGCTTGAGATAGAGCTTGTAGCTCCCAGCCATGGACCTATCTGGAATCATCCGCAAGACATCATTGCTGCCTATGAGGACTGGGTGTCTGACCGGGTTGACAACAAAGTGGTAATCCCATATATCTCGATGCATGGCAGCACAAAGAAAATGGTGGATCACTTGTTCAAAGAGCTTATTCGCAAAGGTGTAAAGGTTGAGCTGTTCGACCTTGCAGTTACAGATATTGGCAAACTGGCGATGGCTTTGGTGGATGCTGCCACCATCGTGATTGCCAGCCCAACCGTTCATGTTGGGCCGCATCCTGTGGTTGCCTATGCCACTCTACTGGCGAATGCCATAAAGCCCAAAGCGCGTTACGCAGCCGTAATAGGCTCATATGGCTGGGCAAACAAGCTTGTGGACGGCATTTTGGGGCTGATGCCCAATCTGAAACCGGAGGTATTGGGAGCAGTAATCTGCAAAGGAGAGGCTAAAGCGCAAACCCTTCAGGAATTGAGCAATCTGGCTTCCCTGATAGCCGATAAGCATACTACACTATAGATTCTTGCATCTTGCCGCTTCCCTGCTGCTTCCTTGCTGCTATCCTGTATTCGACACAGGATAGCAGCAAGGAAGCAGCAGGGAAGCTTAAAAGAAGACTTTCCCCAATGGGGTTAATGTCACCTTTATGGTCGATGAAGTCCATTGGGTGAAAAAGCATAGAAGTAAGTTTGTGGTACTGAAGGCCTGATCGACTCCAGACTCAGCCACATATCGCCAGCACCAAAAAAAGAATTGACAGAATTGCCGAGTTCATCTCTATTCGATTTGTAACGCATGGAGGCTAGCAAAGTGCTGTACATCAGTTGGAGGAAAGTTGATAAAACATTATTTTGCATTATTCGTACTGATACTAATTGTATTGTCAGTTAGTGCACAAACAGATTTAAGCAAGTTCAAATCGGAGCTGGCAACGGCAGCCGACGAAGCAGCAGCTCTTCAGATAGTAAACAAGTATCTTCCGCAATTCAGTAGCGTGGAAGACCTGCGTGAACTGCAAAATGTGTGGCAGAGTTTAGACCCTCAGGCTTGCACCAGGTATTTTACTGACGCAGCAGCAAAAGAGCCCAAATCGGCTACATACGCCTATCTGAAGCTGCGATTTGAGCAAGACTCAAAGCTGCAATATGCGGGAGCCATAGACATTTGCAGCAAGCACCCGAAGTTTTACTGGGGCTATCGTCTTCTATCCGTTAATCTTGCGGAGATGCTGATAAATGAAGAGAAGGATAGCTCAGGCGAGATACCCAACAAGCAAAAGGCCTTTAAGCTTATTGATGCAGGAATAAAGCACTATCCTGATGATGCCTATCTAAATCTATGCCAGTTTCATAGATATCGCCTGGCAGGCAATGTTGATCTGGCAGAGCAGCATTTGAATAAGGTGAATGACACATCTGCGCTCTATTCTAACTGGGGTATAGTGATGGACTACATTGTGAATAACAAAAGAAGCTCACTTTTTGAAGTTCTCATGCCAAAGATGCTTGCCGATGCCGTTAGCAAGGGTCAATATACCCTTGAGGAAAGCAGTGCAATATATAACAGCCAATGGCTGGAATTGCAGGAGAAACTTGGCAACAGCTCCGCAATAGTCAAGTTTTTCTCCGACAATCCCCAGTATAAGACAGAGCCACCTTTTAGCCGCTATTACGAGAACCTGCTGATTGCCGACCAGCAATATGATAAGTTGTTAGAGATATTAAGCAGTAACCTGAATGCCGGTCTGATATCAAAACATGACCTTAATCGGGATACCCGCTACGCGGTTCTATATGATAACCCCCAGTGGCAGGCTTTATTAACAGATGCCAAAAACAGGTGGACTGCGGATGAGCCCAAAAGAAAGCTTGCGGCTTTGGAAGGGAGAATGGATAAGCCTGCTCCGCTATGGGAACTACCCGATGCACTGGGAAATATGGTTAAGCTGTCAGCCTACCAAGGGCAGATTGTGGTTTTGGACTTTTGGGCAACCTGGTGCAATCCATGTAGAATGGCAATGCCGGCTTTGGACAAATGGATAAAGAACGAAATGCCAGCCGGGGTTAAAGTATTCTCTATAAACGTATGGGAAGATGCTGATGAAGAAGCCAAAACATACTTTGCGGAAAATAAGTTTGCCATGACCTTGCTATTTGCTGAGGATAGTATTTCAAAAGAGTATGGATTTTCTGGTATTCCTTATATTTGCGTAATAGACAAGCAAGGTAAGCTTGCCTTTGCCCAGGCTGGCTATAGTGAAGACCTGGAAACCAAGCTAAGCTACTGGGTGGAAGCCCTGGCAAAGGAATAGCATTGGCAGAAGTCCGCTACGAATCATGCTTTGCCTGCGGAAAAGACAATCCCATCGGTTTGAAACTGCAATTCCGCTATGAAGAAGGCATTGCCCAGGCTGAGTTTTGCGCAAGCGCTGAGTTTGAAGGTTATCCGGGTATCATTCATGGTGGGATAATCAGCACACTTCTGGATGAGGCAATGGCAAAGGCAATATTACTCACGGGCAAGAAGGCGGTAACCGCCCATCTTTCCACCAAGTTTCGTAAAACTCTTAGCACCGGTGCTAAGGTTACAGTGCTTGGGTGGATTACTCTGGCAAAAAGCCGAACCATTAGCACTGAGGCAAAGATTGTTGGGAATAATGGCGAGGTGATAGCCAGCTCTGAAGCTGTTTTTATCGTAACAGGAGGTTAGATTTGAAGCTTAGCAACCCTTTGCGTAATTACCTAACTCCATCCGAGCAGAAGATATTGCTATTCCTTGCGGCTATTATGCTGCTGGGCAATGCGTTGGAATTATCTGGCTGGACTCCCCGAAAACAGAATAAAGCTAATGTAGATAGCTTGAAACAGGCCGTTCAGGTAGATGCGAAGCTAAATCTGGACATTCGCACGGCAAGTTTAACGGAGTTGGTAACCCTAAGTGGCATCGGCGAGAAAAGGGCTAAGGACATAATCGCCTATAGAACTAATAAGCAGTTTACATCTGTAAATGAGCTACTGAACATCAAAGGTATCGGAGCTAAAACCTATGCCAGGCTGCTGCCTGAGCTCTTGGTGTTTGGAGATAGCAGCAACACGGACATTAAGTCTGTAACATCTACCAAAAAGGAAAAGACTGCCAGGACGCAGACAAAGAACAAGAGCAAAGCAGAGCTTAGCAATGTGGTTAATATTAACACAGCTTCCGTAAGTGAGCTGTGTAGCTTAATCGGAATTGGCGAAGTGAAGGCCAAGGCTATTGTTGATTGGCGCAGTGAGAATGGTGAATTCGGCAGTGTTGAAGACTTCACCAAAGTACCTGGGATTGGTGCTAAGACATTGGAGAAAAACAGGCATAGGCTCTCAGTTGGTGATTAGTAGCAGCCAACAAATTGCAGACAATGTTTCTGCGGTATAATGGCGTTTTAGATAAATAAAGAGATTGACACAAACAGAGCCTGAGCCAAACTGTCCTCTTGCATAGATAAACTACGGGAGAAACCATGAAAACTAACGGGCCGAGCTGGCAACCAACCTTAACCTTAGCCAAGCTATTTGAAGAACAAAATCAGTTTTATGATGCCTTGGCAGCCTACGAGCTTATCAGCCAGAATGACGCTTCTCCGGCTGTTAGGGAAAGGATTGAAGCCCTGCACATTCGTATTCTTAGCGACCCAAACAATCGCTATGACCCGCGTATTGAGAAGCTATTTTCTCCCGAAGAGCTTGCCTATCTAAAGATACTTCATCACCAGGGCTTTGATAACATGGCAAAAACCATGGAGAAGCTTAATGAAGGCATGCAGGGAACAGACCTGATGTTCGATGCTGTTCCAGAAGATGTTCTGGCAGACGAAGACGAAATGGATACCTTGGCTGAGATGCTGAAAGAGATAGAGCAGCAAGCTCAGCTTAATCTCATTACTGATTCAGGTGATTTTGACGACTACAGTGTGCAGGACTTAATGATTGCCATTCTTTCTAAGTTCGATAGATCACAGAAGCTTAGCGAAGTTAAACTCAGCGATTTGGTGGCATTGTTCCTGGATATGCAAAGTCTGAAAGCCAATAGATAGCTATGCCCAAAGCCCCAAGCAACCAGAATTCCATTTGCCAGAGATGCACGCGTAAATGTAAGCAGCCCGACAGCGTAAGTTTGCTTGCCTGTCCCAGATTCGACGCCGTTCCTGTGCAACTTGAGATAAAGTTTACCGGCATTCGCAAACCACGCAAGAAAAGCGCATCTGCATAATGCGTATTATCACTGGTGCCTATAAGGGTCGCAACTTAGCATTGGTGCCGGGAAGAGGCACTCGTCCAACCACATCATTCAATCGTGAGATGCTGTTTAGTGTGCATCAGGATTATCAAAACAAGCGTGTACTGGATCTCTTTGCCGGTACAGGTTCATTTGGCCTGGAGGCATTGTCACGCGGAGCTGTGTGGGTAGACTTTGTGGAGTTTGCTCCTCCTGCCATTGGCACACTATTACATAATATACATCTGCTTGGCGTAGGTGATTGCTGCCATATCTGGCGCAAGCGGGTGGAAGCATATTTGAAAACATGCACCGAGACCTACGACATTATCTTTATGGACCCACCTTACAACAAGAACCTGGTAAACCCAAGTTTGAGGCTAATCTACGATAGAGAACTGCTTAATGATGACGGTCTAATTGTGATAGAACACTCCCCAAAAGAAATGCTGGATGATGAATTTAGCCAGAAACGCCAAAGCTATAAAAGCAGTAAGAGCTCCAGTTTTAGCTGGCTGAGTTAAAGAAGATTTTAAGCAAAAAAAGGCATCCCGTTGAGGATGCCTTTTTCGTTATTTGTGTAATGCTTTAGTAGTTGAAATCAACCGAAACATTTCCGGCAAGACCGTTGGACTTGCCACCGATAAAGTTCGGGCCATCATGCAATAAGGATTGGCTAAGCACTGTGTCTATGCAGAACTTGCCAAACTTAAAGCCAAGTCCCATATCCATGTTGAAACCGGATTGATATTCTGCGGTTTCAGTATTAGCGTTTCCATTGGGATCATTGTTATAGCCATAGAAGGCATACTTTTGGGTTGCGCCAACGCGGCCAACCATCCAAGGAGTGATCTGTGATTCTAAACCGAGGGTATAGGTAGGCAGGTATAACCATGATTCGCTACCTTTGTCAGTCCCACTTGGGTCGGTGCTTTCCCAACCTTCTGAGATCAGGTTAAGGGGTTTGAATCCGAAAATAAGTTTGTGCATATCGGAGAATTGATAATCCAGGCCAACGCCAAGATCGAAATTCATCATGGAATAGTCTTGTGTGTCGGTGCTTGCGAACTTCTGTTCGTCAGAGCCACTCATCAGACCAAGATTAGCAGCGGCAACCAGAACAAATTCATCGGTATCCATAAGGAAATAACGGCCCTGAGCACTGAAGCCAAAGCCACCCATGGAGGTTTCGTTTTGGTCTATGTCATTCTTTGTTCCGGCACCCCAGAATCCCAAGCCAACACCGATATCCATCTTTTCATCGCTCATGCCGCCGCTTAATTCGAAGTAGCTGGCACTGAGTTCTGCAAACTTATCAGGATTGTCGGCGAGGTCTTTTTTCTTGCTGTCGATGGCCATGCCAAAACCGACACCAAATTTATCCATGAAGCCATAGTAGAATTGAATCTTCTTGCTGATATCCAGATCGCCGGGAACGAAGTTATTTGCCGTGGGAAGGTGGGTGGCAACGTTAATCTTCGTATCGGTATTCAGATATACACCAAGCTTATTGCTTAAGAAAGGAAGGTTGGCACCTAGTTTCCAGCTTGAGACTGATGAAGATGGAAGCTCGGCACGAACATTGTTCTCATACTGATGAATAACCCCGGGATAGGCATGAATGTCAGTGTTATCCCGGATAAAACCAAAGGGATTGCCCAAGGCAGCCATTCTGCTTTCTGTGGCGAAAACGCTGCTTACAGCAAGTGTAAGCACTACGAACAACAGGAGCAATGCTTTGCGATTCATATGAATCCTCTCATATTTTATTGCCTAACCCGCTGTGCGAAAAGCACGCAAGTCAAGCTTAATTCATACTAATGAGAGGCTAATAATCCTGTCAATCTTTTTTTTTGCTAAAATGCAGTTTTAGCTCTTGCTGCTAAAGGGATGCAAGAGTAGCAGGGGTAGAAATACCTGTAGGAACCAAAGAGCAGCAAATAACGTAATTAGATGTATAGCAATTAGATGCGACTGCGCACAGCGCAGTTGAAAATCATAAAAATCAGTAACTTGTTTAGTCTGCTAGGCTAAGAAAAATAATCTTAAAATAGCGAAAATTACTTTCAGGCTTGTAAAAGTTTTGCCAATAATCGGCTATCGATTTAGGTAAAAATCTTTCAAGCTTGCATGCAGAATACTTGAACGAATTACTAATGAATTACGCATGAATTACGGATGAGATGCGTAGTTCATGCGTATTTCTTGCGCAATTCCTTCAAGGAAGCTCCACCAAACTTGCTTAGCTCACATTGCCGCTGATGTTTGGGGACAAAAGAAAGATATTGACGGATTATACTATCCACAGAGAAATAACATCGGGTATATGAAGAGATAACAGAATGGAGATAAGATGCAGATTTATGGTAATGACTACCGCTCTGTTTGGTTTGAGCATGGCAGAGTGAAAATGATAGATCAAAACAAGTTGCCCTTCGACTTCAAGATTGCCGAATACTGCAATTACATGGAAGTTGCCGCAGCGATACGAGACATGACGGTTCGGGGAGCTCCGGCTATTGGCGCAGCGGGAGCTTATGGCATGGCTTTGGCAGCTATGAATGCACCGGATGACAAGTTTCGCGCTTATCTGCGGTCGGCAAGGGACGAACTGGTGGGCACACGCCCCACTGCCATAGACTTGAATAATGGCGTTTGCCACGTTTACAATACTGCTTTGAAGTTTATCCCCGATTTTGATCACGCTCGCCAGGTAGCCCTATTGGCAGCGCGAGAGTTTGCGCATAAGAGTGAAGAAGATTGCAGGCAGATAGGCATAATAGGAGCGGAGATTGTTCCTCATGGTGCGAGGATATTAACGCACTGCAATGCCGGAGCATTGGCAACTGTGGACTGGGGTACTGCCTTGTCCGTAATCAGAATGGCTCACAAGAAGAATAAGGATATATTTGTGTATGTGGACGAAACCCGCCCACGCTTTCAGGGGGCTCGTTTAACCGCCTGGGAGCTGGAGCAGGAAGGCATTCCTCACGCGGTTATCACCGACAGTGCCGCCGGATTCTACTTCTGGAAAAAGGAGATAGACTTGGTGATTACCGGTGCCGATCGGGTTTGCCTGAACGGAGATATCGCCAATAAAATCGGCACCTATGAGAAGGCAATTCTGGCGCATGAGCACAAGATACCTTTTTATATTGCCGCACCGCTAACCACCTTTGATTTTGCCTGCAAGGGCGGAGCAGACATCCCGATAGAAATCCGGGATGAAGATGAGATTAAACTAGTAGAGGGAAACATGGTGGCAAACCCGAACAGCCCTGCGCTAAATCCCTCTTTTGACATCACCCCGGCAAAATATATCACGGGGATTATTACCGACAAGGGCATTTTTAAGCCCAATGAAGCAGCACAGAGGGTGCAGAGATGACCTTCGATCTTGTGCTGAAGAATGGCAGCATAATTTGCATGGATGAGCAGCGACGGGTGCTGGAGCAGCATGCAATCGGGATTATTGGCAACATGATTGCAGCCATCTTTCCGCTTGGTTCCTCTAGTTACACCGCCAAAGCGGAGATTGATGCTTCTAACTGCTTAGTAATACCCGGGCTGATAAATGCTCATTCTCATTTACCCATGACCTATTTTAGAGGCCTGGCAGATGATTTGCCCCTGCAAGACTGGTTGCAGAATCATATCTGGCCTTTGGAAGCCAAGCTGGTAAACGAGACATTTGTATATGATGCTTGCCTGCACGGTTCTGCAGAAATGCTTCGTAATGGCATAACATGCAGCAATGATATGTATTTTCACATGGCGGCAATTGCCGATGCTTGCAGTAAGGCCGGGCTAAGGGTGATAGTTAGCGAAGCCTTGATAGACCCGTCTGACAGGGGAGAAAAGTATTTGCAGGGCATTGGCACGAAGGTGAGAGAGATGAAACAGCGATACCAGGATAAGCAATTGGTGGATTTCAGCCTTGCCCCGCATGCCATTTATACTTGCAGTGAAGCCACTCTTCGCCGGTGTGCCGAAGTGGCTGCCAAAGAGGGCTTCCTTATCCATTTGCACCTTAGCGAAACAGAGTCCGAAGTGCAAAACTGCATTGCCGAACATGGCAATAGACCAGTTGTCTATTTGGAATCACTGGGCTTGCTGGATGTTCCGGCTGTCTTTGCGCATGGTATCTGGGTGGATGATACCGAGATGCAGCTATTGGCAAAACATGGTAACAGCAGCATTGCCATCTGCACCGAGAGTAACCTGAAATTAACCTCAGGCTTTGCCCCGATTGCCAGGTATCAGCAGCATGGGATAAACTACTGCCTTGCCACCGATGGCGTGGCGAGCAACAACGATCTTGACCTATTGGCAGAGCTGTCAGTAACTGCTAAACTGCATAAAACTTTGAATAATGACGCTACCTTTCTACCTGCAAAACAGGCATTTGCTGGAGTTACCATTGACGCTGCCAATGCTATTGGTAAAGCTAATGAGATTGGCAGCATAGAAAGTGGTAAGTTGGCAGACATCGTGGTGATAAAGCTGGATGAATTGGGCAGCCAACCCATCTACAATCCCTATTCTCATTTGGTGTATGCAGCAAATAGCCGCAGCGTTCGGGACGTGATTGTAAACGGCACGACATCCATGCTAAATGGCGAACTGTGCCACGTTAACGAAGCGGACTTGCTGGCAACGGCAGTAAGCTATAAAACACAGATACAGGAACAATAATGCTATCCATAAAAAACCGAAAGGCACTGCACGAGTACTTTGTGATCCAGAAGTTTGAGGCGGGTATAGCCTTGGTGGGAACCGAGATAAAATCCATCCGTGCGGGCAAGCTGAACTTTAAAGACAGCTATGCCAAAGTGGATAAAGGCGAGTGCTGGCTAATGAACCTGCACATCAGCCCCTGGGAGAAGGCTTCGTTCTTCAATCATCAGGCAGAGCGTCCCCGCCGATTGCTATTACACAAGAACGAGATAAACCGTCTAAAAAGCAAGGTGGAAGAACAGGGCATGACCCTGATTCCCCTGGAGATATATATAAACGAACAAGGCTTTTGCAAGGTAAGCCTGGCCTTAGCCAAGGGCAAGAAGCTGTATGACAAACGCGAAAGCCTGCAAAAGAAAGACATGGAACGCGATAGAGCGCGTGATGATAAGTAGCAATAAAGAAGGCATTATGAACGCAAATACGCAGTATAACAAAATTAGTTTTTATCTGAATGGAAAAGAGCAAAGCGCAAGTATTCCGGCAGGGCTTAGCACCCTGGATTGGCTTAATAAACATCGAAATATGTATGGCACCAAATGTAGCTGCAACGAAGGCGATTGTGGCGCATGCACGGTGGTGATAGCCTATCCGCGTGAAGGCAGCATTGTATATGAAGCTATAAACTCATGTTTGTATCCAGCCGCAAAGCTGCATGGCAGGCATCTGATTACTATTGAGGCAATTGGCACACCTGAAGAGCTGCACCCCATCCAGGAAGCAATGCTAAAGCATCATGGAACTCAGTGCGGGTATTGCACACCGGGATTTGTGATGAGCATGTTTGCCATGTTTGCCATGCAAAGCCATCCCGATAAAGAAAGCATTTTCTCTGCCTTAGAGGGCAATCTCTGCCGTTGTACAGGCTATCAATCCATTTTGGATGCTGCAATGGAGATATCCGAAAACTATAGCCCGGATACTATTGTCCCGCAGTGGTGCAGGGAAGTGGAGCCGATGCTGTTTAGCTTTAAGCAGGCTGCTTATATGGGCGAAGCTGATAATGCTAATCCGGGCTTGGTGCAGAAGTATTATCTGCCCGAAGACATGTCGTCATTATTCGATGTTTGCGATAGCGAGCCAGCAGCAAGGTTCATTGCCGGTGGCACGGACATTGTGGTTCAGATGAACATTAGTCGCAGGGAGTTTCCTGTATTGATAGACCTATGCCGCATCGATGCTCTAAATAAGCTTTACCTGCAACGAGACGGGCTGCATATTGGGGCAATGATAAGCTATAGCCAGTTGTTTGAATCGGGCATTGTAAAATCAGATTATCCTGCCTTGCATGAGCTGATAAATAAGATTGCATCACGCCAAATACGCAATTTTGGCACCATTGTTGGCAATATTGCCAATGCTTCTCCCATTGGTGACAGCCTTCCGCTGCTGTTAGCGCTTGATGCCAGGCTGGTTCTTGCTTCCCGGCAGGGTGAAAGGATTATCCCCCTTAGCAGCTTCTTTATCGCTTACCGCAAAACTGCATTACAGCAAAATGAGATAGTAAAAGAGCTGGTATTGCCCATCATCCCAAGAGGCAACTACGTTCACAGCATCAAAAGTGCCAAACGCAAATCGGTGGATATTTCATCGGTGGTAACTGCCATAAACCTTGCATGGGATGGCGACAGGATTTGTAGTGCCCGTCTTGCCCTGGGAGGCGTGGCTGCCACTACTGTGCTGTCGGGTAAGTTCGGCGAGTTAGTTATCGGCAAAGCAGCTTCAGAGCTGGATAGTGTATCCATTGCCGAGGCTATTGCCGCAGACTATGCCCCGCTAAGCGATGTGCGTGGAAGCGCTGAATATCGCACAAAGCTGATTATTGAGCATATAGCTATCTACATAGAGCATATTAAGGGGAGGCAAGCATGAAACAGCCTGCGCACATTAGCGGAAGTTTACACCTAACGGGCAGATCGCGCTTCATAGCCGATGAAGTCTGTGTTTATGGTATGCTGCATGCCAAGTTTTTCTTTTCTCCCGTTGCTCATGCCAAGATAATTAGCATGGATGTAAGCGAGGCAGAAAACTATCCCGGAGTGCATAGCGTTATTACCGCAAAAAGCATCACCGGAGAGAACCAGATTGGCCATGTGATAAAAGATGAGCCGCTATTTCCCGAAGAGATAATTATGTATCATCACCAGCCTCTGGCAATGGTGTTGGCAGAGGACGAATTTATCGCCGAAACGGCAGCCAAGCTGATAAAGCTGCAATATGAAGAACTGGAGCCAATTCTGGATGTACTGATTGCGGATGCGAAAAGCGAATGGTATGTTCCGGAAAGACGCATAGAATGCGGCGACGTGGATGCCGTGTTTGCCGGAGCGGCGAATGTGCTGGAGGGACAGACCAGCAACTCCGGACAAGAGCACTTTTATATGGAAGGTCAACGCACCCGGGCGATTCCCTTTGAGGATAGCAGATTGCTATTGCAATGCGCAACGCAAAGCACTATGGAAGTTCAGGAAGTTGTTTCGCACCTACTGGGCATTCCTGCGCATGACATTGTGGTAGATTTACCTCGCCTGGGCGGAGCATTTGGCGGAAAAGAACGTGCTGCCACCATTTGGGCATGCATGGCAGCCCTGGGGGCATTCATTAGTCGTAAGCCCGTACAGGTGAAGCTTAGCCGTGATGAGGATATGCATGCCACCGGTAAAAGACATCCTTTTACGTCCATGTGGAAAGTGGCATACAGTGATGAAGGCAAGATACTTGCCTATGATATACAGCTACTTGCCAATGGCGGTGCCTATGCCGATTTATCGGTTGCCATTCTGGAGCGTGCCTTGTTCCATGCCGAAAATGCGTATCATATTCCCAATGCCCGTATTAGAGGTAGAGCCTGTCGCACCAATCTGCCTCCCAATACCGCTTTCAGGGGCTTTGGAGCTCCGCAGGGCATATTCGTAATCGAAAGCGTGATTCAGCTTATAGCCAAAAAACTGAAGCTTGACCCCCTTGCCATCAGGAAGTTAAATTCCTATCAGAATGGTAATAAAACCCCTTACGATCAAGAGATAAGGGAATGCCAGATTACTGATATTTTTGATAAGCTTGCCAGAGACGCTAACTACTTATCTCTTAAAGAAGAAGTGGCAGAGTTCAATGCCAAGTACAGCCATCTGAAGAGAGGTATTGGCATAGTGCCTGTGAAGTTCGGTATATCATTCACCACTGCCCTCTTAAACCAGGGCTCCGCTCTTATCTGGATATACATCGATGGCTCTATCTCGGTAAGCACCGGAGGTGTGGAAATGGGGCAAGAGCTGTGCACCAAGGTGGCAGTAGTGGTGTCCCGTATACTGGGAGTGCCGGTATCGCAGATAAAGGTGGAGAGCAGCAACACTCAAAGAGTGGGCAATGCCTCGCCCACTGCGGCTTCAACGGGTAGCGACATCAATGGCAACGCCGCACGAATAGCAGCCGAGAAAGTGCGTAATCAACTTTGTGAGCCTGCTAATAAGCTTATTGCAACTAAGTTCAAAATTGATGTTTGCCCCGATGAGCTGGTCTTTGCCGATGGAATGATAATGCCCATAAATAAACCTGAGTATGGCATCAGCTTCCGGGAACTGGTGAAGTTTGCCTATAATGAGCGGGTTCCTTTAGGAGCTTACGGCTATTACCGCACCCCTGATTTGTGGTTCGACAGAGAAATAGGTAAGGGGCACCCCTTTCATTATTACGTTTATGGTGCTGCGCTGGCAGAGGTGGAACTGGATATCAGATTGGGAGAACACAAGTTGCGTAAACTGCACATTATTCATGAAAATGGCAGCAGCCTGAATGAGCGGGTGGACAATGGACAGGTTATAGGAGCTGCGGTGCAGGGCTACGGCTGGTGCACTATGGAAGACCTGAAGTATAACGACAAAGGGATATATACCAGTGCCAATCCATCTACCTATAAGATACCGGGGATAAGAGATTTGCCCGAGGACTTCCAGGTGGAGCTGCTGCCGTCACAATCCAAAGAAGCCAGCGTTTTTGGCTCGAAGGCAACCGGAGAACCACCGCTTATTTATGGCCTGGCAGTGTTCTTTGCCCTACAGGATGCTGTTAATGCGGCTAAACCTGATGCACATCTAAGCTTTCCCGCCACTCCCGAAGCCCTGTTGCTGGCTATGAACTAAAGCTCTTAGCATTGCTTGAGCGACGGATAAAAGCCTTAGGAGTAAGCCTCACGATCAAGGCACCCACCAATGCCAAGCCCTTTGGGGGCGACACGATTTGTATTTAACAAAGAGGATAAGAGATTGCGGTAGACGGTAACGTTTGGCGGTAAACGTTTGGCGGTAAACGTTAGGCGTTATGCGTAAGACGTAAGAAGTTAAACGTAAAGTGGTATGCGTTAGATGCTATGCGTTAGATGCTATGCGTTTATCCATAGATTTGTCGTTCCCGCGGAGGCGGGAATCCAGCAAAAGCAAAACGTCAAGATGACGTTTCTACCACCCACTGTCGTTCCCGCGGAGGCGGGAATCCAGCCCTTTATTATCCACGAATCTCACTAATTAACACCAATGTTTTCCAGAGCATCCGCCCCTTCTCGACCCCTCGACCTCTCGACCTCTCGACCTCTCGACTTACACACCCCAGCACGTCCGCACCCCAGCACCCCAGCACCTGCTTGCTTGCCGAAGCAGTTCCGGAGTGGGGTTCAACGGGGTTTGAACGGGCAAAAGCCCGATGAGCCCCCGATGAAGTCCGGTTTAGCTCTCCTGCGGCTGCCATGTAAGCTTTATGAGAACCAAGGAGTTAAGAGAGAGAGTAGAGAGTTAGACCTTAGAAGTTAATCGTTAAATGATAAACGTAAGATGTTAGAAGTTAGAGGTTAAACGTTAAACGACTGAAGGCCTTCCCCTGTCGTTCCCGAGCAGTCGGGAATCCAGCAAAAGCAAAACGTCAAGATGACGTTTCCACCACCCCTTGTCGTTCCCGAGTAGGCTGGAACCCAGTTCTTTTCAAAGCACATAACTCCATATCAGCATTACAACATCCACACCTCATCCACCTATAAAACATCGGGGCAAGCATCCGAACAGCATCCATGATTCTTGCGTATTACGTGAGATTCTCCTACACTGCACGCAAGGAAGCCCCAACAATATTTAGGTGGATCATAGCTTAGTTATCGTGGCGATAAATATATTGACAGGATATCTCTGCGTCAATTTATTTGACCCATAGAGTTTTAAGGCAGGTCTAAGGAGCATTAGCAAGTGAACACTTTGTATTATGGCGATAATCTGGACATTATGTATAACAACTTACAGGATGAGTCCGTTGATTTAATATACCTCGATCCTCCCTTTCAAAGCGGAAGGAACTATAACATAATCTTCCGTCCCGAAAAAGACGGATAAAAGGCGCAACCTCACAGATAGAGACCTTTGAAGATACCTGGCTTTGGGGCGAAAAAGCCGAAGCAGAATATACCGGGCTGATTATGGGAACCATAACTAAAACCCCACCCCCGCAGAAGTTGATAGATTTGATGAAGGCAATGCGCAGCTATCTGGATGCCTGTCCACTTATGGCATACCTGTGTATGATGGCACCCCGCTTGCTGGAAATGAAACGTGTATTGAAACCTACCGGGAGCATATATCTCCATTGTGATCCTACTGCCAGCCACTACTTGAAGTTGCTGATGGATGCTGTATTTGATCCAGGCAATTATCGAAATGAGATTACATGGAAGAGATCTGCAGCACACAATGACTCTAAACGATACGGAGCCAATACAGATATTATTCTTTTTTATACAAAGACAGATATCTACCGATGGTTTCCCCAGTATATTGACCATGGTGACGAGTATTTAAAGAGATTTAGAGGTGTTGACCAAGATGGGCGCAAATGGATGGACACTGATCTCTCAGCAAAAGGTCTGTCTGGTGGTGGATATGAGTATGAATACAAAGGTGTAACTTCTTTATGGAGAGTTCCAATAACAACGATGGAAAGACTTGATGCTGAGAACAAACTCCATTTTACAAACGTTAATAATCCAAGTAAAATGGGAATTAGACTAAAAAGGTATCTTGACGAAAATAAAGGACGCACCCTACAATGTCTTTGGGATGATATATTTCCTATCAATTCTCAAGCGAATGAACGCTTAGGCTACCCCACACAGAAACCCGAAGCACTATTAGAGAGAATTATTAAAGCAAGTAGTAATGAAAATGACGTTATCCTAGATCCTTTCTGCGGTTGTGGGACGGCTGTGGCTGTGGCAGAAAGGCTAAACCGAAAATGGATTGGCATAGACATCACCTATCTATCCATTGATGTAATCAAGAAACGCTTTGAAAAGAATAAGATAATGGAGGGTAAGGACTTTTTGGTGAAAGGCACTCCGAAAGACCTTCATTCCGCAGCCAAGCTGGCAGAAAGCGCACCGTTCCAGTTTGAAATGTGGGCGGTTAGCCAGCTTAATGCCACACCTACGGTAAAAACAGGCGATAAAGGCGTGGATGGGGTGATAAACTTCATCGATGTAAACAAAAAAGACAAGGTTGGGAAGGGCATCATCTCCGTGAAAGGCGGGAAGTCAGTTAATCCGGCAATGGTGAGAGACCTTAAGGGAACAGTGGAAAGCCAAGATGCAGATTTTGGGATACTGATAACCCTTGTGGAGCCAACCAAAGGAATGATCGAGGAAGCTGCGAAGGCAGGTAAGTTCGAATATCAGATTACTAAGATGAGTAAAGCTTTTAGCATGCCACGCATTCAGATAGTAACCGCAGAACAGCTTTTTACCCATCCGATACCGGTGTATCTGCCAAATACGGCAATAGACCCCTTTAGGAAACCGGAGATAAAGAAGAATGCAGAAAATCAAAGCGAGATAGAGATGTAGGATGTTTAAGAAAAAAGCGTGGTATAATACAGAACCGATGCCAGATCAAAATCCTGTAGATGATAAAACAAAGACTATTTATCATACCGAATACACAGAGCATAGGTCTCAGATTGTAGTATTAAGAAACCAACTACATCAAACTTATGATAAAGCATTGTTAACAGTCAGTACGGGTGCAGTTGTGGTATCGTTTACCTATATACTGCAAAGTAAGGGTATAGAATTTGTTGAATACTTGAACATCATGGGTTTAATGTGGTTTGCACTTGGGTCTTCTATTGTTCTAGGATTAATCGGACATTACATCTCATGTATTAGCAATCAGTTTGCTTTAGACATAGCAGATTACAACTACGATAAAAACATTGGAACCCTCGATATTGAGGCGTGGAACAGATTATGCCATCTCAGATATAAGAAAGGTATATATGATAAATGGATAGGCAGGATAAACTTAAGCCAATTGATATTGATCTCAATTGGTATAATACTATTTGGATTTTTTGTTTTCAGTAGCATCAGTTCTTGTAAACATGTAAAAGATACCGTAATAATTAACTGCCAAAAGGATAAATATATGACAAAAGAAGATAAGTCTAAATCTATTCCAAACATCAAAGAAAAACATAAGTCCTTGTTGGATGAACAAGCAATGTCTACGCATAATGAACCCAGATCAATACTTACTGATACAAATGCGCCAACAAAGACCATACCCGAATCTTCGACCACCTCAGTAAGTAACAACAATACTGAAGAAAAGCCTACTGCTAATACACCCATAACAACCAAGAAATAGGAAGTGAATCATGAATGACAAGAAAAACAATGTAAAGGTTATACCACCAACACCTGCACCTTCCAGAAAAGAGATTTACAAAGCACAATCAACACCGGATCAAGGTCGTTCCTTAGCAGATGCCCCCAAAGGACCTTCAAAACCAAATCCGACCCCACCTCCTCCACAACGCTCAAATACAAATAATTCTGGAGGAAGCTCACATAAGGGCTAGATAATTACTATCCCTTATGTTTATAGGTTATCTTGTTAAAAGTCATAACTCGCAGTACTCGGTGATCTGTGGTGAAGTGTGTCTAACTCTAGTAGGTTCTATACCTAATACCGTGAAATAGTGTTTTGTTATCGCAATACTTTGAGTTCTACTATATATCCTAAGGATAACCTAGTAATTGTATGTAATTAAGTTTGAGGGCTTTTCCATCGTTTGTGTCGCCCTAAGGGGCATATCAATGGGGTTGATATTACGAGGGTCTGTGTGCCTACGGCAACTCCGACCCCTTTGCTATTGTATTGCGCCCTAAGGTGCTCTATTATGGAGATGTGGAGTCTATCACCTATTATGTTGTGTCAATAATGTAGTAGTGGTATATGTGTTTATGTTAGTCTTTCTGCATTGTGGGTTAGATTGTTGAAGCAGTTTTATCACGCCATTCAGCCGTGTTTCCTGTCGTTCCAGCGTAGGCTGGAACCCAGTTCTTTTCGCTTGTCTGACACTTACCACACAACAATGCATCCAGCATGAGGTGCCCGTAAAAGCAATTGTATCTATTTATACTATCCAGACGTAGTAAAGGTGCTTTGTGTATGGGAATATACTGTAATATATCTTGTTGCATTATGGCGAATAAGTAGCCGGAGGCATGCGGCTTTTCGGCTGGGTGTAGTGTAATCTGTGGCTGTTTGAATAGCCGGGTGTATTTTGGGATTTGAAAAGAACTGGATTCCCGACTTCTCGGGAACGACAAAAGGGTGGAAGCTGGAATGACGAGGGGGGGGGGTGGTAGAAACGTCATCCTGACGTTTTGGTTTTGCTGGATTCCCGACTGCTCGGGAACGACAACAAGGTGGTATAGTAACGTAGTGACAAAGTGAAGATGTGGATGGTGTAATGCTGATATGGAGTTATGTGTTTTGAAAAGAACTGGGTTCCCGACTACTCGGGAACGACAAAAGGGTGGAAGCTGGAATGACGGGGGGTGGTGGAAACGTCATCCTGACGTTTTATATTTGCTGGATTCCCGACTGCTCGGGAACGACAACAAGGTGGTATAGTAACGTAGTGACAAAGTGAAGATGTGGATGGTGTAATGCTGTTTTGGAGTTACAAGTTTTGAAAAGAACTGGGTTCCAGTCCCAGCCTTCGCTGGGAGGGACCCTAGCTGGAACGACAAATCTATGGATAAACGCATAGCATCTAACGCATACCACTTTACGTTTAACTTCTTACGTCTAACGCATAGCGCCAAACTTCTAACGCCTAACGCATAGCGTCTAAAGTTTAACGCTTAACGTTTACCGCCAACGTTTACGGTCTACCGCAATCTCTTTTACTCTTTGTTAAACATAATATCGTGTCGCCCACAAGGAACATTGTTCTGGGGTGCGGACGTGCTGGGGTGCTGGTGTGTGTGAGTCAAGAGGTCGAGGGGTCGAGAGGTCGAGAGGATAGGGGTAGGGGAGCGATCCATTACTGGGCTCCCCTCCCTCCGAACCGTACGT
>CALLHY010000071.1 GCA_938009275.1 uncultured bacterium
CTGCACGGGCAACTGTGTGGAAGAGTAGGTCGCCGCCATCGCAAACGGCTCTTTTATTTTACATTGCATTACTATGTTTAGTGAGTTAAATTGTAAGTATGACCATGTTATCAAGGCTTTTCATGAATAATGGAACGTTTTTTGTATTATGAAATATTAGAAGAATATGTCGTGGAGGAATGATGCGTCAAACAAGACACAACAAGATTAGTAAGATCGCCATGCTTTTAATAGCTATGATGATCTTAAGTTTACCTCTGCTAGGTGCCTTTATTCAACCGAATCAAGCGGCAGTTGTCGCCAAGGTATGGTTGCAACAAGGCCCTGCAGCATTAAGAAATACTCCTGAATTCAGTAAGATAATTGCAATCAAAGATGGTGTGATGTCTCAGGCTCAGGAACAATACAATATTGCTAATAGTTCTTTGCCTGCAATGTATATGCTTTTTACCAATGAAGGCCATTTTACCATTGTTTCTGCAGACGATAACTCTGTGCCTGTCTTAGGCTATTCTGCCGAAACACGTAGTATTCCCAACACGGTTTCTCCTGAATTCATGTGGTGGGTTTCAGAATACGAACAGCAGATCAATGATATCAGGGATAGGAAGCTGATCATTACTGATAATCAAGATAAGTGGAGCGAATTACTCTCTGGAAGCTTTCCTTACGACACCCGCAACACCCGTGCAATATCTCCCTTATTATCCACGCTCTGGGATCAGGCTTGGCCATACAACGAACTGTGCCCACTCGATGCAAATGGTCCAGGTGGACGAGCTTATGCAGGATGTGTCGCTACCGCAATGGGGCAAGTAATGAAGTATTGGGAACACCCTACAATGGGCACAGGTTCTTATTCCTATTATGCTGCTCCCTACGGTTATCAAAGTGCAAACTTCGGAACAACCACTTACCTATGGGATCAAATGCCTAATACCATAAGCGGCTCCAATATCCCCATAGCAACATTGCTGAAACACACCGGTGTATCAGTTAGCATGCAGTATGCGGGAGACGGTTCGGGTGCTTATAGCATCGATGTACCTGGAGCAATGATGAATTACTTCAGCTATCCGTCTGCTGCCTACCGTCCCAGAACTAGCTTTACTGAACCGAATTGGATACAATTGATAAAGTACCAGCTTGATGATGGAAGCCCTGTTTACTATTCCGGGTCTGATCCAGAAGGTGGGCATGCTTGGGTGTGTGATGGTTATGACAGCCAGGATTATTTTCACATGAACTTCGGATGGGGTGGCTCATACAACGGTAATTTCCTCGTTGGGGCTATCAACTCCGGTAATGGCAACTTTAACAGCAATCAAGCTGTGGTTATCAATACCCTGCCTGCCAACTATAACATGAACAATGCTAAGATCAAGATGGCCATACCCCCAGTTGCAACGGTCGGAACTTATTTCAACGTTGATGTAAGAACCTCACCGATACTTGGCTCATGGAATGTTAATCATTTCGAATTTGTAATAACCTATGATCACTCTAATGTTGTTTACAACAGCTTTAGCACCACCAACTCCATTGGGGCAAATGGGACATTTACTGTTACCGAAATTGAACCAGGATTCATTTCTGTTGTCTGGAATGGAACACAATCATTATTAGGCCCTGGTTCTCTAATCCAGTTCAATTTCACTCCGCTTGATGCCGGTGATTACCTGTTTGATATCGGAGACATGAAATACAATACTACCAACATCACCAATACCGAGTTTGTATTCATGAGTGTGGAAGCTCCTGTTGCTACACTGGCTCAGAGCGCAATCACCATGACCAACGTTCAGAATCTAACATACCAGGCAATTGGTACCACAGAGATGCGCACCACATATATTCTTCCCTCATGGAACGTAGACCAGTATTCGTTTAACCTTACTTACATACCCACAAAGCTGGAGTTCGTAGGCGTTGAAGTGGATGGAACCTTGTCTGCAGGATCTACTCCTAATGCCGTGGTAAACACCCCCGGAAACGTAACAGTTACCTGCACTCTGCCTGCCAATATAAGTGGAGAAGGGTCTCTTTTGAAATTGAAATTCAAGGCCATAGGTAATACCTCAAATCTGTCAATTACCCAGGTTACTCCAAGCAACTTCACATATAATACTACTCAACTCAGCACTGTATCCGGCTGCACCTACAGACTTGCCGGTTACACTAGCAATGAAGACGAAGTGGCAGTCATAGCCCCAACTCTGGAGATATACCCCAATCCCTTCAGCAGCAGCACAGCATTCAAGTTTAACAGCAAGTCAGCCGCTCCTGTTACCTTTAACGTTTATAACGTGAAGGGACAGCTTATCCGGCAGTATGCAAATAATGATGCCAAAGCAAGCGAATTGGTTTGGGACGGAAAAGATGCCAGGGGCAACCATGTTGCCGGTGGTATCTATCTTGTTCGCTGGGAGCAGGGAAAAGACAAGGGCAGTGCCAAACTGTTGATCCTGAAATAATAATAACCATTTCATAATTAAAGGCTCACCAATCTGGTGAGCCTTTTCTGTTTATAATCAAAGGGAATTGCGCTAACAATACGGATGAAATACGCATCCCATTAGTAATTCATGCGTATTTCATTAGTGATTTGAGCAAGGTAGCTTCAAGGAACAATAGCCAAGCACTAAGAAACATAACTGCTACAAATATCATGTATCTCTATGCAGCTAATGCTATAAAGACAAGAGAATTAGGAAAAGAAGGATTTTATCTTTTCCATCTCGGTGGGAATATCTATCTTGTGAGGGCATTTGGGCAGGCAAGCCCCACATTTGGTGCACTTATCTGCTCTGCTTTCCTCCGGAATAAACATCTTATACTCAGCTAAATGCCTTTCCTTGTCACCAAACATCTGTGCTTCATTGTAAACACCGAACACGGATGGAATAGCTACCTTAGCCGGACAGGGAAGGCAGTAACGGCATTCGGAGCAAAGAATTGGTATGCGCTTGATATACATCCTGCGTGCTTTTTTATACAGATTAATCTCTTCATCCCCAAGGGCATCAGCATGGAATGTTTCTGCCATGGCGATGTTCTCTTTAAGCTGTTCGAGGCTGCTCATACCGCTAAGTAAGGTAGTGCATCCCGAGAGGTTCCAAACCCAGCGCATGGCAAGCTCTTGCGAGCTGTAATCCTGGTGGTTTTTTTGCCATAGCTTAGCTATTTCTTCCGGTACCGGCTTGACCAGTTTCCCGCCCCTTAGCGGTTCCATTGATATTACACCCATGTTTCGCGAAACAGCCAATCGGTAGCCGTTTATTCCAGCTTGATAATGGGTATCAAGATAGTTCAGCATAATCTGGCAGAAGTCCCAGTCGTATGCCATGGTTATTTTCTTGAACACAGGATAGGCATCGTGGAAAGAAAAGCCAATGTGCCTTATCTTGCCTTGGCTTTTAGCTTCTTCCAGCCAGCTTAAAACGCCCAGGGACTCGAGGTTTTTCCATGAGTTCCTGTTTAGCGCATGTAAGAGATAATAGTCGATGTATGAGCTCTGTAAGCGGTCAAGCTGCTGATCCAGGTAAGAATCCATGTCTTCACGCGTCTTAATAAGCCAACATGGCTGCTTGGTGGCAACAAATACCTTGCTACGGTCTATCTGCTGCAAGAAACGGCCAAGGAAGGGTTCACTATTGCCATTATGATATGGCCAGGCAGTATCAAAGTAGTTCACACCATTATCATAGGCATGATGCAACATAGCTAAGCTCGGTTCTTCGTCAATGAGCCCGTCTTTGGTAGTTGGAAACCTCATACAGCCAAAGCCGAGTGCGGAAATCATATCTTGTGATCGGGGCATAGTTCGGTATTTCATGTTCTTTCACTCTCCGTTGTTAAAATAGTTATGGATATGCTCGGCAGTTTTCTGACCTATGCCTTTTATGTTGCACAGCTCTTCAATAGTGGCTTGTTTAATGGCTTCCACGCTACCAAGCTCTTTAAGGAGCAGAAACTTGCTTTGTTCGCCGATACCGGGAATGGCTTCCAATTCGCTTTCAAGTGTACGCTTCGAGCGTCGTTTTCGATGAAAGTTTATGGCAAAACGGTGGGCTTCGTCACGCACCGTAACCAATAGCCTGAGAGCCGAGGATGATCTTGGCAGGATTATTGAAACATTGGACATGGGGGTAAACACCTCTTCTGCTCGTTTTGCCAGCGAGATAATCTGGATATCGAAGTGCGCAGACTGTGCTAAGGCTTCCACACTGGAAGATAGCTGTCCTTTTCCACCATCGATGATAATTAAGTCTGGCTTCATATCTGGTTCTTTGTCCACTTCCAACAGGAAGCGGGTTAGCGTTTCCTGCATGGCAGCGAAGTCGTTTTGCGTATCAATACTTCGGATAATGAAGTGACGATAATACTTTTTCTTAGCCTTGCCATTTTCGAAGTACACGGCAGAGGATACTGTGTCTGTACCTTGAATAGTGGAGATGTCCATACACACCATCTTGCGCGGTAAACGCAGCAAGCCCAGAGTGTCTTTTAGCTCTTGGATGGGGAATATGGTGCGGTTTGCCTTACGCAGATGAGCCAGCTTGCTTTCTTCTACCAGGTGGAAGGCATTGCGTTTTGCCATGCTTATCAGCTTAGTCTTTTCGCCACGCTGGGGAAGGATAAGCTTGTTATGAAGCCATTGATTTATATGCGCAAAGTCATCGGGTTCAAAGGGTAGCAGTATCTCTTCGGGGAGGTCTTCTTTATCGGAGTAATATAGCTGCAGGAACGAGCGTAAGATGCTTTCACGGCTATCATAATCCACATTGGTAAGGGGATAGTTTTCCTGGTTTATAATAGTTCCTTCCTGCATCTTTAAGATTAGACAGATGGCCAGCTTATCTTCTTGATAAAAGCCTACTATATCCCGCTTGCGAGTGTCGTTATAGAATACAGATTGTCGTTTTTGGATGCGCTCAACAGCAAGTATTCTGTCTCTAATCCTGGCAGCATCCTCGAATCTTAACAGAGAGGCGGCAAGCTGCATCTCTGCCCGGAATTCGTCTAATATCTCCTGGTACTTACCACCAAAACAGCGCAGCAAGCGGTTTACGATTAACGCATAATCACTTTGGCTGATGAACCCCACGCATGGTGCCGGGCACTTGCCAAGCTGATAGTTTATGCAGGGCTGCTTATACTTGATTTTTGGTATGTTGCGACTACAGTTCCTGATTGGGAATATCCACTCGAATGAGCGCAGTGTCCTGCGTAAAGAGCGTACGTCAGTATAGGGGCCGAAGTATTTGGAGCCGTCTTTTACATAATCCCTGCTTACAAAGATGCGGGGGAAGGGCTCATTAGTAGTTACCTTTACAAATGGATATCGCTTGTCATCCTTCAGGAGGATGTTGTACTTGGGCTTGTGTTGCTTGATTAGCGTAGCTTCCAACAAAAAAGCATCTGCTTCACTATTGGTAATAATGTAGTCCAGATCGGCAATGTTCTTAACCAATTGCTCGGTTTTAGCATCCTTGGGGCTGGGATTAAGATAACTTTTTATACGGTTTTTCAGGTTTAGGGCTTTTCCCACATAGATGATGTCACCCTGTTTATTTTTCCACAGATAAACACCGGGTTGCTCCGGCAGAAAGCTTTGTTTTACCTCTATTTCCGGCGTAGGCGAGTGCATATACTCCTTCCTGCAGCAGCAAGGTAATCCAGATGTAGAATGAGACCAAGTAAGTAGAACAGCAGAAAGCTCATTGCAGATAATATTCCGGCTCGGATCAATAGTGCCAAGCGTCCTTCAACTGGGACAAGCTGCTTAGCATATACTATCCCAACAAATATGGCCGCGCATATCATAACGGTTTTTAACAGGTTTGGCAGAAGGCCTCTAAAGTTTATTTCGGGCAGTTTGCGCTTAATCATGGTAACCAAAACAATGTAATTCACCATAGCAGTAACTGAAGTGGACAGTGCAAGGCCTCTGTGCTGGATAAACTGCATCAACACAAAGTTCATCGCGATATTCAAGGCAACCATTGCGGCGGCGATGTTCATTGGGGTGCGAGTGTCTTTGTTTGCATAGAAAAGCGGGGTTACAGTTTGATTGAGGCTATAAAAGATGAGACCAAGAGAATAAAACACCAGGGCTTGATTGGTCATAAGTGAGGCTTTGGCATCAAAGGCTCCACTTTGGAACAATATGCTCACAAAGTCGTTCCCAAGAGCGATAATCAGGGTGGTAATGGGGAGCATTATATATGCCAGCGAAAGTGCAGTAAAGCGCATAGACTGGGATAGTTCGCCAAACTCCCTGTTGGCAACGTGGCGTGAATACATTGGCAACACGGCTGTGCCAGCGGATATGGCAAAGATACCTAAGGGTAATTGCATCAACCTATTTCCAAATCCCAATGCGGTTATTGAGCCGATGGGTAGAAATGAAGCCATCAGACTGTCGGCAATCAGGTTTATCTCTCTAATACCTATACCAATCATGGATGGAATAAACCTGCGCCATAGCTGAGTGATTGCTTCCGAAGTAAAGCTTAGATATAGCCTCCATCTATAGCCCACTTTCCTTAAATATGGTAGATTGATGGCTGTTTGCAGTGCTCCACCAACTAAAACGCCCCAGCCTGCCCAGATAATAAGCGGTTCTCCAACCACCCCAAAAACTTTATAAGGAATAACAATGGTAGACACCATACCGATATTGAGCAGAGCTGAAGAAAGCCCTGTCATAAAGAAGTAATCATGAGAATTTAAAACTGCGATAAAGGTGGAAGACATGCCAATAAAGAACAGGTATGGGAATATAATGCGGGTCAAACGAGTGGCAATTAACATCGTTGCCGGATTTAGCCCAGGGTATAGTAATCGCACAATCAATGGAGCTAAGGCGATGCCTATCAATGTCAGCACTGCCAGGAACAGCGTTAGGATGCTTAGCAGGTTTAAGGCAAAATCTATCTGCCCCTCTTTTCCTTTCTTAATTCCTATCTCGTTGTATATTGGCACAAACGCTGTTGATAAAGCTCCCTCACCAAACAGTCTTCTTAGCAAATTGGGAATGTTATATCCTACATTAAATGCGTCATTTAAGATACCGGTACCAAAGAAATATGCCATCACCTGATCTCTAACTAGCCCAAGAATACGGCTTAGAAAGATCGCCAAAGACATGATGCTGATGTTCTTTGCCAGTTTCTTTTGGCTCATAACTTTGCTTGTAGGAATTGCCTGGTTTTAAAGTATAGATTAATCATGATCAGATTCAGGTTCACGTTTCCGTCTATCTTACGACTGAAATCCTCCAAGAGAAGCAGATACTCATGAATGCTTTCCCATGCACTTGGTCTTTGGCTGCTAATCTCTTCCAGTATCTCTTTTTTGTCTATATTCGTAATGTCGGCATCATTACCTACTGCTAGCAGGGCAACATCACCGGCAACAATCCTTAGATACTTTAAGAGGTCCATAACCCTGTCTTTCACCTGATGCTCCCGATATTTCTCCAGGATGTTATAAAAGCCCATATCATCCCGTTTTGCGGCTAGCTCCATGATCTCAAAAGCCCAATCCCTGGAGATAGACTGAGCATCAGAGGCAATCCTGATGGCCATCTTCAGATTTCCAGCACTTATTCTAGCTGCGGGTCTGGCTACAGATAGGGAAGTGTCAAACTGGTCGGCTAATATATTCTCAATAATGGTGCGAGATAATGGTTTGAAATATATTGGCTGGGTGCGCGATAAGATAGTTGGCATTATCATCTGCAACCTTTCAGTAGTGAGAATCATTACGGTATTAGCAGGTGGCTCCTCCAAGGTTTTCAGGAAGGCATTGGAGGTTTGAGTATTCATCTGGTCTGCATTTTCGATAATCACCACCCTATACCTTGCTTCATGGATCGACAGCTCTAAACGCTTAATCAGCAATGCGATGTTCTCGCGCCGGATTTCCGTGTTTTCTTTAAAAAAGAAATCCGTCCAGGGGCTGTTTCGTTTGTTATCCAGATATGCCTGATACTGCTTTAGAGTCTCCTCTTTTTTTATCTCACCCTCACTGCTAAGATTCAGGTTTGGTGTGGGGAACACATAAACAAAATCAGGATGCTCAAGCGATAGAAACTTATGGCATGAGGCACATACTCCGCAGGGACGCAACTCTGGAAGGGCATAGCAGTTTAGGGCCATGCCAAAGTAAAGCGCAGTCATAAATTTGCCTACTCCATCTGATCCGTGAAACAAATATGCTTGCGCAACCCGCTGGTTCTCTATTGCCTTACGCAGCAGGTCTATGGTGTGGTCTTGTCCCTTTATCTTGCGAAACATCTATACTATAGTAATCTTGCTGCGACCGGCTTCGTCGCTTATGCTCTTGGCATACATATCTTTAACGTATGGGCTCTTGAACTCGCTGGCAAGTATGTCATAGATCAGCACATCGTGGTACTCGCCTGCCATAAAGATGTAATCACGGCGTTTGCCTGCATACTTAAAGCCAACCTTTTCGTAGCTGCGAATTGCTCGGCGATTATAAGAATAGACGTCCATATTCACACTATGCAAGTTTAGAATGTTGAAGGCAAAATCCAGGAGTAAAGATGTTGCTTCGGTGCCAATTCCCTGGTTCCAGAATGTCTTTTCGCCAATAAAGATGCCAAAAGTAGCATGGCGGTGAACATCTGTGATATTGTGTAATCCGCAATTACCGATCACCTTGTTGGTATCCTTTTCAATAATGGCGAACACAACATCATTATCCATCAGCTTTTGAAGCATTGCCCTTTCTTTTTCTATTCCCACCACAGAGGAGGTGAACAGCATGAACTGGCCTATCTCCATGTCGTTTACCCACTCGGTGTATTTCTCTACATCATCCATGGAAATGGGAGAAAGGTAGCACTTCTCACCCACAAGTTTACGAAAGTATTTCATTATTTGCTCCTATATCTTACATTCTATTCCGGTTTATTCATTATTCCGGCATGGTTTTTCCAAACCTTTATCCCTGTCAAGCAGTTTCGCCTTTCCCAGCAGATTTATGCACTCATAATGGTGTGGGAGACCAATCTGGATTTTTGGGACAGAAGTGGGGATTATTTTCGGGATAGCTATAGTTTGGAGTTCAAATCCTCATTCCAATCACCAATATGAAGTCCGATCCGCCCTTAGATAGCAGATATCTAAGTAGTTAGATTAGGCGGAATGAAGCCAAAAGCTCTTCAATGGTATATGCACGCTTGCTTGCCGAAGTAGTTCCGCACCGGGGTTCATTGGGGTCTGATCGGGGAAAAGCCCGATGAACCCCCGATGAACCTCACTTCGGTTCAGCTTTGGGAAGCAAGGAAGCCCTATCTAATCATCGACAGCGCATAAGCGTAGGTATCGGCATAGCTTTTTAAGCTCTTATATCGATCATTGCTACCTGTGTGCCCTTCGTGATAAAGCATTCTAAACACTATGGGATTTTGCCCCAGGTTATTTGTTCTAAGCTTTTGTGCCCATTTCAAAGCTTCCCAATAGCCCACGCGGGTATCGAACCAGGCAGCACTGATAAGCATTGCAGGATAACGCGCCGGTCGAACATTGTCATAGGGGCAATACTGCTTCATATACGCGAACACCATCGGGTCGTTAGGATTACCCCATTCTTCATACTCCTGCAGAGTAAGAGGCAAACTGTCGTCCAACATGGTAGAGGTCACATCCACAAATGGAACATCGGCTATTACCAACCTCATCAGGTCTGGACGCATATTACTAACAGCTCCTACCAGCAAACCGCCAGCGCTTCCGCCTTCTATCACAATCTTCTCTGGGATGCTGATGCCTTTATCCACAATGAATTGTAAGCAAGAGATGAAGTCTGTAAAGCTATTTTGCTTGTTTAGCAAGCGTCCTGAGTCATACCAGTTTTGCCCATACTCACCCCCTCCGCGCACATGTGCCACAGCAATTATCACGTTTCTATCCAGAATTGGGAAATGCAGAGTGGAGAAATATGGATCGTTGGTATCTCCATATGCTCCATAAGCAGACAACCACAATGCTTGTGGCCTGGATGTGTCTAAGTCTTTACGGTGAATAAGGCTTAAGGGGATGTTTATGCCATCCGTGCTTTGTACGTACACTGTTTTTGATACGTAATCAGCATACTGCTTGCATGTTTGGCTTTGGTAGATCATGGTTGAACTTAATTCGGAAAAGCTAAAGCTATAAATGCTATATGGAGTTAGCTCGTTTTCCAATGCATAGGTGAAAGATGAAGCATTGGTTTTGGGATTGTACCAAAAAGATAGATCAGAGGGGCTATCTGGGATAATCTCATGTATCAATTTGCTGTCACAAAGGCTATAAATCTGAATCCGTTCAAAACCGTTTACTCGTCGATTTACAACAAGATAGTTGTCAAAAAGTAGCACCGAGCCCAGGGGAGAGCCGCTTTGTGGAGGCAAAAGCTGCCGCCAGTTACTGATATCGGCTGCTTCCATATCCGTATAAGCAAACGAGAAGTCTGCATCCCAATAGTTGGTGTGCAGATAAAGCTTGTTATCCAGTATGTCGGGATAATACTGATGCCCGGGTTTCCGTTTTAGTATCAAGTCGAAGT
This sequence comes from uncultured bacterium, assembly GCA_938009275.1. GTDB lineage: Bacteria > Cloacimonadota > Cloacimonadia > Cloacimonadales > Cloacimonadaceae > Cloacimonas. The sequence goes on from CALLHY010000071.1 coordinate 10,585, forward strand.
TCCCTGCAAGGTCTGAGCTTTTCAGGTAGCTGCTTTCACAGGTATTTTTGCTTGAGGCAAGAAGGATTATGTAAGCATCATTTGAACTGTGATATATTCCCAAGTCAAAAGCCGGATCAGATTCACGGTAAAGTAATGCCTTACTTCGAGTGATGGTGTCCAGTCTGTAGCAGCTATCCACCTGAAGTCTGTCATTTTGCATGGTTACGATGGCATTACGATTGTCTTCCTGCCAGATAAAATCTGAGATGCTGGTTATACCTGTGTTTATTGTCCTGTTTGTGCCTAAGTCCTTTATATATAGCTCGTAAATCTCATCGCCATGGTAGTCCACACTAAAGGCAAGTTTTGTAGCATCGGGACTTATGCTAAAAATGCCCAAGGCAAAGTATTCTTTACCCTTGGCAAGCTTGTTTTCGTCTATCAAAACCTGCTCGCGGGCTTTTTTTGATGCAGGCTTGCGGTAATGAACCGGATAAGCTTTATTCTTATAACTACGACTGTAGTACAAGTATCCGTTATCTTCATAAGCCGAACTGGTGCTTACGGTCTGAATCTGAGCTACAAATTCCTTCATAATTTTTTGCGAAAGCTTTCGGGATTGCTTCAACCTGGCTTGGCAATATTCCTCTTCCGTTTGCAGATGCTCGGCAAGAAGTGGGTTGTCTCTATTCTTCATCCAGGCCCAATCGTCAACTATAGTGTAGCTTAAATGCTGTAGAGTATCTGGAATGGCTGGGGCTATCGGAACCTCTTGAGCGTTTAAGCCAAGGATAACGCTGCACAAGCAACAAAGTAGAACAGGCATATTCTTCATGTTCATCACCATTTAGTAAATTTGCTTAAGCAACCATGCAATTTGTAAACCTAACACATAAAAAACAGCCTACCAAGATAGGCAGGCTGTTGCTTATTGCGTCCAGAACGTTTACTTATTGGTTGCAAGCAGTCCCTGTAAATGTTTCACATAGGCCGCTGCACCGCCTGGTTGATAACCTGTTCTGGCAATTTCTTTACCTTCAGGGCTTATTAGCACGATGCTAGGGAAACCGGTAATGCCATATTGCTTGGCAAGCTTATCATTGGCTGCTTTAACCTCAGGTGTTTGAGGAATACTGCGGGGAAAGTCCAGCTTAAGCAATAGTAGATCACTCTTTGCATAGGCAATGAACTCATCCTTTGTAAATACTTCATTGCTAAGCTTGATACACCATCCACACCAGTCTGAGCCAGTGAAGTTTACCAGTACTGGCCTTTTCATGCTTTTTGCCTGCTCAAGTGCTTTATTGTAGTCGGTTAACCATACACTTGTGTCCACACTCGTGCCCATAGCTTCATCAAAACTTGGGGCGGGTGCACTTTCATTAACTGGTTCAGGTGTGCTCTTTTCTGCAGGTGTACAGCCAAGTATTGCCACACTGGTAACCAATACAAGTATTAGTATCCACTTCATTATAACACCTCTACATCGTTTATGTATATCTTTACTATTATATTAGCGGCTTTCTTCAGCATGGCGTTCACTCCGCAGTACTTGTCCGTAGAAAGAGTAACAGCTTTAATTATCTTGTCCTGAGGCAAGTTGTTGCCGCTAAACATGAATTTGACTATTATTGTATGATAGGTAACTGGGTGCTCTGAGGTGGATTCAGCTTCGCTGACTATTTCAAATGCATAGTCTTTTACTTGCATTTTCCCAAGCACCGAAACAACGTCTAAGCCGGAGCAGCCGGATAGAGCCGCAAGAAGAAGGGGTTTGGGACGGGCACCTTTATCTTGGCCTCCCCACTGTTCATCTGCATCCATCAGGATATGATGCCCGTTTACTTCGGCATCAAAGACCATGTCACCTGCCCATTTGGTTGTGACTTTAGTTGGCATTATATCTCCACGTAGGTTTCTTTCAATATCTCTTCGTACTTTTCTACGTATGCTTTGAGATGCTTAAAGAGGGGGTCTATGTCCTTTTCAGGAAGTTTCTTCAGAATGCGTGTTTGCTGATCTACAACTGTTTGCAAGCTATTCTTGGCGATCTTGTTGCCTTTCTCGGTGATGAGAGCGAACCAGCAACGGCGGTCTTCTTCGGAAGGTTGACGTGTAACGAGGTGCTTGGCAACCAAGTTGTCCATAATTCTGGTTACGCGGCTGTGCGAAACATTCAGCACTTTGGCCAGCTCGTTCATATTGGCTGGGGCATTGGTCTTGTGCAAATAGTTTAGCAGCATACACTCCATTCTTCCTGCTTGCAGGCAAGCTTTTTGCGCGTAGTCAATCTCGCTCAATACCACTTGAAGGCGGGTAATGAGGTCATGAAATTTCACTGAATAATCGGCCATGTTGTTCTCCTATTCTCTATCTTTTTTGGTATAAGTTTACTAGACGATCGATTTTTTCACGATCGAAGCCTACTACCGGAATGTTATTCACCCAAAGCTGTGGCACGCCCTGTTGACCCGTCTTCCGGATCATATCCCTAAGTGCTACAGCGTCCTTAGACACATCTATCTCTTTAAATTTCAAGCCTTTTTGCTTCAAATAATCTTTCACCTTCCTGCACCAGGCACAGGTCGGAGTACTAAAAACTACTATACTAGGATTCATTGTTTATCGCCTCTTACCATATTATAGCGCAAATATCATGAGTGGCAAAAACTTTTTTGGAGCTTAGAATAAATTCACAAAATGCAATGTTTGGTTTTAGTGTGAAAGTAAATGTTTACTAAAGCACATTCAGTGCTACTTTGCAACAAAATGCTTGCCACAATTTTGAGGTTTTCTATTGTGGAATTAATGCAACATGGGAGTAGCTATGGCAACCATATTCTTTTGCACCGATTGCGGTTATGAAACATCCAAATGGAGCGGCAAATGCCCCGCCTGCGGAAGCTGGAGTACTCTAAAAGAATCCACGAAAATTACAGGTAAAGCCGGGAAATCAGTAGAAACTGGCCAGACTATAAAACCGGAGCGCATCGTTGATCTTAAGTACGATGAAGTGGAACGGATCAGCACTCATATCAAAGAATTTGATCTGGTTATGGGTGGGGGCATTGTTTCGGGCATGGTTAGCTTGATTGGGGGAGAGCCAGGCATAGGAAAATCTACCCTGATGCTGCAACTTTCTCAATGGATGGGAGAACAGGCAAAGAAAACCCTCTATTGCTCCGGGGAAGAAAGCCAGGAACAGATTCGCTTGAGAAGCAAACGATTAGGCGTAAGTAGTGAACACATTTACCTGCTTTGCACTAACGACACCAGTCAGATTATTGACGCGATAGAGGAAGGCAAACCCGATTTGGTGATTGTGGATTCCATCCAGAGTATCAGTATTACTGCTCTGGATTCGCTTCCCGGAAGCATCACCCAGATACGTGAAAGTGCTAATCGATTGCTTCGTTGCGCCAAAACCTACGGCATTCCGCTATTTATCGTTGGCCACGTTACCAAAGAAGGCTTCGTTGCCGGGCCAAAGATTCTGGAACACATGGTAGATACAGTTCTATACTTTGAAGGAGAACTGCGTAACCAATTTAAGATTCTCCGGGCAGTAAAAAACCGCTTTGGCTCCACCAACGAGATAGGTCTATTCGAGATGACCTCCCAGGGCTTGATGCAGGTTAGCAATCCCAATAGCGTATTCCTCAGCCACGAACATAGCCAGATTGGCACCTCGCTGGGTTGCATTATGGAAGGTAGCCGTAGCTTCATAGTAGAGGTTCAGTCCCTTGCTACAGGCTCAAACTATGGCACACCGCAGCGGGTGGTAGTAGGGCTGGAGCAAAAGAAACTGGCCATGCTGCTGGCGATAATGGAAAAGAATCTCGCCCTATTCCTGCGGAGCAGCGATGTTTTTGTTAATCTCGCGGGTGGCATTCGCAGCAGCGATCCCAGCCTCGACCTTGCTGTATTGGCTGCCCTTATCTCCAGCCTGAAAGATAGACCCCTGCCAAAGAGCTCTGTATTCATTGGCGAAGTGGGCTTAAATGGTGAAGTTCGCCCTGTTTCACAGCTTGAGAATAGAGTTCGCGAGTCCATCAAGCTCGGCTATGAACGCATATACGTTTCGGCAAATGGAAAGATGAAGGCCAATCCGAAAGTAACAAAGATTAGAGATATAAAAGCCCTTTTCGCAGCATTGGAAAGCTGATTTCGGCCTATTCTCTGCTGCTTCCTTGAAGGCATTACTTATTAATTACGCATGAATTACGGATGAGATGCGTATTTCATTAGTAATTCATCCGCAATTCAATCAGGGATCATGCAACAGTTTTGCCCGGATGGCATTAAGTAGATATAGCACATAACAAAAAGGAACACCCATTGTGTGAGCGTTCCTTTTACATTATTCATCATCCCAAAACCACGCATGGCTTTTGGGACTTTGTCTTATTACTTCAAATAGCGATTAACCACTTCTAACACTTCGGGCAGATCCATGCCAATTTCCTTCAGGTGCTCCACTGTTGGAACGCCTTCTGGAGTCCAGCCTTTACGGCTATACACGGCATCGATAAGCTGTTGATATTGGTCTTCGCGGTACTCACGCAGTATTTTCATCTTTTCGGCGGTGCTTTTCCCGCTGGGATCAACGCCAATCTTGTCCTTAAGATGACCGTCGTAACGTTCCACGCGGGAGAGATATTCTTCTTCGGTAACGGGGCCAACCGCGCGATATGGCGGGACATCGTCTATGCGACGACCCTTACCCATGCGCATACAAAACACCTTTTGGAAGTTGTAAACCCGCTCAGACTGGCGGATGAGCATTACTTTGTCCATAGGTTTGCCAGTTATCGCTTTGTAGATATCCACATAGTTCTGAACGTGCTCGGGCACCTTTGCCGGTTCATCGGTTTCGGCGTTGTTGGCTGGTTCTATATCGTTCCAAGGCAGCTTGCACAAACCCTGAAGCCCAAACCAGGTGCGAAACATGGGGAAGTAGTGCAGTGCTTCGGCCTTATCTTTGAATGTAGGAATGTGGTTGTTTACCATGTCCATAAAGATCAGCCAGGCTTCGTCATGTTGCGGGCCTTTAAGCGCAAGGGTGTATCCGCCTTGCTGGGCGAGTGATTCTTTGCTCATATATTGGGAATACTCCAGTCCTTTGGCTTCCATGCCGATATCTTGCAAGAAGTTCGGGTCGGCACCATATTCTGTGGCAAAGAGCGCTTTCATGGCTCTAACGCCTTTGCCGACGGTTACACCAAATCCTTTTCCACTTGCCATTTGGTGCAATAGCTCGAGCGCAGCATCGGCATTACCCCAGGTTAGTTCCAGTCCGCCGGTGCGTTCTTTGTTCAAAATGCCATTTTCATAGCATTCCATAACGAATGCAGTACTGGTGCCGAAGGAGATGGTGTCCACGCCGTAGGTATCGCAATAGAAGTTTATCTCCACCACGTCTTTGGGGTCAAAGATACCAATGTTGCTACCGCAGCCTGCTGCCGTTTCATATTCAGGACCGTCCACACATACTGGCATGCCTTTATAGGGGCCTGTGCGGGGTTTAAAGTTGTCCACAGCTTTGCAGCAGGAAAGTGAGCAGCCATACCAGCAGCCATCCGCCATGCCCTGGGTAAAGAGGGCGGTGAATTCTCTGGAGTGCAAGCCTATTGCCTCGGGCATCTGACCATATTTGAAGTTGCGGATGGGAAGCAGATCGTAATCGTTCATCACTTCCATCAGGTGAGCGGTGCCAACCTCGTGCATGCGGCACTGAGTGGCGTCTCCGGCTTCGATCTCTTTATGTAGCTTCAGGCCTGTTTGTTGCAGGGTGGGTAAATCTACGGGATTGTTTGTGTCTACTTTTAGTCCAGAATACTTCACAACCATGGCTTTAATGCCTTTATCGCGGAATACTGTGCCTGTGCCACCGCGTCCTGCCTGTTTCAGGCGGGCAACCTTGCGGCGTTTGTCCCAGAAAGAGAAGTTCAGGCAGGTGATGTTAACATGATCGGCAGCGGTGCCTGTGGAGACCACGGAAACAAACTGGTGTTTATCTGGGCTGTCAGCAAATTCTTTAATCAGTTCTTCGGCAAAGATATGGCTGTTGATCTCGGTGTCCGGAGCAGTAAATATCTGCACCATGCCCGTGTCACCATCGATGTAAACTATTACTTCCTCGTCGCTTTTTCCCTGTAGTTCGATGGCATCCCAACCGGAGAACTTGGCATAGGGGCCGAAGTGTCCACCCACGTTGCAATCCACGGGTATGCCAGTAAGCGGGGAGATGGTGGTAACAATAGACTTTCCGCTGCCGGGATAGCTGGTGTTTCCGCAAAGGGGGCCAAATGATATGCAGATTTCGTTCTCCGGGCTGTTCCATTTGGTGTCGTCTTTCACGCCATGCCACATCAGATAGAGGTCAAAACCTTTACCGCCGACAAACTTGTCGATCATCATATCGCTTACGGGTTTGGATTTTATCTCTTTGGTACCTACATTCACATACAAGGTGCGGCGATTGTAGCCACGTACTATCGGGGCGAGGTCATACTTGAATTCAGCTAAAAGCTTGCGGTTCATGTTATTCTCCAGTTCATTCGTTTACAATTTTTATGGCATCTGTGGGGCAAGACTTTGTGCAAACACCACAAGCTATACATTTAAAGGGATTCTTCGCGCCCAAAACAGTGCGCATCGAATTGGTGGGGCATACGGCAACACACATCAGGCAACCTATACAGAGAGATTTGTTTAGCATAACCACGCCTTGAGCGCTTACCGTTAATGCCAGGGTTGGGCAAGCTGCCACACAAGTTTGGCATTGGTTGCATACATTCATCTCGGGTGGGGTGTTATCCGTTATGACTATGCACGACTTTGCCGCATTATCTTCCTTAAAATAAAGATTTGAACAAGCACTCTCGCAACTATGGCAAGCGATGCATTTTTCAGGATAGGTTTTTAACACTTTCATCTTGATTACATCTCCACTGTTGATTTATTGTTTATGGAACCAAGATTAAAAAGCGTTGATTACTAGTCAACTACAATCTTACCGCAAGGGTGGAACCGATAACATAGCCCATTGGTTCGGTTTCAAATGCTCCTTCGCTTAATAGCCATTCATTGTGGTGTTTAAAATACGCGGAAAAGGCAAGGTGACTGGAAAAATGCATTACCAGGTCTCCAGAGAAGTTAATTCGTTCTTCCTTCTGGCTCCCATCTGTCTTTGAGTGTAGATATTCAGCGGCTCCCACCAGCTTAATCGGGCCTGCACCTAACAGGGCAAGACGGAATGCTCCCCTTAATGTTTCGTTCTTATGCTCGTAATTGACTGAATAGTAAGGTGACATATCATCACTTTCCCTCTCTTGCTTCCAATGGGTAAAACTCAGGTCAATACCGGCAAAACGGCTGAAATTAATGGGCAAACCAAGCTGCAGTTTGGTGTCTTTAAGGACATAATTTCTCCTTTGATCTTCTTGCATTGTTACTTTGGCGATAAAGGCGTAGGCAGCTTCATCTACTAAAGCAAGAGGACTGGATGCCGGGCTAATGCCACTTAGGTAATGGGGCTCCAAATACTTATTCTTTATGCTGGAGCTAACCAAATAAGCATTCAGACGTGAATCGGGTGCCCAATTGAAGCAATCCCCATCGAAATAGTCATCAGTAAAACTTATGGCAGGTGGATTATAGTTATCAGGATAGCTGTAGCTTTCATATTCCGCGCCTATCTCTGTAAATTGTGAATTACCATAGAAACGCCGGGCTATCTGGGCTATTACTCCGCTGTACTTACGCTTTTCATTAGAGCTGCTGCTCATTCCTGTAAAGTCGTTGCTTACTGCATAAACATAGGCACGCACATTATTGATGTCTGGTAAACCTGCTCCGATGCCCATTTGATTCATGTCTAAAGCAACGCTGCCTGCTGTGCCAGGGTCTAATTGGAACATCTTAATATAGGCTTCTACGCCTATATAGGGAGGGTATTTGAAACCTACCGAGTTTAGGGTTCTAAAAATAGAGGGTTGATTATCGGAACCTTGAATTCGGGAAACATAATAATCACTTAGGGACTTAGCACTCCAATGTTTCGCTGCGTCAGGTTCATAGCTGTAGTTCTTGTTCTCTGCATTGGAGTATTGAACATAATTGGTTTGCTGCAGCTTATAGTTATTCATCACAATAAGATATGTGGGCATAGTGATATCAATTTGCACAGGGGCAGATGTAGCGGAAACTGGCTCAGGCTCAGTAGCAAAGGCAAGTATAGCCACAGCTAACATAAAAAGAGTAATAAGCAATTTATTCATTGGGAACCTCCAAACATGTCTGAAGATTCACTTTATGCTCTTGCCAATAATTGTCAATGGCTTTTTTTTGCTTTATCCTGACTCAGTTTATATGTTAGCCTTTATGGTCTTCATAATCGAAGCTGTATCCAGGCCTGCCCACTTGTAGATGTCTTCTACCGCGCCGGACATTCCATATTCCTTCACACCCATTTTTACCAGCTTACAGCTAAGCCTGTTGGCAACTAGATTATCGGCAATAATGCTGCCCAATCCGCCATTAACGGTGTGGTCTTCCACGCTAAAGATAGTCCCTGTTTTAGCGGCGGCGGTAAGCAGCTTTGCATCCAGATGCAGGGGAGCAGAAACATATACCAGCTCTATAAAGATGCCTTCCTCACGCAGACTGTCCACTGCTTTCAAGGCGCGGGATACAGGCGTGCCACAAACCCATAGACTGCCATGATTACCCACTCGCAAAACATCGGGCGTGCCGTAGCTAAAGTTATAGTCAATCGCGTAATAGGGGCTTCTATCTACATTCTTCACGACCGGTAGCTTCGAGCGTCCCATGGTGATAAGATAGTTACCCGGCTTATTTGCCAGCCATCTTATCATGCGGTCGGTCTGATTCGCATCGGCGGGGCACAGCACCCGGAAGTTATATAAGTTACGCGCCAGTGAAATGTAATCTATGCATTGATGGGTCTTTCCGTCTTCACCCACATCCAGGCCAACGTGGGTTACCACGGTTTTCAGGTTGGTATGATTAATGTCATTAAGGCGTTGTGCGTTATATACTTCGGCAATGCCAAACACACCAAAGTCACTCCAGAAAGTCTGAATGCCACAGCTGGATAAAGCACCACCCATAACGGCTGCATGCTGCTCCATTATTCCGCTCTGGATAAAGTTTTCGGGAGCGATGGTGGCAAATTCACCTGTCTTTACGCTGGCGGCCAAATCGCAATCGATAACTACCAAAGGCGTCTTGGCGTTTCCATTTATCCTTGCCAAATCGGCAATAGCTGATCCCCAGGCACTGCGGCAATCGTTGTCTGTTTCATACAGCACCGGCTTGCCACAGGTGAAATCGGGCTCAAGGCTAAAGTGATGGTGTACCTGTGTTTGGGGTTTAAACTCCGCGCGCAGCTTGCGGTATTTCTTTATCTCGTTAGCAACGCCAAGCTGCTTCAAGGCTTCGTCTAATTGTGCATCATCCAGCGTGGAGCCGTGGAACTTAGCTTTGTTTTCCATAAAGTCCACGCCTTTGCCCATAATGGTGTGTGCCAAAATCATGGTTGGCTGTTCGGAATTGTGTGCATCGGCTAGCGAGGAAAGAATATGAGGTATGTCATGACCATTGGTTTCTATCACTTTCCAACCGTCAGACTCCCAGTTTTTGCGGATGTTTTGGGGCATTACGTCGTGTATTGAACCGCTAATCTGAAGCTGGTTATAATCAACAATCGCGGTGATGTTACTCAGTTTATACTTGGCTGCAAAACGTCTTGCTTCGCCAAGCTGTCCTTTTTGCTGCTCACCATCGCCCATAATAACGTAAACATTATAGGGAGTTTTGTTTATGCGAGAGGCAAGTGCCATACCCGTTGCCGCGGACAAGCCCTGACCCAGATTGCCGGTGCTCCATTCCACACCGGGAACTTCCCGCTCTATATGACCTTCAAAAATTGAACCGGCCAGGCGGAACTGAGCAATAGCCTTGTCCAGATCAAAGTATCCCATTATACCCAGGGTGCTGTAAACTGCGGGGGAAATGTGACCATTGCTAACCACAACTCTATCCCTATCTGCCTGCTGTGGATTGGCGGGATTGTGGTGAATGCTGTGGTATATGCTAAGTAATATATCTATAGTGCTCATAGAGCCGCCGGGATGTCCGGAAGCCGAGATGGTGGTCATCGTTAGTATTGCCGAGCGGGCTATCTTAGCCTGTTCAGCTATTGTGGTTATAAGCTCCTGAGTGGCAGCTTTCATGGGTTGTACCTCGTTAAATATTCATGCTTAAAAGATTATCCCCTTCACCAGCATTGCATGGTGAAGGGGTATATTTGGTGGAGCATAGCGGGATCGAACCGCTGACCTCATGACTGCCAGTCATGCGCTCTCCCAGCTGAGCTAATGCCCCAATCAGGATCACATATTAGAGAGCACTTCCTTTTATGGGCGTGATATTGTCAAGCAGAAACTTAAGCCGATAACCCCATAGATTATACGCTATGTTACGTAAGCCACTTATATGCATGTAAATAGATCATGCAACAAAGTGTTGATATGCCTTACAGATTTCAGCAGCTCTATAGCTGTCTCTGTCGTATTGTTAGTTACTTATTATATGGGCTATTTTCATCTTTGGGATGAGTAACTGCGGAAAATGATCAACAAAGAATGCTGTGTAAACGTAAGAGAATATGGTTTTTAACCTTGACCAATGAAGCTGATTCTAAGTTAATTGTGCCGCAAGGACGGAGGAGCTCTTAGTCAGGCATATAGCTGAAGGAGTATAATATGAAAAGTTTGTTGATTGCATTATTTATCTACAGTCTGTGTTTGTCAATCACTGCCGAAACCATCGTCGACAGCAATATCAATGCTTCGATAACATGGAGTCTTCAAGATTCACCTTTCATCATTAGCGGAACCATCCAGGTATCAGGAACAAGCCATCCGGTGGTAACCGTAGAGCCCGGCGTTCAGGTGCGCTTCAATTCCGGTGCGTCACTAGTATTGGGTTCATCGAGTAACAGCTCTCATAGAGGCGGCCTGATAGTAAATGGGACTACAGAATCTCCAGTGTTGTTTACTGCCAATACCTACACTCCTACAGCCGGATTTTGGAATTGCATAAGGGTGAATACCTATGCCAAGCAGGATAATGTGGTACTGAATAATGCGATTCTGGAGTATGGTGGCTCGGGTGGATACGGTTTATTCGATGTAGCAGCAGCCAATCCCACTCTTAACTCTTGCAGCTTTCGTTATTCTGCTAATTTTGGTATCTACCACAGTGCCAGTAATGTAAACGCAAGTATTATCGACTGTGTGTTTAGCAACAATAGCGGTTATCCGATCTATACGAATGTAAGTGGTGCGCACTTGATTACGGGGGATAATACATTTGTAAACAACGGCTATCAGCGTATCCTGCTTCGCTCTGTTAACCTGGATATAGGTTGTACATGGCAGAATTACGGTATTCCCTATGAACAGGAAGGGGATTTGGTTTTGTATAATGGGGCTGATCCACTGGTGTTGTCTCCTGGTATTACTTTGCTTTTTCGACAAGGGAAAGCTGCACTGGTTGGCAGCAGTACCAATTCTTCTGTCCTTGGTTCACTGATGGCAGAAGAAACCACGTTCACATCGGTGGATAATCAACTTCTTTGGAGAGGGATAGATTTTAGATCATACTGCCAAACCTCCACGCTGGAATCTTGTGAGATAAGTTTTGTGGACAATATTGCTCCAGGAGCGGTAACGATTAGAGGAAACAACCTGATCAGCATCAACAATTGTGAGTTTCATGACATTGATAACTATGCGATATCCGCGAACAGCGGCAAGCCATTCGCAGTTACAAATTGCAATATCCATCACTGCGCCAGGACGATTTCAGCATACTTCCAGGACATGCATAAGCTTGGTCTGGGAAATGTATATCAAACAAACGGCGATAACCGCATCCACTGTTTGGCCGGCACATTACCTGTAAGTGCAATTTGGACAAGGCAATACACGCCCATTCTGATGCTTGGATCAAGTGGAATTAGCGGTAACTCGCCTTATCCTGAGCTCCAGATGCCCTATGGCACTGTTTTGGAATTTGCATCAGAAACCAGTCTAAGCATCGGCTCACCCATATCCAGCTCATACAAGGGTAGCCTAAGAGCCACTGGAGTAACCTTTAAAGGTCAGGAAGCTACTTCCGGTTATTGGACAGGGCTTATCTTCAATGTCTATGGGTTGCCAAGCCTTATCTCAGGGTGCATAATACGTGATGCCGGCTTTGCCAATGCAGCGGCTTTGCAGCTATCTATTGTGAACTCAACCATAACAGGCTGTACCATTTTTAACAACGCAGCCAAGGGTATAAACTTCGCCAATAATTCGCTGGTATCCATTTCGGGAAACGTGGTTTTTGGATGCGGGTCTTATCCCTTGTCGGTGGATGCTAATGCTGTTAGGGTATTAGGCGAGGGAAACAATTTTACCGGTAATGCTATCGACCAGATCGAAGTAAGGCATGAGACTATTCAGAATAGCGGAGTTTGGCGCAATCCGGGTGTGCCATATTATCTAACTGGTTCCGTGGCAATCTATGGACCTCAATATCCCCATGTGAAGATTCTTCCCGGAGCTGTTATCCTCCTACCCAATGGCGCGCTACTTTCAATTGGCTATGCAAGCTCAGCGTCCTATAAAGGCTCACTGGAGGCGGAAGGAGTATTATTCACCCGATCTGGTGCTTCTGTGGAGCCCTGGGGCTTGATGTTCAACCGCTATTGCAATCCAGGCAGATCGAGCTTTCAAAATTGTATATTTGAGAATTTCCGTCACTCCACGAATAACTGCGCTGTATATGTATCGTATGGAGCTGATCCAATCTTTAATTACTGCTCTTTTAGAAACAATCCAGGAATAGCTCTATTGGGGGCAAACGAAGCCCGTGCAGTGGTTAATAACTGTAGCTTCTCCGCAAATGGCAGCTATCCCATTTGTATCACCGCTGCTGCTTTTGATGTGGTAAGTGGTGTGGGGAACACCTTTTCTGGTAACAATCCTGATCGCATTCTGCTGGCAGGGGGAACTCTTAGCCAGAATTACACCTGGGATAATCCCAGTGTTCCTGTTGAGATAAGCTCGAATATATTCGTTTATGGGGTAAATGATCCAGTGCTAACCATCAATTCTGGCTTGGTGCTAATGTTTAGAGAAGATACGGGATTATCTGTTGGATATGCTACCAGCACAAGTTATGGGGGTGCATTGAAAGCCGAGGGTGCATACTTCACAGCCTTTAGTGGAGAAGCGGGAGGCTGGAATGGTATTCAGTTCCAAAGATACATTGAGTCCGATTGCTATCTAAAGAACTGTATTGTGGAGTATGGTGGTGCTCAGGGGCATGGTAATCTATTCTTAAACAATTCTCCCGTAAGCCTTATCGAGGGATGTATAATACGCTTTGCCGCCATAGGCATCAAGGCCAGCGGTTCGTTATCCTCAACCCTCATAAGGGATTCACATATTGTCTCCAATGAGATTGGTGTTTACTGCCAAAGTATGGCCAGCCCCATTATTGGTGGTTCTATGGATAATTCCAATGCCATTGCGGGAAACAGCCTTTATGGAGTTCAAACCACTACTACTAATACCATTGATGCCAGCTACAACTGGTGGGGTGACATTAATGGCCCAAGCACTAGAAACGGGGATGGCATTAGTGGAAACATCAGTTACCTGCCATTTCGAACTACCAATATTGGTGATGCTCCAGCTAATTTTGATTTGAGTAGCCCGGCTAATCTATCGGTGCTAAATAACTTAACGCCAATATTGGATTGGGAGGAAGCTCTTGATCCCAGCCCCGGTGATATTGTGCTCTATACCTTGCAGATTAGCACAAACCCCGGATTTGGTAGATCACTTATTCAGTATCAGGAGCTTAGCTCTACCTTTTTTCATATAGAACAGGGAGTTTTGCAAGACGACACTCACTATTACTGGCGGGTGATTGCCGGAGATTCCCAGGGGCAAAATACGATCTCCAATCAGGTATTCGAGTTTATAACCGATGTCCCGGAACCTCCTTCAGCTTTCAATCTCCTCATGCCAGCTCATGAAGAACAGGTTCATAATACCAGCCCGCGTTTACAGTGGCAACATAGCTTGGATCCCGATCCCGGAGACATCGTATGCTATCGCGTTTATCTTAGTCTTACTGCTGGTTTTGAGTTTGCAGATAGCTTGGATACTGCCAACACCAGCCTGTATGCACCATATTGCACTCCCGGAAATATATACTACTGGAAGGTTTTGGCCTATGACACCAGTGGTTTAACGCGTGAGTCCGCTGTACGGAGATTTTACGTGGATATAGATGCCAGACCCAGAGCTCCATACCAGATTTGTCTTGAACCATCATTGGGCTATATTCAAATTTCTTGGGATGCTGTTCCTGGCGCGGAGTCGTATCAGATATATTACTCTGCTGATCCCAATACAGCTTTCAGCTTTTTGGGGGAAACCTCACAAATCCACTATCAACACTATTACAATGGTGTTAAGTGCTTCTACTATATCAAAGCTCTTGATTATTAATAATCTGCCAAGCAGAGGCTTATTGCTTTAGTAATAAAGCAGTTGTAGATATTGTATGTTTTTTTTGGCATGGTTTTTGTATTGACAAAATACATTGGGTTAGTGCCCTTACACTGGCGATGGAGTTCGCCTGGCTGTTTACCTTGCCGAACCGGAGATTATGTCTTCTGATAACTCCTGAGTCTTGAAATCCACTAAATCAGGAGTAAGAACAATGTCGGTTTACAAGTTATCCTTGACGGGAGTCCTGCTAGTTATTGCCGGAGGGGCACTGGGAAGTTTATTCAGGTACTTAGTAACCCTTATCACAAATTACCAAACCAGCAGTCCATTCCCTTATAAAACACTAATAATTAACATGATAGGCTGTTTCTTGATAGGCTTTGCAACTATCAGAATCCAACATCATGCAAATCATCAAATGATTAGATTGTTCTTTATCACTGGCTTTTTGGGGGCATTTACCACTTTCTCTGCTTATGGATACGAGACAGTTCTCCTTTATCAATCGGGGCACATAAAAACAGCCTTGATGAATATTCTTGCATCTACAGTATCAGGTGTGTTGGCAGTGATCTCAGGCATGTGGATTGGGCTGTCAATTCGCTAAATAAAGTGCTAAGGGAGGCTCTATTCTATCTTGTTTTGGACGTTTAGCTTGACAGCTTTGTCTTGCCGCAAAAACTGAATGCTACAATGTAAGTGCGGAGAGAAGCAATGTACAATATTGGCAAAATTAAACAGGCTTTCAATAAACTTACTCATGGTAAACACTCCAGTGAACTACTATATTGGAAGATGCAATACAATAAGGAAGGTAATCACCTCAACAATCACTTTTATGCCAAACTAATGCTTTCGATAGCAGACGAAAAGGATGATTCCTTTCTTATGGATAAGGTAGTAGCAGATTTTGGCTGTGGCCCACGTGGCAGTCTTATATGGGCAAACAGCGCTAAGATACGCTTGGGTATAGACGTGCTGGCCAGTAAGTATATCGAGTGCTTTCCGAAAGAACATCTGGGTCATAATATGATCTACATTAGCTCCACCGAAGCTTGTATCCCCGTTCCAACAGCGTTTTGTGATGTGCTATACTCGGTAAATTCTCTTGACCATGTGCAGAATCTCCGTCCTATGTGCGAGGAAATCCGCAGAATACTAAAGCCTGGAGGAGAGATTATTGGCAGCTTTAATCTTCATCATCTTCGTAGTCGGGCAGAACCGCAGACCTTAAGTGAAAGCATCCTGAAAGAAACCCTGTTCAAAGGTTATGAGATTATTCATTGGTGGGTTTCAGGGCCGGGGCCAGCTAACGATCTGTATCAACCATTATATTCCCGCCAACTAAGGGCTGCCGGCAGGGGAAAAGCCTTTCTCTGGGCACGAGCCCGAAAGCCGCTTTCTTAGGGCTTCTGACTAAAACACCCGTATCTGGCTCATTACAATGGTCAGCATTTGGTATATTGTTCCCGAGTATCTTCCCAAAGCAAGTCTTATGAGCTACCTAATTCTGATAATTCGCTTGGAAACCTCCGGCCATTCTGCCATGCCAGAGGAGCATTCTGCGCCTACCTCACCATTACCATTCCACCCCAACTCCTTAACACAAACTCCACACTAACTCTATAACCTCCATGCTTAATAATGCCTGGCTTCAAAAGGTGAAGGCTTGTGGGGAGAATGTGGAGTGCCTTGTAGTGAGTACTGCTGATCAGAGCGCGCGTAGCCAAAACCAGAGAGGATGTCTCCTGAGGCTTCCGTAGAGCTTAGCGATATTTCTTGACAAATATTGCCTTTTCAATATTGATCACTCATGCTTCAATTATGTAAACAACAGGGGTTTACACGCTCAAGCGTGGAGATTCTGGGAAATATGAGGGAGAAAAGATGAAGATTAGGAGCACATTTGTTACAGCGCTGCTTCTGTTGCTATTATCGGCCTGTACCATTAACCGTCCTGTATGTGCCACATCCAATCCTTTGGGCGGCAAGGTAGGCGTTTATAAGCAGAAGAGTATTTTGTTTTTCATGCCACTCAGCAATACCGATGCTGCTATTCAAAAGGCTGCCGAAAATGGCGGTATCACACACATTTCAACGGTTGATCATAACGTTACTTATTTTCTGCTGTTTACCGAATATCGCACTATCGTGAGAGGGGAATAGCAGGTTTCGGAGTTCGGCGTAGTTGTAACCTGCTGGGCTACGAAATCTGGTCGGCTTCAATCAGCACAATTGTCTGTAAATAAGCAAGCTGCGCTCGCTGTTGCAAACGGATTATGCCACCCCAATGCTCTAAGATAAAACGGCTCCAAGCATGAACGAGAGCCTACACATCTTATCACAAGTGCAGACTTATTGATCTACTCCGGTAACTAGAAACAAAGTATTTATCACAACCTAATCTCTCTGTGCCTTTTGTGCCCTCTGTGGTTTTTAAAAAAATCAAAATTAATGAGTCTGTCTATCCGGAATTAGCAATCAAGATACCGATTGATGAAAGTGACACCTGATCGACTCCAGACTTGGTGAGGTTTGTTTACAACCTGTCCACATAACTTCTCATTTTTCTTTTCCACTTAAACCCAATTTCTATTTATCCTAATTGGCATAATAACGTTTGTCTATCACGAATGGCTCTGCCTAATGGGTCTTGGGAGTCTTACTTCTATTCACTTACATAAAAATAAATTCTTGACTAAAAGCCTAGCCCGAAAAACAGTTCAGCAAAGAGAAAATACTCAGAGTGATTATGAGCGAGATAGCTACTCTACGCTTCCTGAACCAGCCGGCAGAACAGAAGCACCCTGGCGATAAACCCAATGAATTCTTAATCTACCGTAGCTTTATTGAGCTAATGGGAGAATGCGCTAAACCCAAGAACCCCACAATCGCCAAGCTATTCAACATCCATCGCTTTGCGAATTACCAAGACAAGGTGAAAGACTTGCTGATGCAGATGTGCACCGTGAGTGTGAAAACGATTGAGAACGTGAAAATCATGAAATCATATTGCATTAAGGAGACGTAAATGAATATCTTTAAAACAATCTTCCAGAAGAAACTCAGAACCGAGATAAGTTCCGACATCACAATAGCGAATGCCCCCAATGAGGATGATGATCATCAAGATATTCAGCAAGATGTGAATCCTGTTGCCAAGTTTACAAAAGATATGAAGACTGCTCAAAAAGCTGAAACTGGAGTTTTCACTGATACCCGTGACGGTAAATCCTATAGAACCATTACAATTAGTGGAATTACGATCATGGCGGAAAACTTTGCTTTCTACACATCCAAGGGTTTGTCTTGGGCATATGATAATGATCAAGACAATATACCAGCATTTGGCTACCTTTATGATTGGGAAACCGCAAAATATGTATGTCCTACCGGTTGGCATTTGCCCACCAAAGAAGAATTTGAATTTCTAATGATGCATATCGGGACAAATGATGATGATTGTACCCCTTGGTTAGTAGGGGGTGAGAGTGGTTTTGATGCTCCACTAGGAGGGTATCGGCATGGAAGAGGAGGTTTTTATGATATTTTAACATCAGCGAATATTTGGAGCAGTCAGTATGACCATGACTCTGCATGGAGTCTATACATTGATAGTAACAGTGATGAACCAGTTATGAAGTTGTACAGCAATGCCTGTGGGTTTTCGGCTCGCTACATAAAAGATAATGCTAAGAATACTCAAACAAAACAAAGAAAGAGTAATGAAAGCTGTCAAAAGTGTGCCAATTCATCTGTTACTGCAAAGAATTCTTCCAAAATCGAGAATGGCTTGTTTACAGATAACCGGGATGGGAAGTCGTATAAAACTGTAAAAATCGGCAACAAGACTATTCTGGCTGAAAACTTTGCCTTCAAGCCAAGCAGTGGAAGATTCTGGGCATATAATGACGATGAGAAGAATGTAGAAAAGTACGGTTACTTATACGATTTGAAAACAGCGGTAAGTGTATGCCCAGCAGGATGGCACATACCTTCCCATGAGGAATTTCAAAAAATCCTAAAATTGTATGGCAGTGAAAGCGAAGATATATATAATGCAATGATAATGGGTGGCCAAAGCGGATTTGAAGCGAAACTGGCAGGATGCTTGGACTATTATAGCTTTTACAATTGGATTGAGGAGAAATCCTTTTATTGGTGTTCAACTGAACATTGGGATACAAAACCATTCTTCGAATGGGTACTGCAGATAAACAGTCTCAGATCTCAAGCCTTTATGTGCGCATTCCAAAAAACATGTGGTTTTTCTGTACGGCTTATCAAGGATTAGCTTATGTTTTGAACAGCTATGTCGCCTGGGGCTATATGATGAGGTGCTTATCCACAATCTGGTCTCTCTGTGTCCTTTATGCCCTCTGGGGTTTTAAATAAACCCTTATCCGAGACAGCGTCTGTGGAGGTATTACCTAATCGCTCTTTGGTGCTGTAACCCCGGTGTTTTGCTTAAATAGACTTTTAAAATAATCTTTCTCCACCTTACCTTGAAAACTAATGCCGCTTAGCTGATCAAAATAGAACTTGCCAGAGCTGTGAAGGTGCACATTTTCTCCTATTTCATTTTCGGCAACCCTTAATACTTCAATAGAAAACCTTGGTGGACCGCTATGCTTGCTTGATCTAGTGTGTGTAGTATCTATTGGTGTTAGTGAGATAATACTCCCCTCGTTATCCTCAATTACTTTTGGCTTATCCTTGTAACGCAATAACTGGAGTATGATTTCACCCTTTAGAGAGCGATCATCAGTAATTGCTTCCAAAGTGTCAATATCGGACTTAACAATAAACCAGAAATTATCGTCACCGTCCCCTTTGATTTGATTACCGGTAACGTAAGGGGATAGCAGATAATACGTTCTGTAAGGTTTGTAGCCTCGAGAAGCTGCATCTACATGGATATCATATTTTACAGTGACAATCTCACCATAAGAATATTGGAACTTATCAGGTAAGAATTCTGACTCCGATTCAATGGCTACTATCTTGTCATCGCTTCGCCAGCGGAGATCTATGTAACCCGATTCTGGGCCGAGTATCTCGCCAGGTTCATCGCCATGCATTGGAGCTGCAGTTCCCCAAAGCGAAGATAACATTAAGAGCATAACAAATAGCAACAGACTTTGTTTACGGAGCACATGATTACAGCTAGTATCCGTTGATAGCTTTACTGCATCTTTCATTGCCATATTATTATCACCCTTTGATGTAAACTGCACATACTACTTTAAGAGCAATAAACGTTGGGTTTCCACCTCAGCATCACATTCCAATCTTATAAAGTAAACACCGGTGGCACACCGAACACATGAGTCAGAAAGCCCATCCCATCTCAATTGATGATTACCAGCAGTAAAAAATCCATCTGCGATAGTTCTAATTCTCTGACCTCTGATATTATATACGTTAAGAGAGACGAGTGCAGATTTTTTCGACACGAAAGTTATCGCTGTACTAGTACGAAATGGATTGGGGTACGAATACAAGGACAAAGAATTGATGTCTGGAATCATGTTCTCATCATCAACTTCAGTGTTATTTTGCCATCTAAAAGATGGATAACCACTGTTTACGTTTGGGTTCATTTGCCAGATTGATGAAAAGTCCCATCCTGAAAAAGTAGCTTGGGTATGCATTTCAGCCGTAGTTTTGGGGGTTGCACCGGTACCGTTGTTTTGGCCAGAAGCTTCAATGTCATAATAGCAATCCTGGAGCAAATGGCATGTACCACAACTCCCTATAAAACCATTACGTTGGATTATGTCCCCATTTTCGGTTCGTATTGATCCTGTGTTAAAATTGTTGAATATAGTACCGTTAATACACTCTCCGATTACACCCCCGATTTGATAATTATAACCAAGATTTACAACAGTCAATTGCCCAGAATTATATGAGTTATACAGATGAATGTAGTTCCATACATAGCCAACTAATCCTCCAACTTGTGTTGTTCCTTTTACCTCGCCTCTATTTAAGCTTTTCTGAATATTCAGTCTATAACCACTTCCTACTACTCCCCCCACTTTTTCTTCACCTATAACAGAAGCGGCATTAAAGCATTTGAGTATCTGAACTGATTCATATCCCCCGCCAATCATGCCTCCGACGCCACCAATTCCAGTTATGGTTCCCGTAGTCCAACAATCCGTCAAGTGTGCATGATCGAGATAGCCCCCAATTCCTCCAACACATAGGTTTCCCAAGACATTGCCTGTGGAATAACAGCCACTAACATCGACAAAACTACTACTATGTATATTGCCAATAAGACCGCCTACATCATTAACTCCAGTCACGGTAACGCTCGAACCGCAATCGCTTATTGCACCACCATGTACATATCCTAGCAAGCCTCCCGTTGTCTCGCCTGATCCTGTAACGGCACCTGATACTGTGCAGCCAATAATACTATGTGCTGGATTTTGATTATTATGGTAATCGCCAGCCAGTCCACCCACTGATCCCAAGCCTGCAATGTTCACATCGACGAGATGAAGATTGCTAACAGAACCCTTTAATATCCCAAACAATCCAATCTCAGATTCTTCTGGCCTGTTGATCACTAATCCGGCAATCTGGTGATTTTGACCATCGTAGAATCCTTCAAAGAATGCATCAATAAAATTCGATACGGCCACACCTATAGGCAACCATCCCTTCCCATTATTCCATGAGGCAGTAATGGACAGGTCGATATCATTGTTTTGATATAAGTAAACATCCTTGAATCTATCTAGAAAGTCATTAACCCTATACATAATCCATTTCAGGTGGTCAACACTGGTAATCAAGTAGGGTGCTTCCTCAGTCCCCACACCACTCGGTTTTATTAAATTCATGCCATTTCTTAGCACTGGATAACCCTGTGATCCAATAGTCCAGTAAACGTTAAAATCCCAGTTATCAAAGTTTGCCGGTTGTTGCATTTGAGAAGGGGTTAGGGGAGCAGCTCCATAGCCTTCAGACTGCCCAGTGCTTTGACTATCAAAATAGTTAGCATAAAAAAACGTGTAACCCTCATCATCGCCACACCCAATAAAACCCTTGTTAGAGGGTGTGGTAGAGCTTAGGTAAGTAACTAATCCTCTTGCATGGCATTTCTCAATCCGCGTATGATTAGTGCAACCGATAAAACTTCCCAGCATATCCCCTTCACTCGCTTCGGAGCGTGTTACATCTACATCAGAATGGCAGTTCAATATCGTTAAGGAGTATCCTCCATTGCCTACTATCCCACCAACATAGTTGTTCCCTTTTACTGATCCACTTGCATAGCAGTTACACATTTGTACATAAGTGTTATTTCCTACGAAAGCTCCTACGTTCAAATCTCCAACGATGTTCACGTTCAGGAGGCTAAGGTTGCTAATGCAAGCACTATCAACATTACCAAACAATCCACTTGGTTCGTAATCCGAATAACCATAGGTGGCTTCCGGCCTGTTGATGTACAAACCTGAGATATTGTGTCCCAATCCATCATAGTACCCTCTGAATTTGGGAGAATAACTTGCATTACGATAACCGATGGGTATCCACCCTTGCTCATTATTCCAGTTTTGTGTTTCAAATGCGTTTATATCCGCTGTTTGGATAAAGAACTCACCTTGAAATCCATATAGGTCATTATTAACCCGAGTGGCAATCCAGAATAAATTGGACAGAGTGGATATTTGAAAAGGATCGCTTTTCGTTCCTGAACCCTGCGGCTGTACTGCAGTCTGCGCACTAACACAACCGATGATAGATAAAACAATAAGTATTAATACAATACGTTTCATGTAAACCTCCAAGTTTATCTTCCTTCCTTGATAGTAGCATATCCAATATCTGTCAAGTTCTTTCTACAATACTTTTCCCCGTTTTTCCATCATGGATTAGGCTGTTAATTTGCTTAAAGCTATATCCCATATTGGTACTGGGGTTGGAATTCATTGTAGAGCTAAACATGCGCTGGAACATATACTTGTTTAACCTAAACATCTCTTGTTCCAAGTCTCAAATTCCACTCTAACTCCTCTCTCCATAATTCCTAATTTCACCCTAAATCCCCTAAAAACCGCCCCCTTGTTTCCCTTTCGTTCCTCTTTCCTTCAAGGAAGCACTGTGTTACAATTATGCCGAGACCACGCCGCGATTCTGCCACAACGCGGCGTGATCGCGGCAGGAGTGTGGCAGTATCATCACACATTGCTTCCTTGATCGAGTAAGGGATGTTAAGGTTTTGGTAAAGGATTCGTAAAGTGGAGAGTCACCCTTTTAAGTATACAGGGTAGAGCACTGAGAATGTTGCCTATAGGAGTGATGAAATAATTGTAAGAAATAAGGGCACAACTGAAGTGACAAAATACCGTGATGAAATAAATCCAAATCTTGATCCATAGTTCAGGCACTTCGATCCGAATATCGAATTCTCTCCAAATAGAAACATCCAAGGTGCTCTTTCCGGAGGGACAGGATACACCAACCATGATCAGTCAGTTCCTCACCTATCCTGATGGCTATATCGATGGCTGTGATGCCCTGGCTGGCTGTCTGGTGAGGTTCTCGGAATACGATATTAGCAGGAACAGAGTGAAAGTCCGAAGGCTTGTACCAGCGTAGGCTGGTATCCATATATGACCTACTGCGATCAGCTTATGCTTGAATACTACCGGGTCCTCAACAATGCCTGGAAAACCGAGATCAGAGATGCTACACGCCTTGCCATTCAGATGCTGAGTGATATGCCAAGAGCCGAGAAGATCAACAAGGGCTCAATAGATAAGCTTATGAGCATCATTAATACCCAGTTGGGAGATGACGTCGCAGCACTGGTCAATGAGCCCACCAAGAGGGTAATAAACCGCTGTGTGCGGCTTGGGCTGAGGGACACCCAAGTCCAAGCTCCAACCAAGACCAGTATCGGACTCTGGGGTATCGAGGATCAGCATCTCTCTTCGACTATCCAGAAGCTGTCTTGTTCTGGATTGGGAACCACTTCGAAACCGATGTGAGACAGAACTTCGCAGATACCCTTTCCAAAGCAATCGAGCAGGGCTTTACCCAAGAGATGCTTGCGGATACTTTTCCTCGTCATTCTCGACCTGATCGGGAATCTATATATCTCGCCAATCGCTCATCACACTACTGGCAGGGACTGGCAGAGCATACAGCCCTCAGAGTCCGTGAGTTCGGGAGACTACAGGGATATAAGAAAGCCAAAGCCAGATACTTGTCATTCCCGACCCGAGCGGGAATCCATTATAACATCCAGGATGATCGCACCAGTGACATCTGCAGGGCTTTGGCAGCCCAAGACAGGGTCTATCCTCTTAACGATGCACTCGAAGTGATGGATAATCTCATGGCTCTGGATACTAAGTCCAACAGTCTGGATGATGCTCGGGAATACATCAAAGCCCTTGCACCCTGGATTAAAGATGATCAGATCGAATACGACTCAGAGATGAACCCGGTAGGCGTCTCCGGAGCACATACCCCATTCCCGCCTTTTCATTGAAAGTGCAGGACGACGACTGTGATACTTTTATAAAATCCTTGACTGAATAACTAATATCTATATACTAGTTCAATAATTCAAAATAGAAAGAGACTATGATGATTGGAAACGAGCCATATTCGAACAAAGAGCTTTTTCAGAAATATAGAGAATTGATTTATACATTTGGTATGACTGCGGTTACCGAAATACCAGGTTGGGCACTTTACAATATTTGTAGAGACCATCACATAATGAGACAACTAGTAACCTGGAATTTTTTAGAAAGCACTTTAGGAAAGAATGTTCATGCATATGAAGAGGGTATTTTTCTCGGTGATATAGACAGTATCTACAAAGTGACAGATACTGTTCGAGCATTTTGTAAATTGAATCCTCAGGATAATTACGATCTTGGGAAAGGAATTCTTATGCTACTAAAAGCAGATTGTAGTGCTGAAGTTAGACAGGGGCTTAGAGTTGTCTCAAGCAGAATGATCGGTTTTTATGAGCTTGTTGTACTATTAAATAGATCTGAAAATGCAATATTTCAATCTCTATTACGTCTTGAAGAAATGAATTTAATATCTATGACTATTCGTAATGATGACAACATAATACCAAAGCATAGAAGTTATAACATACATATAAAAAATGAGGGCATGTTTTTCTTAGAGAAGGAGGTAACTCTGATGATCAATAATATCAAGATAGATAATAGCCCAGGTGCTATCGTTGCAATAAATAGCACACTTTCAAACATTGAACGGGATCTCCAACAGGTAAAACAAGATGGATACAAAGAGCTTGCTCATGTATTGGAAGAGCTTGTTCACTTAGTTACAGAATGTGATATCAATGTATCTGAGAAGGAAAATATAATAAACAATATTGGCACTATAATTAATGGTATAAAGGGCAAAGATAGAAGAAGCTCAGATCAAATTAGGAAATCAATTGATTTCCTGCAAAGTACCTTAGCCAATTTTGCTAATGTAGCAACTATATGGAGTATTGCAGTTCCGGTTATCAAGACTTTTTTTGGGATGATTTGATAGTATTAACATGATAAATGATTAAACATTTATTATAGAAGATTATAGTGGATATCTATGGAGTGTATATGAATGGTGTTATGTATGTAATAATTAACAAGGTGATAATCCCATTATACAAAACCCACCCGTTAATATTACTTTTTTTGGGGTTTATTGCTGTAATTGGATACTTGATTTATAAAAAACCTTATTGGTTTAACTGTAAATCTTTTAATAGCATAGCGTTGATTATCTTAACGGTATGTGTTGGCTTTGCATTAGGAGTATTAGCTTTCGAAAAACCAAGGCAAGAGAGCTATATTTCTTCTGATGTTTGTACACAACAATCAAATAGTGGCAATGTTACATTTACTGGCGGTCAAGACGATAATGGAAATTATGAATATTATATGGAAGCTGCTAGAAAGCATAAGGAAAATGCTGATTATTATTACAACGAGTCAAGAAAGGCATTTGATTGGGCTAGTAGTTATGCCAACTCAAACCCAGAAAGATCTCAATCCTTTTCTAATGAAGGCAGGAGCTATAGCCAAAAAGGTGATAGCGAAATGAGTTCTTACAAGGATGATTTATCAAAAGCAGAATCATATAGATAAGTCACTATTATATGAGAATATTATTTCAACTCAGTTTCAAATTCGTATAGAATTTTGGGAGTCAACCTATTTCCAGAGAAAAAATGCATGGGGGGAAGATGAGAATTGGGAAAGCAACATTCATTAGTTACCGAACTGGTACCTTGAGTTCATCTATGAAAGAAAACTGCGCTATTTTTTGGGGAGGTGATTGCAACAGAAAAAATAGAATGTATGAAAAATGTAAACAAATAGAATGCAGCTATAGACAATGCAATGCTCTTCGTAAGCTATTGATTGATGAGGGAGTAACAGACGATTGCTTTATTATGCCACCTTCTGCAATACTTCCCCCAAATGTAGCTTTATGTGTTCTGGACTTTTTTGAGCAAATGATATCAATCTACGACGTAATGTATAAAACTGATAGTTTCATTAGGTTTAACATCGCTGAGCATAATGATAGTTTTTGGACATTACTTGAGCGAGAAATTTGGAGGCGTCACAATTCCAATCCAGTTGAATTTCACGTTAATCCTAATAATGATAACTCTGTTGGTTTTGAAGGTCCATGTGAGTTAACTCCAATGTCTAAATCAGGAATAACCGTCCTAACAAGAATTAGATCATATATTATTAATGAGCCTAAGTCTGCCGGACACTTTTGGGGACGATACACTAGAAGTACAGTGGTTGTCAAATGTACGTCATGCTCAACACACTATTTGATAAGCAGGCGCGTAGCTAAGCATCTGATAGAAAACAAACTTCACTTATTTTGTCAAAGTTGTGGAAAAGCAAAATTTGAATTTAGCAAAACACCTTTCGATCATCTTGATGTAAATGTCTCAAAAGGATGGTCATTATTCTATCAGTGCATATCAGAATATTGCACTGATACCGTGTCTCCTTTAGATACTGATCGGATGATTAATGTTCTTTTAGATGATTCTAATATTTGCCCTGAAGCATTTCCGCTAATCTGCTTTCACAGCGAGTCATTTCGAACAGAGGGATCAATTGCAATAGATTTCATCGTGCCACCAATAGGTATTGCAAAATATACTTATAGATGCATGCAGAAAATACTAAGTCATGAAGATGATCACATTGAATTACGATATAGAAATGAAAGAAACGAAGTTCAGATTATATCACTGAATTAATAAAATATACTTAGAATTATATCATTTTTTTCATACTAAACTACTGTTATCCATAAAAATAGAATGAGAAGCATCAAAGGCGTGTAGAAAAAAGTCGTTGAGAACGATTTAAGACCTTTTACGATGTTTCCTACATGATATGCAAAAGAACTATTTGATTTAATCACAAAGATATCTGTATGTTGGATTGTACCAGATGCAATTTTACTTATCAAAATTCTCTGCTGAACAATAAATTGCTTTTCGAGCCCTAAATAGAACGAGTCTAGGATATACATAAGCACCGCGGGTATTAAACAAATCCAAACAGGAAAGCAGTTGTATCCAAGTGACAGAGCAATTAATGCGGATATCAGTGTTAGTGTTAAGGTCTTGCATGCCGCACTGTTGCTGCTCATCCTTGAAATAATACTTTGAAGGATTTCAATGTGTTTTATAATGGCAGGACTCTCGTAAAGTCTAAGTTCATCGCTGTTCATTGGAATCTCCATTAAGATTGAAGAAATTAGTATTATTAACACGAGGGAGAATCGAGTAGCGATCACGATTCTCCCTTTTGACAAATCTAAGTAATTCTCTTTCGGAATTACTTCATCAAAATGGTTTTGACTATATAGACATCTGAACTTGTTGTCATCCGTATGTAATATATACCAGATGAAACAGGCATATTATGGTCATTTAAACCGTTCCATGTTTGAGTATAGTCTCCAGCTTTCAGGTTACAATTCTTAAGCACTTTAATCAACTGACCTCTGATGTTGAATATAGACAGGTTTACATCTCCGGTGGTTTTTAAACTATATCTAATAGTAGTCTCAGGATTAAAAGGGTTCGGATAGTTTTGGTAAAGTCGGGTTGTCATTGGTGTCACTACTGGATCATCATTTCCAACCGGAACAGTCACAGTCCATATTTTTTCGACTGTAGATACACTATCAGTAGCGATCCCCTTAACTTGGTACGTAGCTGATTGATCGAATAGATGAGTAAACTCATTAGTGGTAATGCTTTGTATTTCATTGTTTATGAACCAGCTATAATAAATCTGACTATCAACATCTGTAGCGTTTATTCCAAAACTCATTGTGTCGTTTTGCTGAACAGTGAGTGTTGTTTGAATTGGGAAAAAACTGACAATTATTGGAGGATCGTTAACTGGAATAACCGTCACAAGAACAGTGTCGCTCGCAATTGCTTTCGTAACATTATCGTTTACGGTGAAAACCAGGATTTCTGAACCATTCCAATTAGGCAAAGCTCCTAATATCACGTTCATCCCACTGACGTTAATAGTTATGTTCTGATTTCCGGTAGCTGTTAATGTTAAGTTTGTGTTATCAATATCGCTTACATAATTAAGTAAGTTGATATTTAGTGTATTATCCTCACTAAAAGTAAATGAAGTTGGTAGGTTGATAGTGGGTGCATCATTAACAGGAGTAACAATAACATTAGTCTGTCCGGTTGCATTCAATATCCCATCGCTCACGGTAAATTGAATTGCTTCCGTTCCATTCCAATTAGCTGCTGCTGTTAATGTCGCTGTCAGACCATTAATAACAACTGATATATGCTCGCTGTTTTGAGCGGTTATTGTCAGGTTTGTATTATCTATATCACTCACATAAGATGCCAAACCAATTTCTAAATTTCCATCCTCTGCAAAAGTAAAAGATGATGGGAGATTTATAATTGGGGCATCATTGACAGGAGTAACTATTATATTGGTTGTTGCAGATGAAGTTAACCTTGTATTAGAGTCTTCCATTATTCGGAATGGATCTTTGCTTCGAGAGACATTATCATTAACAGTGAAGGTAATAGTTTCAAAACTATTCCAATTTACTAAAGCACTCAATGTAACATTCATACCACTAATGCTTACAATGACATTTTGATTTCCACTCGCAGTGATGGTTAGGTTAGTATTATCGACGTCACTGGCATAGTCTGACATATTGATATTTAACGTACTGTCCTCATCAAAGGTAAAGGACGTTGGAAGGTTGATAGTTGGTGCATCATTAACAGGGGTAACAATAATATTTGTTTGCCCTGTCGCAATAAGTAACCCATCACTCACAGTAAAATGAATTGCTTCCGTTCCATTCCAATTAACTGTAGCAGTTAATGTTGCTGTCAGACCATTCATAACGACTGATACGTGTTCGCTGTTTTGAGCAGTAACTGTCAGGTTTGCATTATCAATATCACTCACATATGTAGCCATATTCAACACCAAATTAGTATCTTCTGCAAAGGTAAATGAAGCTGGTAGATTGATTACTGGGGGATCATTTACAGGAGTAACTATTACATTAGTAATGTCTGAAGCAATTGCTCTGCCTACATTATCATTAACTGTAAACGTTATAGATTCAGATCCATACCAATTGGGTAAAGCACCTAATGTGACATCCAAACCGTTAATCAAAACCGTTACGTTCTGATTACCACTTGCTGTGAGTGTTATGTTAGAGTTGTCCAAGTCAAGTACATATGGTGTCATATTGACAAGCAAATTGCCATCCTCAGCA
This sequence comes from uncultured bacterium, assembly GCA_938009275.1. Classification (GTDB taxonomy): domain Bacteria; phylum Cloacimonadota; class Cloacimonadia; order Cloacimonadales; family Cloacimonadaceae; genus Cloacimonas. Next base: position 40,011 of record CALLHY010000071.1, read on the forward strand.
TATGTAAATGATGTTGGTAAGTCAATCACTGGTGGGTCGTTTACTGGATTAACAGTAACTGTTGTTTGTCCGGTAATTGCTGCTTGACCATCGCTAACGGTAAAATGTACTATTTCTGTTCCATTCCAGTTTAGAGTTGCAGTTATTACTGCATTCATTCCAGTGATAGTTGCGAAGACATGGGCACTATTCTGAGCAGAGACTACTAAAACAGTGTTGTCTATATCGGTAACATAGGAATTCAAATCCAAGGTTAAACTGCTATCCTCATTAAAATTTACTGAGACTGGAAGATTAATAACCGGTGGATCGTTAACAGGAGCAACAGTTATTGTAACCGAAATCGAAACACTTGCCAACAAGTCATCCGTTGCTGTGAAAGTTACAACCTGTGTGCCATAATAGTTTGCTGTAGGAGTAAAAGTAACAATTCCATTGCTTATATTTATACTCAGATTTGCACATGGAGTATATGAATATGTTAGATGATCGCCGTATACTAAATCAGAATCAGCAAAATGATTACTCAAATTGAGTAAGTTGTAAGTCGTATCTTCATTAAAAGTAATCGGACTTATTGAACTCAATATGGTAGGTGCATGGTTAGAGTGAATAACATTGATATAGTTTACTTTTGTTGTTGTAATCGATGTTAAGGCATCTTCGGTTGCACATAGTTTTACCGAATATGTACCTATTGAACTATACACTTTGCTTGGGTTTTGTTGGTTGCTATCAGTGATCCCATCATTATCAAAATCCCATGCCCAGGAGGTTGGATGTCCATTTGAATTGTCAGTAAACAGAACAGGTACACCTATATCAACAGTTGTTGTATTTGATGTAAAATCAACTACAAATTCAGATAGTTTGGCAATAAAAACGTCTGCGTAATTACCGCCGGGTAACTGGACGCTTGAAATTCCTCCAAACTGGATATGGTCCCCATTAACAAAACCAGCTACAAGAATATTCTGGTTATCGATAACATCTAGGCTGTATGCTTGTGAATTGCCAGAAGAAGTCGTTGATCCTGCGCTTTTTACACATAAACATACTCCTTGTGAGTTATATTTAGCAACATATATATTTGCACTCCCGCTATTTGTTGCCGTTATATCTCCAAACACAGCTTGGTTTATATAGCTTCCTGCTAAGTATACTCCATCAATAGCATTTACATCAATAGTATAAGCATAATCATCAGAAACACCCCCGGCTGATTGTGCCCAAATCCAATATCCTGATGAATTCAGCTTACATATGAAAGCATCTTTGCTTTGAGCATTGCTACTAATATTAGCATCGCCAACAGACATAACACCTTGATACCATCCACAGATGTATACATTATTTGCACTGTCTGTTGCAACTGAATACGATTGATTGTTTAATGAGCTACTAGCAGTTAATGTTTGAGTATTAGAGACCCAACTAATAGAAAGATTAGAATTGTACTTAGCAACAAAGATGTTATAATATGCCGTAGAATTTGCTATAACTTGAGTTCCAAACAATGCCTGAGGGCTATTAGTTGTCCCAGTGATAATGACATTGTTGCTATTATCAATACAGATAGAATATGCGCGATCGTACTCTGCCCCACCTGCACTTGTAACTCCTACGCAAGTTCCATCTGGGAGCAACTTTACAATAAAGACATCATTCCACCCAAAATATGTCGTTGAGATATTATCAAATGAGAAGTTACCACCGCTTGAGTATCCAGTAAAATAGATACTCCCTTCTATATCCACGGCTATGGCACTTCCCGATGAGTATCCTCCACCACCTTTTTTTGCCCATACCCAATCACCATTTGACGATAATTTTGCAACAAATGATCTCCAAGAACTTGTTGTTAAAGTTTGGTTGCCAAAAGTTGTGTCACCCGTAAACTCCCCTGTAACATAGACATCGCCTGAGGAATCGACAGTTATGCCGTACCCTATCACTGAATACACATATGTTGAAAAAGCAGTTCTAACCCATATGAAATCACCACTAGGAGACTGCTTAGCAACAAACAAATAGAAGTAATTACCCGTCACCGAAATGTTACCAAATTGATTACTTCCATATAGTCTACCTGTCGTATAGATATTGCCTTCAGAATCATGGGTAATACTATTTACCATACACTCTTGTCCAGTATGGGTTGCCCTTTTTGCCCACTCCCACGCATACTGTTCTTGAGCAAATGCGCATACAGCCAACATAAGTAACAAAACCGTAACAATCACGTGTTTCATCCTAACTCCTTATATTAATATGGATTATTATCAAAACTCGAACATTCATCCTTAAGTTTGTTCAATTTTCGGCATCTATAACTTCTTGTCAATCAGAAATTCTGTCGCATCGTTATGCATCCGTATTTGTGTTAATACAGGGTTGTGGCTTCCTTGCACCATACACAAGTATCCAAGACTGCTCGCAAGGAGATATTATGGAAACCAAACTGCTGGAACGCATAAAAGAACAATTGGTTAGACATGAAGGCCTGAGGCTTAAGCCCTACCGCTGCACTGCGGGTAAGCTGACCATCGGTATTGGTCGCAATCTCGATGTTTGTGGCATCTCCCAGACCGAAGCTTATGTGCTCTTGGAGAATGATATCCAGAATTGCGAGAAACAGCTTTTAGATGAGATTCCTGAGATGTACAATCCCTTGGATGAAGTCCGCAAGTCGGTGCTGCTGAACATGTGCATAAGCATCCCACAAAGCCGCTTCGCTCCTTTGCGGGAACCCTGCTACCTGGGTATTGGTGGACTGCTGGGTTTCAATAGCACTCTGGCTTTCATTGCTGCTGGAGACTGGGAACGGGCTGCCAATGGCATGCTGGCCTCCAAGTGGGCGAAGCAAGTGGGAATGAGAGCCATTGAGCTCTCCGAGATGATGAGGAAAGGTCAGTGATCCCCATCCCTGTCGAGACTGATGTAATGCTCTCTATACTCAACCTTCCCAAGGAGATGTCCAACAATGGCATCTTCAAGGAGCATCAGGGATTGGTATTGGAGACGATCCACTCACTGGTTCTGCAAGAACATTTTGATCGGGCAACTCACGAAGATATGCCGGAAGAGGAACCTTTCCTGGTTTCTTTTCGTTTTGGGTTTTCATTCCTGATGCTGCACTCCACTGCCGAGTTTCTCAATTTGAAGACCCTGGGTGAGGGAATAGTCAAGACTGTAGGTTTAGACCAGTCCGCGACCGAACTGCTCACAGGGAGCGAAATAGACGCATTTAAAGCCAATCTTGAACTGAGAGCACTTACCATCCTGCAATCTTATCTCAATCCTGCAGGTCTGGATCGACTGAATGAACTCAAGCCCAGACAGCCTCGCCCTATTCGGGTGGGAGTTATCTGATGCCTGATCGTGATTTTACTTCTCCTGAGGAGCTGATGATCGAGATCTACAGGGCAATCTATGTCGCTCTGGAGAGCAGATTGCATTTGATTGGTTCTGTGATCGATGCCGAGTCCCGCAAGGAGATACTGGCTCAGCAGATTTACGATAAAGGCGACTTCTATGGCAATACCGGTTATCTGCTCCAGACCACCGATACAGCTATGATCCTGAGAGTAGGCTCCAATGTGAATCACGAGCCTTTCGTTCTGGGCGGTAAAGTGCCTTCCTGGACTCCGATCGCTCCACTTATAGCTTGGGTCGAACGCAAGCACCTGTCTTGGACTGATAAAGAGACAGGTAAAGCCCTGACCGTAGCCGAGATCGCCTATCTCATCTGGGGCAAGATCAAGCGGGAAGGCATCGCCGCTCGTAATGTGTTCGCTTCAGTCATCGCCAACCGGGAGCAGTGGATATACCAGCAGTTGAATGATATCGAGGTGAGCCTGTGACCGCCCTTGAGAAGTACCAAGCAGAACGCAACCGCATCTCCGAGGCTCTTAATCTTGCTGGGGTTGCAGAGACCATTTACAACAAAGACAACATCCCCAAGAACCTGCCCTGCGCCATGCTGTTCCTGGACTCAAAAAATTGGAAAGTATGGTGCGCAAGCATTTGTAAGAGTCTAATCTTTCCCAGTTGAATAAGCCATTGGTGGACAATAAAATAGTTAAAAATG
>CALLHY010000072.1 GCA_938009275.1 uncultured bacterium
ACAGAGGACACTAAGAACACAGAGAGGGATACCCGTATCGTAGCTTTCCAAAGCTCCGATTGTCGTTCCCGCAGAGGCGGGAATCCAAACTCCGTACTGGCGGTCGCCGTACCGCCGCCTCTTCCAAGCTTCAAGCCCCAACGTATTGGAAGGGAGGGTAAACCAATTGATAGAGCGCTTCATGCGCTTCATGATAGGCTTCATGATAGGCTTCATGATTATAAACTGACACCCAAAGCTGCAAGTTGTGACACAAGGGGAAAGTGGGGATAAGGCTTTGATTGGTGGTGAGATACGATGGACTGGCTTTGGAAATGTCCAAGCGCCTATTTGGACGTTTTTGGACTGTTTGCTGACACTATTACTGCAAATTAGCGAGGCGTTTGGACAGGCTTTGGAAAGAGCAGTTGGAAAAATGGAACTTTGAAATTAGAAAAAGCGCAATTGGAGTGCGATTGTGCCGATCAGGAAAGCTCCGTAATTCCAATCCGAGTCTAAAACAAGAACCGGATAGTCTATATTAAATGGTTGGAGGATAATCTGTTGCCTGTGGTGGTCGATCTGCACCTTCTTGATGGTGAGGCCATCGTCAGTCCTTACAACTGCAATTTTGCCATCCGCATTTTCCCAGCTTAGATCGCTCTTGATGACCACAATGTCCTGATGCTGGATCACAGGTTCCATGCTCTGTCCATTTACTTGAAAGACAGTATATTGCTTGGGGTTACCGGGGAGGAATGAGACTGGCAACTGAATCTGACCCACCTGACTCCACTCATCCTTGATCTCCATCGGAGGTCCGGCAGCTATTTCACCAACTATGGGAAAGGTGATAGACCGAGTGGGATCGATGTCCTGATTGTTGATAGGATGCAGGATTGGAGAGATGATGGCTGGGGTTGGAGTGTCTGGATTATTTAGGTTTGTTGGTGCCTGATTCGATTGGATCAACTCCTGGAATTCATCCTTAGCATACATGGAGCCGTTTCCGGTAAAGAGCCAGTGGAGGTTGATCTGATCTTTGGAGAGGGCTTCCAGGAACTCAGGATCGGGATAGCGCTCATTCAGTTTGTATCTTGATAGCGAGGCACGGGAGATGCCATACTTCTTGGCAAACTGGTAATCCTTGAGGCGCATTGCCTTAATCACTAAGCTAAGGCGCTGTCCGATAGTCGGTTTATTCATCATGGTCTCCATATAGTAACTTTGGCATTGACTATATCCGCACGGCTGCAAGATTAGTTCCAGATGCCATTCTGCTGCAAGGCGGTTTGGAGTCAATACTAAAGATTATAGTGTGACCCAGGTGGATTATAAAGTATTGCCGGAGAATGCGTAAGAAAGCTGGCAAACTCGCAGAAAGGACTTCCCAAGGTTCTGCTCTTGTGGTTGTTAGCACCCTACTAATACATAAGAGAGGTGTAGAATGACTACCAAGAAACGCTGCCAATCGGAAGTGCAGAATCGGGAAAGTAAGGGCAATGTCCAAGCGGGTACCCCTGTCCAAGCGGGGGTAGGAATGAGGCTTAACTCATTGATAACTATGATGAGAGGCCAAAATGTCCAAGCGCTTGACCGCATTTTTCAGGATTTTAGACTGAAATGTCCAAGTGGGTCGCAGTTTTTGAAGGACTTGGACATGGACATGAAAGTCGATTTTATCTGGCTACCCATAGATAGGGTTGCCTTACTAATGAACAAGAACCTGAAGACAATTAGAAGAATGGTCGATGCCGGGAAGCTTACGGCACTCAAGCATCAGATACCTACTAAGAACGGAGCCACGATCAAGACCTTTGTACTGGCAACCGAAGAGATCATTCAGGCTGAGTATGACAGATTCAGAGATAGCCTGCGTAAACCGGAGCTTTACTTCGAGGAAGTGATAGATCTTGGCGAGCATAGCTATCCCAGTGTCTTCCTGGTCTACTATGATAATGGTAATGACCTAGCCACGAAGATCAAGGATTCAGCGGGAGGTTCAGATGTTTCCCTATAATGGCAGACCGACTGAGGAGTTCCTGAGAGAATACCGCAGGAAGCTGAATGAACTACAAGAACTGATGGAAAGCCAGGGACTGAAGCTGGAGATCAAGAGCGGTGGCAGATGTAAAGTGGCTCCAGAGGTGAGGGCTGGAATTGGTGTGGCAAGTGGTGAAGGTGATGCGCCTGTCGATTATAGCTTCCTGCTCTCCTACCGCCAGCAGTACAATGCCAAGGCCGATAGTTCCGAAGATAACCCAGAGGCTGAAACGGTCTATGAGACCTACGATGACTATCTGGAGTTCGAACGTAAGATCACCCTGATCCACGAAGCCAAGGAAAATGGTGTAGTGATCGACTTCGGCAGTGACTTTCTCGATCTGACTCCGGTGGAAGAGGAAAGGCTGTTATACAAGGAAGAGGCACAGCTCTATGGTCGGTTCTGCCAGGAAGTGATTCGCAGGTTGTATGGAGCAGAATCCAAAGTATTAGCCTGGAAACGGATCGCCAGTGACTATAACGGCAAGAGACTGGTTCCTGAGCTCTATAACCTCAAAGGACCCCGAAAAGAGAGAGCACTTAGAGAATGGTTACGTGTCTACCATGAGACCAATCTCGATATGTATGCCCTGATCCACAAGAGCAAGGGTAAGTACAAAGAACGCAAGATCAGCTATCAGGAACAGCAATACCTGCTGCACCTGCTGCTCAATCCCAATCGCATCAAGATCGGCTCTGCCATCACCAACCTCAAACAGATGGCCAGAAACGGGATTATTGAATCCCAGGCCAATGAACGCACCCTCAGACGTTGGTGCGAGGAATGGGCAGCAAGACATCCGGCAGAATGGTACCAAGCTAGAGATGGTAGCAAGTTCGTCTCTGAGAATGTCATCAAGAGCATTATGAGAGATAATAGCACTCTGCAAGTGGGACAGGTCTGGGTGGCGGATGGACATACCCTCTCTTTCGATATCCTCAATCCCCAGACCGGCAGAGCCCAACGCATGACCATGATCATGGTGATGGACTGGGCAAGCCGCTATCCAGTGGGAGCATCGCTTGCCTTTACCGAAGATAGCCAGCATATCCTGACAGCCTTCCGCAATGGCTTCATCAACTGCGCCCAGATCGCCGATGACAATTGTGGAACGATGGCAGTGTTACCTAAGTATGTCTATCTGGATAATGGCAAAGCCTTCCGAGCCAAGCTCTTTCACGAACGCTGGGAAGAGCATGATCTGAATAAGGAACTGGGAGGTATCTTCCCTAGGCTCAATATCGGGGTAAGATTCGCGGAGAGTTACAATGCTAAGGCCAAGATTATCGAACGCTTCTTCAAGACCTTCCAGGAGCAGTTTGAGCGGTTCATCACCACTTTCAGAGGCGCATCGATTGATGATAAGCCCTCAGTCCTGCATCGAAATGAGGTCTGGGCAAAGAAGCTCTATACCGGTAAGCCACCGACCATTGAAGAGACAATGCAGATGATCGCCTTCTATGTGAGGTTCTGTTATGGAGAGACGCCGCATACTTCACTCAATAGACGCACTCCCTATGAGGTCTTCAATGCTGCCAGGATAGCGGAGAGTCGCCAAATCGAGATCTCAAGGCTCAACTTCCTGATGATGGCAATGGAACGCAAGAATATCCGCGCGGAGGGGATCAGGCTGGATAAAAAGGTCTACTGGCACCGGGAACTGGTTAATCACGTGGGACAGCCTTGCATCATCAGGTTCGATTACAGCGATGCCAGATGGATCGTGGTCTATGACAAGAACGATGTCTTCATCTGCCAGGCAGCCCTCCGCAAAGCTCAGCATCCCTTCATTGAAGTCTCGATGGATAAGGCAGTCTCGCATAAGGAACTGAACAAGGAATACAAAGAGATCAAGGGACTCCGACGAGAGAAAGAACGCAGTGCCAAGAAGTGGGTGGTGAACTCGCAGAAGGCAGTTGATGCACTCCTCAAGAACTCAACGTCCAGGCAAGAGAAGCTTGAGGATCAGGGTGCCAGAGCGCTCTTCAATAGTCCTCCCATGCTGGAAGCGCCACCCAAGGATAGTGATGAGATCATCGAAGAGATAACCAAAAAGACGATGATGAGAATGCCGAAGCATCCTGATATGCTGAGTCCGGAAGAGCGGGAAAAGCTGGATGCAGAGGAGAAAGAGAGACAGGCAGAAATCGAGATAAATCGCATAATAGAACAGGAAATGAAGGAATCATTCGATAGGATAGGGCTCGAATACCAGTCCGGTAATGATAAACCATCCATGGAGTTCGCGATATCCTTCAGCAAAACAGCCAGAGAGTACTACAAAGCCCAACAAAGAGCCCAAGCTGAACTAGAAGCATCAGATGATGATGGAACTGCCACTACAATAACCGATGAGGCAAGTATAGAACAAGCTGAGGAGAACACTCAATCGGAAGCGAACCCCAATACAACGGAATTGCAGGATGATAAACAAGCACCAGAAGATGCCAAGAATGAGCAGGTACCATTCGCACACCTCTCCAGAAAAGAATTCTTAGATCTAATCGGGATAAACAAATAGGAGGAGATGATGAAACAAGGAACACTTGTTAGAACTCAGAACGTAATCGCTGCCGACAAATGCATCGAATACTTGTTAACCCGCCCCAAACTGGAGATGGTGGGGCTTGGCTTGCTGTATGGCAGACCAGGCCTGGGAAAAACCACCTATGCCAGTAGAATCGCTTTTAGTCAGGGCTATCAATATATCAGACTGGAGGCAACTACCACCCCCAAGGCTTTCGCCTCCAAGCTGCTCTTAGCCTTATACAAGAGATTTGGCATGGGAGAGTACATCCCCTACGGAACAGCTAACGACCTTTTCATGACGTGTATAACGGTTCTGGAGGATCACAAGGATACGATCATAGTTGTTGATGAGATAGACTACGCCTTCCGGCATCCCCAGCTCTTAGGAGCCATAAGGGATATAGTGGATGTAACCACAGCGATTGTCATCCTGGTCGGGATGCAGAATGCCAAGGACAAACTCAATCAGATCAATGAATACTACTTCGATAGATGCAACTTCTTCTATGAGTTCCAAGACCTGCCCAAGAAGGATATCGGCCAGTTATGCAGTGAGATCTTGGAAATCAAGTTCCACCCGGATATAGTCGACTATGTCCATTTCCACTCCTGCGGTAATGTCCGTAAAGCCATGAAGCTTATCCGCTCAGTGGAAGAGATAGGTAGATACAAGAACCTTGAAATAGTATCCCAAGCAGATCTGGATGATTGAGGTCAGAATGACTGATAAAGAAAGGATCCTCAACTTCATCAACCAGTATGATCGCCTGTTCAATGCAGAACTTATAGCCAGGCTGACCAGTGTAAGTAGAGAAGCAATAGAAAAGCTACTACCCGAACTGCTCCAAAGACATACAATCAAGCAGATTGAAGATGACCCACCCATCTACGTCCGAGCCAACCGCTACCAAGCCAGGATCGGTTATCAGCATTACAAGGGCTGGACTTTCAGTATAGCAGATGCCCACAAGCTTTTGGACATCCTGGAACAAGGCCGATACAAGTCCATCCGAGATATTGCACAAGGCATAGGTAAATCCAGACAGTGGGTCTATATCTATCTGGAGGCACTGGCATCAATAGAGGTGATAGATCTCAGGCATTACACATACGTGGTCATCTCCCGCCAAAACGTGCCAAAAATAGGCAGAAAAGTACAGAAAGGTATATTGGGTCAACTCAGGAGTTTGAATAGGGCTGGGTGTTATAGATTACTATGATAGAAATTATAAGTAAATATCTATCTGAATAGTATGCTCCCTACCGATTTCCTCAATACCATGTCTAGATTATACGACCTTTCTGAATTTGGGATTGACGAAATTTTATCAGTAGTATCCGTTGTACTAAGTGTAATTATTGAACACTTAGGCAAGTTGTGGAATCAATTGTTTAAGTGCATGAATCTTATATTGAGGTAAGCACATGATAAGCTATGACGATACTATTGAAGAACTTCAGGCAATAACAACTACATTATCTGGTTTAGGATGCCTAGATACAAGTGATTCCGAGAAATTGCTAAATGCAGCTATGGAAATTGGAAAATCAGCATCGGGATCCTGGATTGGTTATCAATCCTTGGTTTATTACAGAGGATTCCAACAACCCCCCGCTAGTGCACACTTTAGTAAAGAATGGGGATTGGACAATTTAGCTGATATGGTAGGCATTGGCACTATTGGGGATTGGGTCATTTTCGTTGCAGAAGATGTATTCAATGCCATAAACAAAATGTCTGGCGTATCTTCAATAGATGATTGCATCATAAAAAGTGATGAAATCAACAAACAGATAGACGATTGCATTGATAAGGTGTTTTCGATTTCCCAGTATCAACAATTTCCCAATGATGAATACATAGCAAAAACCATCAAGACCATATCTGAGAATAAGTCTATATCTCAAAGTGATTTTATCAGTTATTATAGACCCAAACAACTAGCATCTAGAGATGCAAGAGCTATTGATGGTGGTTGCCAGACACCACCGCATATGATAATAATTGCTTCTTGTATGTATGTGCAGAGAAGCAAGCAGAGATCTCAGGATGTCCTCAGTTTAGTCGATAAGTTGAGTAATCATATCAGGAATAGAACTCATTTAGGTAATATGACGAATCAAATTGGCAAGAACATCTTTATTGGTCATGGTCGTTCTCATGACTGGAGAGAACTAAAAGACTTTCTAACTGAGCGCTTAAATCTTTCATGGGATGAGTTTAATCGTGTGCCGGTAGCTGGGAAAACAAATGTATCAAGACTTTCCGAAATGCTGGATCAAGCATGTTTTGCTTTTCTGGTTATGACTGCCGAGGACGAAACACCGGATGGGAAATATAATGCTAGGCTCAACGTTATCCATGAAGCAGGACTCTTTCAAGGAAGGCTTGGTTTCGACAAAGCAATTATTCTTTTAGAAAATGGCTGTGAGGAGTTTTCAAACGTTCATGGTCTAGGTCAGATAAGGTTTGAAAAAGGAAAGATTGGAACGATCTTTGAAGAAATCCGTAGAGTTTTGGAGAAAGCTGAGATTACATAATCAAGATAACACAGAAATTCAAAAATCCAAATCTCATCATAATAAAACTCTCAGAATAAACCACATAGCTATATATTGTAGACCTTGTTTAACGAGGTGGGTATCTAAGCATCAAAAAAAGAATTGACTAAAACACTCACTAGTTAACGTGGTTTTTAATGAGTAAAGTTGTAATCGACAGTGTACAACTGAAATGAAGGAGAAAGTATGATACCCGACATAGAGAGGACGAATATAGTTATCGTTGGACGATGGAATAGGTTTATACTAAATCCTGAGTGGGTTTCAAAGACATTATTTGAAACTGATAAAATGCAAGTTGAGTTCTCTTTTGACCTCCTTCTTCCTCCAAGGTATTCTATTGATTCAATCAGATTAACAACACTTGACGATAGAGTAATAATAACGCCATTAGAATACACCGACGATGTGATGCAAACTGCAGAAGTGATTTCTCTAAAGTTGATTAACCTCCTCCCTCATACTCCTTTGACAGGAATCGGTTTCAACTATGGATATCAATGTGAAGGCTCATTGATTAATCAGATCCTTGAATTTAAAGATAAACTTGATGCTGAAGTTCATGCCAGTATGAGTTTTATCAGCTGGAAGCGGAGTTACAAGTTCGATGATTATCTTCTTAATGTCGAGCAGTCGAAAAATGAGGATAAGTTATTTATTGATTTCAACTATCATTTCACTAATGCTTACTTCAAGGAGAATCTAGACGTGCTTAACAGTAAAATCGTTGAGTTAAAGAAAAGAACAGAGTTGATTATAAAAAACACATATGGAGAAGAATGCAATGATATCGAATGATAGTTCACAAAGAACAGATCTCGAATCAATCGATGGGAAATATCAATGCAGTCCATTGTCTGATATTCCAGTAGCATGTAAAAAGGAAGAATCATCAAATAAACCAACTCCTGGAGTATATAGAACTGCTTCTATTAGTTCTATCACAAAACTAGATCGGATCAACGTTACGTACGACAATAATAAAGAAAGTTTAAAAAAGATATATCTACAAGCTAATTCTGATATAAACTATGCCACTTCAGATCCTAAACACTGAACAAGACACACAATCTCTATTTCAAGGTGACATAATATTTCTTAATGATGTCATCCGAGGTAATCTAATTTCTCTATATCAGGACAGAGTCAATAAAGCTGAGTTTGCCATTATTCTCACTCAATCCTGTGATTTAGTCAAGCGATCTGAGTTGGGCAATAAATGTAAAGCTCAACTTATTCATATGGGGTTACTTTCGGCTTTTGATGATTATTTTTTCAATGACCTTAGTAAATACTGCGAAAAAGGTCTTTTTGAAAATAAAGTCCGGATTATTGATGAGGGAAAGGCTCAGAAATTACAGAACAGCTTAGAAAAATTGTTAAACAATAATAATAATGACCATTTCTTTATTCCAGAAGATAGCGGAAAGGGTCTAACAAGTCATTATATAGTTGATTTGAGAGATCAATGCCTGTTATCATACGAGTACTTTGAAGAGATCCTTAGGAACAAGCGTTGTGAATTAGAAGAAATATTTCGAGCTAAACTTGGGTACATGGTTTCACAGTTGTTCTCAAGAATCGGGACCAAGGACTGGAATAAAAAAGAGTTAGAAAACACTATTAAGGGACTGATTAACGCAAACTCTATCATTCTATCAAAGGATAAAGTTAGAATAGCAAGGCAAAAAGAATCTGAGTTGCTGTCTCAATACCCTTTACCAGAGCAGCTTATTCCTGCTATTAAGCAGTTATCCTAAACCAATTACTACTTTTCATTATTAACTAAGACTCGATCTATCTTACTAAGAAAGCATTGACAATTACTCCATTCCCAATTTAGTCTGCTTTATTCGATTTTGTCCCATTTTATCACAAGAGCGATATTGGGATAACTCAATGTATAACAGAACGATAGTGCAAGGAGATGGAGATTGGAAGACAGGTGGTTATCCGTTGAAGATGTGAGTATCTACCTCGGGGTGAATAGGGAGACTGTGTACAAATGGGTCAGTGAAAAAGGGTTGCCTGCACATAAAATTGGCAGATTGTGGAAATTTCGCAAAACTGATGTGGAGAAATGGGTAGAGCAGTTTTCCAATACAAAACCTAAGCCATCCAAGTAATCAAACAAAGAATTCAATTTAACAGTATCAATAATGGAAAAGCATTTATAAAGCACGCTAAACAGATACAGAATAAAGATATGAATAAGGAAATGAATGAAAAATAGGAAACCGAAATTCTCCGGGCACCAGACTTTTGTGACACGCTACGGATGGATCGAGAAGGGATATAGATTTGTTAGGGACGGCAGAAGCTTTAGCAGCCAGGACGCCATTGTAGACCTGGGTGTTGGCAAGAACATGGTGGAGAGCATTCGCTATTGGGTTGAGTTAACCGGAGTCACTAAGTCTGGAGCTACAAGCGATTTTGGGACTAAACTGCTGGACGAAGATACAGGCTGGGACCCATATTTGGAGGATAACAATTCCTACTGGCTTCTGCACTGGAAGTTAAACACTCATCCAGACTACATACACTCGGGAATGATCTTGTATTCGCATTTGCGGAAACCTGAGTTCAATAAAAGAGACGTTATAGATGCCGCCATCAGGCTACTATATGCACATGGCAAAAAAAGCCCCGCAGACAGCATACTGGCCAAAGATATTGATTGCTATCTGAGATTGTACGCCGGAACCAGAAGGTTAATCAATAAGCAAAAGGATGAGCAGATAGGTAGCCCCTTTCAGGAGTTGAATCTGATCCAGTCAGTCAATGACAGCGATCTGTACAGCTTCAATATCGGCAGCAAAAGTAACCTAGCCCCTGAGATCATTGGTTACGCTCTCTGGGACTACATGAGTAGGCAGAAAAAGATCGCTATCACCATTAACGAAGCCATGTACCGTGAGTACAGTCCGGGGCAGATATTCATGCTGGATGAGAATTCGATCGTGGAAGCCGTGGAACAGCTAAGTAACGAACCCAAATGGTCAGAGGCCTTTGGTTTCAGCGAGGCGGCCGGGGTTGCCCTGATCCACTGCAATCTTGTGGAAGGGAATGATATCCTGGATCACTATTACAAAAAGGCTGTGGAAGCATGAAGACGCTGGTCAATGAATATGTTGGCGTAGCTTCACGCTTTACCCGGTCTGTTAACCTTAATGCCGACTACAGCAGGGAAACCCAGGACTACGGATACATCGTCACCGGCAATGTGCTCTCTTCTTTAACCCAAATCCTCTCCGGACTGATCAAGAAGGGTGGACAGAAGTCGTATTGCCTGTTTGGCTTATACGGATCTGGTAAATCTGCTTTTGCGGTATACTTGGCTCAGCTTCTCTCGATGGATAACGGGCAGGGGCAGAAAGCACGGGAACTGCTAAGAGGCAAAGCCATTGATCCCAAGATTGAGAACTTCCTGACTGATAGAAACAAGTCCTCATATCTTCCGGTCTTGGTAACCGGCAGACGCAGACCAATAAACCAACTGGTCATGGAGAGCGTAATCGAGGCTCTGCGTCAACTCCCAGGCAGTAAAAACAACCTGGAACTGCTCAACGAGCTTGAAGAACAGTTGAAAGCTGAATTATGGCATGATTCCCAGATTGTGCTGCAAGCCATGGATAAACTGGGTATTGCAGCCAAAAAGGCGGGTTTGGCGGGTGTCCTGCTGATTGTTGATGAAGCCGGCAAATCTTTCGAGTACGCACTCAGCGACCGGGAGGGCGGAGACGTGTTCATCCTGCAGGAACTGGCTGAACATGCGGAAAGGCTGAGCAAGTATTCCATGCTGTTCGTTATTACTTTGCACCAACAAATGGATAGCTACAGCGAGTTGCTTTCACGGACCAATAGGGCTGAGTGGGCAAAAATCCAGGAACGCTTCGTAAACATCCGTTTCGCAGAACCTGCAAGCAGCACGATACAGATGCTGGCCGAGGCGATAAAACCTCTAAAAAGTGCCCCAAAGGACGTTAAACAGGCTCTTGAGCGGGTGATCAAGAACCTGCTGAAAATGGAAAGCATAATCCCACCTGGTCTCACTCACGAATCATTTGCAAAATCCGTTCATAAAGCCTGGCCGATACACCCCACGCTGCTGCTTGCCCTGCCATACATATTCAAACGATTCGCACAAAATGAGCGTTCGATTTTCTCATACTTAGCCAGCGAAGAGTATGCCGGATTCCAAAACTCGATCCGGGAAAACGTAGTTGAAGACGATCATGGTTTCATCCGGATTAATGACATTTACGATTACCTGCTCTCAAACTACGAGATTGGGCTATCCCGAAACCCGCATTCAAAGAAGATGCTGGAAGCCAATGACGTGATCAACAGCAGATCCCGGTTAACAGAGACCCAAACCTGTGCCTTGAAAACCATCGCGGTATTGAACTCACTGTCCGAGATCAGCCCACTCAGAGCTACTAGGGATATGCTGGAACTCTGCCTACCGCAGAGTGCTGAGATCGAAAGCCTACTTCAGAGCCTGGTTGTGCAATCATTGATCACTTTCCGCAAGCTTGACAGCAGCTACCGCATCTGGGAAGGCAGCGATGTAGACTTGGAGGAACGCCTTAATGAAGCCAGGAGGCACTTGCACTTTGATACGCAGTTGTTCCTGGATACCATAGGCAAACACCTTAAGCAAAAACATATGGTAGCCCGACGGCACAGCCTTGTAGCCGGAATGATACGCCACTTCTCGATAGAATACTCGGACAGTTTAACTGATGCCAGCAGCATGCTGGAGCGGGAACTAGCGGAGGGATCCTCAGGCCTAGTTATGGTTCTGATACCTAACGAGCATTTCTCAAATCTGGTTGAGGAAGTTCAAGCAGTCACAAAGAAAAACCCCCAACTATTGGTTGCGATTCCCAGGCAGATGGACAGCTTGAGCGGGGTTGTGAATGAATTGGCTTGTCTGAAGTGGGTAGAAGAGCACACAGACGAATTGAGGGATGACCGCATTGCCCGCCGCGAACTGAACCTGAGGATATCAGCCTATGAACAGGAACTCAGTAAAAGGGCGTATACAATCATTGATCCCAGACCAAATCCCCTGGGAAATGAGTGCCTGTGGTTCTGGATGGGCGATCAGCAAGAAGCGAGCAATCCTGTGGATGTCAGCAAATTGCTCTCCAAGGCCTGTGACGTTCTCTTTCATAAAAGTCCGGTTCTACGTAACGAACTCATCTCCAGGGATGATATCTCAAGCGCCGCATCAGCAGCCCGCAGAACTCTGATGGAACTGATCCTGACGAATCCCGATCAAGAAACCCTTGGTATGACAGGGTACCCACCGGAAAGAAGTATCTACGAATCCATCCTCAAAGCCTCCAGCATGCATGTGTATGATGAGAAGCTCGCATGCTGGAAGTTTCAAGCACCTCCGAATGGCAACTTCGTAAACCTGCGCCCTGCTTGGCAGCTGATTGAGAAGAGCGTTTTCAATGAAAAGCTGGAAGAGGTGGAGCTCACAGATATATACGCAAAACTGAGGAAAGCTCCCTTTGGCCTGCCGGAGGGGATATTCCCAATCTTGATAACAGTCTTTTTCGTAGTGCACCAGGGAGAAGTGTTTTTGTACCGGGAGGGAACCTTTTTACCAGAACCTCAACCCGGCCATTTCGACCTTTTGCAAAGGCGCTTGGATCTGTTTTCGATAAAGGGGGTGAGACTTGAAGGCATCACCCGCAGTATAGTGGAAAGACTGGCTGGCAGCCTTAATACTGCTCCCAAGATCGCTTCAGTGGTCAGGGCTTTGTACAGAAGCTTATCTTCATTACCCAATCTTACTTTGAAATCAGGAAGAATTGCCGATCCACAAGCCCTGCAGGTTAGAGAAGCTTTCTTGAATGCCGGTTCTCCCGAGAGCTTGCTGTTCAAAGAGCTACCCCGGTGCTTTGGGATGGAGATTGTAGGCTCCAAACATGCTTCAGCCGATGATTTTGACGCCTATTTCAATGGTTTGAATGGAGCCTTGCAGCATTTGGCAAGACACGCGCAGGAAGTCCTCTCTGTAGCCAGAGACAAACTTCTCACAAGCTGCGAATTGGATATTGGAGAGACCGGTTGGCTCGAGTTGGAGGATCGCTGCAGAGTGCTGGCGGACAGGATTAACCACAGTGAACTGACACCCTTTATCAATAGCGTCTTAAATGGCGCTAAAGAAGATCACGATCCCACTCCAGCTCTATCCAACGTGAGTAAGAGGTCATTTGAACAATGGCTGGATTCGGATATCGACAGGTTTGAAGGATTGGCCAGGGGGATGGGAGACCTGTTCCTCCATTACTGGAACAGCTTTGGATCGCTTAAGACGGAAAACCACAATGGAAAAACCGAGCAAGCATCCATGTTTCGACAGGAGATTCGGAACCAGATCTCCAATATGAAAAGCAATCTACCCATAAATGAGATCCGCAGAATAATCCAGGAACTGCTGACGGAACTGCAAGAGGATGAGGACACTAATGGCAATGACTAATAAACAACCGTGGGGGTCATAGATGGAAAACAAGGTTAGACACATACTGGCACTATCCGGAGGCAAAGACAGTTCCGCACTTGCCATATATATGCGCAGCAAGGGAATAGATATGGATTATGTGTTTTGCGATACTGAGAAAGAACTTGATGAGACATATGAATACATGAACAAGCTTGAGGCGTATCTTGGGAAGAAAATCCACTATTTAAAGTATGCAGATGGTTATGGTTTTGACGATATTCTAGAGATCAAGAATGGCTTTTTACCTTCACCTGAGTCAAGATGGTGTACTGATTACTTAAAACTGAAACCTTATGAGAGGTTCATAGGTAATGATGAGGTCATCAGTTATGTAGGCATACGGGCTGATGAGGCCCAGAGGAAAGGATATATATCGACCAAACCAAATATCAGAACGGTGTTTCCCTTTATCGAGGATAACATCGGTAAAGAAGAGGTGTATCGCATCCTTAAAGAATCCGGCCTCGGAGTTCCTAGCTATTACAACTGGAGATCACGCTCCGGCTGCTATTTTTGCTTTTTCCAGCAGAAAAGGGAGTGGATAGGTCTCTACGAAAACCACCCCGATCTATTCAAGAAGGCGGCAGCCTATGAAAAGATAGGCGATAGCCCCCGTGACACCTATACCTGGAATCAGGGTGAAAGCCTATACGACCTGATCAAACCTGAGCGGATCGCACAGATAAAGTCAGATTATATCAAGCGCCAGGAAAGGGAAAAGAGCAGGTTTTCTGCTAAACAAAGGTTGGTTGATGTCTTTGACGATACAGAGGATGAGAGCACCGATAAGGCATGCCTGATCTGCCATCTATAGATTATGATTTACTTAGATTATAGCGCCACTACGCCATGCGCCCCACAAGTCCTGGCTGCCATGGCACCCTACTTTCGTGACCGTTTCGGAAACCCCAGCAGCTATCACGCATTCGGCAGGGAGGCAAAGGCTGCGGTGGAAAAAGCGAGATTGCAGCTTGCCGAGTTTGTCGGTTGCGGTCCCGGTGAAATAGTTTTCACCTCAGGAGCTACAGAAAGCAATAACCTGATCTTCTTATCCCTATTGCTGGACGCAAAAGAGAAAAGACGAAAGATCGCAGTGTCCGCAATTGAACACAAATCGGTGCTGCTTCCAGCCAAAAACCTCGGCACACGAGGTTTTGATCTAACCTTGCTGCCTGTTACCAGTAATGGAATTGTGGATATCAACGTCGCCCGAAAATTGATCACGGAAGATACAGCCTTGGTCTCCGTGCATACTGCCAACAATGAGATAGGCACCATACAACCTGTGAAGGAACTGGCAGAAATCGCCCATCGGGTTGGAGCGAAGTTTCATACCGATGCCGCCCAAGCACTTGGGAAAATGCCTTTCGATGCTCAGCGATTAGATTGTGACTTGGCATCTTTTAGTTCCCACAAAATTTACGGCCCCAAGGGCATTGGCGCTCTCTATATCAGAGGTGGAAGCCGTAAATGGCCTTGGGATTATCCTCTCTACGGTGGGGGACAGGAATCTGGTATTAGACCAGGAACTCACAATGTCCCAGCTATTGTTGGTTTTGGGGAAGCTTGCGATATAATGAGTCTTAATTGTAGTCATTTCCTTAGAAAGCTATCCAGTTTGACACAAGCATTCGAGAAACTGCTTTCTGCCCAACATAGTCCTTTTCTGATTCACTGCCAAGAATCACCCAGAATCGGTGGTTTATCTAGTATTTATTTGAATTCGCCAAAGGCAGAACTGATTTTAGAGCATCTTTCTGGAGTAGCCATAAGTAAAGCTTCGGCATGCAACTCAAGTTCATTGGAGAAATCCCATGTTATTCAAGCTATCAATTCAGACTATTCATTGTCAGATAAAACAATAAGAGTTTCATTTGGTTTGGAAACCGATGATTCTAATGTCGCAGATCTTTTTAATGATCTGATGAATTCAGTCCAGGTGATTCACAAGTGAGATACAATGGAGGAATGGTGATAGAAGAATTCTCAAAGTTAATTCATGGTCTTAGAAAAGACCAGCATTACAAGCCGCACAAACATATTTGTATGCTTGCAGCCATTATATACCTTGAAGAAAGAGAATTTTCCGAGAATAGGATACATTATAACGATGCCTTTAAGAGAATCTTTAGCTCACTATTTCTGAAGTACTCAAAAGATGATGATAGGGATAGGTCTTATAACCCCTTTTTCCATTTACGATCATTACCCATATGGATTCTAGTCCCAAATCTTGGAAGAGAAAAGGAACTTGCTGAATCGACATCGATAAGCGGGCCATCTCATTTGATTACACTCGTCTCGTACGCTCATTTAAGAGATGAAGAATTCAACTTCTTAAAGATGGCAGAGCAAAGAAAAATCGTTAAACAGATTATTATCGACATATTGAGAGATTATGCCAATAATGATATCGATCAAGAACAACCTCAGAATAGTGAGGGGGATAACGCACGAGGTGATTCAGTCTTGTTCTGTGATTATTTAAGTTCTCTGATTAGTACAAACATCTTCAATGAAAACGCCATAGCGGAAGCACAAGCTGTAAATCCACTCTTTGGAACCATTCACACGACGCACCCGCTAGTGCATATACTGGACAAGGAATTAAGACAGAAAACAGGCAAGCATGTCATTCTAACAGGACATGCCGGCGATGGCAAAACAACTATTGCAGTAGATATCATCAAACAATTGCGAGGCTTGCCGCTCTCTACCATGCTAGAAAAGCCGCTTAAAAGGCGAGAGGAAATTGAAGAGCACCGACTAAGCATCATCAAAGATTTCAGCGAGCGAGAAGGAAAAGCGGACCAAACCTTGATCGAAGAATTGAAAGCCGGACAACGCAGATTCATGATCATTTCTAATACAGGAACGCTGTTGGATTTCTTCAAGGGGAACGCACAGGCCTGGCAAATCAATTCTGTTGAGGCTGAGAGCAGGATATTGACAGCGATTAGCCAGAAGAAAGGTGCCGCTGAAGTGGAATTTGCTGGAGTGGAGTTCATCGTTTACAATCTGGCCTATATAGACAATCTAAAGCTGGCAGAAAATATCTTTACGAGGATGCTGGAGCCCGAAAATTGGATAGGATGCGGTTCCTGCTCACGAGAGAGTTTCTGCCCCATGAAGCATAATGTGGAACTAATCCGTTCTGCCCAGGAGCAGGTGACACATAGGCTGTTCTTACTTTACAGGCGCTTGTATGAGTATGGCACCAGGCTAACCATCAGGCAGCTTACATCTCACTTGGCCTACATCATCAGCAGCGGGATCAATGCCGCAAATGTACACAAGAAGATGTCGCAGATGAAATCCGAATACCTTTTCTTTAACAGGTTGTTCGGTGATGACGGTAAGAGCCCAGATGTCGCCGCAAGCGAGATGAAAGCGATTGTGGAGCTGAAACGGCAAAGCCTGGGCACCATATTCAATTCCGGCATAGAGATGAATCTCTGGCTTAAGCCATCTGTTCATGGCACAATCAGGGTGCTACCTGAGGTTAAAGAGCTGTTTTCCGATATGCGCAAGAAAGGGATGGCATCCCTTACTGTAAGCGGAGCCGGATCTACGCCTGAGCAAGCCCGCAGACAATTGCGCAGACTCCTTTATTTCTTTGTGAACGATGAGGTTGCTGACTCCCAAGTAATGATCGATTTTCTAAACTCACCCAATATCTTGTATTGGCAGGAATGGCAACAGAAAGGGTCAGTATTGGAGAAAGCATACCGTGCCAAATACACGAACATGGTCTTCCACGTTATACAAGAGCATTTTACCGGTGTGAGGATGCCGGAAGGCATGGGCACCCAAGACAGCAGATTATACATCACATTATCCCGCAAGCAAAGCGAAGTACGGCAAAGCGCCCAGATCGTGATTGCCGAATTGGACTGGTCTCAGAGCGTGATTCTGGAACTTGATAGATCAAGCAACGCGGCCGGAGCGGAATACGTTGAACTTGCCTTAAAAGGTCAGGGAGTGCTTAAGGGAGTAACTCTGAGGCTGGGCTTACCGTTTTTGGATTATGTAACCCAAAGGCATTACGGTGAGATTGGAAACCTCTTGAACGCCGCATATAAAGAGCGGTTGGAGCATTTTAAGCTACAGGTGCTAAAGAAAACCGCCTCCCTAAACGACGATATGATGCTGGTCAGACTACGCAATGACAACAGATTCAAGAGACAGAAATTCAGTTTAAGCGACCAAGCAGTGGAGGTGTTTGATGTCTAACTCAACCTTTCCTTACGATGCCAAATCGGAACAAGCATACAAGAGCAATCCTGCCATAAGGCTTTTTGGAAACAGATTTAGTACTGACCAGACAAGTTTAGAATTGTTGGGCGAATTCTTACTGATAACTACTTCTGTAAAGGAGATCGAGGGCAAAGAACTGAGATCAGCTCTTCCCCCTTTGGATGACATCCATTCTTGGAGCAATTCCAAGTTAAAATACTCCCCAAAAATCAAATTGAATCTTAAGCTGTTTGCTTTCTTAAGTTCATCCAGACTGGATTCAAGACACCTTACCCACAGAGAGCATTACACCCAGCTAATACAGGAACTCAAAAAAAGAATCAAAGTAGATAGCAATGATAAGACTCAGGTAGTAAAGACACTTGAGAATTTACTACTTGGCTTTCAGGGTGCAGGAACAAGTCGAACATGGTGTGCACAGTCATTTATTCCCATTAGTCGTGGCCTAGTTGCTGGTGAAGCTATCTGGAATGAAACAAAGGCTAAAAGTCATTATGCAGAATCTTGGAGCTATGTTCTCGATAATGCCAAACTTTACTTTTCATTGAATAAACATAGATTCTTAGCAAGAGGAGGAGAACTCCTGTACCTACAGATATGCAATGCGATGAAGCAAAACCAGGAAGCAATACAAGCCTGGAACCTGGATGCAAAGCTTGAATTCAGCTCAGAAGAGCTAGAGCCAGAAAAGTTGCTTAACAGTTTGGAGAGGGGCCTGGCAAAGTTTTTTAGCGCTTGTCCTAAGTTTATCGATGACCTGGCTGAGTTCATCGATGACAAGCTAGATCCTGAAACAGCCGCAAAGACAGACATGCACGAACAGCAACCGAGGTTTGTAGAAGCCGGTTGGTGCAATAGCGCAACCTGGCAGGAAGGCTACCTGTTGGCAGTGGAAATGAACAGAATATTGTCATCCGGCCTGGATGTGATGGACAGCGTTTACTACCTAGAGACCTTATTCATGCTGCATACCCTGAGGAATCTAATCATGCAGAGCTCCAGGTGTTTAAGCAATGGAGAAGCAAAATGGCCTGGCTACTATATGGCTATAAACAGGTCTGACGAGGAGAATGGGACGCTCAAGCGGATATCGCATCAGAGCCTCAAAAACATCGAAAAAACCATCTATATGGCTATCCGCTCGCATATGCAGGATACGGATATAGTTCAGGATGAGAAGATCCTCAAAGAAGCCGATACACGTTCCGGGCACAAGTTCTTCTTAAAGATGGCAAAGCAAGCCGGTTTGGTGATTCCCAAGCGGGGCGCTTGGGCTCGATTTGTTTTAACTCCCCAGATACTCAGGGTGCTGGTAACTACCATTGTACCGCAGCAGGGGAGGATAACATATGAAACATTTAAACAATTGATAAGAGCGAGGTGGGGCATGGTGTTTGACGAGGCTGGATTTGGCGAGTGCTGCCAATGGCTGGGGGTGGAAAAGGTATATCTTTCCAGTGATACAGATGCCTGGCTACTTGAAATGCTGGCAGAAAGCGGCCTCTTGATGCATTTGTCGGATTCCTGCGCCTTGGTGTTGCACCCCAACCAAGGGAATGATGGAGCTGGATCATGAAATACATTGCGCGTTCGTTCAAAGATTATATCACAGGTAGGATAGAATCCCAGCTTCCTTCCATGGAATTGGGCGGGAAAATGATCTTCATGGTGGAAAGCATACCCGAAGGTCTGACAATAGCTACTGCAGACCTTATCAGCAGTTTCTTACATAATATTGCTGATACCAATGTACTGATCAAAGTCGCCAGAACACTAACCGATGAATGGACTGACGAGGGCAGGGACAAGGCTGATAAGGCCGGGTGGATAACCTTACTGGACAATCTGGCTTATTACCGCAATGAGCCTATGCCACCTGATAAATATAACGTGATAGTCCTCTATGGGTCTGATGTTGTCACTGATTCCGCCAGTCTAGCTGATTTCAACCTTTGTAGTTTGAAGTTTGTTTGGGAAACGGGAATGTCTCGTAGTTTCAGTCATTGGGTTGTCGATAAACTTAGTTCCAACGGCATAGATTTTTACAACAAAGCAGACATGCTGGTATTTGATAATATCCTCTACCCTATCATCGAGCAGGGTAGGGCGGACCTGATATCCCTCAGCAAGTGGCTGGAGCGCTTGGACCTATCATACTGTGACAGCGTTCCGACAGTGTTAGAAGTGGTTTTGACGAAGCTACGGGATTTCCAACTACCCAATTTCACCAGCTTTCCCTATACTAGAAAAAACAAGAAATTCAATCCGTACGTCTATAAGGCTATTGAGTTCTTTAACTACACCATGTTCATTGAGGAAAACCAGAAAAGGAAGGCTGTAAAGGCCATTGATGGGATACTCGAAGCCATCGAGACCGGAGAAGAGGGATGGGAAGACCTGGAAAATGAACAGATTCGAGGCGCGTACAGTAGCGGAACGGAATTCTTGGGCGGGATGAAGAACTACGTCCTGACTGCTGACCAAGAGGAGAAAGAAAAGCTCTTGGAAAGCGATTTCGTCTTCATCTTGGACAAGATACTGAAATTCAAGAAAAAGCAGGAAAAGAAGAAAACTAGCGTGAAGAGCTTGGAAGGAAGCCCGGTAGAAATTGTACTGACAGCCATGTGGGACAGTCTCTCAGAGTTTTCAAAGTCAAAAGATTATGGTAGCGTGGAAGATCTAAGCAGGATAGAGATAACTGCTGACCTGTTCAAGCACGACATGGAGTGGGATGACAGCGAGGGAGACTATTCCACCCAGGATGTCTCAGAACTGGCAAGAGAGTTCTTGCACAGGCTCATTGGCGGATTGGACAGCTTTATCATACAGCATACCTGCCTTAAGAACAAAGATGGCCTAGAGATTGAGATTCAGTGCAACCTGGACAGCGATGAGATCAAATTCCGCTATAGCAGGACGGCGATCTCCGAACTGGTTTTCAGCGTGAACCTCTATGCACAGGAAGACGAAAAGCCGCAGGAAAGAAGATACGCCTGGAAACTGCCCTCCAACCATAGCTATCGCCTGGCAACAGAATTGATCAACATGGCAGCCGATGAATTGGATAGGCCAAACCATGCGCTGGTATTACCCTTCTTCCACCTTCCCTATTATGACGAGATTCTTAAGACTTCATCCAATGATGAGCTGCGGAGAGTCTTCCTGCACAGCTTGAGAGACTCTGCTTCAGAAGGGTCTTTCCTGAGAAATCTGTTGTCTGGGACTTGGCTGAAGCATGACGATAGACTGCTACCCCATTATAGAAATCTTGCCGAGAAGTACCACCTGTTTATCAAAGCTGCCAAGAAAAGCGGATTGATCGCTGCTTTGACAGACACCTCGGTTTGGGACGTTCTGAGACAGCATTACGAAGAGGTACTAGACCTGATAAGCACTCAGGAAGAGATGCTGAAATCTCCGATGGCTGGAATGATGCTAAGAGCATTTATGGTGATAAGAGAAAGAGAGAAAGATGGAAATGAAGCATGGTATAGTGAGGCTTACGAGAAATCAGGGATCATCACGGTGCTTCACCCGTCTCTGCTGGAAATGCTTCAATCCCAAGTAGTTTACCAAAGTTCATGTTTCAACTATGCTGTGAAAGCTGAAACCGATAAAGACAAGAGGCGGGATGCCTTTAAAAAACATATTTGGCAATCCTATCTTGACCTTTCTCATATCAGAACACCCATAAACTGCATTCTGATCGATGATGGGCTCAATCTGAACACCAACGTTGTGGGGCATGAACTGATCCACAAAGTAGGTGATCCGATTGATGGAGAGGACCTGAAATCGACCAGGCTGATGCTGGGAATGTCCGATGAAAGCGATGATGAAATAGGCGATGTGAGCGATGCGGACATGTTCTTGGAAACCCGGGAATCCAAACTGCTCAACAATCTTCTGTTAGACTATTTCAGGCTGCATCCCCACGCCAGAGATGGACTGAACCTGGCCGTTTATAGAAACCAGGATATTCAACCGATTATCGCAGCCATACACGCTTATCTAATGAAGCTTTCAAACATAAAAGATACGAATTACTACGTTATTAGAAATGAGCGCAATAAACCCTACAATATCAGCGTGAGCATTTTTACCGATTCTGCTGACGATAGCGGCATAGCCCGATGGATAGAGCTTTGGAGAGAAAGATGGGAAGCAGCTGAGACTGAAAGCAAATTCCAGGTATACCGCAACTGCAGGTTTTCCATCTCGCACCGATTGATCAATACCGCCGACCATAACTCATTTTTGAGGATGATCAACGATAATTTCAGCACCGATGTGACCATCCTGTATGACATAATCGGGACAGGAAACATCGCCGATAAGTTTGAATCCGTCGATCCCATGGACATCCGAACCCACTCTCTCAAATACCCCATCCTGGAGAAAGCCGTAGCTACGATAGACAATCCCTCTGATGAGTTTAAACGCTTCAGGATTATAAGCAATAGGCAGTTCAGCATTAGCTCACGGTTAGCGGGCTGCATGCATGCCCTAAAAAGTGGCAATGCCCAAAAAGGCACGGTAGTAATGGGTACTGGAGATCTCAAGCCCTGGATGGAAGTGATCGGGGCAGTCCACAGCAAGTCGGAGTGGGTAATCTGCATCGATCCTAGTGTGGATGACCGCCTGATACGAGATTCAGGCAAGAAAAGCGAGCTGCAGAGGGAGATTATTGGTTTCGGCTCTGGAGTGGGCATATCAGGTGAAGAAAACTACACCATATCGACCGAGCACTTTTCGCTAAACGACATTGAAATCAGGCTGAGAGCTTCCATCAAGCAACTGCTAGCAGACATTAAATGGACTGAGGAGGACTATCAGGCTGTAGCCAAAGGAACCATGAAAGTAGCCCAGGAATTGTCCGGATTGTCGTTGGTAAGGGCTACAGGGGCGGCAGACCAGTATATCAGAGATTTCATGGCATATGCCCTCACCCGTAAGATTGTGGGTAAAGATGAAGCTTTGTTGTGTGATAATCTGGTGACTCTCGATGCATACAGGCATTGGTTCGACTTTGCGGAAAGCGGAGTAAGGCCTGATCTGCTGTGGCTAAAGGCGAACATAGGCCAGGATAACCGCATGCACCTGAACTTGCACCTGATTGAGTGTAAAATGGGTAATAAATCTGAAGAACTGCTGATTAAGGCCAAACACCAGATCAATAATGGGTTGAGTGTATTGGTAAAGGCATTCAAACCGAATTTCCAGGAGCAGCAAAATCTCGATGACGATAAGCCCGATCGCCGCTATTGGTGGATGCAATTACATCGCCTGATAGCTGCTAAGGCCAGGATAGACAAATATCACGAACAGCAGGTCATATCAGCGTTGGAGAAACTAGCCGAAGGAGATTACGGAATATCATGGAGCGCTTCCGTGATGGCTTTCTGGATTGATGATGAGCATGGCACAATCAAGAAATCAGGTTCCTGGAACAACAATGAGACTTCTACTGGCAAGGCTAATGTATTTTCAATAGGCAGGAATTACATCAAAGTACTTGCTCAATCAACAGATGAAACCACAGGAGTCATTGCTAAATTTCTGGACGAGCCTCTTTCAGAAGATGAGAATGTCATGCAACAAATTGAAGACATCGACCTACCCCCTAGTCCGGAAGATGAAGACTTCCAACCCGGTGAGACTTTGGCAGATTGGGACGATGACGAGTCTGAAGATGATGGAAGAGAAACTACGCCTAATTGGGATGACGAAACAAGCCCTGAGCCCCCTCAAGAGGAGTCAACGGAAGACCAGCCTGATATTGAGCAAGAGCCAGAAGATGAAGAAGGCCATCAAGAAGACGATGATATTGTGTTGCCCAAGATTCCTGAGAGGATTCTCCTGGGCAAAACCACAGGTGGCAAAGAAGTCTATTGGGAGTTTGGGCATGATAGCTTAGCAAACAGACATATGGTGATATTCGGCACATCCGGAATGGGTAAAACATACGCAATACAATGCCTTCTATGCGAAATGGCCAGGCAGAACCAGAACAGCCTAGTCATAGATTACACAGATGGCTTTGTCCCAAACAACATAGAGACTGCTGCAAAACCGATTATTACTAGTGATGGACAGACGTTCATATACAATGATCCACTTCCTATCAATCCTTTCAAAGCTCAAGTCAGCGAACAGGATGGCATGAAATTCAAGGATACTCCAATCACAATCTCAAAGCGAGTATCTTCAATTTTCAAAAACGTGTATGATCTGGGAACCCAGCAGCTTCCTTTCACTATTGAGGTCATCCAAACCGGTATTGAGCGATATGGCGATGAATTCAATCTGGACAAGATGCTGGAGATGTTTTATGAATACCTCGATGACCCATTGTACACAAAGAACACTGTCCAAACTACTATCACCAAATTGAAGCCGTTTATCACGAGCAAACCCTTTTTGGTCGACAGCAGGGAAATTGGATGGAATGAGCTGTTTGCTGATGAAAAGAATAGAAGCAGAGTCTTCCAATTCCATAAAGTTGACAAGCACTCATCTAGAGCTATCATAGAATTTGTTTTATGGGACCTTTACAACTACGTTAGTAGCTATGGTGGAAAGCATTTACCCAAGGCCATTGTACTAGACGAAGTTCAAAACCTAGATCTGGGACCCGACGCGCCAGTGGCAAAGTACCTTACAGAAGGAAGAAAACATGGCTTGGCCTTGATAACAGCAACTCAAACTGTTAAAGGAGTTGGTGGTGTCTCTGATGCAAAGGTCAGTAGGCTATTTCAAGCTGAGATGAAGCTATTCTTCAAGCCCACAGAGAATGAGATGAAGGAACACGCTCAACTGCTTAACAATGCTATTAGCGATATTCCGGTGAAGGAATGGACAAATCGGTTAGCAAAACTCCAAAAGGGTGAGTGTTGGGTTTTGGGAAGGCACCTGGATGATCTTTCTGGAGAACTGAGATTGAAAGCACAGAAGATTCGTATCTCCCCCCTTGAAGAAAGAGGTTTCCATGGCTAAGAAAGAAGTCAATACACGCTTGCCCAGGAACTTCCACCGTACTTTCAAACCGGAGCGGCAATATATCAACGCAATTTTAAAGTTTGCGGCTGAAGGCCGATCTGGCGATGCTCAAGCAATTTCTGACAAGACAGGGATTCCCACTGGTGAGTCATCAGGGAAAGTGCTTCCAACGATAGATTATTGTCAGGGAATGGGCCTGATCACGACTAAGAGAACCAAAGATTTGTTAATCAGTCCGGAACTAACAGATCTTGGAAGGGTCATCTTGAGGGAAGATCCCTTTTTAAAAACCGATGTGAGCCAATGGTTATGCCATCTGAACCTTTGTAATAAATCCACTGGAGCAGACGTGTGGTATTACGTGTTTTGGTCAGGTTACCACAGCCTGGGAGACAAATTTTCGAGAAACGACCTGGAAAACATGCTGGAATCTAGGTACGGTAGCAGTAATCGCAGTTTAATTGGGCCTCTTCTCAGTATGTACGAGGATGAAGCGTCTTTTAAGGTTTGTGGCGCTTTTCAAGATGATGGCAAGATGATAACTCGTAAAAAGGCACCAATCAAAGACGATCTGGCCAGGGGTTATGGAGCATGGATTATAAGTTCGATGGAACTCTGGTTTCCAAAGCAGAATCAGGTTTCAACCGCTGAAATCGAACAGAAAACAGGATGGCTGACGGTTTGCAGGTGGCTGGGACAAGGAATGTCAGATATACTCGATTTGGTCGAGAGAAAGGGAATTCTTAGGGTGGACAGACACATGAATCCTTGGATTCTGAGCCCTATGAAAACGGCTAGAGAAGCATACAATCAAATGTTCGATGATATGATCTAGGGACTGGAGGAAATAATGATCCTAAAGGACATCGTAAGGTTTAGGGGAGATAAGCTCTTCAATGGAGCTGTAAACATCGATTGGTACATAAGTGATCCTGACAAATCACGATTAGCGGCTGAAGCATTTGTTTTTCATGGACCTGCCTATCATGGTGTTTCTCAGGATGAAGTAGGATATACTCATGGTCACAAGCTAATTGATACAGCAAGCTTCACCAAGGCAATAGTGAAAAGATCATATGGCCATGAAGATGTCCCGTTTACATTGGCCATAGCAGGATATGGAACCGGAAAATCACACCTTGGTGTTACAATCGCGGAATTACTGAGTGCTCCTGTAGACAACACCCCCGCTGACATCCTGGCTAATATTTCATCTGCAGATAAGCAGATAGGTGATGAAATTGGGCTTTTACTCGATGATGCTGATAAACCCTGTTTAGTCATTGCTCTTAATGGACTCACAAAATTCGACTTTATACATGGATTATCCAACCAGATCATACAAGTTCTTCGCAGGGATGGACATGACGTAAAACCAATCGAAGATCTAAGACCCAGATTCCAACAAGCAGTCAGGATGCTGAATTGGGTCACCAGTCCCCAGTTACAGGAGGAACTGTCCGAGATTTGTGGAGGTGCTAGCCCGGCGGATATCATAGCATTGCTGGAACAGCAGGATGAGGCTACATACATCAATGTAAACAAGTTCTTAAGCAAACATGATATGCAGATTAGAAACCTACAGGGCGAATCAGTACAAGAACTGATCGGCAGAACTGTAGAAGTCTATTGTGGCGAAGGAAATCCATATCAGTCCCTTGTCATCCTGTTTGATGAGTTTGGAAAATATATGGAATTCGCCTCTACTCGAAGTCATTTAGCCGGAAGCGGAGTTCTTCAAGAGCTATTCGAAGCCATACAGGCTTACTCGCCTAAGGTCTGTTTCGTGGGCTTTATCCAATTTGAACTGAACGCTTATCTTCAACGCATGGCTCCCGATCAAAAAAACGAGATGCAAAGATACATTACCCGGTATCAAACAGCTGATAAGCTTTATCTATCTACCAATCTTGAAACGCTCATAGCCAATCTGATCGAGAAGAAGAATCCCAAGTATTTAGATCAAATCTTTGAGGCAAAATCAGCCTTCCAATCTTCTAATCGTGAGCGAGCCAAGATAAATGCGTGGTTTCCTAGCTCCAAACATATTCAGGTCTGGAATGATGCAGACCTATTTCACAAAATAGTCAGTAAAGGATCTTGGCCTTTATCAGCATACAGCGTTTGGCTCCTTTACTACCTGTCTGCGGTTGGAAGCCACTTACAGGAAAGATCTGCCCTAGCTTTATTGATAGAAGCTTTCAACCAGTTTGAATCGAGCCAGATATCAGAAGACCAGGATTGGAGGATTGCCGCCGTAGACATGATGAGCAATTCTTTTATCCACGAGTTACTGAGTTCTGAAGAATCTGGCGCGCAGGGAACCATCATGCAAGCATACCAGACAGTCATGTCGAAGTATGCTACAAAGTATTCTGTAAACCAGATAAGGATTCTTAAAGCCATCGTCCTAAGCTCCAAACTGGGTTTGGTAGCAGCTAACCGTACGGACGCAATCGAAGCTCTCGTGGCCTTGACCAATATGGATGCGGATGCAGTGAAGGTTGACCTGCAGACCTTGCTTGATGAATACAATGCTATCGAGTGGGATGAGGCATACAAGAGCTTTGATATCCTAAGTGACGCTCTTCCCCGAAGTCAGTTCATCAACCACATCCGGAGGCTTTCAGCCAGTTATGATGAAAACGCTCAGTCCCAGTTATTCGTCTCTTCCATCAAGGATTGTTGTGATCTGATCAAAGATATCCAGAGCGACTTTGCTGAAGAGAACAAGATCAGCACCCCGGAGTGGACTTTTCAGGCAAAAGTGGCAAATCTGGACACATTGCCTCAGCAGATAATACTCGAGACTGACAGATGGTCAAAAGCAGAGAGTATAGATGATCCAAGGGGGTCAATTCTCTATGTTTACCTGGGAGAAACCGCCGACATAGACAGCGTTTCAAGAGAAGCTCACAAACTTTTAAAATCAGCATCAGAAACCCTCAAGGTTAAAGCTGTCCCAATTTTACTGGTATTTATGCATGATGTTGAAGGAAAACTGGGGCAAGGACTCATCGAGTTATCTATCTTGGATTCCCTATCCAACGAAGAGCTGGCAAAATTCGGCAATCTGGTAGAATCTCATAGAGTGAAAATCGAACGTTCTATACAAGAAGCTGTGGAAGCCCTACTGAGAGAGAAAAGATATACCTCGCTGGGCGGGAAGCAAATGGAAGGATTGAGGCTGAGTAAGGCAGCCACAGAGCTGTTCAAACAAATCTACACCCATCCTATTCTGTTTCCTTTTGATGGCTTTGCCACCTCTAGAGGAAACGCGGCTGATACATGTTCCATGCTAACCCGGGAACTGATGCACGCTACCCTGGATTATAGCACAGTAATGGCAAAACCTGTTAAAGACAAGAATAGAGTAAACAGCGTTCTCAGAGATGCTTGGGGCATGTTCTCTACAAGTGGGAAAATCAATAGACGGCCCACTAATAACATTCTCAAGAGCCTTTCAATCAAATGGGATGAGATACTACAAGAACGGATGCTGTCCCTGCGCGAAATGTATGACACCATGATCAAGCCTCCCTATGGAGCCAATCAAGACTCGGCAGGATTATTCTTGAGCGTTTACATCTCCCCACGCAGCAACACCTTAAACGTATTCAAAAATCAACAGTATACAACTGTCAATGGGTGGGCAGATGACAGTCTAATCAGAGCAAAACACTTCAATCCGTCAATCTTGGACGACGCCTATTTGCTCCTTAGATCTGATGACACTTCTGAGTGGGAAGCCCTTCTAGACGAGTGGGAGCAGGCAGAAAGCCACATAGCCCGTGTAGATTGCATGGAGCGATCTGAAGTACTTAAAGAAAAACTTCCCGTGCCACCAGAGCTTTTTCATAGAGAGCAAAGACTGATTGAACAAGCAAATGATTCTGCAAAGAAAATTGATGATATGGAAGAAGCAAAAGACGATGCAATCATGAGGATCAAGAATAGTACCGAAAACAACAATGTTATCCAGCTATCTTGGGGAAGCTCAGCGCTAAAGCGTTTAATTGCGAAATTGGAATCGGAAAAACCCTTATGGATCGACGAACAGATTGATGACATGAGACCGATTCTGGTTGAAGGCAGGCAAATTATTATCCAAGTGTTTCCGGATTGGCTTGCTCAAATTAGCCCCAAATCGGAATCTCCAGACCATGTAGGAGAATTTAAACATCTGATGCTAAATAAGGTAAAACCGAACCTGGAGAGTCTTGGACTTGATAATGAAGCCAGCAGTCTTGATGCTCGAGTCAGAGCCCTGATTCGTAGGGTTGAAGATGTAGCCGAGGCTCGCAGATTGATTAGTGAAGTTGATAATTGGATACGAATCAGCCAAAGTGTCCTTGGCACCAATAGGCTCAAAGATATCAGGACGTCCAAGGATATTGCCAAAAGTTATGCCAATAAGCTCAAGGGCATGTTTCAGAGAATCAACCTCAATGAACTGCAAGTTGTAAGAAAAGGGCTAAAGGAGTTCTATGATACTCTTACAACAGCCGAAAGTGAGATAACTAAAAGAGCGGATAAGGTATGGACATCTAAGATAACAACCGAGGATTCAATCGATGAGATGCTGGAGGAACTTGATTCTCTTATCAGAACCTACGATGGATTGGAATCGGACCTGGAAGATTTCCACATAGTAAAAAAGGCACTACATCAGTTTAAACGATCGTACGGACGAATAAGCGATATTAACCTAACCTGGAGTTCTTTTGATACTCTCTCGGCAGAGGTGGAGCAAGAGACAGTCTCCAAGTTGGCTGAGGATGAGCTTCCCTGGCCTCCGGAAGATGTGATCAAGAACATTGTCAAAACTCTATCAGATTATCGTAAACAACTTAGTAAGGAGTGGTCAGATGAGATCCTTGCACTGGAATCGGATATCCTAGAAATGGATGTTGCTTCGGCAAGCCAGCTCCAGAATAAGCTGTCTAGTCCACCAGCTTATGTGACCGATGCCCATTTGAAGAAACTAGAGAAGATTAGAACCGCTCTTGATAAAAGGCTGAGTGAGATCAAGATTGAGTGGTTGGTAGAAAGATACCGAGAGCTGTCAGATATTGATAAAAAGAAGTTCAATGACATAATTATGAGAAGCTATTTATAGCCAATACTGCATATATGTCTATTCTTCAAGTATGTAGTTTCGGCAAATTGAAGAGAAGGTTTAATAATGATTTTATCTGTATCCTTGCTAACAATCGGCATAGTGTTACTTGTTGTAGAGGCACGAGCAGTAAGAAAACGAACCCACTATAACAAGGCCATTGATTTTGTTCTGAGCAAAGATTATCAAACAAAGGGCTCAAGTCCAATAATAGATGCGTCGATCTTGACAATAGGCTCATCTGCAACAAACATCTATGACATCTACGCAGCATGCGAGGAGCACGAAGAAGTTCTCGATGTGATTGAATATAGGTTCCCAAATGTAATGGGGGACGCATCTCCCATGGATTGGTTTTCTAAAGTCACGGACTTAATGAATAAACCCACAAGATCATTAGATGCTTATCACAGTGCATTTATAGGACAGTTAGGGGAGAATCAATCTCTGGATTATTTTTCCAGTCAAGGATTAAAGGCCTACTTGTTCGAAGATAGAACCCATCGAGCTACTGATGTATACACAATAGATGAACTAGGGAACAAGGTAGAATACTCGGTAAAAAACTTTGGCAAAGTTGACAACTTTCTGGCTGAGTTAAGGGAGCACCCTGAAGTTGAAAACTGGGTTGTAAATTCTGAAATCTATGACCAACTAGAGGAATCAGGACGTTTAGATCTGTTGGAACAAGGCGGGCGAGATATTATTGACGGAGGCTTTCTCCATGATGAAGCTAGTGACACAATCACTGAAGCTCTGAAAGATGTAAGCAATGCCGGTGATTTAGCTGATGACATTCCATTTATTGCTTTAGCCTTGTTTGGGGTTAAAACTGTAAAAAACATAAAACTATGCTCTCAACATAAACAAAGCTACTACGAGACTGGTGTTGAGATAGGAATGGACGCAGTGCGCGTGGGTACGGCTGGCGTACTTGCCGCTGCGGGAGCGAATATTGGTGCAGCAATTGGGACTTCCATACTCCCTGGAGTAGGCACTCTAGTTGGAGGGGGGCTAGGGGCATTAGCTGGAGCAGTTGCTGGATCTAGTTTAATCCAGTATTTAAAGGAAAAGTGGAAGTGGGGAGAGATTATCAAAGCTATTGATTATGTAGGAGATTGCGTGTTAAAAAAGTCATATTCACTAGAGTATTGCATGGCTGATATATACAGAAGAATGTATGACTTTGAAAGTAATCTGAAAAGAGAAGAGTCAATTATAGAGGAAAAAAAGTTGGGAATCAACCCCTATTCTAACTCACCTATAATGATTAGTAGTGTTCTTGCCCATGTACATACTATGGTCTTGAAGGCAATCAACAAACAATGCAGAAGCGCTGCTAAGCAATTCCATAGAAAAGTCATTGAAGTATGTGCTTCCGTAGCTGCAAAAATGGCACCTGATGATAGAGACAAGCAGAAGAAGATCAAACAAAGGCTTATTGGAGAGCTCATATGCTCAAATGATCATATTTTCTCGAGGTACTTGTCGAGTGATCCAAACTACGTGCCATTAACCCAAGCATATACTTTACAAAAGGGCAAATCTCCTAACCACCCTTACAGATTCAGTCATGATCCTCAAGTCATCATGCAAAGTCTGATCATAGATGTTGCTTTTGCCGCGCAAAAACCAGTAAAAGTGAATATCCCGAAAGTCAATGTTCTTTTTTTAATTATAAGCATATCATTGATTGCTGCAGCATTCTATTTATTTCTGTTATGAAGCACTGCCAACAACAATGGCATGACGTAATGTTATCGATTAATGAGTAGACTATATCTTGGTTAAACGAATAGCATGAAACAATTGATAGGTGTTACCCTTGGAAAGTATGCCCCGCTTCATAAAGGTCATGAATTATTGATAAGAACAGCTGTCTCCGAGATGGATCAGGTTATCGTGATCGTTTATAACGCCAGTGACGTAACGGTAATTCCCACAGAGATTAGAGCTAACTGGGTGAGTAATCTATTCCCAAGCGTTCAGGTAATCATTGCTGAGGACGGACCACAGGAAACCGGTTATAATGACGAGATTAAACTCAAGCAGGAGACCTATCTAAAGCGGTTATTGAATGGGTACCACATTCATTCCTTCTATTCCAGCGAGCCTTATGGCGACCACGTAAGCAAGGCCTTGAATTGCAGGAATAGAGTGGTAGATCTTCACCGCTCAAACTACCCCGTTAGTGCTAGCATGATCCGAGAAAACGTTCGTGAGTACAGGCACATGGTAGCAGATATAGTGTACCGTGACATCAAGCCTCGCATTGCATTTGTGGGAGGACCCTCAACAGGAAAATCGACCCTTGCCCTTGCTTGCGCGAGAGATTTACAGGGTGACTACTGTCCCGAGTACGGCAGGGAGTACTGGATGCAGCACCAACAGTACCATCGGCTAAGTATGTGGGATCTGGAACAGATCGCCATCGGGCACCTGGATCAGGAAGACATGGCCGCAAGAGGGTCCGGTGACAGGCTTTTTGTCGACACCACCGCACTTACCACGCTGGCATACGCTTACTACTACTTTGGGAAAGCGTCCCAAGCTTTGATCGATACATTTACCAAATCTCTGTACAGGTATTGCCTATACATCCTATGTGCGCCAGATATTCCATTTGAAGATAGCTGGGACAGGTCGGGTCCCGGGTCTCGAGAGAGATTGCAGCAGATATGTCTGGACATTTTGCATCATTACTCACTGAAGTATTACCAGATTGGTGGTGCTCTTACTGATAGGATCGCGTCTGTGAGGGCGATTATGGAGGAAAACAAGCTATGATAAATTTCTTGAGTGTAAACAAGCTGATGCTAAGCATTTTGGGGTATCCCCTCAGCTACATCGAGTTCGTGGGAACTGTTCTCTACTTCACATCGGTATTCCTGATAGCCAGAAAGAACATACTTACCTGGCCGATCGGAATCATATCCGTGATCCTGTATGGGATTTTGTTTTATCAGATACAGCTATACTCTGACATGATGGAACAAGTCTATTACCTCGTGATAAGCATCATCGGCTGGATCACCTGGCAAAAGCAAAAACAAGACAACAATAGAATTCCTGCTGAATGGAGTAGTTCTAGACCGATATTGTATGCAGCAGGGATAACCGTGATTTGCACAGCAATCCTGGCATACTGCGTAGCCAATTTCCACCTGTGGTTACCGCAGATATTTCGAGAACCCGCTTCTTATCCTATTCTTGATGCCCTTACCACTGTAATGAGCTTCATTGCCATGCTGCTTACCACCCGCAGAAAGATTGAGGGGTGGATCTATTGGATCATAGTGGATATCATTGGGATCGGACTGTACTGGGTGAAAGATGTTAGGTTCATAGCACTGCAGTACATATTCCTTCTGGGAATGGCGATATATGGGTTGATCTATTGGCTTAGAAACCGAGGAGCAAATGGCGCTAAAACCAATGTCTGAATGAATTCATTCCCCAAGCTAATCTTGTAGGCTTTGATTTGCAGAAACCTTGTCATAATTTGCAACTTTCGGTGATCTGATTTGCAGAAATCCTGTCAGAAACTACCTAAACGGGTCTTGGAAAGGATGAGCAAGGATGAGTAACGATGCGACAGTTTGCAGTTTTCGCTGCACAATTTGCAGATTTCGTTGTCACTATAAAATGATAGGGTGCTTCAGGCGTCAGATCGCTTTTTCTCCCTTGATAAAGAGCGTCTATCACATCTCTATCCCCCCTTAATCAAGCGTTAACTATTAACGCTTGATTAAGGGGGGATTAACGCTTGATTGACACTGAGGAGTAAGGAAGATGCTATGCGAGAAGGTCTTATGTGATTTATGTGATTTATGTGATATATGCCTTAAGTAAGTCTTAAGTAAGTCTTGGAGTAGGTCTTAAGTAAGTCTTAAGTAAGTCGAGGGGTCGAGAGCATGATGAAGTGACGTCCCCACCCCAAGTGGGCTGTCGAGCTTGTGGTTTATAAGCTAACGCATAGCCTTATCCGCTAATCTGATAAGCGGTAACCGATTGATGCAATTGCTATTTGGCAACACCAGTCGCACCTGAACACACTCCACAAAAGGTTGTAACACATCTTATCCAGCTAACTATTGCTGGCACCGCCATGCAGGCAATGTCCACGCTTCTCGCGTAGTATGCAAGAAACACGGTAGCTGCACGCAAGGCAGCCCCAACAATATTTAGGTGAAGGAGGGGGAGAGGTGGGCTAAGGTAAACACGAGAAAGTGATTGACTATTTTACGCTCATAGCAGAACTTGCCCTGTGCATTAATAAGTAGAAAGGAGCTTAGGTTTTGATTGAATCAGTATTAACCGCTTATCTAAAGGACTTGCAAGCTGTAATTAACCAAAAAGACGGAAGAGAAGAGAGCTTCTACAAATGCTTACATGATATGCTAATGAGCTATGCAAAAGCCGATGGCTATAATGAAGCAATAGTTACCATCCTTCCCAAAACCACCGAAGCCGGAAATCCTGACTTTCGCGTATGGAATGGTAAAAACCGCATTACAGGTTACATAGAAGCCAAAGCTCCGCAAATTTATCAGCTTGATCCCATCGCTACCAGTGATCAGCTAAAGCGTTACCTTGCCACCTTCCCGAATCTTATCCTAACCAATTTCTATGAGTTTCGGCTATATCAGCATGGTCATTTGGTAGATAGCGTAACGATTGCCCGCGCATCTAACGCCATAAACTTAGGCAAGACACCGCCCCTGGAGAAAGCTGTAGAGATGAAAGATCTGCTCAGCAGGTATTTCTCCTTTTCCCTGCCTGCAATCACAGACCCTAAGTCCCTTGCCGATGCCCTTGCCAAGCGCACCCGCTTCCTGCGTGACGAGATACTGAAATACGAACTGGATGAAGAAGAACGGAAAGGCAAAAAGGTGCTGCTGAACTTCTATGATAGCTTCAAAAAGCTGCTGATAAACAATCTAACAATAGAGCAATTTGCCGATCTCTATGCCCAAACGCTAACCTATGGCATCTTTGCCGCCCGTACCCGCAGCGTAGGTGAATTTAACCGTGAGCTGATCTACAAATATATCCCCAAGACCCTGGGCGTGCTGAAAAGCATCTTTAAGTTCATTTCTTACGAGGAACCGCCCAAAGCTTTGGAAGTGCTGATAGACGATATTGCCGATGTTCTATATGTAACGGATATCAAGATGATATTGCACAAGTTCTATGTGGAAGGCAAGGGCAGCGACCCCATTATCCACTTCTATGAAACCTTCCTAAGCGTATATGATCCCAAACTGCGGGAAAGCCGGGGAGTTTATTACACCCCTGAACCGGTGGTGCGCTACATTGTGCATAGCATCCACAATCTGCTAAAAACTCATTTTGACAAAAAAGATGGCTTGGCGTCATTTGATGTAACCCTACTTGATCCCGCTGCCGGCACGCTTACCTTCCCTGCGGTAGCAATCCGCACCGCTATAGATGAATACATAGCAAAGTATGGCGCGGGAAACGTCCATACTCTGATAAAAGAACATATCTTACCTAACTTTTATGCCATTGAACTGATGATGGCGCCATACACGGTTGGTCACCTGAAGATAGGCTACCTGTTGGCGGAAATGGGCTATGAAATGGATGGTGATGAACGCTTCAAGCTGTATCTTTCCAATACTCTGGAGCCAGACGTGCCCGCACAATTGGACACCATCTATACCCACGAGATAACCGAAGAATGCGAATTGGCGAATAAGGTGAAGAAAGAAGAACCTATTTTGGTAATAATGGGGAACCCGCCTTATAGCGGAGAAAGCCAGAATAAAAGCTCATCAAAGAAAACGAAGGATAGAATCTGGATAGAAACACTTCTGAAACAAACTACTGATGGAGCACTGGATTACTACCAAGTTGATGGTTTAAAACTGGACGAAAAGAACCCCAAATGGCTACAGGATGATTATGTTAAGTTCCTGCGCTTTGCACAGTGGAAGATACATAAAGCAGGAAAAGGCATTGTGGGGATGATTACCAATCACGGCTATCTGGATAACCCCACCTTCCGCGGAATGCGCCAAAGCTTGATGCATACCTTTGATGAAATATACATCCTTGATCTGCATGGCAATAGCAAGAAAAAGGAGAAGTGCGCGGATGGCAGCAAAGATGAGAATGTGTTCGACATTCAGCAAGGCACAGCTATAATGTTTATGGTGAAGGTAGGGTCGCTAGCTGAAGCGACCACAAATATCGGATCGGCGTCCGACACTACAAAAGTGCATCATTATGAGCTATTTGGCTTAAGGCAGAATAAATACGACTGGTTGGAATCTAATGTCTTGGGTAAAGTTAGCTACCAAGAAATCAAGCCTTCAAGTCCCTTCTATCTCTTTCATCCTGAAGCGACAGGTTATGAACACTATCTTAAATGGAAGTCTTTACCGGAGATATTCCCTGTAAATAGCGTGGGGATAGTAACGGCGAGGGATGGTTTAACAATTCAGCCTACAAAGTGTAAATTGCGCAGCACAATTCATCACTTCGCATCCCTTGACCCTGAAACTGCACGAGTAACATATGAACTGGGTAAAGATGCGAGAGATTGGAAGGTGGATTTTGCCCAGAAGGATTTGAAAGAAAGTGGGCTGAAGGACGAAAACATCCGAAAAGTGCTGTATCGTCCATTTGATATTCGCTACACTTACTATACTGGTAAAAGCCGTGGCTTTCATTGTATGCCGAGAAATGATGTAATGAAGCATATGCTTCATGAGAATATGGGCTTGCTTGTCGGAAGGCAAGGTTCAGTAGTTGGAGACACTAATCTGTGGAACTTGACTTACATATGCTCAGAAGTGGTAGATTTCAATGTTTTCTATCGTGGAGGTGGACTACTTGCTCCACTCTACCTTTATCCCGATGAGCATAATGGTGATATCTTTGCCACAACAGAGCG
Organism: uncultured bacterium; assembly: GCA_938009275.1. Taxonomy (GTDB): domain Bacteria; phylum Cloacimonadota; class Cloacimonadia; order Cloacimonadales; family Cloacimonadaceae; genus Cloacimonas. The sequence goes on from CALLHY010000072.1 coordinate 36,938, forward strand.
AACATACAATCTTAATCCGGCTTTGCTTGCACAAAAGACAGCGCAGTGGGGTGAACTCTTCCAACCGGAACAGCTATTTTACTATATCTATGCTGTGTTATACAGCAATATCTACCGCCAGCGTTATGCTCAGTATCTAAGGATGGATTTTCCGCGTATACCCTTCACGGAGGATTATGAGCTGTTCAGTGCTATGGCTGCCCTGGGTTTGCAGCTTAGCGAATTGCACCTGATGACAAGTCCGCTGCTTGATACTGTGATAGCGAAGTATCAGGGCAAAGGCGCGAATAACATGGTTACCGAGGTTACATATGATCCCACAGCGCAAACTGTGCACATTAATCCCGATAAGTATTTCGAGGGGATCACTCCAGAGCTTTGGAACTATCACATTGGCGGATATCAGGTGCTGAATAAATACCTTAAAGACCGCAAAGGCAAAAGCCTGGAAGATCCCATCCACTATTGCCGGATAGTTACCGCCCTGGCTAAAACGATAGAGATACAGAGGGAGATAGATGGGGTGTATGGAGAAATAGACAACCAACATTCATAACTATAAAGGAGGTCGGCATGCATAAAGACGAGGTTGTGGGTTTATTTTGGGCTTGTGAGAGTGTAGAACATAAAGTTTATGGGCTATTGAAAGTAGATGAAGATAACAGAGCGACTCTAATTCTCTATGATTGGCCCATACCCAATGTAGGCATTGGCCAAATTATGAACAATAGGTACAGCGAGTATTCGATATCATCAATCATCGGGCAGTTAGAAAATGGTAAATGGGTAGTATTAAGAGATACGAACTACGCCGGTTATCATGTTCACGGGCTTGAAAAATTCACTTTTACTGTGGAATTTATTACATACGATATAGATGACCCTCTAAACCTGATGTATAACAAAGTGAGTTTCAAATTCACAAATATTGATCAGCTTATAGGAGAAAAAATAGTCAATCGGGATTATGACACTGTTAGAAACAGATTGACTCAGGTTAAAATTGGTGATCCCATTTCATCTTCTTATGATATAGATGGCGGAGCTTCCATTACGATAACCCATAATTATAGCTTTAACTATAATCAACAGACAACTAGTATTGAAAATAGCACTTATATAGAGTTTAGTTTTCCAATGCTAGTTGATGATAGCAGCTTACTTAATCATTACCTTATGCCGTTTATGCTATACATGAGTTATCTTGCTGGTGAATATATTGCTCTTGAAGACATAAGTCTTATTCGTGAATCATCGAATAAAGATAAAGAATACTACCCTACTATCCATAGGTTGATCAATAAACCACCTTCAATAGTTAACGAGCATCCACTTAATCTTCGTGGCATGAAGAAAGAGGAATTTGGGGCTATCTTCCTTAGGTTCCGAAGTATCTATGAATCTAATCCGCTGATATTTAATCTGATCGTCCTGCAAACACAACGATCAAGCATAGTTTTAGAATACAAGTTTATCACTCTTGTGGGTGCACTGGATTCAATAGTCTATGACTTGATAGAAAACTCTAGATACATAGCGAAAGGCGATTATGCTGAGAAAGTTGTTAAGCCTATTGAAGAGTATCTGAAAAGTTTTGAGATTATTGAAAACAATCCAGGCTTATGCGACAGAGTTATGGAGCAGATTAGAAACGCAAATATCAAGAACTTTAAGCCTATGCTCGAGGTTGCTATTGAGAAGCACAAGACCATTCTGCCAGAGCAAGTTGTGCTTAAGAAAGACATTATGGTTTCAAATATATGCAATTTTCGAGCAGATTATGTCCATTTTAGGAAGGTCAAAGCGAAACAAGATACAGAATACTATAGTGAGTTTAGTAATACATATCGATACGTTTATTGTTTGGTAGATGCGATTATCTACTCAAAGATTGGAATTTCTGATAGTTATGCAAAGCAACTTATTGAATCTAAGTATAAGTGGTTGATCGCGTACCTTTCGAAATTGTAGGGGTTATGTAAATGATGTATTTGAATCTTCGTGGTACCAATTGTTTAGATTCAATAGTCTCTGTTTTTGCTCAGCAGTAGATCAGTCTAAGTAAGATGAAAGCTACTGCGTAAGCTTATCTGGATCAGCACTGTAAATCCTATCCCAAACGCCTTGCTCCAATAGGAAGTCTGTGATGAACTTAAAATTAGAAATGGAGAAGTAATAGGCATTGGTGCATAACAGTGCTTTTACGTCCAAATCTACTAACCGCTTTATCTGGTCTGGGTTAAGAATGCCCTTTTTCCAGAGGCAATGCAGATACCAACGTCTCTCCAGTGAGTTCTGAGTTTCATCATAGGTTTCCCAAAAATCTTCCCAGTCCACATATACTCTTTCCCACTTATGCATAGAGCAATCAATGTAATCTGCATCTCCAACTGCATTGCCATGTGAGCCATAATCGGTATTTAGAAAGGTGAAGTATAGCTCATGTTCAATTAGAAATTCCTCTATCAGTTTTTGGAGTGATCGATGGAAGGTGTTGAACAGCGGATGTCTTAGCCATTGCACATCCAGCATCTTAAGCCTGAAAAGTTGGGTTTCGCTAAGGTGATTGCCATAGTATTGACGATTCAACGCTTCCCTTGCCTTAATGGGCGAGTGCATAAAATCCGAGTGATACTCTTTCAAGTCTTCAGGTTTTGCGTTTTCCCATATATTCAGATATGCTTCTATTCTGGTTTGAAACAGCCTTATGCTCTCCTCAGTGTATATCATATTAACTCCTTGGGTTGTTCTTTATTCATTGCTCAGGACTGCCTTGCTTCATGGCATAAGCCTTTGCTTGCTGATACATAAACCCTTGTATGCAAGAAGGTATATATCATAATCCATGTCAAGAACTTCGTGCTCGCTGATGGTCTCCATTACCAGGGTAGGTGATTATAAATTGACACCCCAAATGTCATATAGCCATCACTGTGACAAAGTGGCATAAACCTTTATCCGGTGCAGAGATGCATAAGACCGCCTAGGTTTACATTGTTCTAAAATAACCCAATTGTGAATTTGATAGGTAAGGTAATTACACGAGTTTCCCATATTTTATTAGCGTTAAGGATTGGCTTGACAAATTTTCTGGTTATGGAAAGCATATCGTTGAGGAATAATTGATGTTATACACACGTCAAAAAGAGCTACTATACGTAATCTCCCGTTTGGGAACAGCAGGAAGAACCCAGCTACAGAAGCTGGAGTTTTTGGCGTGTCTGAATAGAGATAAGCCTACCTACAGCTTCTTTCCTTATAAGTTTGGCCCGTATTCTCTTATCTTGCAGAAAGACCTGGACTATTTAGCCACCAATGGCTTTCTGAACTTTAAGGATGAGCATTACACTTGCGTTGTTGCAGAGCAAAAACTGACAGATAAGGATAGACTTGAAGTGATCGACAAAACGATAGGTCGTTTCGAGGGATATAGTGCTACCGGGCTGATGGAATACATCTATAGGACATCTCCATATTGTGCCATCAGAAGCGAAAGAGCCGAAGAGCTGTTGTCACCCTCTGAATTGCAAGCTGTGCAGAGAATGAATCCAGATACTGAAACTCCCTGCTTGTTCACGATCGGTTATGAAGGCCGAAGCATTGATGAGTATCTGGATATCTTGATACGCAATGGGGTAAAGTTACTTATCGATGTGCGGGCAAATGGTGTTAGTATGAAGCCGGAATTCAGCAGTAAACGGCTTTCCGGTTACTGTACATTGGTAGGAATTGGATATAAGCACCATTCGGCAATTGGGATAGCCTCCGAAAAAAGAAAAGGCACGTATAACAAGGCTGATCTATTCGACGAGTACCTGCAAGAGTTGCGCAACGATAAAGCTAACGATTTGGTTAACATATATGATGATGCGCTTATTGGAAAACGCGTTGCCTTCACCTGTTTCGAAAGAGAGCCACAGGATTGTCACAGGCAGATAGTGGTAGAGGAATTGATATCAAAGTTCTCAATGGAGGTAAGCCTAAAGCATCTATGAAGAAACGTATATTGATAACCGTTAAGACGTATCCAAACCCCTCTAAGAACTATCAGGAAACAGTTTGTACTGCGGGTTTTGATGAAGACAAGAATTGGATTAGGATATATCCGATAAACTTTAGGGCAAAGCCGACAGAGCAGCAGTATAAGAAGTTTCAATGGATAGAATTGGATTTAAATAAAACATCTGGTAGAGATTTCAGACCAGAGAGCTATCGGCTGGCAGATATGGATGAAGATATCCAGATCCTGGAATTCATAAAGAGTTGGGATGTGAGAAACGAGTATGTGCTGCATAAAGTTTATGACTCTATGAAGGCATTGCTATGCGACTCTCAGGATCCCAAGAATGTATCACTGGCAACCTATAAACCAGCAGAAGTAATCAAAGTACATTATGAAGCGGATAGAACGGATTGGGACAAAGAGCAATCTGACTATTTTTCTCAGATGAGCATTTTCGATTATGAGAACAAGCCTCTAAAGAAGCTACCCTATAAGTTCAAGTATGAGTTTTTGGATGGGCAGGGGAGTAGGCACGATATGCAGGTTCTGGATTGGGAGATTGGTGCGCTGTATTGGAATTGTATTAGAAGCAGTGCCGATGAGCACCATGCATGTAACAAAGTGATAGACAAGCTGAACGATATAGCAAGCAAAAAGGAGCTGTACTTCATCCTTGGTTCTACACTCGACCATCACCAGAGGAGGCTGTACAATCCGTTTACTATAGTGGGTCTATATTATACTCCCCGGGATGAGCAAACGTCCATCTTCTGATATTGTTTCGGCATGTTTAGCAATGCTTATAAAGTGACACCCCAAATGCATATAGCCATCAGTGTGACAAAGTGCATTCGCCTTTATCTGGTGCAGAGATACTTAGGACTGCTTTCGGAAAGATGTCACAGTGGTTTTGGACTTCTTTGAACTGGTTTGTGACAGCTTTATGTCAAATATGGACTGATTTCAGCCTGGTTTTGGAACTGCCTGAATCCATCGAAATGTATCAGTCCGATATCTTCCCCGTTTAGCGATAGGCTCTCACAAAGAAAAACATCCTATCGGATACCGGGGTGGACCATTGAGTAGTCTGAAGTCCAGAGGCGGCCAAGATCCATTCTTCGTGGGGTAGGGAGGGATCGGTGGAACTGAAAACTTGGTAGCTGGTGGCAGTGGGCACGGGATTCCAGTTCAATTGGATGAGGCCTTCCGCTCTGGTGACGCTCAGCGCTTCTGGAGCTATCAGATCTCCCAGGATTCCGGCTAGTTCCTGGATCTCGGATTGCGAGAGCTGGCGGTTGTATATCCTCACATCATCAATCTTACCGTGAAAATGATAGCCATTGCCCTGGGAATCGCTGCCAATACACAAATCATACTCTGTATTGGGATTGGGAGAAGGGATACTTCTACTGGTCACCTGGGTTCCATTGACAAAGAGCGCGGCAATATGATCAGTATTGTTATATGTAACAAGTAGATGGGTCCAGGTGTCCAGCGGAATGGATCCCGGTGAATACGCTCTGGGATCATCCCCACCGCTTACCTGATAATAGAGCTTACCTACTCCCTGGCTACTTGCGGATTGCTGTCCAGTAATAGAAAAGAACCAGCCATCCTCAGTAAGTGGACCCCTCTTCACCAACAAAGCGTCTTGATAACCAACGTTTCTCTGGGTCTCGATGACCCAGACGCTGATGCTGAAATCCGTGTTGCTCAGACGCAGAGGTATGCTATCTTCCACCAGGATGTAATCGTTTATTCCGTCAAAGAGATAGGCAGCGTCAGGATTTCCCAGCCGGTCGGTGGTCAGGGATGCGCCATATACTGTCCCGGGATTGTTATTGCCGCTGGCATCATCGGCAGAGCCTGAAAAGGGGAAATGGGCGATGAGTCCGTCGTTCAAATCAGCAGCCAATCCAGTTGCGCTGATCAGGACAATCGCGATCAAAATATGGGGAAGCTTCACTCTTCACCTCCTCACCGCTTTCGCTGGCGGTGTTGAATTTTGCAAGATTCTCCCCTGGAAACGCATTGCACGCTCTCCAGGGAACCATTCAGGATGGCAGGATTATGGCTAACCTGCTGTTTTAATTCCATACATCCTGATACCGAAGGCTGGAACTGAGTTAACAGCAACACATTCATAGGAACTCCTTGTGCCAAACTAGTGGTATTCATCGGATCATACTGGGGATATGTTGTCAAGCACAAAGCTGTAGATAACCCCGGGTCTGGATAGCTACCACCGCAGGTAAGACAGGTGTGGGGAGTGGGAAGTATGTGGATTTTATAGTTGGTCAGTGGCGGGTTGGGCACAATTTTCGTCGCTTCATTAGCAACGATCAATTTGTTTCAGCATGTTTAACAACGCTTTAGGCGGCTGGCCAAAAAATAAAACCCATTTTTGTCCATTTTTCTCATTTTTGTCTATAAAGTGACACCCCAAATGTCATATATTCATCAGTGTGACAATGAGGCATAAGCCTTTATCTGGTGCAGAGATGCTTAGGACTGCATTCGGAAAGATGTCACAGTGGTTTTGGACTTCTTTGGACTAGTTTGTGACAGCTTTGTGTCAAATATGGACTGATTTCAGACTAGTTTCGGAACTTGCTGATTCTCAACAATATAGACCAGTTGGAAAGACTCGCAGTGCAAGTGGGTAACCGGAGATGTGGAATAATATCAGAACTCTGAAAAGAGTCTTATGTTGCTGATGATATAGCGCATATCATAGATCATGCATATTCCAAAAGCAAGCTTGCAAGGTTGTATATTCTAGTGCCTATCTGTGGTAGAAGCCTATGTTTTGGATTCACATCGAGTAACCGAGAGTTATTAATGGCAATATCGGTTTTCGCAAAGTAGTCTATCTCATTTGAACCAGAAACACTGTTCGCATGAATAGCCTGATTGATAGCACTCTTTGAACATAATACAGATTCATTCTCTTTAACAGAATCTGCATCTTGATAATGCAGCAAGAGCCAAATCTCAAAGCAAGGATTTGATATGGCGACATCGAAATTTCTCTGATAAGCATCATCTACAGTCTTGGCAAGATTGGCACCCCAACGGTCGGTATCAATAACTAGCCAGTATACATAGTGTGCGGATATATCTGACTCGTTTTTTCTGATTGTTTTCTGGAAATCTATCACATAACCAATGACTGAATCTGGGCTTGAATGGGTTGATTCCCTATCTATTACTCTTACTCTCGCCTGAGGGATCTTGTAGAATGCAATAAATTCCTGGAAGTATCTCTGTTCAGTTACGCTACCTTCAGTAAATATGAAGACTTTTCGAGGAATAAGGTTTTGTGGTTTGCGGGAGTATTTCATTCTTCTTCCTCTTCTACTATGACCGGCACTGCTCCATACAAGCCAGCTAAATAGGCTTTTTGAAGTGATTTATCATTTCGAACTTTAACATAATCGTATAATGAGTAGATTTCCGAAGCTTTCTTAAAGTTCTTTCTGACGAACCAAATTGAATCTCTTCTAATCAAATCTACATCCAAGAGTGTTGCATCATGAGTTGTAACGATCATTTGTGATTGATGATCTCTATTAGCCCTAAACAAGGTTTTGATAAACAACTTGGAAACATTAGAGTGCAGGCTTCGATCGAGTTCATCAACAAGCACAATAGTATCTTGAAGGACTAACGTTAAAATCGGTATCAAATCAAACAGGCGATTGGTCCCGTCTGATTCTTCCGAAATCTTAAAACTGACTGACTCTCCAGTAGAAGGCATCTTATGTGAAATCTGTATTTTATAAGCTTCTCGGCTACCTTCTTGAAGACTAATGGAGTATCTATCATCGTGCTTTAAAGTTAGGTTTTTTAACAAATCCAGTTTGAGTTTATCCCTGAGTTCAGTCGGTACTTTATCAAGAACCTTATCAGCATCAATCCTCTCCACACTTATATCGTCGATGCCAACATCGCATATGCTCATTAACCGTCTGTATTCATTTAGTAGATATTCATTATTAAGTAGTACATTATACGATTGAAGCTCAGTATCTGGATATATGATAATAATCTTCTTAAACCATTCGTACACATTTCGGAATATATCTACATTCCTGTCAATCAACTCTGATAAGAATAGCTTGTTTTCGGGTGTTCCCTTTAGAATAAAACTGATAAATACATCATCTCTATATTTCTCGTGTTTCTCGCCGTATCTAATCTGATTCTTTGATGCTTGATCGTAGGTCCTCTCATAGATCTCATGTTCCCCTGTTGAGTTGTTTTGCAAAAGCCACTCTCGAGTAATGGTATTAGCTTTTATCTCAAAACCAAATCGGTAGATGTTTCGATCAATTAGCATCTCAAATTCAAAAAAACTCGGTTTCTTAGGACATTCGGGGCAGAGCTTAAAATATGTTGTTCTGCTTCTCAGTGGATTGGGCTCTTGCAGTACAATAGATTTGGCATAATGGATTGCTTTGATCAGATTTGATTTTCCTGCAGCGTTAGGACCGAAAATAAAAGCAGACTTCAGAATATTTGGAATGTATCTGCTTTTCGATATCCAAAGCTGCTCCTTGAGATTCCCAACTTTCGATGCAAATAAATCCAACGATGTTTTATCATTGAAGGAAAGGCAATTGGCAACAGAAAATCTGATAATCATCCGGCATCTCCTTTGTGCACTTAGTGCGATAATTTCACATTAAGTGCATCTATATGTTGGCCGCATTTCTGGTCAAGTTTTATTTTATTTACCAGTCTCAGTATGTGAGATACCTGATGTTGTCTTATCACCCTATCCTCAACTGCGTGACCATAGTTCCGATCAGCGAGATATCTTCTCCCTGCATCGAATCGACTACCTGGACACGGTAATCAGCATTGAAGGGGTGGAGTAGTACCTGCTGACGATGGTGATCGAACTTGATACGTTTCAGGGTGATGCCATCATTCAATCTGACAGCGCAGACATAGCCATCGGTATTGCTCCAGTCATCCTTTCTCTGGATCACAAGGATGTCGTTATTCATTATCTGAGGCTCCATGCTTTGTCCATTTACTCTGAATACCATATAGTTATCGATCTTGTCCTTGAGGTATATCCGCGGTAATTCCACGAAATTGTCATGTTCAAAATTTTCTGTGACTTCGGCTGGCATTCCGGCAGAAATTTCAGCGAGGATCGGAAGTAAAATTGTACGGCTGTAAGTACTATCTGTGCAATCTGATAGCTTGCCATTAGTTGACACTACTTCTACCTTGGACTTGCTCTTTGACTCTGGTTTGGGGTCCCAGGGGGCACTCACATACATGCCACCTTCACCACTCAGCAGCCAATTCAAGTTCACTTTTTGCTCTGCCAATTTGATGAGAAATTCGGGGTCTGGAGACCTCTTATTGTTGATGTATCGGCTCATGGAATTCAATGAAATTGCATTTTGTTTGGCAAAATCTCCGTGAGTTATACTTAGCGATCTGACCAGCATTTTGAGTCGATCACCGACTGTCGTGGCTGCCATATTCACTCCCTGTGGTCATTTTTAGGCTTGACCGATACCCATTTGGGTGATAGTCTGCACCTGTGAACAAAGATATTAGCCTGATTAGTCAGGTCAAGACATTTTTATAGAGTGTGATTTAGCGGCGGATTAATTCCGGCACTGTTTGAGTATCTTCAAAACTCGCCGGCGTTAGCGCAGAAAGGACTTCCCAAGATGTCGCAGTGGTTTTAAGTAGCTCCCATATAAACAGTTAAGGAGATACCATGAAAACTAAGGCAAAGATGCCCAAACGGACACAGCACTGTGACACCGAAATCGGCAAGCACTGTGACACATTTTCCGAGTTGGGGTTCGATCCGAGCGAAAAACCACCGCTAATGCTTTTGGCAAGGTACTTAGGAACCTGTCACACTGCTTCAGGCACTGTGACAAGACCCAAGAATAAGACTTTAACCCGGATTGTGGGGAGCACTGTGACAGATAGCTGTGTCACAGTGCTTATCCTCAAGATGACTGATGAGT
>CALLHY010000073.1 GCA_938009275.1 uncultured bacterium
TACGAGATCTGATCGTGACTGGAGTTCAGACGTGTGCTCTTCCGATCTGATAGGCATGATATCCGTTTCACAAACAGCCCTAAAATACTCCATCCTGGTGAATATGCTTACCCTGGCTATTCTCATCTTTGGAGTTATATCTATGATGAACATGCCGCGTGAGGAGTTTCCCGCAGTAGATTTTGGCAGCACTATTGTAGTGGTGCCCTACCCGGGAGTATCCCCTGCCGAAATTGAACAGCTTATCCTGCGTAAGATAGAACTGGGACTAAGCAACTTAGAAGACCTGGACTACATTACCTCTTCTGCCGAAGAAGGCAGGGCAACCATAAGAGTGGTATTTAGCACAAAAGTTAGCTCTGAAGAAGCCTTCGACCGGGTTAGCCGGGAAGTGGCTAAGATAACCGACTTACCCAAGGATGCCCTTGATCCAATTATCATCCGCTTGAACATGAGAGAGGTTAATCCCATAGCCCAGGTTGTGGTTGGTGGAGATGGCTTCAGTGCTATGACCCTCCGTGAGATAGCAGACAATTTAAAAGACGGCATACTGAACATAGACAACATCTCCAAGGTCGACATGGTAGGTGCCCGAGAAAGACAGGTGTGGGTTGATGTAGATCAAGCCAGGCTGGACGCTTATGGCCTAACCCTTAGCGACCTGTCCTCAATGCTGGGTGGGCGTAACATGAACATTCCCGGTGGTTCAACCCGCTTCGGCAAGGTGGAGTTTATAGTGCGCACTCTGGGTGAATTCGAGTCCATCGATCAGCTTGCGGAGATGATTGTCCAATCCGATCCAACTGGCAGAGCCATACGTTTAAACGAGATTGCCGCTGTTAAGGACACGCTTGAAAAGCCTCAGTCCATTGCCCGCTTAAATGGTTCAGAATCCATCTCCATCTTTTTGTATAAGAGAGGCGATGGCAATATCATAACCATTATGAATGAAGTTCGCAGTTATGTAGAAAGCTTCAAGAAGGGTATTCCCGGCCTGGAGATTAGCGTTCGTAATGATGGCGCGATCGATGTGAAGAACGGCATTAACGCACTAGGAAAAAACGCCTTGATTGGCATAATACTGGTGTTTATTGCCCTTTTCATCTTCCTGGGGTGGCGTAACGCGGTTTTAGCTTCATTTGGCATACCCCTATCCATCTTTATTGCTTTCATAGTAATCCCAGCCTTTGATGTTACGCTGAATAATCTAACCATCTTCGGCTTTATAATAGTGGTTGGTATGGTGGTGGACAATTCCATAGTGGTTATGGAGAATATCCACAGGCTTCGAGAAGAGGGATATTGCCAGAAAGACGCCATTATCGAAGGAGTAAATCAAGTTATCTCTCCTGTGTTTTCTTCAACGCTAACTACCGTAGCGGCGTTCATGCCCATGCTGCTTCTGGGCGGAATCATGGGCAAGTTCCTGGGTGTTTTCCCCATAGTGGTGTCCATAGCCCTGCTTGGCTCCTGGTTCCAAAGCATGATAGTGCTACCCAATAACGTTTATCAATTCGAAAAGAAGAACCCCACAGGCCACGACCGAAGCACCAAGCTAATTGCTCCCTTAATTGGTGTTTACCGCAAGGGTGTGGTGTGGAGCTTAAAAAATCGCTATGCCGTGGTTGGAGCTACGATGCTAATGCTGATAATCTCTTTTGGGGTATTGGCTTCGGGTGCCATCGGCTTCGAGTTCTTCCCCTCCCCACTGTCCCAAAGCATCTCGCTACAGCTTCAAACCCCGGTTGGAAGCACTTTGGAGGAAACCAAATCCATTGTTTACCAAGTGGAAGACTTTATCCTGAACATGAAAGAGAAAGAGGACATCGAGTTTGTGGTGGGCAATGTTGGAGCCATGGGTGGAGAAATTCAGCGCAACTATGCTACCAATAATGCTCAGGTGAATATCGACCTGGTGGACTTGAAGGACATGAAATACACTCATGATGATATCCGAAACAGCATCAGAAACTATCTGGACAAACTTCCTGGACTATATTCTTTCAAGTTCACCCAAGGCAGAAGCGGTCCACCTGTGGGCAACGACGTGGAACTGCGCATCAAGGGAGAAAGCCTGGAGCGGCTTAGCTACATTGGTGACATAGTAAAGGGACAGCTTAGAACCATACCAGGTGTTACAGATATTGATGACAGCTTTGACAAAGGTAAAAAAGAGGTGCGGATTAAGCCGAATCATGAGTTACTTGCCATGACTGGCTTAACGGTTGCACAAATTGCCTCCACTATTCGCACCGCTTCCACTGGTAGCGAGGTAGGCAAATACCGCGGAGATGGAGTGGAAGAATATCCACTTATTATAAAGCTGGCAGACGAATACACTCTGGACTTGGAAAATCTGAAGAACCTTAAGATACGCACTCGCACCGGAGACCTGATCCCCATTCGGGAGCTGGCAGACTTTGAGATAAGCTCATCCTTATCCAAGATTGATCATCGTGATCTTGACCGCATCATCACCATCACAGCCTCAGTTAGCACCTATGACGATGCTGGAAGAACCAAAAAACGCACTCCTTCGGAAGTAAACAGCATCCTCTTTGGCAACCGGCTACGCGGAGATGAAGGTCTGCTGTCAAATTTCGAACAGCGCTTCCCCGGCTATACCATTGAAAGCGGAGGCGTTCAGGAAGAACAACGTGAGAGTTATTCATCACTATTCCGACTCTTTATCCTGGCTTTGATGATTATCTTCACCATCCTTGCCTCCCAGTTCAAGAGCTATGTGCAGCCGCTAATTGTGATGACCACCATACCCTTCGCTTTCATCGGCGTTATTTTGGGCTTGTTGGTAACGGGGCTGCCTTTCTCGCTAAACACCCTTATCTCTGTGGTGGCTTTGGCGGGAGTTGTGGTGAATAATGCCATTATTCTTATCGACTTCATAAATACTGAACGCGAAAAGGGAGTTGACCGCTGGCATGCAATTATCAATAGTGGCTCAGTCCGCTTGCGTCCTATTATCTTAACAACTGCTACAACCGTTGCTGGAATGCTGCCCCTGGTGTTTTCAACTGACCCCTCGGCACAGGCTTGGAGACCGCTGGCAGTAAGCTTTACTTTTGGCTTGCTGTTTGCCAGTTTCTTAACCCTGTTCATCATTCCGGTAATTTACTCGATGGTAGATAGCTTCTTCGGCCGCTTTCACATGACCCGCTTCTCCGAGCACACGAAGTTCGATGAGGCTATGGACTGCAAGAAAGTATAAGCCTTACGTTATGTAACATATACCATAATCAGCAGCCCGGGTAGGGAACAACCCGGGCTGTTTTGTTTCAGTAGATGTAGATGTGCTGTTTCTCTGATGACGTTAGATATATGCAAGGCAAGCTTGTACAAGGGTGTATGTTCCACTTTGCTTTCTGGAATTGCTGTAGAAATACGGATGAAATACTAATGGGATGCGTAATTCATGCGTATTTCATTAGTAATTCGTTCAAGGAGGTTAAACGTTAATCGGGCAACGAGTAGAACCGGGATAATTGTAAAGTAATGCCAAATTGAGTCTGATACCCAGCACTTCACTTCATGATCTTTCGACTTCTCGACCTCTCGACTATCCATCTTCAACCCTCTATGATCAGTCCGTGTTTCACATTTCTACTCATCCACTTTTCCACGAATGCAGAAACCTTAACATCATGAGTTTGGCAAGTTCGGATTTGTGCTTGACAGCTTGGACAATTCAAATATCCTTGCAGAAAAAATACTTTACAAGGAGTTACATTATTATGCTTAGAGCAGAAGAAATAAAGGCAGCAAAGGGTAAACTGGGTGTGCTGTTGGTGGGATTAGGCGCAGTTAGCACTACATTTGTAGCAGGGGTGGAGGCTATTCGCAATGGCAAGGCACAGGCAATTGGTTCCGTATCGCAGATGGCTACCATTCGTTTAGGCAAACGCACAGAGAATAGAAGCCCATTAATAAAGGACTTTGTGCCTCTGGCAAATCTGGATGATATCGAGTTTTTGGCTTGGGACATCTTTGCCGAAGATGCTTACGAAGCCGCACTGAAAGCAGGAGTGCTGGAGAAAACCCAAATAGACTCACTCGAGCAAGAGCTGCGCAGCCTAAAGCCGCATAAAGCTGTGTTTAGCACCGATTATGTGAAGAAACTGGACGGAACGCACGTAAAGAAAGCGGATAGTAAGTGGGATTTGGCACAGCAGTTGATGGATGACATTCGTAAGTTTGCCGAAGAGAAGCAGATTAGTAGAATGGTGATGGCTTGGGCTGCTTCTACAGAGGTTTATTTGGAAGCCGATCCCGTGCATTGGACAATAGACAGCTTCGAGCAAGCAATGAAGGATAATCATCCCGCCATAGCCCCTTCCATGATTTACGCCTATGCCTCACTGAAGCTTGGAATCCCCTTTGTGAATGGCGCTCCGAATCTGAATCTGGAAATACCAGCCCTGCGTGAACTGGCAGTTATAAATAAGGTTCCTGTAGGCGGTAAGGACTTTAAGACTGGGCAAACCCTTATGAAAACCATTATCGCGCCGGGCTTGAAAGCAAGAATGATAGGCGTAAATGGCTGGTTTTCTACCAATATACTGGGTAATCGCGACGGTGAAGTTCTGGACGACCCGGAGTCGTTCAAGACCAAAGAAGTTAGCAAGCTGTCTGTATTAGAATCCATTTTGGAGCAAGATAAGTATCCCGAGCTATATGAAGACCTGTATCACAAGGTGCGTATAAATTACTATCCTCCACGTGGCGATAACAAAGAAAGCTGGGATAATATAGACATCGTAGGCTGGCTGGGATATCCCATGCAGATAAAGATTAATTTCCTGTGCAGAGATAGCATATTAGCAGCTCCAGTGTTGCTGGATTTGGTGCTGTTTATAGACCTGGCACAGCGTTGTGAGATGTTCGGGGTGCAAGAATGGCTGTCTTTCTTCTGGAAATCACCCATGACGGCACCGGGTTTGCAGCCTGAGAATGATCTCTTTATCCAGCAAACTAAGCTGAAAAACACGCTTAGATACATGATGAAAGAAGACATGATTACGCATTTGGGCTTGGAATATTACGACCAGATGTAAAGCATGAAGAAGATTAAGCTGTTGTTCAAGATAGGCTATGCCTATCATAAAGCTGCTTTTGACCCAATAATCGACCTGCTTCTATCCAACGAGAATTACGATGTTTGGTTCTCGTTGGATATGGAGAAGGTGAAGTATTTCATCTTTGAATTCCCTTATCGGAACAGGATCATAGACGAATGGAAGCGGCTTGGCTATAGGTTTACACAACAAACCGAAGGCTTTGACATTGTAATTGCGGGAGATACGCTGCGCAATGCACAGGATTATGGCAAGACCTTGCTAATATTTCTGAACCATGGAACAGGAATAAAGAACATTCTGTACCGAAACCTTGCCAGGGCTAAGGGGCATAAGTATCAGATATTTGTAGAGGGACAGCATCGAGTGGACTCGCTAATGTCTTGTCCGCATCTTGGTAGCAGCGAAGTGCATCTTATCGGCTTGCCTAAGCTGGACTATTACTTTTCCGGCAAATACCGCCGCGAAGAGGTGCTAAGCAAGCTGGGCTTGAATCCAGACAAGAAGACCTTGTTGTTTGCACCTACCTATAAGCCTACCTGCATGTACGACATAAAGAACGACATCTTTGAGCAAACACGGGATTATAACCTTATTATTAAGCTTCATCCCTATAGTTGGATGGGTAAATATGCACCGCATAAGCAGCATCGGATATTTGAGCGCAGGGTTAAGCGTTATGCCCATGCCAGGCTGCTACCCTTTACCGAGTTTAGCATTCTGCCCTATTATGTAGCCGCGGATGTGATACTTAGCGAGGCTTCCAGCACGGTGTTCGACTTCATTGCCTTTGGCAAGTTTGGAATAGTTTATGACCTTCCCTGTGACAAGCTTAATCATTCCGATGGTCAACCATTGTTGGAGATAGACAATCGTGAGTTTCTAAAGGGAGCTTTCCCGCACATAGACAGCGGTAAACAACTGCCGATGGCAATCCAAACTGCCCTGAATCCAACAGAGGAAATGAAGCGAAAAGCCGATGAATATAGAAGCAAGTTCTTTTTCAAGCTGGATGGTAAGGCAAGTGAACGCTTTGTGGCTCTAATGGAACAGCTTTATCATGAGGGTGGACACGAAAACGAGGGCAAGGCATGAAGGCGGTAGTAATCGCAGCCGGTTTCGGTAGCCGGATGTGGAACCTTAGCAACAAAACCCCAAAAACCCTGTTGCCATTTGGCGATGGGAGCATATTATCCACTATCATCCGGCAGCTAAGATGCGCCGGAATAGATAGTCTGGGCTTGGTGGTTGGCTACAGACAGCAGGAGATTAGAGATTATCTCGTCTCTTATGATGCCGGTATCCCCATAACTTTTATTGAAAATACGGAGTGGGAACGGGGGAATGGCATCTCAGTTTATAAGGCTATGGCCTTTGCAGCTGGGGACCCGATTGTGCTTAGCATGTGCGATCATCTGGTAAAGGTGACGGCAATTAAGCAGGTGGTTGATGAGCCTCAGAGAACAAATCTGCTGTTAACAGACCCATTTATACATGATAACTTCGACATTGATGACGCCACCAAGGTGTTAACCGGTGGCAGCCATATTACTAGTATTGGCAAAGAACTGAAGGAATATAACGCCTTGGATTGTGGTATCTTCAGGCTGGAAGCCGATTTCTTTGCTGCTGTAGAAACGGCTGTTGCCAGGGGTGTGGAATCTATCAGCGGGGCAATAAGTGAGCTTATGTCAGCCAGGCGCATACAAGCCATAAGCCTGAACCAGCCAAATCAGTGGATAGACGTGGACACGCCGGAAGCATACGAGTATGCCACTAAACACTTTAGTATAGACTGATTAACGCTCTATAACCTTTACTGCATCGAAGGCTTCGGCATACATGCAGTTGCATTGACAGCCGCGGTATTCGGCTAAGGCACGAGCACCTTTTATAATAGTATCTTCATACTTTTGATCCACCTGGCTTTCGTGTTTCAGGCAGGCTGCTTCCTTTTGCTTGTACTGGGCTGAGATGTCCACATAGTAGTTCACCTCGGCAGATATGTTGCCAACCCGGGGCAGCGGCACTTGTTCGTAAAGGAATATCCTGTCCACGTGCCTGGCGGCTGCCAGAACAGAGCGTAGCGTGTTTATGTGATCCTGGTGTGAGTCACCACTCCAATGTGTGTAAACTGTATCAATCTTGCGGTCAACAATCAGGCGTTCAATGGCAAAGATTGATTCTCGGTTAAAGGGTATCTCCTGGTCTTTGAAGGGTAACAGGATGCAATCTGCGCCAATAACCTCAGCTGCTGCCAGGGCTTCCGCTCGGCTAGTGTCTGCTTTGCGTATCTGTCTGCCGTCTATGTTCTCGCAGTCCGAACAGCTCATGTGCACAATAGTTACCTTGTCCCCGGCTTGCAGGTGCTTTATCAGTGTGCCACCACAACCAAATTCCACATCATCGGGATGCGCTCCAATTGCCAAAACGTGTCTCATACTATACTCGCTTTTCATTTATAATCAGAATTTAAAGGGCTCTTCATTTACCCGGACTATGCGGGCTGGATTGCCAAGCACTACCACATTGTCGGGTATGGATTTGGTAACCACGCTTCCCATGCCGATCAGTACCTCATTGCCAATCTTGCATTCGTTGCGGATTACGGAGTGCGAGCCAACATAGCTGTTCCTGCCAATTGATGCACTGCCAAGAATGATGCTGTTGGTCGTTATTACTGTGTTTTCACCAATATAGGTGTTGTGCCCAATCTGGCACATGGCATCTATCTTTACCCCCTTTTTTATAATGGTGGATGCCAGGGTGCCACGTCCCACAATGGTTCCAGCGAATATCTCCACATCGTCTTCAATCAGCACATTGCCAATTTGCGGAAAAAGGATTACGCTATTGTCATCCATGCGGATAGGGCCAAAATCCTCCGAGCCGATAATGCAGTTATGCAGGATACGCACGCGGTTTCCAATAACAGCTCCATCGGTGATGATGCTATTGTCTTGAATCTCGCAATCCTCACCAATGCTACAATTGCCAATTATACAATTAGCTCCGATGCGTACACTTGGGTGCAGCTTTGCCTGGGGATGAACTATAGCGCGGGGGTGGATTAGCTCGCCTACGGGCTTGGGGCAAAAGAACTCACGCACTGTGCGGGCAAAATCCAGCTTGGGAGTGGGAGAGTAGATTATCATGCGATTACTTATTAATGAAGCAGCGGGCTTCAGGCTTTCGCTAAGGATAAATAGTGTGTCTTCACCAAAGTTTTGCATCAAGTCCAGCAGCTTAGGATCATCTTTGTAGATAAAGGTGATGGCGTTATTCCCGCTGTCGAAGATGGTGCGTGGCTTAAGAATATTAAATGCTCTGCTGTTCATTGTTTCCAGATTAAGGAAGCTTTGGATAGTGCTACTGCAAATCATCATCTATCTCCCATTTAGTTCACCAGTGTATTTGGCACGGCAATACAAGCCATTTCGTCCACCATAATATCCGCTATTGATGTGTCAAGCCTCTTTTTGTTTACATAAGTATCAGAAGCAAAGATTAGCTATGCTATAAGAATGGATTATCGGGCAAGGCATCTTCTTCACGAATAATTTGCCGGATTACCCATGATGCAGCCATCATGCCCATTATTGCCGGCATATAGCTAATAGAGCCTATTGTTTTACGCTGTCTGCCGCGGGTAATAATCAGTTCATCGGGGCTCTCGATGTCTTCATCGGGTTTGCTGGGAAGCTCAGATGAATATATGCAGGGGAATTTTGCTCTAATTCCGCGCCTGCCAAGGAACTTGCGTACCCGTCGGGCAAGTGGGCAGTTATGGCTTTTATCGATGGTGGATAGATGTATCTTGGATGGGTCGATACGGTTTCCGGCACCCATCACAGCTATGAAGTTCATGTTTTCCCGCACCAAGTATTCCAGCATGCCAATCTTTGGCCCCAGGCTGTCGATGGCGTCTATTATGTAATCAGTTCTGCTAAGCAGTTCATGGCGGTTGTCCTGGTCTATAAAAGCGGTATGACAGGTGATGTTGGCGGCTGGATTGATTTCCATCACTCTTGCTTTCATCACTTCAGTTTTGGCCTTGCCAATGGTTGAGTGAGTAGCGATAATCTGTCGGTTTAGATTACTGGAGCCAACCGTGTCAAAATCTATAAGGATAAAGCTGCCAATACCTGCGCGTGCTAAAGCTTCCACGGCATTAGAGCCAACTCCTCCCAGCCCTACCACCGTAACCACTGCACTAGAGAGCTTTGCCAGTGCTTTGCTGCCTATTAGCAGTTCCGTACGCGAAAAATCGGTAATGGTCATAATACAAAGTCCTTAAACAGAGCTTTGGCGTTTTGGTGCTGAATAGCTGTCAAACGTTCTACGCTTATCCCGCTTAAGCTTGAACATGTATCAATAAGCTGGTTCAGGCGCAATAGCGGATTAGGCTCAGCTTTTTTTATGTAATACTGTGTGATATCGGTTTCAAATAGGAAGCGTTTATCGGTTAGCATCGCCTTTAGCAGGTCTATCTTATCTTCCTTCATAATGCGTGAGCTTATGGTGAAATGGGCATTAAGGCGTTTTAGCTGATTATAGCCCTCACGCGAGCCTGCATAACCGTGAATTAGATAGCTTAGAGGATACTTTTTCAGTGTGTCATAAGCTTCGCTATGATGCCCCACGATGTGCAATACCACCGGCAGGCGAAAGTCTGATGCAAGGTCTAATTGCTGGCTAAACTGCTTGCGTTGAAGGGCAATCTCTGGATTGCCATTATCCAGACCAATCTCACCAATAGCCCATATCTGCTTGTTTTCACATAGGCGAACTATGTCGGCAAGCTCCAAATCGCATTCATCAAAATTGGGGTGAATGCCCGCAGAAAAGGCAATGCGGTGGTCGGGATGGCTTAGATACCATTCCACCTCACACTTACGTAAAGCCGAGGAAGCAAAGCGAGTTATGCCGTTTGCCTCTGCCTCGTCCAATAGCAAGTTAACATTCATAACATCAGCCAAATTGGCAAGGTGGCAATGGGCATCAAGCAAGTTCATGGGCAAGCTCCGGCATTAATCTGCAAATTTCCTGGGCTGCTCTTTCGCCAGCCTTACCGTCCAGAGGCTCTATTAACCTGGCAATGATCTGACTTCTGGCAGGGGCTGTTTCCTCGGCAGTGGCAAGCGCATTGGCGATAGCATGCTTCAGTTCTGCAAAGGTGTTTATGCGTATAGAAACGCTTTTAATCAGCTCTATCACATCATCCATTGTCCGCTTCGTGGCATCTATGCTAAAGGTAATTATTGGTCTGTTTACTATGCAAAACTCGGCTATCAGACTATTGGTGTCCCCAATGCAGACATCCGATATCAATAGATAGGGATAGATATCTATGTCAGTTATGTAATGTATTTCTTTGGTGTTACTAAGGTAATTGCGGTAATATTCGCTCATGCGCGGATGCAGGGTAACCAGCACATTGTAATAGGGGCAAAGGCTTTGCACATGCCGATACCACTTGTGAACAGCGCTCATGCCCGAGCCGTCCCAGGTGGAGGAAAACAGCAAAGTAGGCTTATTGGGGTCAAGCTGAAGCCTTGCCTTTAGTTCATCCAATACAGCAGGAGTGTATTTACCATTGAACAGACTATCACTTTTAGGATAACCAATTGCTTTCACTGGCTTGGCACCAAGCTTCTTTATCCGCTCTACATCATAGAAGCTGGTCATGAGATACAGGTCGAACATATTATAATACTCTGCCTTGGGAAAGCGTTTAAAATTGTAAGCACCATGCTCTAAACCGATTTTTATGATTTTTTTTACCGGATACTTCCAGGCGGCATTGCGGAACATAATTAGCCCATCCGGGAAACAGAATGGATAGCAATAGAACTTAGTTTTCCTGTTCAGCATCGGTTTAATCTTAGGGATTAAGGCCTTATTGGTTACTACAATATCCAAATGCGCCAGATGCGGCCGGATATTCTGGAAGATGTAATAATCAAAGCTGTCCTCTATATGCAGCAGGTATTGCTTTTTGCGCCTGAACAATTTGAATAGCTTCCACATAAGATTGTAGGGCAGATAAGAAAAGTAATAAGTATATACCACGTTGCTAATCAGTCCTTGCCAATTATGGCGGTTAGGATAGTGTTTACGCTAAGCTGCTGCATGCAGTTATGATGACCCAGGGGGCACTTGTTCCCCCCGTGACTGCCACAGGGACGGCAATCAAGCTCCACTTCAAAAACTCTGTCTTCGCTGCGATAGGGGTAGTAACCAATGCGCTGCACAGTTGGGCCAAAGATGGCGAAAACACGTGTCTGCATGGCATTGGCTATATGCAAGGCACCGCTGTCGTTGCATATCATTAGTTCGCATCTCACTATTACTGCAGCACTCTCCAGCAGATTAGTTTTTCCTGCCAGGTTTATCACCTTCGCTGTGTTTGCGGATTGCATAACTGCCTGTTCCACTGCGTCGCATTTTGCCTTATCTGCCTCTGCCCCAATAAGCACAAGGGCATAGCCATGTTCTGCCAAACCTGCGGCAAGCTCGCTAAAGTATTCCAAAGGCCAGCACTTGGTTGCCCAGATAGAACCTGGAGCTATGGCTATCAGCTTGGAGTTCTCTGTGCATTTTAGCAGTTTGGCTGCGGTGTCTATATCCTCTCGCGAGGGGAAAAGCTCGGTCTGCATCGGGAACTCAGTTGGGGAGAGGAACCTTAGCAGCAATAGGTTTTTGTTAATTTTGTGCATGTTATCGGGATGCTTAATCTTGTGCGTGAGCAGCTCTGGCAGGATGCTGCGGTCGAAGCCTATCCGCATGGGTATGCCGCTAAGCCACAGTAGCAGATGCGTGCGTCCCGAGCTATGCGGACTTACTACCAGGTTATAAGCTTTGCTCCGTAACAAACGCATCATCTTTAGCATGGTGATAAAGCCATTCTTACGTTTGGCAAAAGGGATAATTTCGCGGATATGAGGATTGTTTTCCAAAAGCTTGGCAGCACCGGGAACCACCATTACATCAAGCTCTGCCGTGGGATAAAGCTGCTTGAGTGCCTTAACTAAAGGAGTGATGAGAATAACGTCGCCAATAAAGGCAGTTTGAACCACTAAGATTTTCGTAATTGCCATAAACGGTGATACTTATACCATGTTCCCCAGGCTGTTGTTTTGCACAGGCTAAAGCCATGCGCACCATCTAAAAAACCCATGCGTAGGATATACATTTTTATAAAGGTAAATGCACCGCGCAGCAATGCCTTTAGCGGATTTGAGCTTTTGCCCATATTCTTCAGCTTAATCGCGCCCAATTCTCCATAACGGATCATCTTGGTGAGGTGGGTGTCTTTGCTGGGATAGGTGTGATGGTGAACAATGCCCTTTAGTCTGCCGACTTCACCGCTTAGAATAAGCGACTCATGCACAACAGCGTCGTTGTATGTTCCTTTACGGCGGTCAAATAGCGATATGTGGCTTTCATTTTGCCAGCCGCAGTAGTTTATCCTCTTGCCCAGATAATAAGACTTTGCCTCAATTCTATAGGCACTTTTATCAAAACCAGAATTGCGCATGTGGCTTATCTCGCCGATTAGCTCGTTTGAGGCATACTCATCGGCATCCAGCGAGAATATCCAATCGTTTGTGGCATGCTTTACTGCCACTTGCCTGGCCTTGCCAAAGCCTTCCCATGTGTCTTGCAGAAACACTTTAGCTCCGAAGTCCCTGCATATCTGCACGGTGGCATCTTCTGAGCCGGTATCCAGCACCACAATCTCATCTGCCCAGCTTGCTGCTTCCAAACATGGACGGATAATCTTCGCCTCGTTTTTCACGATCATAACAACCGAAACAGGGGTATAATTCTCTTTTATAGCTTCCATAATTGCCTATACCTCGTTGCCTGGCAAGAGATAAATGTCAAGATAAATGTGCGATCGTGCCGGGGTGCTGGTGTGCCGGAGTATTGGATTACTGGGGGCTAATGGGCTGGAGAGAGAACAATGGTGCGGTAAAATCCGTTTACCAGAGAGAGCAACTCGCTTTATATCAGGCAGCTTAGTGCTCTAAAACGAACGATTGAACTTACCATATCGGATTTCAGGAAAAGTAGGCTCTAAACACAGAGGGCGCAGAGAACACAGAGTGTTACACCTCCCTACCAGTAGAAGAGAAAAAAGGACTCCGATGGAAATCATTGGACTCACGGTTACAAATGTCACGACCCCCCTACCGGTAGAGAGAAAAAAGGACACTTATCTATAAAGACAATTTAAATGGCATGGCTTTAAGTCACGACCCCCCTACCGGTAGAGAGAAAAAAGGACCCCTACGGCTGCAGTATACAATGCTGCGGATCTGTAGGTCACGACCCCCCTACCGGTAGAGAGAAAAAAGGACTTACCCCCAAAACAGCTCGCTCTGCATAAGGGCTGATGCTGCCATTTCCGGCAACCTCAGCAAAATCCACAGTTTTTATCGCAAAAACAGGTAGGTTCCCGCAAGCCGCATTACTAAAGGAGTTCATCATAGAGTTACAAAATACGGATACCCGCTGTTTATGGCAAGTTATTTTCTTACTATCGCTCGAACTTATCAAAAAAGTTGTATTTGAAATATGGGATACGCCCATTTATGGCCGCCCCCTAATATGCTGTTTTTTATGCATGCTTCCCTGCTGCTTCCTTGCTGCTATCCTGTATCGAATACAGGATAGCAGCAAGGAAGCAGCAAGAGACGTTCTTCGTATATATTGCTAAGATAAGCGGTGGAATATAGTTGTGAAGCAGATTGAGATGCATGATCATGCAATAGCTTCGTTAATGGTGGATAGTTCTGATTTATTCTGCTATGCAATCACCCTGACAAACCTGTTGTCACTACCAATTCTTTTCGGTTACTTGACAAATCTGTCTAATCTACTCAGGTGGGCTTTATGGAAAATATACTTATTCAATCCTTGAGACTCATCTCACCGCAAGCTGGAGAGTTCGTTGCCGAATATGGCTGCCGGACAATCTGGTCTGCTGTGGTAGAAGGGCAGCCAAGCTGCGTTGTAGAAGCCAATCTGGATAAGATGGGTTTGGTGTATGCGGCTCTAACTGATGCTGCACCGAAGTATGCACGTGATCTAGTGCTAAATGCGTTGCAGGATTTGATTCATAATCAGGCCTATGCTGAAAAGTGTTTCAATTGCCGGTGTGACGACTTGCAAAGCCGTTCTTTGGCTTTGGGATTGGGCTTCAAGCTGGATATGGCCGGATATCAGCTATGTAGAACCAGAGCAGCAGATGCACTTGATGTTCCCTATATACTTCAGCCTTATACGGATAGTGAACTGGAAGACTGGATATTGCTTCTCAGGGAGGCTTACCACCAGCTTTGCCTGGATAACTCATGGGATACTGATTGTGGAATCCGCGACAGGGAACAATTTGGGCAAATGATGCAGCAGCGGAGTTCCCGCAATGAGGTTTATAGCTGCTATTACCAAGGTAAACTGGTGGGAGGTTTTCGGCTTTCAGGAGCTTTTATCGAGGATATGGCAGTGCTACCGGTATATCAAAACCGTGGGATTGGCAGCTTTCTGCTGAATAGCGCAACCATGATGCTATTAGAAAGGGCTTATCCAATGGTGCAGCTACGAGTGGCGGAATCCAATCAAGCGGCTCTGCGTTTATATCAACGCTACCATTTCACAATATGCGGACGCTTTGCTGAGCACAGCTTTTTATCTTGAACACATGCTTCTCACTTGCTATACAGATACTCACGATTGGAAGCGCATAGCTGTGGGAATGAGATAGCTCTTTTCGCTTGACAAGCTGGCAGTGTGCAGGAAACTGATGATTATGAATGGTAAAGTGAGTAGTGAATGAATCTTTTATTTGTGAATACCAAGGGAAATTGGGGCGGCATAGTAAATCTCTCGGTTATTCTCATGCGAGTTTTATCCCCCAGAGGTATTGGCAGTCTGCATGTATTCTCAAGGAAGAAGGAAAGTATATTCCAGCTTCCTAAGCCAGTTCAGAATGTTCCCATCAGCTTTGGTTTCGATTACAACCCGCTTACCATACTAAAGATAATTGCGCTCATCAAGAAGCATAAGATAAGCTATGTAGTGGTTAACATCGCCAAAGAGATTATCTTTGGTGGAATTGCCGCCAAATTATGCGGGGTTAAGTGCATCAGGTTAATCGGTAACGAGCTTGATTTTGAAAGTCACCGTCTGTTGTGCAGTAAGCTGGTAGATATCAATATCTTTCCCTCGCGCTATTCGATGCATGCCGCTCTGCAGAAGTTTCCTTATACTGGAAAACTGCGCAATACAGTTGTTTATTGCGGCATTGAGGACAGGCAAGTTAGTGAGAGAGAAAAGCAGGCTGAGTATATCCGCCTTGGCCTTAGCCCGAGAGAATTCATTATCGGTTGCACTGGCCGGATTGTTCAAGATAAAGGTGTGCATACACTTGTGATGGCTTTTGCAAAAGTCAAGGATGCTTTACCAAATGCGGTTTTGGTGATTAACGGGCAGGGCAGCTATATGCAGGTTGTAAAGGATTTGGTGTTAAATCTTGGACTGGAAGCCAGAGTGCGCTTGCTGGGCTTTGCTCCCGATTGCCTGATTGCCGCTTCGATATATGACATTGCTGTAATGCCGTCCTTTTTTGAAGGCTTTCCCAATACCATAATAGAGTATATGAGCTTGGGCAAGCCTATCATCAGTACCGCTGTGGGAGGTATTCCCGAAGCTTTGAACGATGGCAGCAATGCAATGCTGGTAAATACAGATGATGCAGATAACCTGGCTGACAAGCTGGTGCTGCTTGCCCAGGACGAACAGCTTCGCAACAGGCTGGGGAGTGCTGCCAAGCAACGGTATATGGAACACTACACTGCCTCTGCCATGGCTGAGGCATTTATCAAAAGTATAAAGGCATTGTAATGAAGAATATCCTGTTTATCAGCAGCTATTTCCCCCCCGCAGGTGGTGTGGGAGTTCAGCGTATAAGTAAGTTTTGCAAATATCTGTCTCGCATGGACTATAAACCCTTTGTGTTAACCCCTCCGGCTTGGTCGGTGCGAAGGGATAAAGACATTAGCATGCTGAAGGAACTTCCGGATAATCTGGAGCAGATAAGTCCTGGGTTCATTGATGTTCGCAGGCTTATCCCGGGGGAGATAGCCAAATACCTAAGCTCTTGGCAACGTGATCACTTCTTTCCCGACACTATGATTCAATGGGTGAACAAAGCTAAGAGGATGGTGGGAGAAGTGATCAAAGATAAGCAAATTGATGTAGTATACATCACTTTGCCGCACTTCTCATTATTGGAGTTCGTGGCTGAGATAAAGGCAGATAGCAATGTTCCGGTTATCCTGGACATGCGTGACCCTTTCTCGTTCAATTTCTATGTGAAACAAGAAGCAAATGCGGAGTATCAAAACAAGGTTAGAGCACTGGAAAGACAAGCTTTTGCTATGGCGGATGCTGTTATGAATGTAACGGTGAACATCCATGAGGAGTATTGCTCTTTGTATCCAGAGTGGAAGGATAAGTTTCACTACATGCCCAATGGCTTTGATGATGAAGATTATCCGCAGGAGATTGGGGATGTAAATAAGCTAACTAACACCTGTTTAACCCTATGCTATACAGGTAGCTATAGCTCAATGGCGTCTATTTTGCCTTACCGCGACGCTATATTGGAGATTTATCAAAAGCATAGGATAAAGATTATGCTAAATCTTTTAACCCCTACAGCAAAGAAGAGAGTAAGGCGTGACTTTAAGGAATTGAACAGGCTTGGCTTGCTGGATTATCATGGCTTCATGCAGCATAAAGATGCCATCGCATATCAATTGAAGTCGCACGTAATGCTGTTTCCCGCGTTGCCAACTGAAGGCTATTTCTCTGGCAAGATATACGAATACATTCGTAGCAAACGCCCAGTGCTTTGCGCCATTGATGGTGTGAAAGACAGCCACGAGCTTATCCGCAAAGCGGGAGTGGGCATCTTTGCCGATGTTAAAGAAGATTCCGGTTTGGTAAAAGCTTTGTTACAGCTACATAGTCAATGGCAGGATGGCACACTAAGCGTAAACCCAGATATGGAGTTTATCAACCGCTTCAGTTGTAATCAGCGCAGCAAGCGACTAAGCGGGATTATAAGTTCAATAACCTCTTAGCCTTGGTAAATGCTTCATCCACGGATATGCCAAAGCTTTTGTCTTTGGGATCGTAGGCATGAGGATGCGAGAGGCTGGCATGATTCTTAAAAACCGGGCCAGGGCACCAGTAAATCGGTAAGGTGGGGCCAAACATCGCCAGGGAAGGGGTTTCTGTGGCCACAGAGATGTGGTTCATTCCACCATCATTACATACCAACAGCTTTGCCCGCTTCAGCATGGCAGCAGCTTGATTCAAGCTGGTTGGAGGCGCAAAGAGTGCTGGGCTTTTCATGTGGTTTAGCATGGTTTCGGCATCTGCCTTTTCATCTAATGCCCAGAGGATTACAATCGGCAAGCCGCTGCTTTCCTGTAACCTATCAGCCAGTTCTGCGAAAAGCTTTAAGTCCCAAATCTTTCGCTGTGCAGGGCTACCCGGAGAGAAGCAGATAAAGCCTCTATCTTTAAGATCAACCCCGGCTAACCATTTATCAACATAGTCAATGGACTCGTCTTTTATATAGTAATATAGCTTGTAAGGTTCTTCTTTGATGCCAAGCGGAACCAGCAAATCAAACTTTTGCGAAGCACTGTATCGCACCACGCCCCGCTTTGCCACCAAATTGTATATTGGTGCGAATCTGCTATCCTCAAATCCCAGCCGGTATTTGGCAAGGCTAAAGAGCACCACTTGTCCGGAGCCGGTTCCTGCCTGCTGGTCTATCACCAGGTCATATCGGCGCAGCATTACGCGTATGAATACCTTTAGCCTTTCCCAGGCATAAGCATGGCCTTTTTTCTTCTTGAATGTAACCAGTTCGGATAGTGCAGGATGCTTATATAGCACGGAGTTATAGGGCTCAGACACCAGGAAGTCTATCCTGGCGGTGGGAAATTTGTTGCGAAGGGCATTAAGGTAGGAGGTGTTCAGCAGCACATCACCAAAGGGGCTTAGTTGGATTATTAGAATGCTCTTAATCTTTGCCGGGTTGAAGCTTCTCATTTGTATTTAACGTAGTCCTTTTCTTCTATTATCAATGAGCCTGTTTCCATGTTTATTCTGCGCTTAATCTCTGCACGAATGTCGTTTTGAAAATACACGCTGCGTGCCAGTTCGATGAATTCGGCATCAAACTCCTTGGCTGCTTCTTTGATGCGCAGATTATCTTCTATATCCCATAGGGCAGTATTGGTTTCCAGCAGCTCCAGGTACACAGGGCTATCCAAGCTAATGCCAAGCGCATTCATCATGGGAAGCAGAAGCTGATACTCGAGCTCTATGTTCTTTAGTTTGTCTGCTGCCTTTACTTTCTTTAGTTTAATATCCAGGATGCTTACCCGATCTACTATCTCACCGTTGGCAATCTCGATCTTCATTGTTATCTCCTTAAAATCTTGTGTTTTATCTAACCTTGTTGAATCTTGTGTAGATGCTGATAGCGGGCACAGCTTTTCAGCAGTTCTTCATGCGAGCCCATTCCAACTATTCCGCCTTTTTCCAGCACTATTATCTTATCTGCTTTCAGCACAGTGGACAGGCGGTGTGCAATCATAATAACGGTGCGGTTTCTGGTTGCCTCGTCAATGGCGTCCTGCACCTTCTTTTCAGAATCTGTATCCAGGGCAGAGGTAGCTTCGTCAAATATCAGAATGGGCGGATCGGCAACCACTGCCCGGGCTATGCACAGGCGTTGACGTTGCCCGCCGGATAGGTCGGAAGCCTTGTTTGCTAAAACCTCATCATAGGTATTGGGCAGTTCCTGAATGTATTCGTCGGCATTGGCAATTTTAGCTGCCTTCTTTACTTGCTCGTCAGAAACCTCGTGTTGGCTGCCATAGGCAATGTTTTCTCTTATGGACTTGGTAAAGAGGATGGAATCCTGTGTAACCACACCAAACAGGTTTCTAAGGTCATCCAGCTTTATATCCCGGATGTCGATGCCGTCTATCTTGATGCTACCGTCCTTAACGTCATACATGCGGTTCATCAGATTGGCAATTGTGGTTTTCCCACCGCCGCTGGCACCAACAAAGGCGAGCTTACTGCCCTTTGGTATGCTAAAGCTGATGTTCTTCAGCACAGGCTTGCCGGGCTTGTAATGAAAGCTAACGTTATCGAAGGTTATGGCATCATCGAAGCTCTTTTTAGCCACCGCGTTGGGCTTGTCTTTAATCTCCGATTCCTGATTTAGCACCAAGGCAATGCGATCCAGTGATACCATGGCTTTCTTTATCTCAGTGTAGGTTTGAGTTAAAACCTTGAGTGGGTGCAGCATGGAAAACAGGGCAAAGAGGAAGGCAGTAAAATCACCCAACGAAAAGCCACTCCCGGGGTCTATTATCATTTTGCCACCGATGATTATTACTATTATCCCCGTTACTGCGGTGTTCATCTCAGAAATGGGAGTATTTAAGGTGCCGTAGTTTTGAGACTTGCTCCAAAGATGGCAATGGCGATTGTTTATCTGGCGAAAGTTCTCGCTTTCCCTTTCTTCATGACGGAAGGCCTGTACAATCTTCATGCTGTTCAACACTTCTTCCACAGTGGAGAACAGGGTGCTAAGCTGCTCTTGAATCTTGCGCGAATACTTCTTTATCTTCTTGCCCAACAGGCTAATGGTTACCGAAAACACCGGCAGCACTACAATGCTGTAGATAAAAAGCTTGGAATTCAGCATATAGGCGATATTAGCAAATACTATTATAGTGGCCAGTTCGCGCAAGGCATTGAACATTGCATTTATGAATTGTTCGCTAACTATCTCCACATCATTCACCATACGTACGATGGCATCGCCAACCCGGTTTTGTCCAAAGAAATCCAGAGATTGATGCAGATAGCGATGGAACATATAGTTGCGCACATCGCGTATGGTGCGTCCACGCAACTGGGTAAATAGAATCCTGTGGATAAAGAAGAATAAGTTTTTGAGAAAGATGGTGCTAAACACAAATACACAAAGGATATACAGCAGAGCTAATGAATTGGTGTGTAGCATCAGTTCCTGCATTTTTGTCCATAAGGGGCTGTAATCTGTAAATGCACTTATCCAGTTTGAAGATTCGGCTATATGAGTTTTAACGAGATTGAAAGCTGCTTCCAGGAAGGTGTCCCATCGTTGATATACGATGTCTGTCTTATTAGGATTGAAAACGTAATCAAACAACGGGATCACCAGCGTGATGCTGGCTCCACTAAAGAAAGCAAACAGCAGCATGGACACAAAACCCGAAAGCATGTAGTGCCAATACCGCAACATCATCCGGTAGATCAGGAGCAGATTGCCCCATCGGTTGTGAGAGTTAGATTCATTAACCATAAGTTTATCCATAAAAAAAAGCCAGCAGATGCTGGCAAGAAAAATGTGGCACGCCCTAAGGGACTCGAACCCCAAACCTTCTGATCCGTAGTCAGATGCTCTATCCAATTGAGCTAAGGGCGCACGCTTAAGGGTCACTCTCTGATATGCCCCTTTTTTGTCAATCAAAACTTACGGATGGCATCTCCTGAGACTAATTAGACATGATTGGGTATTCCTGATAGATGACCTCTATCTTCCCTGCTGCTTCCTTGCTGCTATCCTGTATTCGACACAGGATAGCAGCAAGGAAGCAGCAGGGAAGAATTAATCCAGGATTACTTTTGTGCTTGACTTATTCGAGAATACATCCAGACTTGGGCAGTGGTAATAAAGCATTATAGGAGAAAAAGATGATGAAGAAGTTAGGTTTTATCCTTGCAGTTGTGTATGCGCTTTGTTCATTGAGTGCTGTAGATGTAACTCTGCAGGATGGGAAAGTTTATTCCGGGCTTATAAACGATACTCAGAATGGCGTTTTAACTATAAAAGATGGTAAAGTGCTAATCCGCATCCCCGCAGAAGAGATTAAGCAAGTAAGTGATGGGCAGAAAGACATGACCAACGAGATTCTTCAGAATGCCCTGTCTCCTTCCAAGCAGGATAGTCACTATCTAACCCGAGAAGACTATTTTATTGGCGAGACAGAATTGGGTTCACAGGAATGGATACGAGTAGGCGTGGCAAAAATGACCAAGCCCGCTTCGGCAGCTACCAACAATGAAGCAGAATTCCTAAGTGCTCAAACCGGCACATCAGTTTGGACAAAGCACTACTTCAAGACCAGAGTGGCTGCAAAAGAAGAACTGGCAGTTGGCACTATGGTTATCTGCCTGGATACAGCGGAGAATAACATCTACCGCGCTCCCAAGAACAATAACGAAGCGCGCACAGCAATATGGTGGGCTTCACGCATTACCGATAATTCAGAGATTTTCAAGGGTTACGTAATAGTTGGCGGAAACTACAAAGTTGCTTTAGACGCTGTTCGGATAGTAGTTAACTGACAATCCCATAATCTGCCACTTTGTTTACATGGTGCTAACGCTGCGCACAACCCTGAACCCGATAAATGGACTTTTGGTGAAGGGTTTTGCATAGTCGCGGTTGCTAACCCGCATCTCAGAGGGAGCATGGTACCAGGAACCACCGCGGATAACCTTGTCTGTGCCGTTTTCCGGGCCTTTGTATAAGTCCCCAACCTTATATGAATATGGTGCATACCAGTTCCATACCCATTCATAAAGGTTCCCGCTGAGGTCGTATAACCCGAGTTTATTGGCATCCTTCTTACCGCCGGGATGGCTTTTAGCATTGCTGTTACCGCTGTGCCAGCCAATATCGTCGGGCTGGTTGGAGCCGCTATAGACAAAGAAATCACGCTGTTTAGCTGCTTTGGCGGCAAATTCCCATTCTGCCTCGGTGGGTAGTCGATAGCCATCGGCATCAAAATTGCAGATAACTTCAGTATCCTGGTAGTCATAACAGGGACGGTATCCGTCTTTGATGCTCTTTTCGTTGCAAAACTCTATAACATCATAGAAGCTAACATTCTCTACTGGATAGTTCTTGTCTTCGTTTTGAGAGGGATTACTGGGGAATATCATTAGCCATTCGGCCTGTGTAATCTCATGGCTGCTAATGTAAAATGGTGCGAGTTTGATGGTTAGTAGCGGGAATTCATCATCATCGGCATCAGAGGCAATGCTGCCCATCACCAAAGTATCAGCAGGAACTAACACCATGTTAATCGGAGTATTGGCATTGGCCGGAATGTTTTCTACTATTGCCACATCCAGACTATCCTCTTTGAGATTGAATTTTGGCCGGTTTGCAAACACAAAGTACTTGAATACGATAAATACAAGCACTACCAGTGAAAGCCAAAGCAACACTTTAAATGTTTTCATCAAGCTCCCATTATCCAGAGTATCCTGTTTTGGCGTGGTGCGATAGGGGGTGGGGCTATACATCGGACGGGTTTGGTTTGGTTTGGGGGGAATGGGTTTGGGAGCGGGTGGTGGCAATTCCTCTTTTATGGGGCTTATTGGTTCGGGATCACTTTGGGTGGGTAAGGATATCTCGCTATCACTTGCCGGCATGGTGTCCGAAAGATATGCCATCACCAGTGATGCCTCTGGCTCGTCTATTATCTGTTCAGTAATAGCCTGCCTTGGCTCGGGCTTGTCAATCAGTTCGGAAAATGGCAATACTGGTTCAGTTAACTCAAGCGCCGGTTCAGGAATCTCAGGTTCAGTGCAAACTGTGCTTTTGGGAACAGCTTCAATTTCAGGTTCTGGCACAGGCTCGGATACTGGTATGCTATCCGGTATCACTTCAAGCTCTGGGACATCGACTATTGGGAACGTTTCGGTAATTGACTCTGGCTCTGGAACCTCAGCTATAGCTTTTGCTTCTGCAAGCGGCTCTGCGGCTGGCTTTTCATCAATAATCTCTGAGGCAGCTTGGGCGGAGCCTTCTTGTTCAAATATATCCAGCAGCTCTTTGGCTGAGCCTATACGCTGGTGTGGATCAAGTTTTAAGCAGCTTAGGATGGCAGTGTAAAGCCAGTCTGGCATACTTACATTTAGTATTTCTGGCATTATTACTGCCCGGCAGAGGCTTTGCTTCTTTTGCTGCACCGAGCCCAGACTATAATCAATTCTCCAGGGCATCAGCTTGCAATAGCACAAATAGATCATCACGGCAAATGAATACAGGTCTGAGGCCGCCAGGCCAATCCCTGCCTGAAAAAGCTCTGGTGCAACAAAGAGGATGGGGTGATAGGCATAGTCCTCTTGCTCGCCATACATCCAGGCAGACTTGTCTTTGCCAAAGCCAATTATCTTCAAACGTTGATCGGGGCAAACAATTATATTATGAGGATTTAAGTTCAGGTGAACCAAGCCCATGTTGTGAGCATAGTCCAAAGCCTCCAGCAAATCTTTTGCCCAGTTCAATACAATTGTATGGCTTATCTTGTCTCGCTCCAGAGTGAGATAGCGCGCCAATGGCATGCCAGTAATATACTCTCCAATGAAGTAAGCTCCGCTGCCTTCGTTAACGCACTCGTAGCCCTCTCTGATGTTAGGGTGGCTAAGTTTTGTGCAAGCCTCTGCTTCAGAAATAAGCGTAGCAATTAGGTCTGCGTCTTTAACGCGCATCGGATCAGGAGTTTTTATCAAAACTTCTTTGCCACCATCCGTCTTGGTGGCGCGATAGATGCTGAATCTGCGTGAACGATGAACGCTTTCTTGCACCTGATAGCTGTTTAATGGCGGGTTGCTACTCATGAGTTCTTTGCGGAAAAGATGGTTTTGCCTTTCTTAATCACACGTATCAGGGGAGATGATCCAAAGTGGTAGGGGATAAAGTTCAGGCTGGGGATGTCCCACAAGCATAAATCAGCATACTTGCCAGGTGCTAAGCTACCAATGCTCTCATGTCGGGAAACTGCTTTAGCTGCGTTAATGGTTGCGGCAAGCAAGGCTTCCTCTGGGCTCATGCCCATCTGTAAACAAGCCAGAGTCATTGTGAAAGGCATGGAATCACAGTTGCAACTCCCGGGATTATAGTCTGTGGCAATTGCTACCGGTAAGCCCATGTCCAGCATATACCTTGCTCGAGCATAATGTTTGCTGCGAAGCGAGAAAAGGGTAGCAGGCAGAAGTACGGGGATTACTCCAGCATCCTTCATGGCAGCTATGCCTTTGTCGCTGGCGGCACCCAGGTGGTCGGCAGATACGCAGCCAATCTCCGCGCTCAACTCTGCACCCCCGATGGGGTCTATTTCATCGGCGTGCATCTTTAGCTTCAAGCCGTGCCCCTTGGCGCAGGAGAGTATCTGTTCCGATTCTTTTATGCTAAATACGTGAGCTTCGGTAAATATGTCGCAATACTCGGCTATGCCTTGCTCGGCAACTGCGGGGATCATTTCCTGGCAGAGTATGTTTATATACTTGGCATGATCGTCTTTATATTCGGCAGGATACTCGTGAGCACCCATAAAAGTGGGGACAATGTCTATCGGTAGTTCGTCATTCAACCGCTTAATAACCCGTAGTTGTTTCAGCTCGCTGTTGGTATCCAGTCCATAACCGCTCTTAGCCTCCAAAGTCGTAGTCCCTAAGCTAATCATCTTCTCTATGCGTCTGGCAGCCAGTTCGAAAAGCAGGTCTTCAGATGCATCGCGAGTGCTGGCTATCGTGGAGCGGATACCCCCACCGCTCTGGGCAATTTCCACATAGCTCTTCCCAGCAATGCGCATGGCAAATTCATCTTCTCGTGTGGCAACAAATACCGGATGGCTGTGGCTATCTACAAAGCCGGGCAACACTACTTTCCTGTCTGCATCCAGAATCTCATCGGGTCGATATTGGCTCACTATGTCTGATTCGTTGCCTATAGCAAGGATAACGCCGTCTTTAATGGCAATGGCTGCGTTGATAGTGGTTGTTATCAACTCACTTGAATGCTTGGTTTCGTTACCAGTGGCTTCTGTTGGGCTAATTATCTTACTGATGTTCAGTATTACTAAATCTGCCTTCATCTATAACACTCCTAATGCACTTAGAGCTGCATTGTCCGAAATCAGCATTTATTCGTCAAGCCTTTTTTGCCTGGCCAAAAAAAAGCATCCACAGCATTAAGCCATGGATGCAATTATGTTTCGGGTCTCTGCTTTACTTATCTTCTGGGATTATATCAAGATTGTCCAGGTCTTCTGAGAATATCTCATCGAACTTATCGGCAACGGCGTTGTATTCGTCGTCATC
This sequence comes from uncultured bacterium, assembly GCA_938009275.1. Taxonomy (GTDB): domain Bacteria; phylum Cloacimonadota; class Cloacimonadia; order Cloacimonadales; family Cloacimonadaceae; genus Cloacimonas. The sequence goes on from CALLHY010000073.1 coordinate 25,359, forward strand.
TTCGATGATGCTAAGCTCTACCTGATCTCCCACTTCCTCAAAGCGGAGGATATCGTACTCCACAGAATCAAGCTCGGATAAGGCAACATAGTGTTTGCCATCATGCTCAATGAGGTTCAGGATGTTAAATTCCTTCTGGGTTCCATCTTCCATATCCAAGGTTATGACGTTAGACTCGCAGTTGCAATCTTCATCGCCGCAGTCACAATCATGATCGTGGTGTTCACCACAGTCGCAAGCTTGTTTTTCTTTATCTGTCATGTTAAGCTCCTAAATGTTTTGTTACCATGATTTATCCATGGGGGTTTCTGGCAAGCTAATTCTTTGCGATAGTACTAACTGAGCTTTTGGCATTACAGAAACCTGGCCAGAGAAAACAAGTCTTTCACATCCTGAGCCAAACCATAGAGACCAAACACCAGTCCGATGATTACCGAGCCATACTCCCACATAGCTAGCTGATCCTCTGCTCTATTCAATTTGCGATTGGCGTGGTTGATGTATCGTTGAACTGTGTATAGAATTACCACTGTGCAGATGAAGTCGAACAAGCCAGAGATAATGCCAGATAGATAAGCCCCAATTCCAAAGGGGCGGAAGATATACACAAGAAATCCAGAATACCAGACTAAAGTGAGGATCAAGGCGTTCCAATTTGCTTTTGCAACACTGTTTAGCTGCTTATCAAGCTCAATAGCCCTAAACACGAAATAGGGCATAAAAATCCAGGTGATAATGGACAGACTAAAGAGACCGCGTCGATCTTTTCTATTTTGCAACATGTAGCTTATCTGCCGGATGAACCAGCATATCTCATAAAAACCAAATGATAACACGAGGTACAGCAGCAGCCTTTTTACCGGAAGATTGTAAAACACTGGTCTCGAATCTGCTTCGGGAACGGAGTTTGCGTTGAGCGATTGGGCAAAACCTCTTGCTGCCACATCGTTAAATATTGGCTTATCAGCAGGCTTGTGGATCAGTTCCATAATGGACGGAACATCTTTTATCTTTACCCAAACCTTGTCTTTGTCCGAGATGATGTAGCTATCCATGTCCAAGTAGTTTCGCAATACAGCATCAACTATCTTAGCTGTACTTACAGGGCCATAGTCTTTACCCTTAATGCTATAATACCAATGAGCCATAGGCCGTCCCTTGCTTACTTAAAATCACATAAACGCAATCATGGGCTATCGGCACTTTGTGTCAATTATCTTTTATCCGGGTCAGCACATCGGCGGTAAAAGTTATTGACAGTTTAAGCCGATTTTTTGAGCCTGACAAAAAACAAAAAACACTCTTCTGGAGGAGAAATGACTTATCGTGTGCTCGCGATAAACCCCGGTTCCACATCAACAAAGATTGCCGTTTATGAAGACAAAACACCGCTCTTCGAAAAAACCCTGCGCCATGATCCTGCTGAATTGGAAAAGTTCGGTGGCATAATTGAGCAGTATGACTTCCGTAAAACCCTGGTGATGGAAGCCATGCAAGAGAATAACGTTAGCCCCGAAAGCCTGAATGCCGTAGTTGGCAGAGGCGGCTTGGTGCGTCCCGTCAGTGGTGGCACATGGAAGATAAGCCAGTCTATGCTAAATGACCTGAAAGACCCCAGCCTTTGGGGCAGAATTCATGCCTCAAACCTTGGTGCATTCATAGCCAAAGCCATTGCCGATCCCCTTGGAATTCCTTGTTTCATAGTTGATCCGGTGGTAGTGGATGAGTTCGACGACATTGCCCGCATATCAGGCATTCCCGAAGTAGAACGTAAAAGCTTGTTGCATGCGCTAAACATCCGCTATATTGGTCGCTTGCTTGCAGCCGAGATGGGCAAAGATATCTCCCAGGCTAACATGATTGGTGTGCATATGGGTGGAGGCATATCTGTGGCAGCCATCAAGGGTGGACGGGTTGTTGATGTAAACAATGCCTTATTGGGCATGGGACCCTTCTCTCCCCAGCGTGCCGGAGCTTTGCCAATTGGTGACTTGCTGGATCTGGCATATTCAGGCAAATACACAAAGAAAGAGCTATGCAATTATCTCACGAAAAGTGCCGGACTAATGGCATATCTGGGCACGGATAGCGGCATAGAGATTAACCAACGCATCCAGGCTGGTGATGAATACGCCAAAAAGATTCAGGATGCCATGTGCTACCAGGTTGCCAAAGAGATTGGTGCTTGCGCCACAGTGCTTAGTGGTAAGGTTGATGCCATATACTTGAGCGGTGGGCTGGTGTATAATGCCCATGTTGTGGATGCTATCCGCGAGCGGGTGGAATTCATAGCTCCCCTGTATATCTATCCCGGCGAAAAAGAAATGGAAGCCCTTTCTCAAGGCGGCATCCGCGTTTTAAGCGGCATGGAAGAAGCTCTGGAGTATCCCTATTGAAGCATGGCCATTGGCTATTAATACTATTCATTATAGCGCTGGGGAAACTCAGCGCTGATTCTTGGACTGTGCTTGTGTACATGGCTGCGGATAACAACCTTGCCACCAATGGCAAACTGGATATTAACAGCATGGAATCTGTGGCACAGCCCGAAAGCCTGAACATAATTGTCCAGGCTGACTTTCCGGAAGGTGCAAAGCGTTACCGGATAACGCAGGATTACTCATCTGAGATTAGCTCTCCAGTGCTACAGCACATGGGCAGCATAGACAGCGGATCTTACCACACACTAAGAGACTTTATAAACTGGGGCTTTGCAGCTTATCCAGCCGAAAGAAAAATGCTGGTAATCTGGTCACATGGTAATAGCTGGTATAAGTCTGAGGACAGCAAATGGATTTGCCCCGACGACGGAAGCCAAAACCTGATTAGTGTTTACAACGGTGATCTGGCAAGGGCTTTTGAAGGAACTCCGCATCTGGATGTGCTGATGTTCGATGCCTGTAGCATGCAGGGAATTGAGGTGCTTAGCGAAGTGCACGAGTTTACAGACTTCGTAATTGGCTCTGCCGATTTAGTACCGGTAAATGGCTTTCCTTACGAAACAATAATCCCTCTTTTTAGCGGTAGCTTAACTAGCATAATTACCCAAATACCAGAGTTATACGTAGAATCATACCTGCCCTGGGGAGAGCTGAATCCGGGGCCGAACTATTGGACTACCACTTGCTCCAGCATTGCCACTGCCCTTATACCGCAGTTCAACGCTGTGTTTTCGGAATTTAACGGTAATTACTACGATTCTGCAGCGTCTGTTATGGAAATCCGCCAGCAGTGCTTTTCCATGAATGATGGAATGGCCGACGTAGACTTGCGCCAATTTCTTGGTAAACTGGGTGAGTCGGGTTTGCCCGGCGTTAGCAGCCTGGCAACAAACCTATCCCAAATGTGGAATACCATGGTGATAAGTAGTGCCGCCACAAGCCCCGTGTTTGTGGATGATATCGGCACAGCAGCAATATGGTTTCCGGATTTCAGGCTAAATTACACCTGGGGCTGGAACAGGTACAGCTGCTTAAGCTTTGCTGATACTGGATGGGGCAGTTACATCAATAATGCCCTGGGCGACGATGTTGCTCCGCAAGTGCCAGTAGTTATCTCCAAGTATGTGGATAACAGGGTGCTATATCTTAGAGTGCAAGCACCAAACGATCCTGACGCCCTGCGCTACGAACTTCGCATCACGCAAAACGGCAACCAGAGCATTGTTACCCATCAAACGGCGGATAATGAGTTTGTAATGCAAGTTCCGGTGTTCACATTCGGCAGCTATCGCCTGCAAGCTTTTGACCCTAAGGGGAATGCCAGTGAAGTGGTGGAGGGAAGCTATAGCTTTTCAGAAGTTAATGTCAGCCCAAATCCCATCAGAATAAAACAATTGGCAATGCTAAACTGGTTGGCTGGTGAGGAAGTATCTGGTGAACTAAAGCTTGAGATATTCAATGTAAAAGGGCAACGACTTATAGCAAAAGAGCTTGGTCAGTTAAGCTTTGGACAGGGATTTTATCCTCTGTTTTCCAATCCGCAGTTTTCGGGCTTGGCTGCCGGAATCTACATTTTGCGCTTCAGCATGGGTGCCAAAACATTCACCCAGAGATTTACTATCCTACGCTAAAATCATGCTTTGGACAACATGTGGATAACTTGTGGATAACTTTCATGCTTAAATTAGCGCATTTTGTAATGCACTGCTTAATTATGCACTTACGGTATTCACTTTATCCACAGCCAATGTGGATAAGTGTGTAGATAATTGAAATAACACTAGCTTATGGAGGTGGCTTATTTGCGCATATCAAAGTGTTAGTAATGCAAAGGTGTTTAGTCTGGCGAAGCTAAAGCAAAAGAAATATCGCCAGGCGGAGAAGCAAGTAGTTATAGAAGGCAGACGGATAATAGAACAACTGCTTAACTGGGGCATTCGTGCGGAAGAGCTATACATTAGTGAAGATAGTTTTGCCCTTCCGGCAAAAAGCATCTATCTTGCCAATAGTGTAGCAATGCAGCGGATTTGTGATAGTGACTCCCCTCCTCAAATTGCCGGTCTTTATTCCATCCCCGAGGAAACTTATGCTAAGTTCAAGTCAGCCTTTTATCTGGATGGCATTAGCGATCCCGGCAACCTGGGTACCATCTTCCGCATTGCCTCTGCCTTTGGCATAGAGAGTTTGTTGCTTAGTCCAGGCTGCTGCGAAGTTGCTTCCCCAAAGGTGATTCGTTCGTCGTTGGGAGCAGTTTATAAAGTTCCTTTTAGAACATGTACGGCAACAGAGCTAAAGGCCATGGAAACTAAGGTGATAGCCCTGGATATGGCAGGCAAGCAGTCTCTGCGCGATTATTCTCCTGATGACACGCCTTATGTTATGGCCATCGGCAGCGAGGCACACGGACTTTCGCAAGATGTAACAGCTATTGCAACGCTATCTTTACGCATAGACATGCCGGGAGATATGGAGTCGCTTAACGCTGCGGTTTGTGCCGGGATTTGCGCATATCAGATAAGCAGGTAAGGCGAGATAAGCTGGTTGAATTAACCATATATTTATAATTCTTCCCTGCTGCTTCCTTGAACGAAATACTAATGAATTACGCATGAAATACGGATGAGATGCGTAATTCATGCGTAATAATAGCGCAATTCGTGCAAGCTTGCATAAAATATGGTGCAGGGAGTCAAAATGAATAATTGACAAAAAGAGCAAGCTTGAAGTGATGGTAAAATTGGATTTTAGTTAAGATACGGGAGTGAAGAAAGTGAATATCATAAACCAAAAAACAGGGTGGATAGAGGTTATCTGCGGAAGTATGTTCAGCGGTAAAACCGAAGAACTGATACGCCGCATACGCCGCGCAGAATACGCCAAGCAGAAAGTTCTTGTTTTCAAGCCGTCGATAGACGACCGTTATGATGCCAATAACATCGTATCTCATTCCCAGATGCAGGCTCCTTCCATTGCCATAAACGAACCCAGCGAGATTTACACCTATTTGCAGGAAGACGTGAAGATTGTGGCAATCGATGAAGCACAGTTTTTTGATGAATCTATTGTAGGCATCTGCAACGATTTGGCAGATCAGGGCTATCGGGTTATCGTAGCCGGGCTGGATCAGGATTATAAGGGCGAACCCTTTGGCAGTATGCCTCAGCTTCTTGCCGTGGCAGAGTATGTAACCAAGAATCTTGCCATCTGTATGCGTTGCGGAAATCCTGCCAATAGAACTCAGCGGACTATCCACAAAGGACAGCAGATATTGGTGGGCTCCACAGAAGCCTATGAAGCCAGATGCCGTAATTGTCACGAGGTGTTAGATTGACCTATTCCAATTCACTGGCTACGTCGGCAGTTTTGTTCTTATCACGAATTGTGCAGATATATAGCTGGTTACTGTTTGTGCGGGTGATGATGTCGTGGTTTGTTCGCAATCCCGCCAATCCCATTTACCATTTTTTGTGGGAGATAACCGAGCCTGTATTGGCACCAATCCGCAGGATTATGCCACAGATGGGCCTGGATTTGTCGCCCATTATTGCCTATTTGATCTTGAATCTGATAACTAAGATGTTGTATACGTTAATTTAAAGCAGGAGGAGATTATGCCACTGTTCCCGATAGATATTAAGCACCAAGAGTTTTCCGGACAGATGTTCGGCTATAGTAAGAAGGAAGTTCGAGCTTTTTTAGACCAGATTGCCGGCGAGTTGGACGAATATCAGAAGAAGCAAGAACGCGAACTTGCCCGCAGAGAACAGCTTCAGTATGAAGTGAAACAAGAGGCTATGCAAGCCGGCAGTGCTGTGGAAGACCTTAAACGGCGTGAGGAATTAATCAGCCGTACCTTGGTATTTGCCGAAAAAACCAAGGCGGATATTGTAGCCAATGCCCGCAAAGAAGCCGAAAACATAATACATGAAGCGGAACTGAAGGCCAAGCGCGCCATTCAGGAGGCGAAGCAGTATTTGGGCGTTCTGGAGCATCAATACTTACAGCTTAAGGAGCAAAAAAGACAGTTCCTATTGCAGTTCAAGGTTGAGCTACAAAGCTTCCAGGATCGCATCGGAAAGGATCCACTATTAAGTAAGGACAGTGAACTGTCGCTGGATAGCGAATTCCGCTCGATTAAAGACGATATAGTGCCCAAGCCCGATGGTGCCGAAACTGCAGGCAAATAGAGAGGGAAGATGATACACTACAAAGACACCGCCAATTGGCTAAAAGAAAGACTGATAAAGCTGCCCAGGTTCGCCGTTATTCTCGGAACGGGGCTAAGCGAAATGGCAGAGACATTTCCAATTATTCAGCGCATACCATATTCTGAGCTGCCGGGCTTTGTTAGCAGCACTGCACCTTCGCACAAGGGCTTTATGCTTCTTGCCGATGTGAAGGGTGTGCCCGTGCTATTCTTGCAGGGACGCTTTCATTTCTACGAAGGTTATGCCATGGAGCAAGTTGTATTCCCCACCCGCGTTCTGGCTGCTCTGGGAGTAAAGATGCTGGTGGTTACCAATGCCGCGGGAAGCCTGAGGCTGGAACTGCCACCCGGAGCAATTGTGCAGATTACCGATCATATAAACTTTATGGGGATTAATCCTTTAATTGGACACAACGACGAAGAGCTGGGGGAGAGGTTTCCCTCTATGAACCAGCCTTATGATCCAGAATGCCGGGCTTTGTGCGATGCTATTGCATCCGAGCAGGGCATCACTACGCATAAAGGTGTATATATTGCCGTCACCGGGCCAAGTTTGGAAACCAAAGCAGAATGTGCAGCCTTTGCCGGATGGGGAGCAGATTTGGTTGGCATGTCCACTGTTCCAGAGGTTATAACTGCCAGACATGCCGGCATGAAAGTATTGGCGTATTCAATAGTTACGAATTATAGCAATCTATTTCACGAGCAAGCGCATTCCCAAGAGGAAATTCGTCATCATGCAGGAATTTCGGGTGCTCATCTGCAAAATATCCTTGCAGAATTTGTGAGAAGAGCAGCGCAGCTTTTTTCATTGACATAAGTTGCAGTATCATATTACTTGGTTATTCTCTTTTTTATGAGTATGATGTAAAGGAGTTAGTGATGGCAGTTAACAAACTTAGTGCCGAAAAGTTAAAGTACTACGAGGAGATTATCTTAAAAGAGCTCCGTGAAAGCGTTAATTATATTGAGAATATAAATAAAGATCAAAGCATTGGAGCAAGGGAAAGCAGCGGAGACCTCTCCAGCTATGCCTACCATCAGGCAGATCAGGGCTCGGATACGAACCTTATGGAACAAACTGTGATGCTTATGGAAGGCGAAAGAGATAAGATCAGATTGTTAAATGATGCCATGCGCCGTATTGCCGATGAAACCTATGGAGTGTGCGAGATGTGTGGCGATTTCATCCAGGATACTCGCTTAGAAATAATCCCCTACGCAATTTATTGTGTGGAATGCAAAGAAAAGATGGAAGACAAAAAAAGGCGGCAAAGACGTTGAAACCTTCCCTGACCAAGCTAAAAGTTGCCCCCGCCTATTTTATCATGATGCTGGTGCTGGTTTTGGATCAGCTAAGCAAGACATTAGTGCGTATGAACATGGAGCTACACCAAAGTTTTCCACTATTAAAAAAGCTGTTTGGCGATACTTTTATGTTGATATACGTGGAAAACACGGGTGCTGCCTTCTCGCTGGGCGTGGGAAGCGATACGGTTAACAGAGTGTTTTTTATCACGGTAACCTTTATCGCTGCCGCGTTAATCTTCTACCTCTTGTATCACAGCTTGCATAGAATCCAGGTTATTGCTTTTGGTTTTGTACTGGGCGGAGCATTTGGCAACTTGGTAGATAGAATTATTATAGGTGGCGTTACAGATTTCTTTAGCGTGGATTTTCCAGATTTCATAATGCAACGCTTTCCCATTTTTAACGTGGCAGATAGTGCCATATTCATCGGAGTATGCCTGTTGATTTTCGATATGGTGTTCATAAAAGATGCACCCGAACCTGAACCTGCAGGCGATGTTCCGGCTACAGAGATTACAACCAAGGAGATATAAATGAAAGGTGTAGTTTTTCTTGTTATTGCCCTTTTGCTAACCGCGGGGCTATATGCCCAGGTGTTTACCTGTCGTCAAATTCAGGAAACAACCGCTGCCAATGGTAATTCCCCCTATGTTGATCAGATAAAGCAAGTTCGAGGTATCGTTACAGCCGTCAAACGCAGCAGCAGCTTCTATATTGCCGATCCATTGGAACCTACAGACGATGGACGATGGAGCGGATTGTATGTGTTCGACAGTGCTCTTAGTAATACCGTTAATCCCGGCGATATGGTTCGATTAACCGGAACTGTGAAAGAGATTAATGGCCAAACTCAATTGCGACTGATTACCGATAGCCAAATAGAATCACCGGGTAATACAATTCCAATAAGCATTGTTACCACAGCACAGCTTCCCTTTGCTGGAACCACAGCCGAGCCCTGGGAAGGCGTGATGGTACGCCTTAACAACGTAAAGATTACCACTACTGCGAATATCTTTAATCAGTTCCAGATTGCTGATAACGGAGTTGCGGGCGTTGCAGAGGCCAAAGTTGACGACTTCCTGTATGGCTATCCAGCCTCAAGCATTGTTGTTGGCGATGTGTGGCATCAGATTCAGGGTGTGGTAGATTACTCTGCTGATGGATATCGCATTCTTCCCCGGATAAGTGCCGATTTGATAAAAGAAGACGATATCTTTGCCTCCAAAATAACCATCCAAAGTCGCAAAGGTCAAGTTGGCGAATCAGTTGCCGTGGACGTTAAAACCACCAAGCTGATTCCTGCGTGGAATGTTACCAGCTACACCATGAGCATTCAGATTGACGCTACATTGGTGGAGTTTTTGGGCGTGGATTACAGCGGAACCTTAACGACTAGCAGCCCCACAGTTACAGATGCAGGCAACACAATTACCATCAGCTACACCACTTCTACTGTAATGGATGCGCCTGAGAATGATAACTTGCTGGTGAAGCTGTTGCTAAAACCAAGATCCTATGGCAATGTTCCAATAACGATAAATAGCTTTAGCTACAATGACAATGCCATCACAAATTTTGAAAATGGTAGCCTGTCTGTGGTACTGGACGAGTTCAAAGCTCATCTGAACATCTTTACCGAGGATGCATCAACCGGCAGAGTTAGCGACAAGAATATTTTCAATCCCACTCAAGAACTTATCAAGATTGAATACGGTACCAAGGGTGGTTTCCTGGCGCGCACAATTATCCGTATTTATGATGCTCAAGGCAGGCTTGTTGCCACTCCGCTGAACGAGAACTTCATTGGTTCTACATCGTCGCAGCAAATCGGCAAGATATCCTGGAACGGCAGAGATAATTCTATGAACCTGCTTCCCCCCGGCTTATACTATTGCCACATGGAAGTGGCTGATCGCCAAACGGGTGATATAGCGCGGACTGTACAGCCGATTGTAATTAAATCCCGTCTGAAGTGAGGTGAAGCATGAAAAAGATATTACTTATAAGTCTAATCCTTATCCAATCCGCATTGCTGCTGGCCGTATTTGATGATTATCAACCTTCCGCCCGTGCACGCGGTATGGGAAACGCCTTCACCGCCGTGGCAGACGATGCCAACGCTTTGTTTTACAACCCCGCTGGCTTAACCTCCACTACCTATGGAATCAAGCTTGGCTTCTCCAATCTATATAATCAGGAGTTTTCGGAGTTCAAAACAGCCGCCATCGGAGCAAAGCTCCCCGGAAAGCTTGGAACTTTGGCCCTTGGTGCAAGAATGCTTGATGTGGACTTTGAAGACTATACTCTTATGAGCGAACAGATTTGGAGCATAGGTCATGGCTTCACTCTTTTGAAAGACATCCATTCAGAAATCAGCTTTGGCTATAGCGGCAATTTCTACAATCTTACCATGGATGGTGAAAACGACGAATCTGCCATTGGCGTCGATCTGGGTGCTATGGCATTGCTGCATGGAAGAACCAAGTTTGCCTTTGCTGCTACTAATATAAACAAAGCCAAAATGGGCAAGGAGAACCAGATTGACCTGCCAAACAGGCTTTCATTAGGTGTGTCTTACACACCTTATGACAGAGTTACCACCAGTGTTGAAGTACGCAAAGACTTTGCCAAAGAAACCGAGTTTATGGGTGGAGTTGAAGCACGTGTATTTGAGCCTCTGGCATTACGATTTGGTGTGCATCAAAATCCAGCCACATACAATGCTGGTGCCAGCTTCTATGTAGAAAACGTAGAGATTGATTACTCATACTCGCATCATGCGGTATTGAATGGCACACACTATTTCAGTGTTGGCTATAAATTTTAAGTAGAGAAGGAGATATTGGACTAATGGCAAGAGCTTTGAACAAGTTTATCCCAGCCTTTATACCCATCGTTTTCGAGCTTATGCGTCATTTCAGACGGGATAGCAATCACAACAGCAACATCAAGAAAACCGACAAAACCCAAGAGAAACTTGGAACTCTGGAACACTTGATGGTTCGCTTGGAAAAGAAAGTGCAGCTAAACAGAGAAGTGTATCTCAAGAGCTTTAATCAGATCAGGTTTTGGTTGGCGGTAAACTCCGTAATCTTAATTGCCATAGCCGTTAAGCTATTCTTCTATTAATCCAAAAAGTACTATTGTAAAGAGGTGAGGCACATTGCCCTCACCTCTTTTTTTCCCTTTGATAAAGCTGGCTGATTATGGTAGTTGCCAATCACCTCACCTTGCTTATGTTATAATGAGATACATACGTAATTAATAGGAGATACTAACATGGCAAAACTGAAACTTCATGGCAATCCGATAGACACAAACAACAACCTGCCGGAAATAGGCAGTAAAGCAATAGACTTTTGCCTGACCGATAACAAACTGCAAGACCATTACCTAAGCAACTTCATAGGCAAGAAAGTGCTGCTAAACATCTATCCATCAATAGACACGGGAGTCTGTGCGATGAGTGTACGTAAGTTCAACGAAGAAGCCTCCAGGCTTCCCAATGTGGCGGTATTGGGCATTTCTCGTGATCTTCCATTTGCACTGGGTCGTTTCTGTGGTGCAGAGGGAATAGAGAAGCTTATTACTTTATCAGAACTTAGAAACCGTGATTTCGGCAAGGATTACGGGCTGGAGATAGTAAATGGCCCTATGGCGGGATTGCTTGCCCGTGCAGTTATCATCATTGATGAGACTGGCAAAATAGCCTATACCGAGCTAGTGGAAGATATCGTGATGGAGCCCAATTATCAAGCGGCGTTACTAAAGCTGCAATAGCCCATAAATCTTGAATTAGAAAAGGGTGTCTGCTTATAGACACCCTTTTTAATAATACTTTATGCAAAGGCTATTCTGCAATCTCGCTGCGCTTCCTATCGGTGTGATGCAGTATCTTTTTGCGGATGCGTATGCTATCCGGTGTAATCTCCAATAGCTCATCATCGCCAATGTATTCTATTGCCTGCTCTAAGCTAAACACGCGCGGTGGAATAAGCTTTATTGCATCATCCTTGCCGGCAGCACGGTTATTGGTTAATTTCTTGGCGCGGCATACATTTATCACCAGGTCTTTATCTTTGCTATGCTGCCCTACCACCATTCCGGCATAAACTTCTGTGTTGGGATGAATAAAGAAGGTGCCGCGAGGTTGGAAATTGTTTAGCGAATATCCCAATGCTACGCCGGTTTCCATGGCAATCATCGAGCCGTGGGTGCTGCCTTGAATTTCCCCTTTATACTCCTCATAACCGTAAAAACACTGGCTTAAGATACCTGTTCCCCTTGTCTCGGTTAGAAACTCATTACGGCAGCCGATCAGCCCCCTGGCCGGTATCTTAAATTCCAGGCGGGAATAGCCGTCGGTGGGTGGGGTCATACTGGTAATTTCGCCTTTTCTGCGTCCCATCATGTCTATTACTGTGCCTACAAATTCTTCGCTTACATCTATCACAGCTAATTCAATAGGCTCCATAACTACCCCATCAATCTCTTTGAATAGCACTCTTGGTTTGGATACCTGAAATTCATAACCTTCACGCCGCATGCTTTCCATTAGTATTGAAAGCTGCAATTCCCCTCTGCCCTTAACCGTGAAGGTATCCGCAGAGTCTGTTCTTTCCACAATTAGTGATACATTGGTCTGTAGCTCTTTCTGTAAGCGTTCCCATATCTTGTTTGAGGTAAGCCACTTACCCGATCTTCCCATAAATGGGGAGTTGTTAATCAAAAACTCGATGGCGATAGTGGGATCATCGATGCTAAAAGCTGGCAGCGGTTCAGGATTATCTTTATTGGCAATGGTTTCACCAATGTCTATCTTCTCCAGCCCGGCGATGGACACAATATCACCTGCATAAGCGGTTTTAACTTCCTTTTTTTGCAAGCCTTCGTAGGTAAAAATGTTTGTAACTTTATATACTAGTTTATCGTCATTTCGTTTTATCAGTACCACTTCTTCACCAGACGATATCTTGCCATTGTGTATCTTTCCGGTGCCCATTTTCCCCAGGTAGTTATCGTATTCTATGGCAGAGGTTAGCATCTGAAATGGCAGGTGTCTGTCACCTTCGGTATCGGGTACTTCGGCAATAATCATATCCAATAATGGAAATATGTTTTTGGGCTCATCATGCAGCTCATCAACGGCATAGCCATCCTTGCCTGAGGCATAGATAACCGGGAAATCAAGCTGTTCGTGGGTAGCATTAAGTTCCAGGAAAAGCTCGAAGATCATATCTAGTACATCATAGGCTCGGGCATGGGGTCTATCGATTTTGTTTATTACCACTATCGGTTTTAGCCCAAGTTCCAAGGCGTTTTTTAGCACATACTTAGTTTGCGGCATAGGCCCTTCAAAGGCATCCACTAATAGCAGAACCGAATCCACCATCTTCATGATGCGTTGCACTTCGCCGCCAAAGTCTGAATGGCCGGGAGTATCCACCAAGTTTATCTTGGTCTTTTTGTAGGTTAGTGAAGCGTTTTTGGAAAAAATGGTGATGCCGCGTTCTTTCTCAATGTCATTCGAGTCCATTATTCGCTCCACCATTTTCTCGTTCTCACGAAACACACCAGCCTGACGCAACATTGCATCTACAAGAGTAGTTTTGCCGTGATCAACGTGGGCTATGATGGCTATGTTCTTTATTTTCTGCATGCTTATCCTTTAAATTGCTTAGTTTGTTGCCACAAATATCAGAATGCTCTATCGGTCAATGCATGTTATTTGTAATCAGCCACCAGCACATGCCCGCATTAGTAGATTAGCAGATTGCAGATGGTGTTTAAATCAATAAGGTCTATGTAAGGATGATGGCATAAGCACTCCGAACCGCTATCCGAGAAGCAACTGGTGGCAAATGCAAGATATAGAAGATAAAGAATGTGTACTACTTGTGGTTATGATTTCGTAGTTTCTGATACTTTTTGTAATGCTGAATCTTGGAAACTAATAACGAGAGATGAACCAGATACACTAAAAAGATAATAAGCACACAAACCACAATAATGCCTACAGATAGCATAACGTCGAAGTCGTGGTAATGTGACAATATGCTTTTTCGCATAATAAACCCCAAAACTCCCCAAAACAAATAAAGCACCAAAATTGGGATGGATAGTATCCTAACTCCGCTGCCAGAGTGGTAAACATTAACCCTATGATAGTTATCCTGAGCCTTCTGCACATAACCAACGCTGCTTATGAATGCCCACGGCACCCATAGTGCGTTTATGCCGGGAATTAACGCAGCAGTAGTGCAAAAAAGCAACCTGGCTTTACTGGCTCCTGCATATTGTGATAAGCGTAGATATAGGTATAGCCACACAAAATAGGCAATTGCAACCCCGCCGATAATAGTCCATGCCGCTGTGGTGGCAGCAGGTGATAGACCTCGCATAAGTATCGGGCAACTGAACATTAAGTTCATCACCATAAATAACCTCACAATAGTGAATGCTGTATTGTGGCACTTATTTACAACGCAGCTTAACTGTCCACGATTATTTTTGGGTGGGGGCAGGCAAGCTGATGATGTTTTGCGACATGGATAGATTTTTAACTAATATATTTCTTGTAGCTACCTACGAAATATATGCTGCTTCCTTGCTGCTTCCTTGCTGCTATCCTGTATCGAATACAGGATAGCAGCAAGGAAGCAGCAAGGAAGCAGGAAAAAACATCGACATGTAATGAGAGAGGCAGCGAACATCCAGCTTGACAGAAATAGAGGTTGATATAATAGATAAGCGGATCACAGCGATAGGAGCGAGGATAAGGATGGATAAAGCAATGAAGTTGGTTTCCATAGCTGGGCAAAATAGAGGCAAAATGCTGGTGTATTGGATGCAGGCAGCACAACGTGTAATCCATAATTCTGCATTTGATTATGCCATAAGCCGTGCGAATGAAATGCGTTTACCTTTAGTTGTTACTTTCGTAATATACCCAGATTTTCCCGAGGCAAACTGGCGGCATTATCACTTTATGTTGCAAGGCATTCACGAGCTATCTACCGAGCTAAAGTTACGAGGCATAGGATTTCGTGTTATCATTGGCAATCCGGTAGAAATTCTAAGCCATATCTGCCGGGAAGCAGTAGAACTAATTTGTGATCATGGGTATCTGGGCATCCAAAGACAATGGCGGAACAGCTTACAGCAGAAGCTGACAGACTTAGGAGTAACCTATACTGAAATAGAAACAGAAGCAATGGTTCCCATAGAACTGGTATCGAATAAGGAAGAATATGCCGCGGCTACCATCAGACCAAAGATTTTAAGGCTGCTTCCACAAATACGAATCGAGTCTGCTACACCCCAGTACAAGGGGGCTGAGCAAAAGCTTGAAGGGCTTCCGTTCATTATGCTTAGCCCCAATGAATATAGCCTGAATGAGTTTATCAAATGGGTTGAGAAGCATTGTGTCATAGATAGTGCAGTAAGCCCAGTTACCAGTGCCATTGGAGGACACAAGGCTGCGGTGGCATTGCTGAAAGCCTTCATTAGCGACAAACTGCATCTGTACTATGGAAAGCGAAGCGATCCCGGGGTAAACATTCAGAGCGGATTGAGCCCATACTTACACTTTGGACAAATATCTCCAATGGAAATAGTTCAACAACTGATGGATGTAACTGGCTTCGATTTGCCCAGCATAAGCAGTATGATTAGAACCAAAGAGGGTTTGGATAATAATGATGCGGGATTGGCTTCCTATGTGGAAGAACTCATTATCAGACGAGAATTGAGCTTCAATTTCTGCCATTACAATGAGCATTATGATAGTTTCGCGTGTTTGCCAGATTGGGTGAAAGCTACGTTAGCAAACCACATTTCAGACGCCAGGGAGCAGCATTATTCACTTGACAGATTGGAGCAATGCGCAACAAGCGATGTGTATTGGAATGCTGCTCAACAGGAGATGATGGAAACAGGTAAGATGCATAACTACATGAGAATGTATTGGGGCAAGCGGTTAATTGCCTGGTTTGCCTCACCAGAAGAGGCATACTCTGTTCTGTTGTATCTAAACAACAAGTATTCTCTTGATGGCCGTGATCCTAATTCTTTTGCAGGTGTTGCCTGGTGCTTTGGCAAACACGATCGCCCCTGGATGAATAGAGACATATATGGCATGGTGCGATACATGAATATGGCTGGATTGAATAGGAAGTATGATATGGAAGCCTACTTGAGCAAAGTAGCAAATCCAAGAAGGAAAGATGCTAAGTAGAATTGTTTCACTGTTCGCAATTGCATGTTTTTGCCTTATGCTTTTTGGGCAAGGTACAGAGCCGCGCAAGGTGATTATTGGAGGTGATTTTAATTATCCTCCTTACGAATACATTAACGAGAATTCAGTTCCAGATGGCTATAACGTTGAGCTTAGTAAGCTTGTCTTTCGTCAGTTAGGCTACGAGCCGGAATTTAAACTGGCGAAATGGGCATTGGTGAGGCATTGGCTGGATAGCGGAGAGATTAATTTAATACAAGGCATGGCATTTTCCATTGAACGGGCGAAGATAATGTACTTCTCAGATTCTCACGCCCAGACTTGGCGTTCGATATTTGTGCGAAAGGGTTCTAAGATTAAGGATTCTAAAGACATTCTGAACACGACTATAGTGATTCAGCAGGAAGACATAGCCAAAGACTTCCTGAAGCGCATTAGTTTTAATGGCATAATTGTAGAAGTCCCCACGCAGGAGGACGCATTAAAGCTGCTAAATGATGGAGAATTTGATGCTGCCATCGTAAATCACATGAACGGCATGTATATATCCAGTAAGCATCAGCTGAAGCATATTCACCCCCTACCCCAAAGAATACTGCAAAAGGAATATTGCTACGCTTCTCATGATCAGAGGTTGATTGATGAGATAAATAACGCGCTGCTAATCCTCAGTCAAAATGGTCAGTTGGCCATGTTGCATGAGAAGTGGTTTGGGCATTATGATCTGTATTCGGAAGAAGTGAGACTGATGAACAAGGACTTTTTAATAGTTTTTCACACCTTGTTCTTTGCAGCTATTTTGGTGGTGTTCGTAGTTTATTTTATCCGCAGGAACATAAAGCATAGAAAGGCACTGGCGGCAGAATGCGCCGCAAGATTGTCTATCGAACAAGAGCTGAATAGGGAGTACCGGATTTTCGAGAGAGGCCCAGTTGTGATATACAAAATGCAAGCTGACCCGCCCAAACCCCTTATGATGTCTGACAACGTGGATCAATGGGGCTTTTCTGTGGACGAGATACTAGCCAAGGGTGAGGATTATATAAACATAGTATTCTCTGAGGATAGGGATGCTTTTCTAAGCATGGCAAGCGAGAGCGTTAACGATGAGTTTTATATCCGAAGATATCGTATGATAACCAAAGACGGGGAGATAAGATGGGTGTTAGACTATTCCACTCGCATCGATCATAACTCAGAGTCTGCACTTTATTATGGCTACATAATGGATATAACGGCGCAGAAGAATCTGGAAGCACAGCTTTTGGAATCTAAAGAAAAGGCTGAAGCCTCCAGTCAGGCTAAAAGCCATTTCCTGGCAACGATGAGCCACGAGATTCGCACCCCCTTGAATGGAATTATGGGCTTCCTGCAAGTATTGAGACAGATGGATGCCAGCGCGGAACAACGTGAATACTACGACATCATGTATTCCTCCGGCAGAAATCTGATGAAGATTATTAACGATATTCTGGATTTTTCTAAGATAGAATCTGGCAAACTGGAATTGATCGTAAACGATTTTAATCCGCACATTCTGATAGCAGACCTGATACATACCTTTAGCCTACAAAACACGAAACCCCATCTTGAGATTCGGCATAATATTAATGAACGTATTCCCAATGTGTTGCACGGTGATCAATTACGAATGAAACAGGTGTTTATAAACCTCCTTCAGAATGCATTGAAGTTTACTGAAAGCGGATTTGTGGAAATAAGCGCTGATATCTATACGCAAAGCTCTAGCGAGATACGTCTGTTATTTTGCGTAAGCGACAGCGGGATCGGAATCGACCCCAAAAAACAAGAAGATATTTTTGATAACTTTAGCCAGGCTGACACCCATATTACCAGTAAGTATGGTGGAACAGGCCTGGGCTTATCTATAGTGAAGCGTTTAGTGGAACTTATGAATGGCTTTATCTGGGTGGAAAGTGAGCCGGGACAAGGCAGCAACTTCTTCTTTATTATTCCATTTGCCCATAAAGCGGAGATGATTGAAGAAGCTGGTAGCGAAGCTAGCCATCCAGAGATAATGCTTCAGCACCTTCCAGGCATGCAGGTTTTACTTGTGGAAGATGAGCCAGTTAACCAAGTAGTTACCAAGCGTCAGCTTGAGGGATGGGACATTCAGGTAACCGTGGCGGCAAATGGACAGGAGGCTTTAGACCTCTGTGGCAAGTATGGTTACGACGCTATTCTGATGGATATCCAGATGCCGGTTATGGACGGCTTAACTGCTACCCATATTCTAAGGAATAGGGAACAGGGAACTTCGAAGCACACTCCTGTAATTGCTTTCACTGCTGCGGCATTAGTTGGAGATAGGGAACGCTTTTTGGAGAACGGGATGGACGACTATATAGCCAAACCCATTGATATGAACCAATTATACAATATCCTAAGTAAATACGCCCCCAAGAGAGCAAATAATGATAGATAATGATGAGACCAGAGTAGCCCCAGCAATCAGCCAGCTACGAAAGGTATTGTTCGTAGATGAGCCCTTCGCGGAGGCATTGACTCTGCGCGAAAAGAGATCACAGTATATCTGGGAACTGCTGTATAGAAACTTCGATGCGGACTTGCTGCTACTAAAAAACCAATCATACATAAATCACCCTGTGGCCACTCATAAAGGTTATGATAAGCTTTATTCACTTAGTTTAGATGCAAGCAGCGAGCTGTATCCCGAAAGCTATCACATACTTGCTGAAGGGCAAACAGAGCGCTTTGCCAATATATTGGATAGCAAACGATTTGAGCTAATCGTGTTTGCGGGTTTTGGTTGCCTGCCACTATTGCGAGTTGCCCAAAAGATATTGCCAAAATGCAGGTTTGTTATGGACGTGGATAGCTATCCCTTGCCCAGGCTGGAGGCACAGTGGAAGGCAAATAAGAGGATGGATTCGGTAAGCATCTTATGGGCATATACCAAACAGCTGGTTTGGGATAAGCTGCTATTAAGGCGGGGTGTTCGCTTCTTCTTCCACAATCCCGAGGAAGCACGTCTTATTTGTCAGGCTCAAAAGCTCTCTGACGATGATTGTCTAACCTTTCAGTTGCCTATGGAGCCTTTGGATAGCGAACTGCCACCCACGGAGATTGCAGATAATTACATCTTGTTTGGAGCTCAGCAGCCAAGTGAAAGCAATATGGAAGCGGCAAGGTTTCTGGTATCCGAAATCTATCCTCGCATATCCAAGAAGCTAAACGAGAAAGATATAAAACTTATACTTTGTGGAAATAAGCATCTGGCAGATTTGTGCGGAGGCAGGATACTGCATTATAACACAGATTCACAAATTGCAGATGAGGAGCAGGTTGTACGCTACAGCTTTCCTCAGTTGGCGCAGAAAGCTGTTATGGTATTATTACCTCTATCTAAGACAGATACTGAGGATAGAATTGCTCATTGTGCTTCGGCTGGCAAGGCATTGATTTGCTCAAACAAGGCTATTGCCTCGTGGAAGATACCTGAAAACTGCTATCTGGCTGGTGATAGCCCAGATGAACTGGCAAGGCACATACTTAAGTTGCTGCAGCACCCCAGAGAAGCGGTCGTTCTGGCAGATAATCTCAGGCAGTATTACCTGGATAACTTCCGTGAAGACGGCATCAACAAAGCAGTATTAGATAAACTAAGATATTGGATTGGAGATTATGACCAATAACGTTCGCCTGGTATTAATCGGAGGTGGAACCTGCTCGGGTAAAACAACGATTGCCCGCGCAATAGGTATGCGCCTGAATGACTTAAAGACGGTAATTATCTCGCACGACAACTACTATCGTGATCTTGCACATTTGCAGGAAGCTGAGAGGGCAAAAGTAAACTTTGACCATCCAGATTCCATAGACACGCCATACTTGCTGTCAGACTTGAACAAGATGCTTGCAGGTGAGGCAGTTGATATTCCCGACTACGACTTTAAAACCCACAAGCGTGCAGAGGGGACAACATGTGTAGCCTTTGCGGATGTAATTATCCTGGAAGGTATTTTTGCCCTCTATTATCCGGAGCTACTTGCTTTATCCGATCTAAAGATATATGTGGACACAGATTCCGACCTGCGTTTGGCACGCCGGATGCAGCGCGACATTGTAGACAGAGGCAGATCGGTGGAAAGCGTGCTTGACCAATATCTGCAGACAGTTAAGCCCTCTCATGATGCATTCATAGAGCCAACCAAGAAGAATGCTGACCTTATCATACCCGGTGAGAAAGAATTTGACAAAGTGCTTTATATGTTAAACGGATATCTACTATATGAACTGGTTAATTCCGGAAAGTCCAAGCACAAAACCCTTGATTTTGCTTGACAGAAATTAGCAGTCTCAAATTGTGTTTGCTAATGAAGCGCGGGTCGCTTATAATATAACTAGCAGATTTCAAAGATAATTTATGGAGGTTACAATGAAACTAAAACCCATTGAAGACCGCGTAGTGGTTAAACTCCACAACGCCGCACAAGAGAAAACAATCGGTGGTATTATTATTCCCGATACAGCAAAAGAAAAGCCCCAAATGGCAGAGATTATTGCCGTGGGTACCGATGAAGAGCTTCAAAAGATAGTGAAAGTAGGGGACAAAGTTCTCTACGGTAAGTATTCTGGAACTGAGATCGAACTTGATGGAGAAAAGCTGCTTATACTTTCCAAGAGCGACATCCTGGCAATAGTAGAGTAAGATTATGGCTACCAAAGAAGTAAACAGCAGCAGCTTTGAAGCCGAAGTACTACAGTCCGAACTCCCCGTCCTTGTAGACTTCTGGGCTCCTTGGTGCGGTCCTTGCAAAGCCCTTACTCCTACCATCGACAAACTTGCCACCGAACTGGATGGCAAGGTAAAAATAGTAAAGCTGAATATCGATGAATCCCCCGAGATTGCAGGCAAGTATTCCATCATGTCTATCCCCACCCTGCTTATTTTCGACAAAGGGAACGTTAGTGATCAATTGGTTGGGCTGGTTCAGAAAGAAAAGATTATGGACAAGCTGAACAAGCACATCTAAACACAAGCTCATATTACACATAATGACAGCCCGGGTGTTTCTAACATCCGGGCTTCATTTTTTTCACTTTTTGCAGCATTTGGCAATTGGGCAAAAAAAAGCCGGCACATCAGTACCGGCTAAGTTATATATATCAGAGCTTTGACTTACTTCACCAAAGATGCCTTCTGCACATAGCGTTCACCGCTGCTTTCCATAATAATCAGATAAGTGCCGCTACCGCAGGGCTGACCATTGTTATCAATACCGTTCCATACCAGGTTCTGCCTACCTGCCTTGCTGTTTCCGCTAAACAGGTTACGTACCAATTGCCCTCTTTGATTGTAGATATTCACCTGTGCCTTGGCGTCTTTAGCCATGCTGAAGGAGATGTTAACCGAGGGATTGAAGGGATTGGGATATGGTGCCAATAACGCAGTAGTAAGCGGGATATTGGGAGTTACACTGCCGCTGCTTTCCAGCTTGATCTGTACTGGGCCATAGAAGCTTGTTATGCCACTGTATTCCACGCTTTCTAACCAATACCAGTATTCGCTGCCTGGGGTAACTTCGCTATCACTATAGGTGTAGGTAGCTACATTGGATGTGTTGGTTGGTGAAATCAGCAGGCTAATCATGGCTGCTTGAGAAAGATTGTTGGAATTAGCACGCCAAACATAATAGCCGTTTAGACCAGATTCGCTTTGGGTAGTCCACTGCAGGCGAACACCGTTATTGGAAGTAAGGCTCGCATTGAAACCGGACAGCACTACAGGCAGGGTTTCATCGCCCGAGCCAAGAATGTAGAACATTCCACGGTCGCCCAAGCTGGTGATAGTGGTTCTTGCCCAGCGTGGGGAGGAGCTGGTATCCCATGCTTCTGCTGCCAGCATAATACCACCTTGCTGAATAACTGGTGTTTGCAAGTCCCAGTTGATTCCGTTATCTTCTTCTGGTTCCCAATAGAAGGTAATTTCTTTACTACCTTCAAAGTTACCACGAATGTTCCAGCGTCTGCTTATGGCAAGGGGCTTGCCGCCGTTTATATCGGTAAAGGGAATATAATTCCTGATAAGAACGCCATTGGGACTAAACGAGTGATAGTAATTATGGCTAAAAAGACCATCTATCTTCGATTCCTGGCCAACGATCTGAACGGTTCCCTCAGCGCTTCCGTCTAACACATTAATATTATTACTCACGGCAATGGGATTGGTGATGGTTACACCATTGGGGTTGGTTATAATCAGATTTGCAACTGGCACCAAACCATCTTCTGGATCGTCGTCTGGAGTTGTAACAAAATTGCCTGTTTGCTGCGATGAATTGCCATTGAAGGAATAATCTGCTGCACTATCGAAAATCCGATAGGTTACCTGAATGCTTCCCACGTTCTCGGTGGATGAGATACCATCTGGATGGGCGGTGATAACTGTGGCATCGGGATTTAGCACAAAAGTGCCAACGCCGTACCAAGCCTTGTTCACAATACTTAGCCCCAGATCAACCGAGCTTCCTGAATGAACGTTGAATTCATTAACTACATTCACATCAGAGGAGAGCTTAAGCCCTGCAGGATTATCAATGCTTACATTCAGCACATTTGCAGGCATGGTGTTTCCGGTAATTTGCGGGCTGGTGCCATTAAATACAAAATTGGCTCTGTCGTATGTTTTGTTTCCGCTAAGGGTTATGGCTCCGTCAACGCCATCTGGATGAGCGATATTGATATTGGCATTATATCCAACAATAAGGTTTCCATTACCGCCGATGACTCCATGTTTGCCAACGGTTAGAATGCCTGCGGATAGCAGATTAAAGTTAAAACTCGGATAGCTCTGTGTATCTATCAATGCATTGTTCACCAGCTCTCCACCAGCTTCAATAGTGATGCTGGAATTGTTGCCGATTGATTTCATGGTGCCATTGTTGATTAACACACTAGTGTTGGTAATGCGCAATTCCTTAAAGCTGATCTCTGCTGCGCTGCCAACCTCAAAAGTGCATCCGGGATGAAACTGCAACTGGTTGCTAACCACCATTGATGAATTGCCGACGAGTTCAAAGGGCATGTTTATGCTAAGGTAATGCTTCACATATATAGTGCCAGAAAATGGGCTTGAAGGTAAACTGGTGGCATTAACCCAAGCACTGCCATTATAAGTTTGCCAGAGGCTAAGTGTGTCCCAGGTGCCGCCCCATTTGGTTTGATAGTCACCGGGATTGGCGGCGAACAAGGGCATTGAGATTATGAACATAACTATGTATAGTCCAAAAGCGAAAAGCTTTGGACGCGAAGGCTTTGTAAAGCGTTTCATGAATAAAGGCATTGTTCCTCCATGCGTTTATCGTGATATTTATAAAAATTCCATTACTGCAATTTGTGTATAAGAACCAAGAAATTGGAGGGCAAATATATGTCAAGCATAGAATGTGAAATTTCTACTGTAACATTGCATTAGCTGCGCGTTCATTTTTTGTCTATGATCATGGGACTGTACTTGCTATATGAGGTTAAATCCCTTAGTCTGGTGGTCGCATTTCATACAAAATGTGTAAATCGTGTGACGTAGTGCACTTTATGCTTGACACTTAACGCCAGCTTAACAGCCTATCTACAGGCAACAATGCTGTAGAGATATATAAGGAGTTTTACTATGTTTAGAACACTGTCTGTATTAGTTTTGTGTATGCTGCTGTTCTCCTGCGGAGAAAAGACCACCGAAATAACCGTGCGGGACAGTAATCAGGACTCTGTGGCTCACATGACTCCTGATCCCGATTTTATGGGAAACACGGAGATATTCTTTATTCCAGGAACCATCCAGGGCTCAGCCATTTGGGTGATTAACGGCCCCGGGGCTAACGTGGGTATGGATATTCGAGACCGAGGCAATAATGCCTTTATCTACTTTGCCGATAGCTATATTGCTAAGGGGGACAACTTGGCTCAAACCGGCACACAAATCCCTTGGAACCGCTGGCTGAAAGTGCGGCTGGTGGTGTATAAATCCAGTCTTTCAGGCTGGGTGGTTAGCTTCCTTGGTAGTCTGGGGCTGGACTTTTTCGATTCCCTGGAAGAATATATGATAGAACAGGTTTGGGAGAATGAGGTGTACCTGAGCCCCGATGGCAAAAGGATTAGCACTACCCCCCAAAAAGTCGCATTCCCCCATTTGGGAGAGGCAGCCCACTAAATTTACTTTATAAAGAGTAGAAGAGCCAGAGAGGAAAAGAGAGGTTAGCAGGTTAGCAGGTTAACGGGTTAGTTGGTTAGCAGGTTAGCAGGTTAACAGGTTAACGGGTTAGCAGGTTAGCAGGTTAGCAGGTTAGTTGGTTAATAAATGGTT
Organism: uncultured bacterium; assembly: GCA_938009275.1. GTDB lineage: Bacteria > Cloacimonadota > Cloacimonadia > Cloacimonadales > Cloacimonadaceae > Cloacimonas. Next base: position 49,904 of record CALLHY010000073.1, read on the forward strand.
TATGCCTCTAAGCTCTGCAAAGAGCGACAGATAATAGCCTGAGGCGTAAGCCTCAGGAACAAGGTACCCACCAATACCAAGCCCCTTGTGGGCGACACAATTTATTATTAACAAAGAGTAAAAGAGCCAGAGAGGAAAAGAGAGAATATCAGATAAGGAAGGTATTGGATGAGCAGAATCGGGTAATACAGCGATGATAACATATAAATCTTGCCCATTCAAAGAGGCAGGATTGGACAACTATATTTTTCGCCCCAGAGGGAAAGCAGAGAACATCTGAGAAGTGATGTAAAGCTCAAAGAAATGCATATATTATGCGGCATACAGAACATTATTGTATTGTGAGTTCCACACGCTGTATTCATCTCGACCTCTCGACCACTCGACTTCTCGACTTCAAGATTTCAAAACATCAATACTTCCTATCACTATATACCCAACCCGTGTTTCACTGTTTCACTGTTTCACTCTTCCACTCTTCCACGTTCTCGTCACCACAAAGGCAAGAGGTCTTCTATAACAGGTAACTATGTTGCCTCTGTCGACCAGGAGTGGACCGGGAGCACGACCACTGAACATATCCTCAAAAAGCTCCTGAAAAGCTCAATAATCCATTTACCAAAACCTTAACATCCCTCTTTCTTTCAAGGAAACAATGTATGATGATACTGCCACACTCTTGCCACGAGCACGCCGCGTTGTGGCAGAATCGCGGCGTGATCTCGGCATAATTGTAACACAGTGCTTCCTTGATAGAGGGATGAATGATAGGGAGACTAGGAGACTAGGGGTAGGTTACTATGTGGTTACTATGTGGTTACTATGTGGTTACTATGTGGTGGAGAGTCACTGACAAAGTGACAAAGACCACAAATGACAAAGACCACAAACAGGATAACTACTAGCAAAAAGTACCCAGTAATACCAGAGCAGGCTGGTATTAAGTTCTTTTCAATGAAATGCTACCTCTGGCAATGTGGGTATTTATACTTAGGCTTTGCTTTATCAAGTGCTGTTCTTGTTAAAGATGCTGATACGATATACGAAATGTGAAATATCTCTTGACAAATTCTTATGAGTCATGAACTCATGTTAGATGCTTAGCGCTCTAGTATCTAATTCGTGAATATTCGTTTATAGATAAGGAAGTATGTCAACACAGGGGAAAGTATATTATGTTTTATAGGAGATATCATGAGGGAAAATAAACCTACAACTACTCAAGTTAGTGGCAAAAACTACATCCATATCCAGAAGAAATACTTTAACACCATCTACCAGGAAAATAATCTTGATAAGATGCTAGGTTCGTGGGCAGGTGAAGCATATAAAAGTGTGTTTTTCAATATAACACAAGTGCTTGATCTCCAGCAGCGGTCTTATCAGCAGACTGCTAAGAATAGAAATCAACAGGCTAATCAAAATTCAGACGATGGAACCTACCCCAGGGAATCTGGAGAAATGCTTTTTTCAAAGCGGAACGAGTGGGACAACAATATAATTGCCATCACCGGAGGTAGAGGTTCAGGAAAGTCTTCGACCTTGAATAATGTAGTAAATTATCTACGGGGTAAAGAGGTAGATGCAGATTTCTGTAAAGAAGCAGGGTTCAGCAGTAAAGGGTCTAGCATATGTGGTACTATAATCACATGCTTGGGGATTTTAGACCCCACTTTGTTTAATGATTCGGACATCATGGAAGTGGTAATATCCTGGTTGTTTAGGATGTTCAAAGAAAAACTGCTGAAGAATGAGAAGACGGATACTGAGGCTAAACGCAAGATATTGAAAGAGTTCGAAGACATATATAAGTACCTTGGAACCATTAGGCGAGATAATGGCAAACGGATGGATGGGGATTATATTGAGACCTTGGATATCCTTAGCTCCACAACCAAACTAAAGTATCTGTTAAACGATTTGATAGCCTTAACCTTAAGCTTCTTGCACAAGAACCAGGACGAGAGTAATGGTAAAGCAGTAGCTCACAGGCTGTTAATAGCCCTGGATGATTTTGATCAAGAATATGCCAATGCCTATAAAACGTTGGAGTTTATCCGTAAGTACTTGATGATACCAAATGTTATTGTGCTTATCGGGGCAAATATTGAGGATCTGCATAGCTTCATTGCCAAGACTATGTATGCTGAACTAAAGATAACAAAAGAATTAGATAAAGAAGCATTTAGTAGAGCAGAGACAATGAGTCTGAACTATCTGCAAAAGGTAATCCCCGAAGCACATAGAATCCCGATGCCGACATTTAACAACTTTGGTAAGGCAACGCTTCTATTTATAGAAGATATTGATGACGAAGAATTCAAGAACTTCTCGGACAGAAGTAACAAGGATGATGTTAGCGCATATCGAGAGAGATTTGGTTATACCAATAGGATTGTTAGGCTTATATACCAGAAAGCCGGGGTTCTACTATTACCTGATGCTGAACATATTCAATTGTTTAATTATATGTCGCTAAGAGATATCAACGGGCTTATTGAACTGCTCCAAGACGCTGACGAGAAGAATGGTCACCAGGTAAACACCTGCAATAAACTGTTGGATTATCTGTACAGGTGGTTTTTCAAAGGAGTGGTAAAGGATTCTCAGCCTCATTACAAAAAACAGCTTGATGATATACTCAACACCGGAGGCTATCGAAGGAACAAACTTTGGGTAAAGCTATATAACAGACTGCTGATGGATATCTCAAGTGCAAATGACTTGAATACTTGGCTAAGAAGAGATAGACTGGGAGAATATGGCGAGTTATACAATTCGATAATCGACCCCTTGAACAATCCATATAATGTTTCCTATGCTGATGTAGCGAAGATGAAAGGGAGAATACAACACAAAGAAGACACTGATGATCAACGAAGAGTTGTGATGTTCTGTGAAGTTATGCAGAGTATTCAATGCTATACTCAATATGCAAGTGCTAGTATGAACGAAAGTTCTATACCATTCTATCAGGGCTTGATAACACATGATAATCTTGCTACCTTAAATAGGGACTGCATATATATTGATGATATAAAGAAACTAAACAAAGGCATTAAGAGACTTGCAGAGCAGTATGGTAAGAAAGGATCAAATGACAGGGTAGGGCTCGTTATGGATCAGTTTAACAAGGCTAAGGAACTTTTTGATAAGTTCATTTATTACCGATACCCATATCCAACCACGGGTATCAAGGAATCCATTTCGAATCAAACTGACCAAAAGGTATTCTATGATGAGGATATTGAGGGCAATTATGAGAAGGTTGTGTTCTCAGTTCAAGCTTATATGCTGAAACATGGCTTTTTCGGAGCTTTAGCTCTTGGCCAAAGAGAATTGATTGAGTACATGATGGAAAAGGCAAAGCTTAGGTTGAAACAGAGTTCTACCTATGTCGTAGACCATTTATGTGAAATCTTTGTCCGGATTGGAAACTCTCTAACAGATGCTAGAGTGGAGAACATTACTCCACCGGAGGATCTATTGATTGCTAAGATTGTGAAAAACATCCATGACAGCGAATTCATGGATCTCATGCAACAGGCAGGACAAGTCAAGATGATTTTGCAAAGAGGTACTCTTGAAGTGAAACGTAAGTTTAGTTACGACGAATCTGAGAAAGAGATACTCAGTAATATGGTTATTATCCTGACCTCATTAATCACAAAGGATTCAAAAGATGGTATTGAACTTGACCCGCTATTAGATGCTATTGAAACAACCCTATCAGATAGTACTATGTCTTTTAAAATACAACTAATTAGGTTTCTTTGGTTTGTCGCACTATTCCAACTAATTCTAGAGTTGCAGGAATCGTTTGTAAGCGGAAAAGACAGCAAGAGTACCGTGGATTCCAAAGGTAAAGTGACAGATTTTGATGGGTATTACCAGCTTGTTACGGATAGAATCCGGAAGGTCCAAAGTCACAAAAATGCTGCAGGAGTGCTAACGCGTAGTTCAACCACGATATCCATTGATTTAACTGAGTTGAGGCAGGGATTGGAAAATGTACAGGATAAGGGGTCAGAGAGTGCAATCTTTTCAAGTTCGATATTTAAAAAGCTGGAAGACCTTCGAGCCAAAATGAATGAACTCAGGAGACCAGCTGATAGTGTTTCATTTGTCGGTGATGAACTAACTTGGTTTATAGATGGTTTGCAGAGCATAAAGGATGAACTAGAGGCGTATCTAAGTGGACGTTCTTAGGAATTGTACCCATAAACTCTTTGTGGACGTAAGCATCTCTGATATCTTGGGGTTGCTTTCGGGAAGCAATCCAAGAGCTGCCCTATCAAATGAGACCTTATTGAGTGCATATTGGAAGAATAAGTTCACCGAGAGTAACGACAGGTACTCCATCGATGAGTTAGATGCAATGTGGGATTTCCTAAGTAGTAACTGCTTAGTGGAAGATAATAATGAAATGACATCCATTCATGCCACCTACCTGCTCGGCCACGTGGCAAAAATGATCCTGAAAGAAAACCAATACGAGCCCCTATGCAAGTTTGAAAACCTCCTAAGGTGGCAGGATATTTCTCTATACATGGGAGAGGACATCTTTACTACTGCCTTTTTAGCAGCTAAGGATGAAGTTTCTAACCGCCCCAGGGATTATTACACCTGGAGCGCAATAACACGCACAGATAACTTCAGGCTAAGGCAATTGTTGCAGAAAGGTGTGGCGGAGAATCACTTTCATCTGAAAGGCTCTGCCAATCATGTGCTTCTGAATTGGATTTCGGCAATGAACAATCCCCTAAGGGCAAGAAAGAAACTCGATAAGGTGATATTAGCAGAGAATAAGAGTTCAGTCAACAGTAAACTAATGGAAGAGCTGCGTGACATAATCTACGTTGCAGCAAAGATAAGACAGTACATTCATTCCAAAGTACGGAATGATTGGGAGGAAACAGGTGATTATATTCGGTTTGGCGAACTGCAAGATGATAAATTGGGAGTTCATAAGCTTAGCACAGATATTGATGTAGCTGCAAGGCTATCTGCACATACCCATCAAGATGCTAAGGGCAATAATCGCTATCTTGACTATGCCATAGAGAAAAACATCCCTGCAACCGATGCTAATGAATTTTTAGTATATAGGGGTGAACGTAAACTGCTGTACGAATGGCAGAAGCGTATCTATTCCAACAATACTGCTAATGCAGATAGGCTGTATTTGGCAGATCTACTTTATCTATATCAATTGGTGTACGTAAAGTTCAGAAGTACGTTTATTCAAAATGACGGTGCTATGGGCTTTGCGGGATTTGATTCTTATGACAAGAGGAAAGAGCTGTTTATTAAGGATACACATTATGAAGCTGTGAGGGATTACCTTGCATTGACGGGTAACAGGCTACATCAAAACATTACCCAATTTGAGACCAGAATAACCCCAAAGAGCAGCACGCATGAGATGAAAAAAGCCGTTAATGGCTTCAAAGCCAATTCTACATTGCAATACTATGACTATGACTCAATTGATGGCTATTTAAAGAGATTGGATGGTAAAACGGATATTTGTAAACAGGATACCGCAAGCAATAATAGCGAACATTTCCATGTGCTGCATTTTATAAAGGACAAGGATAAAACTTGCAAGCTAAGTTCATGCATCAAACCACGCCACGCCAAGCTTAGGCAGAAGATAAAAACGCAAGCTATGGCATTGGCAAGGCTTAGAGAAAGCTACACCGATATTAAAACCAAGATATTGGGGATAGATACCGCTAATTCAGAGTTTGCGGCAAGACCCGAGGTTTTTGCCCAATGCTATAGGTTCTTAAGTAAACATTTGCCCCAGCGTTCCCCCCTTGATCTATCCGGAGAGTTTGCACCACAGCTACGGCTAACCTTCCATGCCGGAGAAGATTTTTATGATGTTGTGGATGGCTTACGAACCATAGATGAGGCGATAGAATTTTGTGGTCTTTCCCGTGGGGATAGAATTGGGCATGCTTTAGCAATGGGTATCGATGCAAGTGCATATTATCAGAGTCGTCCTAAGGTGATCTATCTGCCCAAGCAGATACTACTGGACAATATTGTTTGGATGCTGATGCATTGCAAGATTTTCGATATTGATATAAAGCTTCAGTTCGAGAAGCTACTTGTAGATAAGTATAGTGAGCTGTTCTGTGATATCTATAGTGCCAATAAGGTTCCCGACGTGCGTATATACTACAAAGCGTATCAATTGAGATGTGACGATCCAAGCATGTACCTGACAGATGAATACCAGCAGGATCGGCGCAACGCTATAAACTTTTGGCAACGCTGTGCTCTTGACAGTAGAGATGAGCTTAAGGCAATCAGAAGAGATAATGAAGCCGTGGAACTATTGAAACAGTACCAATTTTGCTATGAGGCGAGGCATAACGGGGAATCAAGTGAGAAGTTTGAGATTAGTCCGGAATACAAGTTTGTAGTGACCAAGCTGCAACAAAAGATGCAGGATAAGGTTAATAGCATTGGGATTGGAATAGAAGCGAATCCAACTTCAAATCGTTTGATAAGTAAGTTTGGGCAGTATTGTGAGCACCCAATTGTAAGATGGTACAATTTGGGATTAACCTATGACAAGGATGCTCTAGATTCTTGTCCTCAATTGTTTGTTTCCATAAACACAGATGACCAAGGGGTATTCAACACTTGTTTAGAAAACGAGTACGCGCTAATTGTGCTTGCATTGCAGAAAGATGTTAATCCAGATGGCACACGGAAGTATTCTGATGCCTACATTTATGACTGGGTGGAGCGTATAAGGAACAATGGTATTGAGCAAAGCTTCCTTCAACTTAAAAGATAGAGTTAACATGATTTATCTGGATTATGCTGAATACAGGCGGAGGGGACGTTTACAAGGAATGGTTTGAAGAACAAGGCGATGAGTGGTATTGCCCTTTCTGTGTTACCCCTCCCGGGTATATGTGGTGTTGCGTGGAGTCCTGAAGTTGCGCTAACGCTTCACCTCAGGCTATAGAATCTCTCTCTTCCAGAAAACCTGAGGCTTACGCCTTAGGCTATTATCTGTCGCTCTTGCAGAGCTTAAATTCACTTCACCATCCCTAGGCTATAGGATGTTGCTCCTCCTGAGCTTAGATGTATCCCATTAACCTTTTAACCTGTTAACCCGTTAATCTGTTAACCTCTCTTTTCCTCTCTGGCTCTTTTACTCATTGTTAAAATATAAATTGTGTCGCCCACAAGGGGCTTTGTATTGGTGGGTGCCTTGTTCCTGAGGCTTACGCCTCAGGCTATTATCTGTCGCTCTTGCAGAGCTCAGATGCATCACCAGTTAACTCACTAACCTACTAACCTGTTAACCTCTCTTTTCCTCTTTGTTAAATAAAAAATTGTGTCGCCCTCAAAAAAAAACCTGCATTTTGTCCTTATAACTCAGTTTTGTCACCACCCAGTATTATGGAAGTCTGTATCTATGGTGCGCTACATGTAGATGTGATTGTGGCTATCAGTATCATTCACTTTGCTATTGACATCTTGGGTGCATCGTAAGAATATGGTCTTTCATAGATTTAACGGTGGAGAAGTCGGATGCAATTAGCAGATGCCTTAAAGAGGCTGACAGAAGATATTAGGCGTAAAGAGCTGATAAATGGTGGAGATAAGCTTATTCTGGGCTGTTCCGGAGGGGCCGATTCCAATGCCTTGCTATACCTGTTTTCACGGCTGAGGTATGTTCTTAATGTATCGTTATTGGCAGTACATGTTAATCATCAGTTGCGCGGCGAAGAAAGTTTGGCAGACGAACAAACCGTTAAACAGCTTTGTTTAAAGCTAAACGTTCCGCTTATCATTCGCAAGATAGACATCCCCAAGATCGGAAATTTGGAAGGTAATGCCCGTAAGCTGAGGTTTGAGGCATTTGACAAGGTGATGCAGAGTTATTCATTTACCAAGATTGTATTAGCCCATCATCGGGACGATCAAGCAGAAACCGTGCTACTAAACCTGTTTCGCGGTTCCGGTCTTAGCGGTATGGCGGGCATAAAGCCACTATCGGGAAGGATAGTGCATCCGCTACTATGCTTCAGTCGCGTGGAACTGGAAGCCATTCTGGAAGAGGCAGGTATAACCTGGCGCATCGATAGCAGTAATGCGGATAACAGCTACTCCCGAAATAAACTGCGAAACGATTTGATTCCTCATATCAAAGCAGAGTATAGTAGTGCCCTATCCGAGCATCTTGGCCATCAGGCAGAGATATTGTATCAGGCAGATCGATTGTTACGGGATAGGGCAAAACAGCAAACCAAACGGATAGCTCTGGAATACCATCCCGGCAAAGTTGTTTTGGAAATAAAACCTTTGGCTAAGCTTAGCGAAGTGGAGCAGTATTACATCATTCGCCAATGCTTTCGCTATATTAGTAACACAGAAACTGATTTTATGACTGCGCATTTTATGGCAATTCTGGACGTTATTAGCTCCGACGGCAGTAAGCAACTATATCTATCGCAGGGCGTGAAGGTAAAGAAACTCTACAATGAACTGCATTTTTATATAAAGGAAGAGATCAGCACTATGCCCGAAGAAGAGCTGGAGATAGATGCAGACCGTGCCCGCGCAGTGTTTGGTGACTACCGCTTCACGTTCAAATATCTAAAGGTTGCCCCAAAAGACTTGAACACCGATGAGGGAGCTATTCAGGTGCTATTGGATGCCGACAAGATTCAGTATCCCTTCAAAATTAGATACCGTAAGCCGGGTGATAAGTTTATGCCTTTTGGAATGAATAACTTCAAGCGTTTAAAAGAGTTTTTTATTGACGAAAAAGTCCCCAAATATGATAGGGAATTGGTTCCAATAATGGATGATGGCGAAAAACTATTTTGGATAGTGGGATATCGGATAGACGAGAGGGTGCGTTATGACGATAATACCTCCCGTTTCTTGCTGCTAAGAGCCGAATCCACCAGTATAAAGCCCAAACGGGCTGCCAACCGAATAAAAACTACAAGAGGAAATGATGAATCAGATGAATTGTGATATATTAGCCGTTCTATTCGACGAATACAGAATCCAAACCCGTATCCGCGAGATAGGTCTGGAGATTAGCAATGAATATCAAGGTCGTAAACCCATACTGATAGGCATCCTGAAGGGTGGTTTTATCTTTTTGGCAGATTTGGTGCGCAGTATTAGTATTCCTGTTGAAGTGGATTTTTTGGCCATCTCCAGTTATGGTGCCGGAACCAGCAGCAGCGGTGTAGTTAAAATCCGCAAAGACATAGACCTGGACATTAGCGGTAGAGATGTGATAGTAGTGGAAGACATTGTGGATTCGGGACTTTCACTGCAATACATTAAGGACTATTTATGGCAGCACAAGCCAAGCAGTTTGCGCACCTGTGTGCTGTTAGATAAGCCGGAAGCGCACAAGATAGAAGTAAGTTTTGATTATGTGGGCTTTGAAGTTCAGAACGAGTTTGTAGTAGGTTATGGATTGGATTTTGCCGAGACTTATCGTAATCTGCCTTATATTGGCATACTAAAAGAAGAGATGTATCAATGAAGCGATGGCTAATATATGCGTTTAGCATGCTTGGCTTTGGTTATGTAGGGGCAAATCCGGTAGATACCCTGGCAAGCGCAGCGGCTCCGATAAAGGATGCCAAATCGGTATTTGAGCAGTTTTCCACCATGATAAACTGGTTTATCTATGCCTTGCTCCTGATTACTCTGATAAGTGCAATCAGGATGTATGTAACTCGAAAGCGGGTTAGTAAAGACGATTCAAAGCCAGAGACTCGCGGGATAAACGATAACAAGCAACCAAAAATGAAGCGCAACGCCATGTCTCTGCCATTGATGATATTGCTTATCATACTGTCTTTTATAATCTTTCATACTTTCAACAGCAGCAATCAACAGGTGAAGAAAGAGAGCTTTAGTAACTTCATGCTTCGGGTTAATAACGGTCAAGTGGATCAGGTTCAATTTACCGAAAAGGATATTCTGTACTCCGACACTGCTGGTAACAAATACATTAGCACTCTTCCTTTTGAAAGCCCACAACTGGTGGATACATTAATTGTGAAGGGAATAAAAGTTACGGCTACGCGACCCTCACGATGGATTGGGTTGCTGTCTTATGCTTTGCCCTTTCTAATTCTTATTTTGTTCTATGTATTCTTTATGCGCGGGATGAGTAATCAGAATTCCAAGGCATTCAGTTTTGGGAAAAGCAAGGCGCGTTTGCATGAAGCCAGCAAGTCTGGGATTACCTTTAAGGATGTAGCAGGTGTGGATGAGGCTAAAGAAGAGCTGCAAGAGATTGTGGAATTTCTAAAGGACCCGCGTAAGTTCCAAAGGCTAGGGGGCAGGATACCCCGGGGTGTGCTGTTGGTTGGTCGTCCCGGTACGGGTAAGACTCTTTTGGCCAAAGCTGTATCGGGCGAGGCAGGAGTGCCCTTCTTCTCGATAAGTGGCTCAGACTTTGTTGAGATGTTCGTTGGTGTTGGAGCTGCCCGGGTGCGTGACCTCTTCGAGCAAGCCAAGAAGAATGCACCTTGTATAACGTTTATAGACGAAATAGATGCTGTTGGAAGACATAGGGGCACTGGACTGGGGGGTGGACACGACGAACGTGAGCAAACCCTAAACCAACTGCTTGTGGAGATGGACGGATTTGAGCCCAATGAAGCTATAATAATTATTGCCGCCACCAACCGTCCAGACATATTGGATCCGGCTTTGCTACGTCCTGGACGTTTTGACCGTCAGGTTACGGTTGACCTTCCAGATATAAAGGGCAGAACAGAGATATTACGTGTGCATTCTGCCAAGGTACCTTTGGCAGAAGATGTTCACTTAGAGCTAATCTCGCGAGGTACGCCCGGTTTTAGTGGTGCCGATTTGGCCAATCTGGTAAATGAAGCTGCCTTGATAGCAGCGAGTAAAAACAAAAGCAAGATCGAGATGCAGGATTTTGAGGAAGCCAAAGATAAGCTGACTTTGGGTAAAGAGAAGAAAAGCAGAGTTATACCCGAAGAGGATAAACGGCTTACAGCCTATCATGAGATTGGTCACGTGCTTACTTCCATATTCCAGGAGAAAACAGAGCCTGTGCATAAAGTTTCCATAATCCCTCGGGGATTTACCGGAGGGGCAACGCACTACCTGTTAAGCGATAAGACGGGATATTCCAGAGCTTATCTGAAGCAGTTGCTGGTTACTTTTTTGGGTGGAAGAGCTGCTGAGGAGATTGTGTTTGGTGAGCTAACCACAGGTGCGGGAAATGACTTGGAACGCTGCACAGATATTGCTAAAAAGATGGTTTGCACCTGGGGAATGAGTGACAAGATTGGCCCCATGACCATTGGCAAAGAGCAGGGAGAGGTATTCCTTGGCAAAGAGCTATCCAATAGAGATGTGTATAGCGAAGAAACCTCACAGATTGTGGATAGTGAAATTCGCGGCATTATTACCGAAGCTCACGAAAAAGCGAAGCAGATACTATCTACGCATAAAGCTCTATTAGAGATTTTGGCAAAAGAGCTGCAAGAAAAAGAGACGCTGGGCACCGATGAGATATTCAATATTGTATTGGCGAACTTGGGTGAAGTTGATCCTGAAATGGTTAATGCCAAATACAAAAAGGCTTTGGAGCTGAGATTTGAGCACAGTGAAACACTTGCCAGTGAAGAGGGAACAACTGAAGAGCTAAGTGAAAGCACCAGTGAAGATATAGTAGAGCCAGAAAGGGAAGATTGATGGGCATGCATGGAACAACAATAATCGGCATACACCTCAAAGGTCAAACCGTTATCTGCGGTGATGGGCAAGTAAGCCTTGGGGACACCATTTTGAAGGGAAAAGCCATAAAGGTTAGACGGATATATAACGGGCAAGTGATTATCGGTTTTGCAGGTGCTACGGCAGATGCTTTTAGCCTCTTAGAGAAATTTGAAGAAAAGCTGAATGCCAACAAGGGTAACCTGCGAAAATCGGCAATTGAACTGGCCAAAGACTGGCGACAAGATAGAATATTGCGTCGGCTTGAAGCTATGCTGATAGCTGGAGATAAACAGGGAATACTGCTGATAAGCGGAGTTGGCGATGTGCTGGAGCCTGATGACAACATTGTAGCAATAGGCAGCGGTGGTAACTATGCACTGGCAGCAGCGCGGGCTTTGGCAGACAATACTAAGCTTTCAGCAAAAGAAATTGCTACCGAAGCGATTAAGATTGCTGCTGGAATTTGCGTATATACGAATGATAATTACATCGTTGAGGAACTATAACTTGAATAATTTAAATGAACTTACTCCCGCAAAGATTGTGGAAGAGCTTGATAAATACATAATAGGACAGAATCAAGCCAAAAGAAGCGTGGCAATAGCTCTACGTAACCGATGGCGGAGACAGCAGATATCTGGAGAGATGAAAGGGGAGATTATTCCCAATAACATTATCTTAATTGGCCCAACGGGAGTTGGAAAAACTGAGATAGCCAGGCGAATATCCCGGTTAAGCGGTGCGCCTTTCATAAAGGTAGAGGCATCAAAATTTACGGAAGTTGGTTATGTAGGCAGGGATGTGGAATCCATGGTGCGGGAATTGATGCACACTGCCATTAGCCAGGTACGTGAAGAGATGATGGAGGATGTGCGACCACTTGCCGAAAATGTGGCGATTGAGGCAGTGCTGGACATTCTGTTGCCAAAGGCCAGAGGTAATAAGCGGGCTAAAGATGCAAAAGACTCACCCGAAGCTATGCGTTACATGCGTAGCCGGGAGAAGATGCGGAAGAAGCTACTTGCCGGAGAACTGGATGATAAAGAGATTGAGATAGAATATGACCTGATCGGCTTCCCCTCAGTGGAACTTATTCCGGGTCCAGGTATGGAGATGCTGGATGTGGAACTGGGTGAAATGCTTTCCAATCTTATACCCGGTAGAGGAACAAGTCGTACTCAGTTGATAAGTGTTTCCGGGGCACTAAAAAAGTTTACAGAAATTGAGCTTAACCGTTTGGTAAGCAAAGAGAAACTAACCGAAACGGCGAAACAAAATGTGGAAGAAAACGGCATTATCTTTATCGACGAAATAGATAAGATAGCTACCTCCGACAAACATGGTGGGATAGATGTATCCCGCAGCGGGGTTCAGCGAGACTTATTGCCAATTGTGGAAGGATCACGTGTTCCCACCAAACACGGTATGATAGATACATCGCATATCTTGTTTATTGCAGCTGGCGCATTCCACACAGCCAAGCCCACCGATCTGATACCGGAATTACAGGGTCGTTTCCCCATTCGCGTGGAGCTAAACAGCCTTTCTCAGAGCGAATTCGAAAGAATTCTTACTGAGCCTGAAAACTCATTAACCAAGCAGTATAAAGCCATGTTTCGCAGTGAAGGGGTTGATCTGAAGTTTGTTCCAGAAGCAATAAAGGAGATAGCCCGCTTTGCAGCACTCGCCAACGAAAAGATGCAAGATATTGGCGCACGTAGATTGCATACCGTTATGAATGCTTTGCTGGAAGACTACTTGTTCGAAATGCCTTCTGTGAAGCTGAAATCAGTAAAAATTGACAAGAAAATGGTGTTTTCGCGGTTGAATCCTGTAATCGAGAGCGAAGATTTGTCGCGTTTCATTTTGTAAGCATGTTCGGTAAGCTAAAGAATCTATTTGTCTCGCTAAGTATACGCAACTACCGCATATTCTTTATGGGGCAGGGTGTGTCGTTGATTGGCACATGGATCCAGCGGGTTACCATGGGTTGGTTTGTGTATAGGTTAACGGGATCGGCCTTCCTCTTGGGACTGGTGAGCTTTTTGTCTATGATTCCGTCCTTTTTTATCAGTCCCTTTGCCGGGGCATGGGCAGATAGATGGAACAGACACAAAACAATGATTTTCACCCAGATGGCCTTCTTTGTTCAAACCTCGATACTGGCAATCTTGGTGTTAACCGGAGTAATCAACAAAGATGTTCAATACCCGCTGTTAATATTGGCACTGATGCAGGGCATTATCGAAGCCGTTGACGCACCGATCAGGCAGAGTTTCGTAATAGACCTCGTAGCCAAGCGAAGCATGTTACCCAATGCCATTGCCACAAACTCGGCGATGTTCAATGGAGCAAGATTAATAGGCCCAGCAGTTGGTGGATTTCTTATAGTGATGTTTAGCGAGGGTATATGCTTTGCCATAAACGCGATATCATATATTCCGGTTATAGTATCATTGTTCTTTATTCGTATAACTTATCCGCCAGTTGTAAAAGAGAAAGAATCCACATTAAGCAAGATTTGGGATGGTTGGCGTTATTCATGGCGGAGCGTGCCAATTCGCTATCTGGTTCTTAATCTAGCGATGTACACTCTGTTAGGCATGTCCCACGTAACCCTAATGCCGGTTTTCGCCAAAGATATTTTACATGGTAATTCGGGAACGCAGGGATTGTTGATGTCCACGGTTGGTATAGGCGCGTTAGTGGGATCAATGTTCCTGGCATCACGCAAGAATATCCGTGGCATGGCTCAGCGATTATTCGTTTTGGGAGCTGTGTATAGTGGCGTATTGATTGCTTTTGCTTTTTCCACATCTATCGCAGTGAGCATGTTTCTGATGCTGTTTATCGGACTAAGTGGCATGATGACAATGGCAACTACGAATACACTGATTCAGAGTGTAGTTAGCAATGAGATGCGGGGAAGAGTGATAAGCCTGTATACCATGGCTTTTTCCAGCATGACTCCCTTTGGTAGCTTGCTGATGGGCAGCTTGTCCAGTAGAATTGGTGCCCGATATACCATCGTGATTTGCGCTTCGATTTTCTTGCTATGGTCTTTAAATGGACTAAGATATGTCCCTCAGTTCTTGCGTTCAATTCTTAGGATGTTGGTGCTGAGTAACAATACCGAGGTATATAGGGTAAAGCCACTTCCAGCGGAGCTGCAAGCATGAAGATAGTGTTTCATTTGGGTAAGAGAAGTCCTGATTATCGAACTCTGATGCGTGAGCAAAGTGATTTTGAGGTTGATGGCAGAGTAATAAAAGTTAATAGCTTGGTTATTGCTGAGCAAACTCACTCCAATCTGGTTCATGTGTGCACTGAGAAAGATTCTGGAGCAGGATTAGGAATTAAGCCACAGATATCAATAGCAGATGGATTTGTTACCAATATCCCTGATCAGTTTTTGCTGATACGCACTGCCGACTGCACCCCAGTAATTATGTATGATCCGGTTAAAATGGTGGTGGCAGCAGTTCACAGCGGACGAGAGGGTACCCGTAAAAACATAGCCGGTGAGGCATGCAGGATAATGAATCAGGCGTTCAACTGTGATTCTTCTGACATTATTGCATACATTGGTGCTGGAATATGCCATAAACATTATGAGGTTAGCGAAGCTGTGTTTGAAGAATATAATGCTTCGTTATTGGCTATGGACATTCATCCGGTTACCAGTTTGCACCGCCATATAGACATTCGCTCGGGGATATTCCAGCAGCTCATCCGTAGTGGGATACCTTTTAAGAACATAGAGAACATCTTCGACTGTACTTATGAGGATGATAACTATCATTCTTATCGTAGAGAAGGCAGTCACAATCGTCAAATAAACCTTGTGGGAATCGTTTATGAATAGAACATTCACCAACAAAGCGGGTAACTTGATACTGGAGTTACGCCAAGATACTATGTCCGCATGGCTTACTATAAAAAACAGCAGTAAGCTGACAGATGAGATGGATATCCTGAACCTAATTGAGGAAGCAGGGATTAAAACAGGCTTCGATGAGGCCCTGAGATATATACGCGAGAATTCATTGGAGAAGGAGTTCGACGTTCCATTTCCAATTGCTATCTGTAACATAGCAGAGAGTGAAACCACTCTGCGTTATTACTTTAATCCCGATCTGAATCCAGAGATAAGCTCTGGATTTAATTATACTGATTTAGAACGTTTACGCTATGTTCAAGCTGGGGACGTAGTGGCAGACTACTCCAACAATCTGTTTGAACAGGGCGGGAGCATCTACGACATCTTTGGAGAATTGATTAATCCTGGTTCAATAGACGAAGAGCAGGCCAATGCCCTAGCTGGCACAAATGTGCGATTCGATGTGTCAAACAGGGAGTTTGTGGCCACCAAGACCGGTTATCCCTTCATAGACGAACTCGGCCGTATCTGCATTATGGATAATTTGCTGCTTAACAGCGAAGATATTCCCGGTAATGCCGTTATTCAAACCCCCTTAAACGTATCCATCCAAGGTGGACTTGCATGTGTGAGTATAAGTTGTGGAGGTAATTTAGAGGTTCGGGGAGACATTCATAACAGCGAGATACTTACCGAAGGCGATCTGGAAGTAGACGGAGCGATTGTTGCATGCCATGGCAACGGAATCATTGTGCATGGAAACTTAGGCTGTTCCAGTATTCGGGATTCTATCGTATTGTGCAAACAGAATCTAAGATTTCGAGGTGTGGTGGACAATTGCAATATTGCCTGTGAAGGTGACATTCTTGGAGATCATGATGCAAGCTGCATTAGCGGTGGTTTAACTCAAGCTGGTGGAAGCGTAACGATTTCCGAGATCGGAGTAGAAGGTGGCGACAAAACGGAGATAGAAATTGCTATCAGCCCATATTATCGAGCTTTATTGATGAAAATGACAAGAGATTTGATACGGCAAAAAGAGGATACTGAAGCCAATGCCGAGGTTATAAACGATTTGCAAACTAAGATAAAGCGCAGTGAACAAGAACTTGACGAGCAACTGAACTGCTTCCTGAAGCGCTTGGCTTCAGACAAGAAAAGCGTGATAGTGCATAGTGGTTTTAAGGCTCCAGCAACTATCAGAATTTTGAAGCATACTTACGAATTCAAAGCTATGCAACCGGGATTGGAGATATTAGAAAAGGAATAGCAGTAGCATTTGACAGTTTTTTTTGGCACTCCCAGGAAGGGGTGCGATCATAATTATATGTATTGGAGATAGATAATGAGAAAGTACCTGTGTTCGATAATCTTACTGCTGCTCTTCACCATCGGTCTGGCAGCAATTGAACCGATTTTTGCTGGTAATCCCGCAATTTCGCCCGATGGAAGCCAAGTTTGTTTTAGCTACGATGGAGATTTATGGTTGGTAAGTTTTTTGGGGGGAATACCGAGAAGAATTACAAATACTCCAGCTGATGAATGGAATCCCCAATGGAGCCCCAATGGCAAATGGATTGCCTTTTCATCCAACCGGGGTGGGGTAAGCTACGTATACTTAATATCCTCTGAAGGCGGAGAAGCAAGAACGGTGGCCAAGGAGAGCATGGGAATATCGGACTGGTTTAGTGACTCTAAGTATCTCCTTTGTACCAAGTATAGCCTGAGATGGGGTAGATCATTCTATAAGGTTCCAATAGACGGCTCGCGCCCGATAATGATAGCAGAAATTGGTGCCAGCTTTGCCACCTTATCTCCCGATAACACCAAAATTGTTTATCATAACAATGGAGATTCCGATCGCCCTGCTTATCGTGGCAGCGCAAATGGAGAGCTATGGATGGTTGATATAGCCACCAGGAAGTATAGCAAATTAACAAACACAGACCTGTCTGAGCTTTATCCAAGATATTCACACTATAGCAATTCACTTTATTTCTGCGCTTCAGATGGAAAGCAGTTACAGCTTAACAGGGTAGACAAAGCAAACTTCAACAAACCCATTAAGCTAAGTAGCTTTACAGATTTCGGGGCTAAAGACATCTCCATAGCCCGTAGCAACGACAGAATAGTATTTGAAGTTTTTGACTCAATATATACTTACGATCCAAATCTAATAGGCGGCAGTAAGATAAAGAAACTTCACATTGACCTTGCCAGTGATGAATGGCAGGATACAATAGTCCGTAGCAAAATGAGCAACGAGTTTAATACTTTCGCAATCTCGCCAGATGAACTGGTTGTGTCATTCAATTACAAATATGATAGTTTCTTTATGCCTCGTAAAGGTGGAGATCCCAAGCAATATACTTTTGACCATTCTGCCGCCAGGTCTATGCAATTTCTAGATAACCGGACTTTAATAATCAATAAACTAAACAACGGCAAGAATCTAATGTACACCGTAAAAGCAGATTCGCTGTTTACTACTAAACAGGTAGATTGGTTTGGTGCCGACAGTTTAAGTGTGGACGACTTTTATTGTGACGATCAGGGACGCTGGACAATTCTGTATTCTGATCATTTACGTGGCAAGAAGATTGCCATTGCCGATTCAGGCTTAGTGAACATCAGACCCATAGAAACGCCCTGGGCAGTAACCACAAACTTTGCGCTTAACAAACAGGGAACGCACGCTGTGTATGGCACCGTTCGGGATGATAGCTATATTCGTGAGGTGTATCTATATGATATGGAAGCTAAAACCAGTCGCAGGCTTTTGTCTGATGACGCTTGGATTGGCTCGCTAAACTGGACTCCCGACAATAAGTCCATTCTTCTTAGTCGCAATAGGGCTATTTATCGTCTTGATCTGGTGCCAAGAGATGAATTTGAATTGGATAAGGATAACTGGAAAGAGATTTGGGAAGAGGAAAAGATTGAGGAAGACAGCTTACAAGTTGCCCCGGATGACGAAGAAACAATGGTCTTAGATATTGTAGATGACGGTTCAGAACCAGATGAAGAGAAAGAACTAACTCCAGAAAAACCGGTTGAGCCCCCCTATGAGTTGGATATAGTATGGGAAGGCTTGGAGAAACGATATTACTCGGTTATCCCAGCCATGATGGAATACCTTTTTGTGTTCAAGGTGATAGATGACAGTACATTCTATTACATCGAAGATACTGGTATGATGGACAAGAATAGCACCCTGAAAAAGGCAAACATCTACGGTCAGAACATCAAAGAGGAATTCAACTTCGGCAAATCCGCGAGTAATTTCAATCTGGTAAACAAGACCGTATATTACTTAGACGGCAATAAACTAAAATCTTATAATATGTCCACTTCAGCACGTAAAGAGATAGTAGGAGAGGTGGATTATCAGTACGACAAAAAAGAGCTTAATCGCAGAGTGTTCGAGCAAGCTTGGGGTGCATTCGGTGAGAACTTCTATGATCCAGATATGCATGGAAAGAATTGGAAACTACTATATGAAAAGTATAGTCCCTATGTAGATAAAGCTCGTTCCATATATGACATATCCTCCATTATTGATGCCATGATTGGCGAAGTTAACGCTTCCCACACAGGCTTTTACCCTCGGCAGGAAGAGCGTAGAGTATATACTCCCATTGCCTATCTAGGAGCAGAGATAGATTACAGCGAAGTTCTACCCTCGGGAGTAAAACTCAGCATAGTATATCCCACTTCACGCTTGGCATCTGTATACAAACTTCGCGGTGGAGAGATAGTCACTCACATTGATGGATTGGAGATCAATGTCTTTACCTCCATAGATTCATTACTTGCCGGTAAGGTGGGTAAAAGGCTAAAGCTAAGGTATTTATCAGAGGGTGAGACTAAAGAAGCCATTATCACGGGATTAAACTATTCGCAAGCTCGCGAATTGTGGTATACCTTTAATATTGATCAAAGCCGTAAGTTGGTGGACAAACTCTCAAATGGCAGGCTGGGCTATATTCACATACAAGCTATGGGGCAAAGTGACTGGAGCAAGTTTTATGCAGAGCTGTTCCGCGACAATTTCGATAAAGAAGCATTGGTTATCGATGTTCGTGGAAACTATGGTGGTAACATCCACGACCAGATCATCTCTCTGCTACAAAAAAAGAGCTACGCATATTCAACCAGCCGAAATTTAAGCAGAACTTTAAGAACTGAACCTCGCCGAGCCTGGGATAAACCCAGCATCGTGCTGGTAAATCAAGAATCATTCAGTGATGGCGAGATATTTCCGGTAGTATATCAAGAATTAAAACTTGGGAAAGTAGTGGGCATGCCGTCAAGTGGTGCTGTTATTGGCACATGGCAGTATGACCTTATTGATGGTTCATCTATGCGGATGCCAGGGTCGGGGTGGTATAAGCTGGATGGAACAAACATGGAAGGAACAGGTGCTATGCCGGATATTCTGGTAGAAAACCTTCCCGAAGATATAATCGCTCAGCGTGACAATCAATTGGAACGAGCGGTTAAGGAACTGATGAAAGAATTGAAATAATGAATCAAACAGAGCTAAGCAACCTGATCCATCGAGCTTCTTTGCTGGTGAAATCTAACTGGCTTCATGCTGTTCACCTCCTTGAAGAAGCAAGGCAGGAGTATCCTGACAATCTCGTAATTCTCACAAGTTTAGGCGATATATTTATCCAGAGGATGCTATTTGAAAAAGCTCTGGATTACTATCAACAAGCGCATGCATTGGCACCTGATGACCCTCAGTTATTGCACCTGATTGGAAACTGCTATTTTTCAATAAACGAGTACAAATTATCATTAAGCTACTTGAACCAGATTAAGGAGCCTCCTCCGGAAGTGCTATATAATAAGGCATTAGCCTTAGCGTTCATTGGCTCGTATCAAGAAAGTATAATGGTAATAAAGCAGATTCTAAAGGTAATGACCGACAATCCCTTCATATATTTCCTCCTGATTGAGCAATACCTACGCATTCAGAACTACGATGAAGCGCAGATGATGATCGATGTTGCCAAACGCAAATTCGGTAAGCATCCTCAGCTTCTGTTGCTATCAGCGGTTATTTATAGCAAAAAGGGAATGTGGATCAAAGCATATCTCTGTTTCTCAGAATTAGAGGCAGTGCAGCCGCTTAGTAGTCCAGACCACCTTATCAGCTATGCTGTTTCGGCTAATAGGATTGGGATGTATGATAAGGCTATAGCATTACTTAATAAGGCAAGAGATATAAATCCATACATTAGCGGTATCTACGAAGAACTTATCCGGCTGTATCTCCAGCGAGGAGAACCGGATAAGGCAAAGAAGTGCTTGAGCGTTGCCAAGAAATACCTGGTTAGTTTCAATCCGATCCTACGTCTTCTGCAAGAGCGCATTCGGAATGAATATAGCAAAACAACCGATGATTATAATACCTGAGTTAATTGTGTAGGTAAATGAGAGGAACCATGAAAAAAATGATTGCTGCAATATTAGTTGCTTGCTGCTTCTTTCCTACAGCAGTATTGGCGTGGTCGAACTGGAATACACTTTCTACCCCTTATTTTAAGGTATTTTATCAGCCCGGGATGGAAAGCGATGCTTACAATGTTCTGCAAACTCTGGAACATTACCGTCCCTATGTAGAAAAACTTACCGGTAATAGCGTCTTGAATACGGCAATGAAGATAGAAGACATCGGGAACCTTGTTAATGGATATGCCAATCCAGTTGGTAACGTTATCGGACTATACCGTTATCCTCCCACCAGCGATGAGCTATCATATTGTGATGATTGGTGGCAGATGGTGGCAACGCATGAATATATCCACCAATTGCAGCTAACTAACGATAACGGCATGCCACGTTTGATCAGACAGCTCTTGGGAAATTTGCTGTTTGTGCAGCTACATCAACCCATGTGGATGACTGAGGGCATCACTGTTTATGGCGAATCTCAGCTTTCGCCAACTGCCGGCAGGATGAATTCTGGTTATTACACATCCATCATCTCTGCTTTGGCGAAAGAGGATAGGCTGCCGTCCCTAACCAAAGCCAGCTACTATAGCACAGATACTCCCATAGCACATTACTATGTGTTTGGGGGTAGCTTTCATAGCTATCTGGCCAAAACCTATGGCGAAGATAGATTCGCCATGCTCTATGATGATAACTCATCCAGGATGGAATCTTATGCCAATGCCGCTACTCCGGGACTTTCACTAAATGTGGCCTTTTCCAGGGTGTATGGTAAACCCCTGGAACAGCTCTGGTTCGATTGGCATAATTATGAAAAAAACAAAGCCTATACAATACCTCAGCAGAGGGTAACCCATGACGGCTGGAACAAAAGCGAACTAAAGATTAACGGCAACTATTTGTACTACATTGTGCGAAAAGCTGATAAAACGGGACCAAGCTCGATGTTCTATACCAGTGGCTTGGCCAAACTGGACATCAGTAAGCCCAAAGCCTCTGCAAAGATGGTGATAAATCAAAACACAGACTTCCCCTGTGGTTACCAGATTGCCAATGACAAGCTATATTATTCTCGTAACGAAGTTAAGAAAGGCTTTGCCAATAACGAAAATGATGGTTATGGATACATAACGCAAATCATGGTATCCGAACTGGATGGCTCAAGTGCTCGTATGCTCGCCAAAGGGCCTATTCGTGCCTTCTTCACCATGCCCGATGGATCGTTGCTAATAGCTGAAGATTCAGATGGATATAGGTCATCTACCATCAAGAGGCTCGATCCCACGGGGAAAAAAGTGCTCGAGCAGTATAACACAAATTTGCTTATCAGTGGTATATTCGCAGATGCTGGAAGGATTATGATTACTGCCAGAGATTTCTGGAAGAATAACAGCATCTATCGCTTGGATACCGCTTCTGCCAGGCTAATCCCTGTAATAGACACTCCCAGCATGGAAACCATTACTGGCTTGCAGGGAGATCTGCTAAGCTTTACCGCCTTATACAACGGCAATACAGGCAGCTATATATATAATCTTAAAACAGGTGAATGCCAGCATTATTCAAAATTCACCGATCTCAGAAGCCCTGTTTCAGCTCCGGATGCTAATACATATTTCTTGTCGATCAATGGAAATGGAGTGGATGTGTATGCTGATGCCGCTCCGTTGGTATCCTTTAGCATACCAAAACAGGAGCATGTAACACCTCCCTTTAACCGAATGGAGATTACACCAGCCAAGACCCCCAATCCAGCTACCAGTCCAGTTTCTAAAGCAAGTTTATTGACCAACCAATCTACTTGGGCCGAAGCTCTTGCTGCCAAATCCATTCGTCGCGGAACCTATGCAGAGAACCTGAAGCACTTATTGGTACCGCGAATGCTTCGCTTACCTATATTGGAGGGGAATGGCGATAGCCTCTCCATTGGGGCAGTTCTGGTCGGAAATGATGTGGTGGGTGATATTCCCATGTGGCAAGTTTCTGGTGTTTACGATACAGTTACAAAGAAGACCCAGGTGGATGTTTCTGTGCAAAACAGCTTGTTACGCCCGATACATCAAAGCATTAACTTCAGTAGCAGTGACGATGGTAGTATTTCGCTAAATAACTATTACAACCTCTTCCAAAGCGCGAACTATGGCTTAAGCTCTGTTTCTCTGGGATTAAGCTTAGGGGCAAGTGATGGCTATAACCGTAGAGTAATAAGCCCTTATGTTAGCAACAGGCTAATCTGGCCTACAGGCAGCCTTCAGATGAATAACTCGTATCTGCTGGAAGATAAAACAAATATGGGCTCCACCAAGAATCGCAAGGGCTGGCAATCACAGCTTAGTATTAAACAAAGAAGCGGTAAGCATGCCCAAATTAATAGCACAATTAATGCTGCGTATGATCCTGATGCTAACTACGATGAAGTGTTCTATCCTATTAGAGGGTATAAGGATGAACTAAAAAGTAATAGTGGCTTCACTATCCGCAATACCATCTATCGTCCCATTTATAAAGTGCGTGAAGGCATCTGGACTCCACAAATATATCTTGAAGATATATCTGCTGGTCTGTTCTTCGATGCCGCATTCCGCAAAGATAACTACAAAGAGCCAGATCACTATTCCTACGGTTTGGAACTTATTGCCGAGATTGGAGCGGCGTTCTCTGGTATGCTGAATGCCGGCGCACGCTTTGGCTACGATAAAGACGGTAATATGTTCGTAGGTATGATTTTGGGGATGTAGCATACCACTAAGCCAGTACCCAAGAATGTCAATAAAAGCCCCTAACTGGCGACACAAATAAGCATGGGGTAAACAGAACGGATTCAAAAAAGAGAAAAAGAGAGTAAGAGGGAACATAAGAATTAGCAGGTGAGCAGGTTAAAAGGTTAGCAGGTTAGCAGGTTAGCAGGTTAACAGATTAACAGGTTAATAGGTGAATACCGCATTGTCATTCCCGTGAAGACGGGAACCCAGCTCTTTTGATAGCCCCCTGGCGCAGATTGTTGACACACCCCGATTGTCGGGGTTTGTCAACAGCCTGAGCTCCCCAAGAGAAACTTCCAAGCTACTTAAGAGCAACATTGAAGCTCTGCAAGAGAAACTTCCAAGCTACTTAAGAGCAACATTTAAGCTCTGCAAGATAAACTTCTAATCTTTGCAAGAGAGACATTTAAGCTCTGCAAGAGCGACAGATACTAGCCTGAGGCGTAAGCCTCAGGTACAAGGCACCCACCAATACCAAGCCCCTTGTGGGCGACACAATATTTTATTCTACAAGGAGTAAAAGAGAAAAAGAGGAGAAGAGAGATTAACGGGTTAATTTGTTAACGGGTTAACTTGTTAGCGGGAAAGTACTATCAAAGCTCTGCAAGATGAACTTCTAATCTTTGCAAGAGAGACATTTAAGCTCTGCAAGAGCGACAGATAATAGCCTGAGGCGTAAGCCTCAG
>CALLHY010000074.1 GCA_938009275.1 uncultured bacterium
GTGGAAGAGTGGAAGAGTGAAACACGGGTTGGGCATACAGTGATGGGAAGTCGAGAGGTCGAGAGGTCGAGAGGGGCTGATGCTCTGGAAAACATTAGTGTTGATTAGTGAGATTCGTGGATAAAACAGGGCTGGATCCCGCCTCCGCGGGAACGACAAAGAGTGATTGAGTTAGGAAGTAACAAAGTAACGATGTGGGCATATGGCTGAGTTACCTGCTAATCAAGAACGTTAGGGCCAGAAACCTCATCTTGACACAATATGATATTCTATTAGATTTGGCACTAAGAGAGGAACTTATATGAAGAAAGTTGTTATTGCGGCGAGTATGCTTATTGTGCTAACAAGCTTACTGGTTGGGAAAAGCATTACTATCCATTCTCAAGTAGAAGGTGTAAAAGTATATCTAAATGAGATATATCTGGGTGAAACGATAAAGAACCCACGGCAGAAATATTATGAGACTAACACTGTAGGGTTTATTCTGCGTAACGTTGGTATGGGAGTTCATAGATTTCGCTTTGAATACAAGAATTTTAAGCCTGAATACTGCGAGATAGTTACAACAGGATCGCATAATGATATTAATTATTCTCTGATATTCGATGAGCTTCGCACCAAAAAGACAGACCATGTGATAAATGGGCTGCCCAAGAGAGACAACATGGCACCATGTATAAGACTGTCATCGTCTGTTAGTGGAGCCACAGCCAGGTTAAACGGAAACCCGGTTGATCTGGATAGACCATTGGAGAACCTAAGCTCGGGTGTGTACAAGGTAGAATATAACGCACCTGACCATGCCCCATTGAAAAGCATTGTTAAGATAGAAAATGGAGCTTATGCAGAAATAAGAGCGAACTGGTGGTTTGACTGGGGGTTTATTGATGTAGTAACTGAGTTACCTGGGAATATCAGAAGAACACAGAATGAGGCATCAAAGCTTGTGTTAAGGGACTTCATTGACCGTGGTGTAAAGGTAGTTAAACTCAGTGACCGTGATGGCAGTTCAAAACATATCCTGTCCCAAATCGATAACCGTAAACAAGACCTGCTAAAGGTCTTTGACGATTATGAACTGAAGAGTAGGCTAATCATATGGTTTACACTGTGCATCGACAATGATGGCAAAGTTAAGGCGTCTCAGATAATGTTTTCGCATGACCAACCTTTAGCATTAGCAGACGAGATTCAGCAGATTGTAGATAACTGGGACTTTGATGTTGATTCAGAATTGATAGTCGAATATTCATGCCGTCTACCTGGTTGAGAGTTTCTCTGGGCTTTTCCAATTTGTTGAGATGCGTGAATGGTAAAGCTAACCCCTAGAACTTGATAAAAAAGAGTTTGCAACAAAAAGGCTTGACGTCTAACAGGAGTTCAAAAACATGGTCTGACGCAGATAAGTAGATATTTTAAAACGAGATAAACTTACGAGGAAGAACATGAAAGAATACGAAATGAAGAAGTTACGCAATCTTTTGTTTATAGGTGCCAGTGGTGCCGGCAAAACAACACTTGCAGAGCAAATCTTTCATCTAACCCACAGCACTACGCGTTTGGGCAAGATAGATGAAGGCAACACAGTTATGGACTTTGATCCCGAAGAAGCAGCCAAGAAGATGTCTTTGGGCTTGTCCATGGGCTTCGTGAATTATAAAGATCACAAGATAAATCTACTTGATGCCCCCGGCTATCCAGATTTTGTGGGTGACGCAATTGTAGCCTTGCCTTCAGTGGAAAACGCTGTTATCGTAGCCAATGCCACAGGCGGCTTTGAAGTGGGTCTGGAGCTTGCTATAGAGCAAATAGAAAAGCGCAAGATGGGCAAAGTGATTGTCGTAAACCGGATAGACAATGAACATGCGGATTATGACAAGACATTGGAAGCCATTGCAGATAATACTGGTATTAAGCCGGTAAAGATACATATTCCAATAGGCAAAGAAGGTGCTTTTGAGGGCGTGGTTGATGTAATTCGTCAAAAAGCTATTCGCAATGGCGCTGAATCTGATGTCCCAGCCAACATGGTTGACACAGTGGAAGAAGCTCGTTTACACCTTATGGAAGCAGTTGCCGAGACAGATGAAGAGCTGCTGAATGAGTTTCTGGAAAACATGGAGCTTCCTGAAGACAAGCTTATTCTTGGTCTAAAGAAAGCTGTAGCCAATGGTGACGTTTCTCCCGCTTTTGTGTGCTCAGCCGGAACCAGCGTGGGCGTAACCAGCTTTTTAGATGGTGTAATTCAATACTTGCCATCACCCGAAGATGCAGCCCAAATGGAGATATTGGACAACGATAAGCCAGCCCAGTTTGTTTCATCTCCAAATGGGGAATTGCTTGGCTATATCTTTAAGCTTTATGCCGATCCGAACATGGGAGACTTTGCCTATGTGCGTATCTTCTCTGGTTCGATTAAAACCGGAACCGAAATCTTTATTCCCGAAAAGGATGCTAAAGACAAGATCGGTAACATGTACTTCATGCTAGGAAAGAACAGAAACGATTGCAGCGAAATAAAAGCTGGAGACATTGGTGCCCTGGTTAAGCTTAAAAATGCCAAAGTAATGAACAGCATAGTAGCTCCTAACTCAAACAAAGCAATTATCCCTGTAGTTCTTCCTACCGCCACTACCTGGCAGGCATTGAAAGCTGTGAATCAATCTGACGAAGATAAGATTGGAACTGCTTTACAAAGAGTAATAGCCGAAGATCCAACTATTCGCTATGAACTAAATGTAGAAACTCATGAGAACGTCCTATCCGGCATGGGTGATCAACAGCTTCAGTTAGTGCTAAAGAAGCTTAAAAACCGTTATAAAGTTGATGCTATGTTGAAAGAACCTCGGATTCCTTACAAGGAAACCATTATGGCGGGTGCAGAATCTAACTACAAGCATAAGAAGCAATCGGGTGGACGTGGACAGTATGGAGATGTGTATTTCCGCATTAAACCTACTGAGCGTGGAGAAGGTTTCCAATTTATAAATTCCATCGTTGGTGGTGTAATTCCATCGAACTTTGTTCCTGCTATCGAAAAGGGACTGGTTGAAACCATGGAAAAGGGTATTATAGCCGGTTATCAAGTTGTTGACGTAGCGGTTGAAGTTTATTATGGAAGTTACCACGATGTGGATAGCTCTGAAATGGCATTCAAAATTGCTTCATCGATGGCACTGAAAGAAGGTTTTAAGAAGTGTAAGCCCATTCTATTGGAACCCATTCATGAGATAGTTATCATTGTTCCCGGTGAGTATATGGGTGACGTTATGGGCGATATCTCAACCCGTAGAGGCAGAATTATGGGTATGGAACAGCGTGGCAAGAAGCAATATCTAACAGCACAGATGCCTATGGCAGAGATGTTCGCCTATTATCCTGCTCTCAAGTCTTTTACTCAGGGACGTGGAAGATTCACCCAATCCTTCTCACACTATGAGAAGGTGCCGGAAGATATTACGCAGAAAGTAGTGGCAGCCTGGCAGGATTCAGACGCCAATTAGATGATAAAGTAAATGCTTTAAGTGAGTAAGTAGTAAGCAAGATGAACAGACCGGGAATTATTACTGCCTTGAAGCATGAATAGATATAACTGGGGAAGTGGTGTTGATACCGCTTCCCTTTTTTCTTGACAGTAAAGCGGGACTTGCGCTTTTATGAATTACAGAGATAAGATAAATACAAGAAAGAGGTTTGTATGTCCGGACATAATAAGTGGAGCTCAATAAAACACAAAAAAGGTGCCACCGATGCTAAGCGTGGCAAGATATTTACACGCATTGTAAAAGAAATAATCCTGGCTGCCAAATCTGGTGGGGGAGACGCAGAGATGAATCCCCGCTTAAGAACAGCTATTAATACCGCGAAAGAAAACAACATGCCTAAAGAAAACATCGAACGCGCGGTGAAACGCGGTACCGGTGAGATTGAGGGTGCTGCATATGAAGAAATAACCTATGAAGGTTATGGGCACAATGGTGTAGGCATCGTTGTAGATGTGATGACCGATAACAAGAATCGCAGCGTTGCTGAGATACGTCATGCATTTTCTAAGTATGGCGGAAACATGGCAGAAAACGGAGCAGTATCCTGGAACTTTGAGCAAAAAGGTTTTATGCAGGTTCCCTCCGCTGGCTTGGAAGAAGATGAATTTATGATGATAGCAATTGATGCAGGTGCAGATGATGTGGAGCTGAACGACGATATGTTCGACATCTTAACCTCGCCAAACGAATTCCATCAGGTGATTGGCAATCTGGAAAAGGCTGGCTATCCAGTACAAAACGCAGAACTTACCAGAATACCCAAAACTACTGTTAATGCCGATGATGTGGCGGCTAAGCTACTTAGATTGATCGACTTTTTAGAAGACCTGGACGATGTCCAGAAGGTGTATGCAAATTTCGAGATTTCCGACGAAGTTATGGAGCAACTCGAACGAGAATAGACAGAAGGTGATAATAATCGGTATTGATCCCGGTAGCCGTTATTGTGGATATGGACTTATCCAGATGGAAGGACGAAGAATAATGGCTGCGGGATGTGATGTGATAGACGTAACAGTTGAAAAAGAGCTTAGTAAGCGACTAAAAATGCTTTATGAGCAGATTTGCGCAGTGCTTGTGGAGTATAAACCCGAGCTTGCTGCCGTGGAAAGCATGTTTTTTCATAAGCAGATTAGGAGTGTTTTTACCCTTGGGCAAGCCCGGGGGGTGATCTTACTCGCACTTGCTAATCAAGGTATTCCCATGGTGGAGTATAGCCCCAGAGAGATTAAGAAATCTGTGGTTGGAAATGGTAACGCTACCAAAGCTCAGGTAAGGTATATGATTAACCAACTATATCCGCTAAAGGAAAGTCCACGTCGCGACGATGCCTTCGATGCCTTAGCTATAGCCACCTGCCATTACAACCGTTTGAAGTGGATGAAATGATTCAATATCTGAAAGGTGACCTAACCTATAAAAGCCCTGTTATGGCCATAATTGAAACTATGGGCATCGGCTGGGAGATTAAAATTCCGATTAGCACTTATGAGCAGCTTCCCGACTTGGGCAAGGCTACTACTCTGCTTACCTATCTGCATATAAGCCAGGATGATATGCGCATATTTGGATTTGCCAGCCAAGCTGAACGTGATGTGTTTCAGATGTTAACAAGGATAAGCGGCATAGGCCCCAAGATAGCCTTGTCAATATTGTCCACTCTTAGCATCTCAGCTTTTGTGCGAGCGATAAACATGGGGGAGGAGGGTCTGTTAACCCGAGTTCCCGGGATTGGCAAAAAGTCAGCTCAGCGACTAATAGTAGAGCTACGGGATGCGGTTCATAAACTTGCCGAACACATATCTCCAGCACAATCTCAAGCTGCGGACATAAATACGGAAGTGGAAGATGCTCTTATCTCATTAGGCTTTAACAGCACACAAATAAGAAAAGAGTTAAGCTTGATGGGTAGTGAGGTTCAGAGCTATACTCCCGAGGCACTGATTAAAGAGATAATAAAACGTATTTACCAGAGAAGCCGATGAACTTCAGACAAGAAGCATATTCAACGATCTTAAAAGTGCTGAAAGATGGAGAATTCTCAGATGCCCTGTTACAGCAGCGAGCCAAAAAGCTTAAGAAGGACGGGGATGAAATTGGGCTTTATTATACTCTGGTAAAAGGCGTAGTAAAACAGAAGCTAAAACTGGACTATATAATCTCAAATTTTGTAGATGCCAAGAAGTTTGCTGCTACAGATATCAAGATTAAGGTGATGTTGTATTCGGCATTGTACCAAATACTATACCTGTCCTCTGTGCCTGAACATGCCGCTGTAAATGAGAGCGTTGAACTGGCAAAGAACTTATTCAATACGCAAGTTGCGGATTTTATTAATGCCGTGTTACGTAGCTATCTGCGTAATCCAGAAGTTAAGTATCCCGACGAGCCATATTTGCGAATAGCTTATGAGCATTCGTTTCCTCCAGAGTTGATTAAGCAATGGATCGCTTTTTGGGGGGAAGAAGCTACAGAGTATTTAGCCTTGTATTTCAATGAAAACCCAGAACTGCATATAAGGGTGAACAGCACTGCCACCAACCCCGACAAACTAATGTCATACTACCAAAAGCGAGGTATCGTGATTACACCATCGGAAGCAAGCAAGATGATGT
The DNA here is from genome assembly GCA_938009275.1 of uncultured bacterium. Taxonomy (GTDB): domain Bacteria; phylum Cloacimonadota; class Cloacimonadia; order Cloacimonadales; family Cloacimonadaceae; genus Cloacimonas. The sequence goes on from CALLHY010000074.1 coordinate 6,161, forward strand.
TTCGCACTTCTCAAGCCTCGGAAGTGTTAGATGACGTTGCCTTTTCCGAGGGGTATTTTTCGGTACAGGATACCTCTGCAGCTCTGGTGGTTGAGCTTCTTGACCCTCAGCATGAACAGAGCGTTCTGGACTTGTTTGCTGCACCGGGGGGAAAATGCACTTACATAGCCGAACTGATGGCCAATACGGGCGAAGTGATAGCTGTGGATAAGATTCCGAATAAGATGAAACTATTAAAGCAGGCAGCCGATCGTTTGCAACTTGGCAACATCAGCTTGGTTGTAAACGACGCGTTTAAGTATGGGCCTCTAGCTCCCGCCTTTGACCGGGTACTGGTAGATGCGCCGTGTTCGGGTTGGGGAGTTTTTAGCCGCAAAGCTGATCTTCGCTGGCAAGTTCATCAAAACATATCTGAGCTTATCAAGATACAAGAAAAGGCATTGGACTACGCCTCAGGATTCGTGAAAGTTGGTGGTTATATGGTGTATTCCACATGCACTATGAACCCCAATGAAAATGAGGATCAGATAGCTGCATTTTTGTTACGCAACAAAAAGTTTGAGTTAGTAGATGCTTCCAGCCTCATTCCCCTGCAATATACAGATAAGGGTTATTTAAAAACCATACCATTCAAACACCACATGGATGGAGCTTTTGCAGCCAAGCTGCAAAGAGTTAAATAGGAGCAAGCATGGTAGATAATGCTACAGCTAAGAAACTCGGCTATATGCTTGGAATTGGCATAGGTATAGTAATAGTAACCGCCTTTATCTTTAGCCAGATTATCTTTCCGGTGGTGTTGGGCAGAACACCCAAAGTGGATACTCCGGATGTTACCGGTAAGAGCTTGATGGAGGCAAAACGACTTTTGCAAGGTGAAAAACTGCATGTAGTTGTGAAAGACTCTCTGTATAGCGATTCTGCATCTTTGGAAGAAGTATTGGAACAAAGCCCATTACCTGGAGAAAAGATCAGGCAAGATGGAACGGTATATCTGGTGATAAGTAAGGGCTCTGCTAACGTAAATGTTCCCTCCTTAACAGGAAGATCATTTCAAGAAGTAATTATAACTCTACGTAACATTGGGCTGCATAGTATGGTGATAGATTCTACCTATTCCGATATTTATCCAAGTAACACGGTTATTAGGAGCATCCCTGCTTCAGGGAGCAAAGTATTAAAAAAATCTACAGTAAAGCTTATCCTCAGTAAGGGTAGTTATGCTACATTAGATACCCTTGCTACAGAACTGCCAAGCTATCCTTATTAATGGATGTGATATATGTTTAGCCGTTTATTGAAACAAACTATTATGAATAGGGTGTTGTATGCCTTAGCCCCAATAACTATCTTTGCTATTTACTTATTCGGGTGGAGGGTGTTGGCAGTGGTTATGGTAGCAAATATCAGTGCATACTATACTGAGTATTTGTTTATCCGTAACAAGAAAGGAGCTAAGGTAAGCATGGCTGTTTTTGTAACAGCCACATTGTTTGCCTTAACCTTGCCACCTACCATACCACTTTGGATATCAGCAGTGGGGGCTATCTTTTCTATAGCATTTGGGAAGATGGTATTTGGTGGCTTTGGAACCAACATCTTCAATCCTGCCATACTTGGTAGAACATTTGTTTACATATCATTTCCCAACCAGATGACAGTGTCGTGGATAAAACCTTTTAGCAGTCTTCCGGGAGGTTTTGCCTACTGGAGCGGAAACCGGGCAATGGAAACAGGAGCTACTATTCTCAACCAGCATCGTCTGGGTGTGGAAGGCATATATAAGTTTAATGAAGCCTTTTTTGGTTTTGTTTCTGGTTCCATAGGCGAGACATCGGCTGTATTGATACTCTTGGCAGGGCTTTATATGGTGATTACTAAGACAGCAAAGTGGCAGCCAATGATTGGCACAATACTTAGTGTTATTTTCTGTAACATGATATTCTATCCTGGAATCAATCCTTTGTACTTCCTCGTAAGTGGAGGTGCTTTATTTGGCATTGTTTTCATGACTACTGATCCCGTTTCCCAGCCTAAGGGCATTGTAGCCCTGTGGATTTATGCTGTATTGGTGGGTTTCCTAACCGTGTTTATCAGGCGCTTCTCCCTATTCGCGGAAGGTTTTATGTTTGCATTGTTACTGGCAAATTCTATAATGCCGCTCATCGAATATGGTTTAGAGAGACTTTCAAAGAAGCGGAGTTCATAGATGAATAACAGTAGTTTTAAAGACTCGAACATATATCCGATACTCTTTATGTTGGTCACCTGTATGTTCTTTGTGGGTATCCTGGCAACCATGTATCGCGGAAGTGAGAAAAGGATCGATGAATACAACCGGAATTCATATCAGAAGCTGGTTTTAGATCTCCTATCAGAAAGCATAAGCGATAAGACGGGTATATCACCTGATGATATTATGGGCAATTATCCAAAGTCCTATGGTAACTATGTGAAAGAATCCACACTCCCGGGACTGAACAACAGGATATTTGCAGCAGTTATTGATTCAGAAACAATTGGCTATTGTGTAGAGATAAAAGGTAAAGGCTTATGGGGTAGCATGAAAGCCCTGGTTGCTCTATCATCGGATATGAAAAACTTGAAGGGCTTATCCATATTTGAACAGATGGAGACTCCGGGATTGGGGGCTCGCATTGGCGAAGAATGGTTTTTAACTCAGTTCAGGGATATACGCATAGTGAAAGAAGACAGAGTAGCAGGAGATTACCTGAATAGCTTTGAGCTCATTCCCGAAGGTAAGCAAGCCGATAATCCACTTCAGATTCAACAAGTAACCGGAGCAACTATTACTACAGCCAGTGTAACCAAAATGCTTAGAGATGAGCTTAACAGCATCTATCATGCGTTTAAAGGCCAGGCAAAGCTATGAAATTAAAAGAAATCTTCGTTACCAGTGCATTTCGTGAGAATTCCGTCTGGAGGCAGATACTTGGTATTTGTTCAGCGCTGGCAGTTACAAACCTCATGATGAATAGCCTCATAATGGGCTTGGGCGTTATCTTTTCTCTGGCACTATCGGGATTTACGATATCTTTGTTGCGAAACTGGACACCACGAAGTGTGCGGATGATGGTTCAAACTCTCGTTATAGCTTCATACGTGATAATGGTGGACATATTCCTTAAAGCATATCTTCCAGATATCAGCAAGCAACTTGGTCCCTACGTTGGCTTGATTATTACCAACTGCATCTTGATGGGCAGAGCTGAAGCTTTTGCTTCTCAAAACAAGCCTTTTGAATCTATGATAGATGGTATTGGCGCAGGGCTTGGCTATACGCTGGTACTTCTGGTTATCGGCTTCATACGTGAGCTGTTTGGATTTGGCAGTATCTTCGGCATCAAAGTATTGGGGGCCTGGTGGACAAACTGGTCAATAATGGTTATGGCACCCAGCGCATTCTTTATATTAGCCCTTTTGATATGGTTCATTAACGTTAAGTACTACAAAGCGAAGGTGTAAAAGATGGATATTAGCGCATTTGTTCTCTTTTGGGCGGCTATCTTTACCAGCAATATCCTGTTGACCAATTTTTTAGGGATGTGTTCTTATCTATCAGTGTCTCGTGAGGTGGAATCTTCTTTCGGACTTGGTATAGCTGTAATGTTTGTTCTAACCGTTACTGCTGCATTGAATTGGCTGGTTTATAACTATGTACTGGTTCCCTTTAATATCGTTTATCTGCAATTCATAGTATTTATAATAGTGATAGCGGCCTTCGTGCAATTCCTGGAATTAGTTATCGAGCGTTATGTTCCTGCTCTGTACTACACTCTTGGTATCTTTCTTCCGCTTATAACAGTGAATTGTGCTATCTTTGGTGTTAGCCTGTTTATGGTTATTAGAGACTACAGCTTCCTTCAATCCATAGCATTTGGCGCAGGCAGTGGCCTGGGATGGTTGCTTGCTATCCTTATGTTGGCCGCTATCAGGCGTAAACTAAAAGAAAAACTTGTGCCTACTGGCTTGCAGGGTGTTGGCATTAGTTTGATTATAACAGGCATCATGGCATTGGCCTTTGTCGGTTTTTCCGGCATAGTCCAGATTCAATAGGTGACAGCATGATTTTTGTGATACTAAAAGATATCGCCATTCTAAGTGCAATTAGCACCATCCTGGCATTGGTTATGGTTCTGGCCCAACGTTGGCTAAGCAACTATGGAACATGCAAAATTGATATTAATGGAAAACGTGATGTATCGGTAATCGGTGGCAGCAGCTTGCTTAGCTCTCTCTCTGAGAAACAGATATTTTTGCCTTCTGCTTGTGGTGGAAGGGGAAGTTGTGCGGCCTGTAAGTGCAAGGTATTGTCTGGTGGCGGCCCTGTTTTACCAACTGAAAGACCGCTGCTAAGTAAGGAAGAACTGGCAGCAGGCAATATTCGTCTGGCTTGCCAGGTAAAAGTTAAGAGCGATATCAGTATCGAAATTCCCAGTTCCATCTTCAACATCCGACGCTATCATGCCACTATAGCCGAGATTATTGACTACACATATGACATAAAAGGAATTACATTCAAATTCGATGATGGCGAGAAGATAGACTTTTTGGCGGGACAATACGTACAATTAGAAACTGAGCCATACCCCGAAATGAAACAGCGCGTTGTTAGAGCCTATTCAATATCATCAAAGCCAGAGATTAATGATGCGTTGCAGTTGATAATCCGCTATGTGCCTGATGGTATTTGTACCACGTGGGTGCACAAATACCTGAAAGTAGGAGATAAAGTTAGCTTAACCGGCCCTTATGGTGATTTCTACTTACGTGAAACAGATGCAGATATCATCTTTGTTGCAGGAGGTTCTGGGAAAGCACCGATAAAATCTATCTTAGAGCATCTACAGATTGTTGGCACCACTCGAAAGATGACCTATTTCTTTGGAGCACGAACTGTAAGAGACCTATATCTGACCGATGAGTTTAAGGCTTTGGAAGATGTATTTCCGGATTTCAAATATGAACCGGTTTTATCTCAGCCAGACCCCAACGATAATTGGAGTGGAAAAACAGGTTTTGTGATGCCATATTTTAAAGAAACAATAAGAGACCCTAAAAATACAGAGGCCTATCTATGTGGAAGTCCGGGCATGATAAACGCCGTAACCAAAGCATTAATGGATAACGGATTAGCCAAAGAAAAAATATACTACGACAGTTTTGGATGATGAAATGAAAGAAACACCACAGGAACTTCGCGTACGCAAAAGAATGCTCCCGGGAGCAATTACTCTCAACGGATTTATCGGAAAGGACAAACGCAGCCTGAACACCATCATTGCTGCCGATGAACAAGAGCTGGAAGCATTGGGCTTTTCTCCAGAAGATATTGCAGATAGAATGCAGTATTTCACAGATGCCAGTTTCAGCACTTTTGATGGCTTCATTGTTATCGATGGCATCTACAAAGTAGAAACTGAAGTTGTTAGGGGAAAGCTACCGTGTCCCTATGCTCATGGCGGTTTGTACCGGAAAGCAGTTACTAAGCTTACCAATACCGAGAAGAATATTTCACTCAGTTGGACATCATTAAACATCCATCTGATAAAAGACCACCATTTCTTCGAGGGAAAAGGTTCCATGTATAGATTGGAACCATCGATATTGGTTAAAGCACTTTACTGAAAATACAGGCTAGACATTAATATCAAATATGGGAGATTACTCCTATATTTGTGCTTGTGCTTTGGTGTGCTACTTCTCAGCACTTACAGTGCGATTGATAACGCCTTTGTCTACCAGAGAGGTTGTGTCGTACATTGAGGGCATATCAGAGAAGTATTTGCTATACACAATACGCAGATTTTGCTTCTCTTTGTTGAGAGGGTTTACGTCTGGTAATTCGTAAAGCAGATCCAGGGTGCCGTTAGCCGTCACTGTATTATATTCATAGTCTATCGTACGGATGAATTTGCCATCTGCATCGAACATACCTAATAGAAAATAGCCAGAAATGTCAACCGGGAGCTTATTCTCAAGGGTAACATAAACATCAGCTGGGTGAGGTAGCTTGTGGATGTCGTATAAAAAGAATTCTTCGTTTTGAACGGGAACTACATATATCTCGCTTTCCAAATCGAAGGCTTCTTCGTTTAGCCAGTTTCCTGAATAGGATCGTGCTGATCGGAAGCCACCCCAATAACCCAGGGTACGCTTTTCAAATTTGGTCATTCCAGGATCATTAACCACATAGGATTCTGCTTTGTTAGCATCGCCTTCACGTTTAGTAACCAATACCCAATGACTACGTCTTCCTGCAACTTTCACTATAACCTTGTTGCCTTTGTCTAATTCCCCGGAAAGAAATTCCCAATCGTTACGTTTTGTGCTTTGAGCAACCAATTCCAAGCCCAATCCACTGCCGTCTATCTCTCCGGGTACTTGCCATCGCATATTGGAGCCAGAATAGCCGCCATTTTTCCTCAGCCAGTCATTTAAGCGGTTGGGTGTCATATGGGGATTGGTAGCTTCGTTGTTCAAGAGCATCGATAGACAGCTCAATACACAACCGCTGCTACCAATGGAAGATCTGCTGCTGCCCAATCGTTCAGATTTCCACCTGGAATCGTTTTGTGAAAACCAACTGAAGTCATCGGCAAACATGGGTATATGCAGGGATATTATCAAGATTAGTATAGCTAATTTTTTCATAAGTCTTTCGCTTTGTTTAATGGTAAAGATAACAACAAGTTACAATGCTATGCGCAATGAATGTCAACTGCACATATCTGTCAAGCGTGTTTTTCCCTACTACTATTCTGGAGTGATTGGAGACGATATCGATACACTAGCAAATATGTATAGAACGCTAAGATTTATCTTGCCAAGAAATGAGCTTGCAGATATGCTGTCCTTCAGAATAAGAAAGACCTGCGATGAGAGATTGTTTCTGGCATCAAGGGTGAAAAGTTTCTTTTCGCCTCTTATAGCCTGCATACATCTTTTTCGCAAGCCGAAGGATTGGACAATGCCTCCCAAAAGACATGTGGTAAGTATAATAGTGGAAGATATTGAAAATGCTTTCCATCCCGTATCCGAGTTACTACACAGCTACGCTCAGCATATTCTGCTGCGTGTAGGCTATCCCATGCGGGATTGGGGAGCATCGGTTATATTCATCATCATGGAGCTTAACATTGCCGATATGGGTGCTTTTTCCGGCAAACTGGGACAAATACCATCCGTGAAGGTAAAGACCTCAACCTTGAAGATTGAAAAAGGAGACATACATGAAGATTAGCATTGAAGGCGTTCGCTCGTTTATTCCTACCGGAGAGATAGAAACCTTGCTGGCAGCACAAAAAAACGCCAGCGAAAGTAGAATACGCGAGATAATAGCCAAATCACTCGATAAGCAAAGGCTAAATCCCGATGAAACGGCTGCCCTGATTAGCGTAAAAGACCCCGAACTCAGGCAATTGATTTTAGAAGGCGCTCACGAACTAAAAGAGCGAATCTACGGTAATAGAATAGTGCTGTTTGCTCCCTTGTATGTGGGGAATGAATGCATCAATGACTGCGTGTATTGCGGTTTTCGCATGTCTAACAAAGAGTGCCACCGCGCCACCCTTAGCCATGATGACCTTATTGCCGAAACCAAAGCCCTGGTGGAAACCGGGCACAAACGACTTATCATGGTTTATGGCGAGCATCCGATGTATAGTCCTCAGTATATCGCTGAAACAGTGCAAACAGTATATGATACCAAATACAAAAAAGGTGAAATTCGCCGCGTTAACATCAATGCGGCACCTCTTGACATCGAAGGTTTCCGCACTGTTAAATCAGTGGGGATTGGAACCTACCAGATATTTCAAGAAACCTACCATGAAGCTACTTACAACAAGCTGCATCCCAAGGGACCCAAAAGCAGCTTTCTCTGGCGTTTAGATGGCTTAGACAGGGCTATGCAGGCTGGAATTGACGACCTGGGTATTGGTGCATTAATGGGACTTTACGATTGGCGTTTCGAAGTGATGGGTCTATTATACCATACCATTCACTTAGAAGAGCGTTTCGGAGTTGGCCCCCACACCATTTCATTCCCCCGCATTGAACCAGCCAACGGCACAGACTTTAGCACCCACCCACCTTATCAGGTGTCCGATGAGGACTTCAAGCTGTTAGTTGCTATACTAAGGCTTAGCGTACCCTATACCGGAATGATCCTTACTGCCCGTGAGCCGGTAGCTGTACGCAATGAGATATTGCGCTACGGTGTTTCCCAGATAGATGCCGGCAGCAGTATCGGTGTGGGCGACTACGCCCATAAGGACGATGAATCCAAGAAGAAAAGCCAATTCGTGCTTGGGGATACCAGAAGCCTGGATGATGTAATCTACGAGCTTGCCAATGGGGGTTACATTCCCTCTTTCTGCACCTCTTGTTATCGTGCCGGAAGAACAGGCGAACACTTTATGGAGTTTGCCGTACCCGGCTTTGTAAAACGTTTCTGCACTCCTAATGCCCTGCTAACTTTTGCCGAGTATCTTTATGATTTCTCCAGCAAGCGTACTCTGGATGCGGGACTGAAATTGATTGAGAATGAGACAGCCAAAATTGAAGACGATAATATGAAGCAATCGGTAGCGGATAAACTGGCAGAAATGAAGGCAGGTAAACGAGACCTTTATTACTGATAATCATTAAGCACTTACTTGATAAGCTAAGGAACACCTCTGTTCTTTAGCTTTTTGCTTGCACGAATTACGGATGAATTACTAATGAAATACGCATCCCATTAGTAATTCATGAGTAATTCATAAGTATTTCGTGCAAGGAGGGAGCAGGTAAATCCGATGTAACAGGCAAGATAGGCATTACTACTTGAACGTTTGTATACTACTTTGCCGGTTCTGCCAGCCTTATGCCAACTGGTCTATGATCAGAAACATACTTCTTATACTCGGTTAATGAACTGAACCACGTTTCGGCGCGAATGGTTCTGCAATAGCTATCGGTAGCGGCAAAGTCTTCAAACAATTCATTAGTAATAAGGATGTGGTCGATGTGACTGGTATAGCTGGGATAAGAAACGTTATAGTAATTTGGATTTTGGGCTATGGGCATATCGGCAAAAAGATACTCATCCGGTGCATCTATGAAGGATAAAAACACGTTGTATTCTGGCGGGTCTGCTATCTGGTCGTTCATATCGCCCAAGACAATCACTTTTTCATCAGGTAAGTTTGTTGAGATATACTGGTGAAGCTTTTGGCAGGCAAGCTTGCGCCGATACTCGTTATCCCAGGAATCACCTTCTACGATCACATTATCGTCATATGCCTTAAGATGGTTGTTTATTATGTAATAGTCATTGTTCTTCCAGGTAATCTCCAAAACGTAGGGAGGGCGGGGAAAGGGGGTTGATTGGCCATTATAAATAGTGTAATTATTCTTCACAGTTATAGTCCTGTTGTCATACAGGAATCCCAGTCGATAGTCCGAAGTGGCATTGTATACATAAGCGCTGTAATTCGGCAACATGCTTGCCATTTCCATGAACGAATTGTAGTTCATAATCTCTTGAAAGGCGATTACGTCTGCATCTATAGTAGTAATCATCTGTGCTATTGCGCTTTTATCGGTATCGGTTCGGGGGAATAGCTGTAGATTCCAGGTAACCACATCCAGGGTGCTTTCGGTGCCAAAGTTCAGGCTAACAGGCTCGGGGGTAACAGGATCCAGAACGTTATTTTTTCCGCATCCCAAGCTAAGCAGCATCAGGATAAGTGCTGTATATAGTTTCAGTTTCACTCTCATATCTTAGTAATAATAATCCGTTATCTATTTCGTGCATTTAGCATTTATAGCGTAAACACGATTTCTCAAGGTGATGCAAGTAAACAGCCAATAATCAAAGAACTTTGCCAAACTCTTTATGGGACTTGGAAGAGATATTGCTTTATACAAATGTAGAATACTTTGGGAGGACCTAATGAAGAGCTATATAGCCATAATAATGCTACTAAGTATCAGTATCTTAGGAGCACTTGGTCTTGAGCAATATCAAGCCACAGGTTCTGGCATGCGTGCGCATCTGTCGGAACTAAGACTTACACCTATGCCACCTCAAGAAGCAGATTTAGCCGAAGGCGACGTTTCTGCTCCTACTCCGGCTATCACCAAAACTTATGCATTCCCCTTCCGCAATGCCGAACTTCAGATAAATCGCATGAAGTGGAATGTATACAACACTAGTGGTAGCTTCCTATATACCGAGGAACAACGTGTGGCATCTGCCTTAAGCGTTGCAAAAAACTTCCAGTTTAGAGAGATGAGAGGCGTAACAATTCGCATAGAAACACAGCTGGAAAACTCAGAGACTATCCGCACTTTAACAGAAGTAGATTTTGAGCTGATTGGCAGCGATCCTGTTGCTATTCCTGAAACCGTTTCCGGTGCATTTGTAGATGCTTATAAGTATTTGGCAGATAACTATGATACATCCTACCTGCGTGATATCACCATTGCCCGTCCCAAAATGTTAATCATCAGCCATGCCCAGTTGGCCAATCATCAGCAAGCCTTTGTTAACTGGAAGAAATCATTAGGTTTTGATGTATATGTAGTTAATAAAGCTGATATTGGCAATTCAATACAAGAGATTAAGGACTTTGTTGCATCTCACTATCAGCAATATAAGTGTGACTACCTCTTTTTATGGGGCGACGTGAATGGCACATTTGCCATTCCTACCAATTTCTATCCATCACCTGAATATGCTTCAGAAAACGATGCTGATGACCAATACTATGTAACCTTCGAAGGTGATGATTACTTCCCAGAGATGCTGGTAGGCAGATTCTCTTTCTCTGACCTTAGTGAATTTGTAACCATGGCAAATAAAACCATATATCATGAAAAGACCCCATTTATGAATAACACAGCCTGGATGAAGAGAAACCTTGTAGTAGCAGGTAACTACGCTGAAGGTGGCTTACGTCCCAGCACGCCTGTTTCCATGTCTCGCTGGCTGCGCAACAAGATGCTAAATACCGGCTATGCCCAGGTTGACACAGTGTTTTACCCACCCAGTTATCCCGGTACATCGAATATTGTATCTGCCATTAACCAGGGCGTCCAGTTTATCAGCTATCGCGGTTGGGGTGATGCCAATGGCTGGCATTATCCCTATTTCCACATGTCTGATCTAAATACCACGATTAGCGGTGTGAGAATGCCGATTGTATTTTCTATTGTCTGTAATACGGGTGACTTTGCCAATTCTGTTAATCCCAGTTTTGGTGAAAGATGGATGCGTATGGGTTCCATGGCCATTCCAGGCGGAAGCGTGGCCTTTGTTGGGCCTTCAGATTTGCATACAAAAACCAGATTTAACAATTCAATATCCAGTGGTGCGTTCCGCAGTATCTATGACAACGGCGTACGTGGTTTTGGTACCAGTGTATTGATAGGCAAACTAGAGCTTTACAAAAACTTCCCCAATGATATCGCCCCCGGCCAGTATGTGCCCTTTTACTACCATGTATATAATATCTTAAGCGATCCAAGCTTAAATATGTGGGTACTAGAACCCAATACAATTGCCGAATCTGTTATCCAAGGCGGTTTAACTTATGCTCAGAGTGACAGCTACATCCGCGTGGAAGGCAGCTTTCTGAATGGAGCTATGATCAGCGGTACCAAAAATGGAACCGATTTCAGCTATGCCACGGTGCAAAACGGAATTGGGATTCTTCCCATAAATCCACAGCAGACAGGTGATTTGAGCATCACGATTAGTAAACCGAATTATGTTCCCTTGGTTCGCACTCTCACTCTTGAAGAGACATCAACCATTGGCGTGATTAGTAATAATATGCTCAATACGGTTTTGAATCCAGTTACAAGCCACAACTTAAGCATTGGGGTAAAGAACTTTGGCACCAGTGCTCTTAGTAACATAACTGCAAATATATCTTCTGGATATCCAGGTGTAAGCTTCACCACCTCCAGCCAGAACATTGCCTCTCTGGCATCGGGTGCAGAAGCTAACATCAACTTTGCCTTTAACGTGGCTGGTAGCATCATGCCTGGTGAACGCGTAAACTTCGTTATCACATTTGGCAATCCCACTGCTAAACATGAATTCCAGTTAATTACTGGTGGAGCAAAGCCGCTAGTTATAGCACATCAAGGTCTGGTGAATCCCGGAATGGAAAACGAGGTGCAATTCACAGTTATCAACTCTGGAAATGTAACCATGAACAACATCAGTATGCAGGTTAATTCGTTAACCACAGCAGCATCAGCTCAATCAACACTCATTCCGATAGGCAATCTTGAACCTGGTCAAAGCACAGAGTTCAACGCTACTATTACATTACCTTCAGACGTTTGGAATGGAAGAAACATTCCTCTAAGGTTTGAAGTATCAAACGGAACAGGATATCTATATTCAAGCTTCTATTCTGTTACCGCAGGTGTAGCAAGCACTACGTCACCAACCGGGCCGGATGATTATGGGTATTATGCTTATGATTCCACCGATCTGGGCTTTCCTCAAACCCCTACATATAACTGGGTGGAAATAGACCCACGCGATGGGGGAGATGGCACGGTATTCCTGAACAACGATGATGGCTCCAGAGTAATAAACCTGCCCTTTACCTTCAAATATTATGGCGTGGATTACAACAGCATAACCATCTGTACTAATGGTTGGATGTCTTTTGGTGCTAATGATATGGTAGATTTTAACAATCATTACATTCCTGCTGCTCTTGGCCCCGATGCCTTGGTTGCCCCATATTGGGATGACCTTAAGGGTATGAAAGTGATCGTTGATTCACTTACTACGATATACAACGATATGCGTATATGCTATTGGCATGATGCTGCCAACAATCGTTACATCGTGGAGTGGAACGACGCATACAACCAATATACTATAGACTTACTTCAGAATGCATCACTCGAGAAATTCCAGGTCATCCTGTATCCCAGAACTGGTACAGATGGCGATATAGTATTTCAATATCATACTATAGACAATCCTGGCATGACTACCAACTACTGTACCGTAGGCATCGAAGATCATACACAACAAAGAGGTTTAACCTATTCACATGGGAACACCTATCCACAAACTGCCACACACTTAACTGCGGGCTTGGCAATTAGATTTACTACCGATGCTCCGGATTCTTATGTGGCCAATGAAGACCTCACATCCCCATTGCAGATCACCAACCTTCGCAATTATCCCAATCCGTTTAATCCCAGCACCACCATTGCCTTCAATGCCATGACAGCAGGAAGAGCAAAGATTGGCATCTATAACCTTAAAGGCCAATTGATTAAAACTCTTGTGGATGCAGATTTACCCAGTGGTGAACATTCAATCGTGTGGGATGGAACTGATTCAAGCGGAAACCAGGTTGGCTCAGGCATCTACTTCTACAATCTATCGATGGGTAACCACAAAAGCATCAATAAGATGCTCATGATGAAATAGACATAAGAGAACTGAGATATAGGATAAACCCAAAGTATCCGCTACAATGCCCCGGTGAAGATCATCGGGGCATTTAGTTTGGCAGTAATCATCATTGGCCAATTGCATCAATGTCTTGGTATTATTCTTGTGCGAATATCTAAATGCCGTCTGCCAATCCGATATTCATAACCTCCATGAAAACCTGATTATGGTATATCTGGGTTGTAGAGGCAGAGGGCTGTAGGGTATGTCAGTAGTATCGACAGAAAAATCTACACAATGAGTTAGTCCCAATGAGCATTGTGATAAACTAGAGTGTTCTCCAAGTATTAGGCTGGCATTAAGAATTGTAATTTCAGACAAAAAAGCGAGAGCCCATTAATTGGGCTCTCACATTTATATATATTTCCAATCCACCTATAGGATTGGATATGATCTTAGTATGCTGAAGACTGGCTTATAAGCTGATTTACGCGTGCCAACCTGGTATTTATGTCGTTTATCACTTCTCCTTCACTGGTGCGTGATTTGGCGGCATTAAGCTGTTCTGCGGCTCTACGGAAATGATTGTTAGCAGCAATTCGGGCATTGTCTCTGTCTCTCTTAAGGGTGTTAGCCTTGCTACCCACAGCTTTTGCAGCCTGTTTTTCCAGCTCAGCAAAGCGGTTATATTCCATGGTTCCCTTGTTCTGGCTTACAGTGCTGAGATATATGTATGGCAGATATAGGGTAGGGTCTTTTTGCAAAGCGAGATTTGAATTGGTTTCAGCTTCGTTAAACTTGCTTTGAGTTAAGTAAATCGTAGCCAGGTTAACATAGGAAAGCGCATTATCAGGCTGTAGCTTAATAAGTGCATTCATTGTATCTATGGCTTTTTGGTTCATAGCAGCACTAACTTTGGGATCAGTAGCTTCAGAAGCCTGAATGCGATATAAACCTACAACGCTGAGATATGCTTGTGGATTCTGAGGGTTATTTTTTATCAGCAGTTCATACTTGGCAATAGCTTCATCCATACGATTTGACTTTTGGTAAGCAACTGCCAGACGGCGAGACACCAAGTCATTTTCGGGGAAGCGATCGAAGGCATATTCCAGATAAGGAATTGAATCACTATAACGGCCTTGATCATAAAGCAATAATGCCATACGTGATTTCGCAACGGCATAATCTGGATCAAGCTCAATGGCTTTCAGCAAGGCTGCTTCAGCTTTGGCATTGTTTCCTTGTTCCACATATAAGTTGGCAATGGCAAGCCACAGCTCTTCATCTTCGTTCATTGTGGCTATTTTTTCCATTACTTCCAAGCGCATTAAGGGCTGATTGGTTTGCTCGTAAAGGTCCATCAGCATTTGCAGTGAGGCAAGGTGGTTTGGGTCTTTGGCTAGGTTTTGGTTAAGTTCCAACACAGCATCTTGCATCTTGCCGGACTTGAAATAGGTTGCACCAAGATAGTAGTGCGCATCTTTCAGATCGGGATTTAGCCCCAATGCAAGTTTCAAATTGGCTTCGGCGTCGCTGTAGTTACCAACAGCATAGTTATTGGTGGCGATGTTAAATATCTTATCAATCTCATTGGATACAAAGGTATCAAGCTCACCGATCAGAGATTTCTCCAAAGTAGCCCAACGCTCTTCTTTATACTTGGTAACATTAAAATTAAGCTGCCTTAGTTCGGAGGTTCTGGAGCTATATAAACGCATGGAAATAGCAAACATGTCGCTGCGCAGAGAGGTTATATTTCCCATTGCCAATACGTCGCTTTTGGTAATCTCTGCCAGTTCTTTCATCTCTTCAATTTCCAGATCATCCACATCTTTGTAGCCGGATTGCTTAAATTCTTCGGCAACAGTTTCGAGATCAATCAGTTCATACTTGGCATGATTATCGAAAGCCATGTTTAAATCACGAACGGTTAGTATCTTTTGAACGTATCTGCTTTGAGAATCCATAGCTTTCAAGGGCAAAATGGCTACCTTGGTGGTAAGCCCGGTATATACCTCTTCGGGTGTCTTGGTTTGAGGTGCTGTGCGATTAGCTGTGCAACCTGCTAACAGTAGCAACGCCACAATCACTATCAGAAACCATTTGTTCATTGTTCCTCCACAATGTTTTGAGAATATCTTCAATTATTTCACCAGAAATTAGGGTTATACTATCTGTCAAGCAAAACCAATTTTCACATACATGTTCTTATCCTTTTTGGTTCACAAAGCTATGATAACATACAAGGGTGCAGAGATATTACGCTGCACCAAAAATCTTACTCGCTAGAGCATCGCGACTATCTACCGTGCAGTGGATTATTACTTCAAGCAACTCGCAAAACAAGACCCTGAACTGGTGATCTACTATTTGGAGCATATCGTAAAAGATAAACAATGCTACTGGAGCGAAGAACCCATTAAAAAAATAGGCAAGACAATAGTGGCATAGACTATAGCAATTTGTGAGATTTCAAACATCGGTCAATCAATTTCTTTGTATCGGTGCTTAGTGCATGCTATCTTACTATGAGTATCATAGAACAAATGGCGGGCGATTGCCTCGTAAATCCCTCGTGATTCCCGAGTGCGACCTGGGATTCACCCGGGGATCACGATGCGGTTACCAGCGGTTTTTTCAGTGAATAAGAGATGAGTGAGAAAGTTTTTTGCATTTTTGTCCACATAAGTGGAGTTTTGTCCCCCCTTATTACTATAGAGAGAGTGAAATGTTAGACATTAAGAGTTAGACGTTAATGTAACTTGATTCCCGCCTTCGCGGGAACGACAAAGAAAAGGAGAGAACATGAAAGTAAGATTTCAATATGGATTGGCGGGGTACACAGGTAAAGTGGATGGCCTGGTATATTGCTATTGTAAAGACTTGGGAAGGGTCTACGCGCGTAGAAATACCTATCCGAGGCTAACCCAGGAAAATGAGCGGATTGGCAGTATCACATCTGCATTGTTTGCACTGAATCCGGGTAGCGCATACAAAGATGATCTCTATCTGTATCGCATACGCTATAATGCTCTGCGGGAGAATAGCGATTGTCCGGTGCGCTCGTGGAGTGCTATGTACCTGAAAATGATGTACTTAATGGCAAAGGCAGATAGCAGTATAAACTTGCGTACCATAAGCCGTGAAGAGATTTATGCGCGTAATCTACCCTGCATCAGTGTGAAAAAGGCGGTGGAAGCAGGATTGTTGCCAGCGGTGTACGGCTATGATAGCTATGTGCATGAGATGTAGCGATGGTGAACTGTTTACGATGATGTAGCTAATCCAGCAGTTCGATGATAGAACCGGAATGGACGCTGATATACTCTCCCATTTCTTTACGAACTCCCAAAGCTCCGGTGGGGTCTACGCCGATAATCTCTGCTTGCATCTCAATGCCGCATATTTCCAGCTTTGCCTGTCGGTTTTTTCCAAAGAGATTATCATTGCAATACGCCAGATAATTGGTGCTATTACTAATCTGTTGGCATTGGTCTTCCACAGCTTTGATAAGTGTTTTGCATAGATAATCGTTGGCGATCTCAAATCCCAAAATGTCCTTTAAGCTTATGGCACCAAACTTGCCTAAGTCCGGAGCAATATCGTTGTTGGTGTTTATCCCTATACCTATGGTGTAAAGATTTCTGCTGGGTTGGTGACGGCAGAGGATGCCTACCAGTTTTTTCCCATCATACATGAGGTCGTTTGTCCACTTAATCATTAGCTTTCCGGCAAGCGGACTGTATAGCTGCTGCATAGTGCTATGAATGCAACATCCGGTAAAGAGCGCGAAGGAGGGGGTTGGTTTTGCATATTGGATATCGAAGGTGAACCATAAGCCGCCATAGGGTGAAAGCCAAATGTGGTCGCCTCTGCCTACTCCGTCGTTTTGGGTGCCTGCGCGCACGCAGATGGGGTCGGAGCTAAGCTCTTTCAAGCGAAGGTATTCGTTCATGGTGCTATCGATCTTGTCGTAATAGTAGAAGTTTCTCATATTCAATCCTCAATAAACATAGCATCGCCGTAGCTGAAGAATCGGTATTTATTGTCGATGGCCTGCTGGTAAGCAGACATAATAAGTTCATAACCACCAAAAGCTGAGATCATCATTAGCAAAGTAGACTGGGGCAGGTGAAAATTGGTGATAAGGGCATCAGCAACCTTGAATTGTATACCAGGGTAGATAAATATATCTGTCCATTTGGAGCCGTGCTGCATAATTCCATCTACCCAAAAGCTTTCAACCGTTCTGGTGCTGGTGGTGCCAATGCAAACCACACGGCGATGTTCGTCTTTGGCTTTTTGAATTATCCCAGCAGTGGCAGGGGATACAGATGCCAATTCGGAATGCATAACGTGGTCGGTGATAAGCTCGGTTTTTACCGGTCTAAAAGTGCCAATACCAACATGCAGTACTACTTCGGCTATCTCAACGCCCTTTTGGCTAAGGGCACCCAAAAGCGGTTTGTCGAAGTGCAGCCCAGCCGTTGGAGCTGCCACAGAGCCTATCTCTTTTGCGTAAACCGTTTGATAACGCTCCTGGTCTTGTGGAGTGTCGCAGCGTTCAATATATGGCGGTAATGGCATGTGTCCAATACTATATATTTCGTCCCAAAAGGAAGTGCTGCATTCAAAGCTAATCTCACGCAAACCCTCTGAATCTGATAATCCGATATAGCCCTTTAGATTAGGTGAAAAATACAGCCATTGGGGTACTTTTACCCGTTTGGCAGGAAATATCATAGCTTTCCAGCTTTGGTTTTCCATCTGATGCAGCAGCAGAACTTCTATGCGAGTGCCATTTTCTTTATGTGCAAAAAGGCGAGCAGGGAACACTTTGCTGCTGTTGCATACCAATACGTCGCCAGGCTTTAGCAGTGTCTCTATTTCGCTAAAACTGCGGTGAGCAATGCTGCCCTGTTTACGCTTTACGTGCATAAGCCGTGATTCACGGCGCATTGGCATGGGCTCTTGCGCGATCAGCTCCGGGGGGAGGTGATAGCTGTAGGCCTTAAGCTGGAGTAAATCAGTATTTGTCATTTGGTTTTAAGGGGTACTTGGGAAGCACTTTTTAGCGTGGCAACAAAGCTACCAATGGTAATTTTGCTCTCCAATCTCACGGGGATTTTGTATTCATCGTCCGTAAGCCAGATAAGAATTCTTCCGCTTTGCTTAAAGACAGCTTCTCCACGCAGTTTGGGTTCTATTACCAAGCAATTAACCTTGCCAAAGATAGATTTTACCGTTTCCCTGCGATGTACTACTACTTCTGTTTTCATAGCTCTGCCATCGGCAGTAATATCCACATAAACCGATTTACCTACGCTTAATGGGACAGAGCGTACGTAGTAGAAAGCACTAAGGATGTCCTGGGTATTGGCAGGCATATCCATAACGCTGTTTTCAAAACGGCTGTCCGAAAAGCTCCATTTCTGATATGTAGTATTACCAGCAGCATGATCGTAGATGTGCACACGATGCTGTCTATATTTACCTTCTTGCAGGTTTTTGGCGAATTTATAGGGAAGTAGTCTGTCTTTATCCCACCACGATTCCACTCGGTCACGAACCTTAAACACCTTATCGAAGAAACTATGGGTTCTGGCGTTTGTAGATAGGTGCCAAACTGGCTTTCCTTGATAATTGGATGTTCTGGCTTCCAGGGTAGCCTCGGCAGCGTTTACCAGGCCATATTTAACGTCGAACACAAGCTTCTCACCATCCATAAATGGCACGGCAAAAGCATTGGACAGGATAATGCTAAGGGCTAGTATCAGGTATAATTTGCTAAGTTTCATATATTTCCTCCGCTGAGAAACAGCTCTTGACCATTAAGGTTATTCAGTTCAGCATCCATCAATAAATCGGTTACTCTTTTTATCTCATTAATCTTTACCAAAGAAGCTCCGGGATTATCCCTGAGGTATTTGGCGAAATATGCTTTGCGGAACTCCAGGTATTCTCCACTATAATCCTCTTCCAGGTTGGTGTCTATAGGAGCGGGGGAGATGGCATTAATAGCAATGTTGTCAGCCTTGCATTCCCTGGCAGCACTCTTCATCATGTTTATCATTGCGGCCTTGGATGCGGCATAAGCACTGCCATATGCCAAACCAGTTTTGCTAACATCGCTTCCCATTAGTATTACTCTACCAAAGCCGTTTTCCTGCATCTTGCTTAGCACAGTGTGCAGGATGTTATAGGCACCGTAGAAGTTAGTATTAAACACCTGGCCAAATACAGCCGGGTCAGAACTTGCCAAAGCTTTTGCATCAAAGCTTCGCATAGCTGCACAGTGGATAAGAACATCTGGTGCGCTGGATAAATGCTTGCAGGCTTCATTAGTGGCTTCTCGAACCATGGCGTAGTTACATAGATCAACTGCTTGCAAATAGCAGTTAATGTCGGTGGCCAAACCGCTTAGCCGGTCATTACGTTTATGATAAAACAGGACTAATCTATGACCTTCCTGTTGATACGCTTTGGCAAGAAAGCTGCCCACCTGTCCATTTGCTCCGGTGATGAGAATGGTGCTCATAGTTTACTTATGGAGTCTGCAATGCGGTGTGCTATTTGGAATTTACTATCACTGCAAGAGATTACGCTTAGTTTCTCATCTTCTTTCAGCTTAGGTTCACCGGCCATATTGCCAATTATGTAAAGTTCGCTATTATCCGAACCGGCTACATTGATGTTATTAACGCAAATCATATCCAGTTTTTTCCTGTAGAATTTATCCACTGCTTTGCTAAACATATTATCCGTTTGAGCGGCAAAGCCTATCAATTTCTGGTGATTTTGCTTTACCTCGCCCAGTTCTTTCAGGATATCGGGTGTGGATAGCAAGTTCAGAGATAAGGCTTCATCCTTGGGCAGCTTAGTTTCAGAGGTGCTAACAGGACGGTAATCTGCTACCGCAGCGCACATTATTATCCAGTCGGATGCAGTGTATTCGGATATAATCTTATCTCGCATGTCTTCTGCCGAGCAGCATGAAATTGCTTTGTCTATATAGTGAGGAATAGGTTCGCTTATGTTGGCGTAAACCAATGTAACCAAGGCACCCCGCAACGAAAAGGCTCTTGCAAGGGCAAGGCCCATCTTCCCAGACGAGCGGTTGCTAATGTATCTCATTGGGTCTATGGATTCAATCGTGGCTCCTGCTGAAATCAATACTCTTTTCCCGCATAAGTCCTTTGCATGAGTAAGATAGGTTTCTATGGCAAATACTATTTCAATATTCGATGGATACTTTCCGCGTCCCGTGTATCCACAAGCCAGCATACCAGTATCGGGCAGTAACACGTGATTATCTCTGCGGGATAATATCTCTGCATTCTCTTGTGTAGCTTTGGCTTCCCACATGTGCACATTCATGGCTGGTACGTATAGCACGGGCTTGGTGTGAGCCAGCAGGATGGTTGAGATAAGGTCGTCGGCAATGCCGTGTGCGGCTTTGGCAATGATGTTTGCACTGGCGGGAGCTACAACAATAATATCTGCCCAATCCGCAAGGCTGATGTGAACTATAGGATCGGGATCGTCAAACATGTCCACATGCACAGGATTATGAGTGATGGCTGCAAAACTTAAAGCACCTACGAAGTTAGTGGCATTGCGGCTTAATACGCATTGCACATCATAGCCTTGCTTTATAAGGATGCTGGATAAATCTATTGCCTTGTAGGCAGCTATCCCACCTGTAACGCATAGTAAAACTTTCTGTTTTGTCATTTGTCACCTCTTGCCAAATCTATGTTCTTGAAAATTGAATACAGATATTATGTCAATTGAAATCAATTGTTTTATCTCTCTTTACATTTGTATTCCCTGCTCCTTCCTTGCTGCTATCCTGTATTCGACACAGGATAGCAGCAAGGAAGGAGCAGGGAATAAGCAGAATTTGAAAGATATGATGTCTGAGTGAATTATTACTAACAGCACTCATTAAAACTAATGCCAATCCAAGAGATGGCTTAAACTCCTTGTTTTGTGTATCAATAAAAAGGAATTGACAAAGTTTTGCCATCGCATACGTTTGCGTTTACCTAAATCTGAGTTATGTGGAGTAACGATGAACAACAATGGTAAATTGAATAGGAGAGCGGGCAGAACCAACAAGAGAGATTTGCTTCTGGACGCTGCAATCGAAGTTTTTGCTACGAAAGGATCAACTTCGGCTACGATAGCTGATGTGGCAAAAAAAGCACGGGTTGCCATGGGAACCGTTTATTTATATTTCGAGAGCAAGGACGATCTGCTACAACGCTGCATGAGCGAAGTAATAAGCGCGGAGATAGATTCCATAATAAAGAAAACCGAATCCATTACAGACCCCATGGACAGGCTATATGCCTTTTTTATCCACCATGTTGCGCTGGTAAAAGAAAAGCCTTATATTGCCAGATTTATTACTGTAGAAGTGCGTCAAAGCGAAAGCTTTTCCAGAAGAAATCCCGGCTACAATCCCCAACAGAGATACTTGGATCATGTAGTGGACACTGCAAAAACAGCGATAGAAACTGGGAGAATAAACCCTATTGATCCTCATGCCCTGGCGATTCTCCTGGTGGGCACAATGGATATCCTTATCTGGCAATGGCTGGCCTCAGAGGGACAAATGGATATCGAGGCCATAAGCTATCAAGTTCGGCAAATTCTTCAAACCGGAGTAACTCCCAAAGCAATATCATAAGATGATGGCTATCAACGGCTCTGAGAGGGGAACTGAGTTAAGAGATAAAGCATTTCTCCAGAGCCTTCATTTAGCACATAACGTGCTAAAGGTATCTGTGCTGATCCTTTTCTTTAGCATGCTATGTGCTGCCTATGCCATAGAGTTGCCATTATACCTTAACTGGAATTCGGTAAACAACGGCTTTGTAAATAATGCCCAACCGGGAAAAAAGCTCTCATGGGATGAGTACTATAGTATCGGATTAGGCTTGGATTCTCTAAAGGTAAATAGCACTGCCTTGTCTTTCCTGCTTACTAACCAGGCAGACTTTGATGAAAACTATCTACAGCTTGAGAGCATTCATCTGGATTATACCTACAAATCATGGTACTCCAGTGCACAATCGACACCTCAGGGCTACGGAAAGAGAAATACTTTGGCAAACAGGCATATAGTATATGCCACGCAGAACAAATCTCTGTATAGAGAAACAAGGTTCAATGGCTTAGGCATAGGATGTTTGCTCGGCTCTACTTTATTGGAGCTGAAGTGGGGCGGGAATAAACAGAATCAATCTATTGCCCTTGCTAAACAAACCTGGAACAAGCACAACAATAGCCTGTCTATAGTAACAAGCCAGGAAGCAAGAACTCAAGATTCATTTTGGCGCCGACCAGTGTATACGGGAGCCATTAGGCTGTTAGTAAAAGCTAAACAATTGGAATGCTATTCAGAGGTTGCAGCATCCCTTGTTCCTGCTTTGGCTGCATCTGAAACAAAGTATGGAGTAGTGCAACTACTTGAGCTTTCCTACAGACCAGATAGCTGTAATCAGTTCTTTATCGCCGGGGATTACACAAAACCTGATATCTCAGATTCTGCGATTAGTAACGTGCGATTGTCCTATAGCCGGGAGATTGGAGATATAAGCATTAGTCCGGGGATTACTCTTAACCAGGTTGATTCAAAGAGATGGACAAGTTATCACATCTTAGGTGAATGGAACATAGATACTATCAATAGTTTTGGGCTATTCTATCGTTTGGAAGAAAGCAGCAACAAGAAATACATTCACAACTTAGGGCTACAGGCAAGGCTAAGCTATGGCTTATAGAGCTAAGCTGTTGTTAGTATCCTTGTTTATTTTTTGGATGCTAAGTGGATGCAGGTTTGTGGCAGTTGAGCCAGGCCAATTGCCCATTATCTGCATTACATTTGATGATCAGCATAGTGGCGTGTATGATGTAGCTTTACCGATAATGAATCAATACCACTATCGTGGCTCATGCTTCGTGAATAGCGGGTATATTGGCTTAAGTGGTTTAATGAGTGCTGCGCAGATTGTGGATTTGTACAACAACCATCAATGGGAAATAGGCGGACACTCGCTTAGACATGAGCAATTGACTGAGCTCAGTTCTCTCGAGGCAGAAAGTGCTATAGAAGAGGATTATCTGAACTTGCTGGCTTTGGGGCTGGCGCCTCGCTCGTTCGCTATCCCCAGAGGGAAGATACCAGATGTCTATCTGCAATTTGTATATAATAGATACCGCAATGTACGTGGGAGCAGTGATTTTGCTATGTATCAGCCAATTGACAGGTATAATCTGGGCTACTTACCCTATCAATCGGGATGGACTGCCGATGTAATAAAGGACAGAGTGGTGCGGGGCATTGCAAATCATGAAAGCCTTATCATTATTGGTTTTCATAGAATCGGCGATCCTACTAACCAATATGGAGCCAATTGCCCTGCGGAGGTTTTTGCTGAATTAATGGCTTATTTTCATGAATTGGGCCTTGCTGTTCTGCCCTTGGATGAAGCAGTTGAGAAACTGAATGCGTATTAGGAGTTGCAACTGATATAGAGCTGCTTAGCTGCTATTGCCGAGGCAATAACCACTGAAGAATAATGCCTGAAAATAAAAAAAGAGCCCATGAGTAGCACTGGCTCTTTCAATTATGTATGAGGTTTACTGTTACGTGGGATAAATACCGAGCCTATAATCTGTTACCGGTTAAGACTGTTCTGCCATCAGCCTGAGTTCCTAAATGGAGATTCCATACAAATAACAAACAATCTATTAGCCCAGCTTTTGTTTTCATAACACCTTCTCCTTTATCTAAGTGTGAATGTTATGGTTGTTAGTGTATTATTATCTGCGCATATCTTTACTATATATACACCGGCAGAACTTAAGTTCAGCTTCGTTTCCCATGTGGTCTTTCCAGCCCCTATTTGATCTACAGTATATACTCCCATCTTTTGCCCCTTGATGTTATACAATTCAAGTGTGAGATTATTCGCTGTGCGATATCCATCACCTGCAAATTCTATTTTAATGGCATTTCCATTTTTACTAAGCGGGTTAGGGTAGATATTTATATCCCATAGAGTTTCCACAGAGGGGACAATGTTATCCTCCACCGCTACGCTTGTATCTGCCAATTGGGCATTACCAAGATAGATGAAGATTCTGCCAGCGGTTGCCAATGGGGCGGGATTAGCGTAGGGTTGCGAAATTGCCACATCACAATAACCATCATCATTAAAATCCCCGGCAGCTTTTGCCCAGCCAAACTGCTCAGCTACTCCAACTGTGCTTGGGATAGTTAAATCAACCGTTCCATTTGGATTTTGTCCACCCAACCACACATAAGCCCTGCCATCATCACCACCATAATGATAATTTGACCCCATGAAATCTTCGTAACCGTCATTATTAAAATCCCCATGCACTAAGTCATAACCGTCGGAAGTTGTGAAGATATCGTCAATCACAAAATCCCACTGACTGTTTAAAAAAGATGAACCAAGCCAAACCTTAGCACCTGTCCAATTCATGAAGCTAACAAAATCATCTATCCCATCGCCATTAACATCACCCAAAGGACAAGCTTGTGGTGATATGATACTATTCGTATCCGAACTAATAACCAGGCTGTCGCAGATTGGGAATAGATTACTACCATAATATAAACTAAGGCTGTTATGTGTATTGTCTCCGGCAATGAATGCACGTGATATGTGATAATCGGCAATTCCATCATTGTTAACATCACCAACACCACTTACAGAGCTACCAAGAGTACCTAAGGTATATGCCGAGCATAACAAGGTTGATGTTAACGTCGCACCATCCAATACTTGTATTATTGCATTTTGATAATCGGCATTAATCGTTACATATCCGATATCGGCATGGTTGTCATTATTGATATCTCCAAGTGGAAAAAAATACCCAAACCTAGCTACAGAAGTATGCGGAAAGGTAAGTGTTACATCCGGTGTCGTTACTGGATCTTGCCGTCCATAAAAGATGCATATCTTTTCTTGGTTTTGTTCTGAACCCCAGTAACATAAGTCTTCTATCCCATCGTTGTTTACATCACCTGCGTTTACTATCCTTCCCATTGCATACTGCTTGTTATATGTACCTGGAATTGCATAATCTGCAATGTTATCAAAGTAAGAACCACCCCAGTAGAAGTTTATTTTCCCATATACCATGCTGGTATCAAGAGCCCCATTGGGGTTCCATTGTGATTCCAGCGCAACTAGATCCCTTACCCCATCTCCATTAAAATCTATGCTACACATTGATCTGCCTAACTTTGCTCCAACAAATTCACCTGTCATTGTAGTAAGTAATTCCATGTTGTTTGTGGAACACAGTGGAATTGACAGCAGCAATAACAATGCTGCATAAAGAACATAAAGCCATCTGTTCATGTTAAACCTCCCTTGTGCATAAATCC
The DNA here is from genome assembly GCA_938009275.1 of uncultured bacterium. GTDB lineage: Bacteria > Cloacimonadota > Cloacimonadia > Cloacimonadales > Cloacimonadaceae > Cloacimonas. The sequence continues at coordinate 32,047 of CALLHY010000074.1, forward strand.
TGGTTAATAATAGCATGCAGGCATGGCTACAAAACCATCTATCTGCATCCTTGTCTTATAAACTTACACACAAATCATATAATCTGCAAGTGTGTGGAGATGTCAATACATAAGTGCGCAAGTGTTTAGGTTAAATAGTGATGAAGTAATGATGTGAATTGGGCTGTGGCTTCCTTTTTGTATGCTTGGGGGCAGAATGGCAAGCATTATATACATATTCTTTCTTTATAGTATACTCCTTACTTAATGATTGTGATTTTCTTATTAACTGCTTGTTTACCGATAGTAGCCCGGCAGAGATATACTCCCGAAGGTAAGCCTGAAAGGTTAAGCTCCGCACTATAATCTTGCGGATAGGATTGGGGTGTTTCGGTTTGGTGGACTGCTTGACCTTTGATGTTAAACACCTCCACTTTAACAGGTGTTCCCTTGTATTTATCTGCGCCACTGAGGGATATTTTTGCAAAACCATCTTTACGCACAGGATTGGGGCTAATATGCATTATTATACCATCCGTTAATGAAGGCGCAAGCGGGTCGTCATTGCCAACCATGCCAGAGTTCCCTGCGTAAACGAACACATATCCTGTGAAACTACTAGCAGGCCAGTCATTCATGGGAGCCGATACGGCAATATCGTCATATCCGTCTCCGTTGAAGTCTCCAACTGCCACATCGTAGCCGAATTTTTCGATGTTATTAATCTTTTGCCAATCTGCATACCCATCCATGTTTACTCCTCCAAGCCAAACAGCGAAGCGTCTCCAACTATAACTTGCTCCAGCCACATCGCTGAAGCCATCACCATTGAAATCTCCATAGTGTACTCCTCGGAGATGATCGTTTCCATAGTATATTGGATATAAACTTACGATTGGACATAAAGTAATATTAGAGCTTGATCCTAGCCAAACATTCATTCCAGAACTGTCTATATAACCAAGGAAATCGTCGAAACCATCATTGTTTAAATCACCAAGAGGCTTACATCTCCGCGTTATAGAATTTGGTGTGTGAGCAATAAGTATATAATCCGTAAACACTCTGCTGCTATTTCCATAATACACTCTGACGGTAGAGTATTGAACATCTCCCTGTTGCTCACCAAGATATCCTATGGCATAATCATGGTTTCCATCATTGTTGATATCGCCGATACCGATGATTGACATCAAAATAGAACAACTTCCTTCCCCAGATAGGATCACTTGCCGCTGGAATGATCCCCCCCAAAGGATATCGAAATATAACACATTATTGATGCTGTATGATATCCCCAAATCATGATACCCATCCCCGTCAACATCATTGAGCATATCAATTTTGTATATAACTTCATTCACTTGTGGGATATCTATCCTATTGGGAGTAGATAAATCGCTTGTTGCTCCAAAGTAATACATGTACCTTGTACTATCGGACAAGTTGGGAATTGTGTCTACTATCATGAGATCATCAAAACCGTCGCCGTTAACATCTCCAATGTTTTTAACAGAAGTAACCTTTCTTTCCTCTCCATTTGGATAATCCCCTTCAAAAGACAATGCAACCTGTGTACTCGAGCTAAAGCCCGGCCCGCCAAAATAGATGTGCACTTTGCCTCTGGCAGGGCTTACTTGATACTCATAGCCATAACCGGCAGAAAGTACAACTAAATCGTCGTATCCGTCATGATTGAAATCAAGCGACACCATAGTATATCCAAATGCTGAATGTGGATGTTCTCCTGATAGTTCCGCCAACAGCGGCATATCGTTTAGGGCTTGTGCACTACCAAATGACAGCAATATGGCTACAACGTAAAACAACAACTTGTTTGATAACATTGTTCTTCCCTTGTGCGTAGAATTTAGTTATTAGACACTTGCAGCCTAAGCTACAAAACCATCTATCTGCATCCTTGCTTCATAAACTTACACACAAATCATATAATCTGCAAGTGTGTATGTATGTCAAGATAAAATTGCGGGAGTGTTTAGGTTCAATAGTGATGAAGTAATGATGTTGATAGGTCTGTTATTTCCTTTCTCATGGTATTCTCCTTACTTGATAGTTGTGATTCTTTTGCTAAGCACTTGATTTCCGATACTTGCCCGGCATACGTATACACCGGATGGGAGACCTGCGAGGTTAAGCTCAGTAATGGTGGTTTGTGAAGAGGCATGTGCAAGAGCTCGGCCTGGAAGTTCTGCCTTTAAACGAAGCAGTGGATAAGCTGGAAGGCGGGGCCTGAATATTATCAAAAAATTAGCTTTCTCTGGGTGCAATATCCTGGAACCCATTGCCCTGTCTTTCTACATTTATAGGGCCATGACAGGGCTATTCGTGCAGGCAAGCAAACAGTAATAAACACTGGTATAAGGCATGATAGGGTTGCTTGTTTGGAGGGAAGAAGCATGCGGCATTTGTTAATATAAACCCTCACCCCAAACTTCAAATGGCACTCACTTGGACAAATGGGGATAAAGCCTTATGTGGTGTGGAGATATGATGGACTATGTTTGGACTTGGACATGCGAGGGTTTGGACGTTTTTGGACGTGTTTTTATCACTGTTTCTTCAAATTTAGGCCGATTTTGGACTGGACTTGGACATCCGAGGGGGTTGCCGAAATCAGTCGAGTTTAAAAAGGCGCAACTGAAGTGACAAAATCCCGATCAGATATAATTCCAAACCCTGATCCGGGTCTATAATCTGGACGTTATAGTCCATATTAAATGGCTGTAAAATAATACGACTATTAGCTGGTTCGAGTACCACTTTCTTAAGTGTGACTCCTTTGGTAGCCCGGACTGAGCGCATTCTTTTATTTGCACATTCCCAATTTATGCCCTGTCTGATGATCACGATGTTCTGATATTATACTTTTTCAATCTCCTGCCCAAAGCGAAAGGTGATATTCCCAGCAGTCTGGCTGCTGTGGATGCCACATTCCCGGAACGCTGTAACGCGATGACGATAAGCTTTTTTTCGTGCTCTTCGAGATCCAGGCTGACCAATTCAGAATCTAATTTGCTGCCTTCTCCCAGGTCCAGGAGAATATCTTCCTCGTCAATCTCCTCTTTTTTGCCAAATAGCAAGAGGCGCTGGATGATGTTCTTGAGCTCCCTAACGTTGCCGGGATAATCAAACTCACAAAGTTTGATGAGGGCCTTGCGGGAAATCGATGGAGTTTTTAGGTTCATCTGAGAGGATAGATTGGAGATAAAGTAGTTTATCAGCAAAGGGATATCCGATTTGCGTTCCCTGAGGGGAGGTAGATGGATTTGCAGGGAATTGACGCGGTTATACAGGTCGAAGCGGAAGTTCTTGTCTTCTGATAACATACGTACATCCCGATTGGAAGCGCAGATCAGGCGGAAATCCACGTTTATGGTAGCGTTACTGCCCAGAGGTCTTATTTGTTTGGCTTCCAACACTCTCAGCAGCATGGATTGGATGGTTGGGGGCATTTCAGATATCTCGTCCAGAAACAGGGTGCCGTTGTGCGCGGTCTGAAAATACCCCAGGTGGGCTTCACTGGCCCCAGTAAACGCGCCCTTCTTGTGACCGAACAGAGAGCTCTCCGCGAGACTTGTGGTAAATACTGCGCTGTTGACCTCCACAAAAGGTTTATCGCTTCTACGGCTGCTGTGATGGATCAGCCTGGCGATCAATTCCTTGCCGGTACCTGATTCACCATATAGCATCACGTTCACTGCGTCATTTTTTGCAGCGATGTATGCCTTCTCCACGACATCCTGCATCTCTTTGCTGTTTCCGATCAGTGAAAATCCGATTTTGGCACTTAGTTCTTTTGAGATCAGTGAGATACCATCCGAAAACATATAATGGGATTTCCTGCCGGAGCTGATCACTCTCCTGGTCTTAATCTCATCGTCGGGAATATCCTGCTGGTCTTCACCCTCACTCCGAAGCTCAAGGCTTTGGGCCAGATACCGGTAAGCTTGTTCGAAATTTCCCAGTTTTTCACTACATACGGCAGCTCTTGCGTATGGGTTGCCGGCAAAGTTTGAGACACCCGTATCTTGCGCGCAGGCGATGGCCTGTTCAAAACCTGCCAGGGCGCTATGATAGTCTTCCAGGCCTAAATATACTTCTCCAAGCTGTTCGTTGACGATAGCCAGCTGTTCCAGATTTTGGGTTTGTTCCACCAGTTCAAGCGCGGTTTTAAACTGGTACAGGGCGGTGTTCAGATCGTTCTCCTGCCTGGATACCTTGCCGAGATTGATCAGGGCAAAGATCAATTGGGGTGCGTCGTTGTGGGTTCTGGCATAATCCAGAGCTTGTAAAAAGTACGGTTTGGCGCTGTTGTAGTCTTTTTGGTCATAGTAACAGCACCCGATGTTGAGGATGATGGATGAATGCAGTTCGGGATCCAGTTGCTCCAGATTTGCGTTATCCAGTTGGAGATTGAGGTCCAGGGCTTTGTCTATCTGCCCGAGGTTTAGATAGGCATGGGCCAGATTAGTGATGATGGTGGCTCTCTCAACGATCTGATCTTTATCATCTACCAGGTCCAGATTGCGCTCCAGATACTTGATGGCGGTCTTGTAGCGCTTGAGCCTCAGGTTCAGGCGTCCCATTCCAGAGTAGGCCTGGATCAGAGCGGTTTCATAGTTGTGTTTCTTGGCATAGTTCAAACCTTCCTGATATATCTTCTCTGCTTTGCGATAGTCACCCAGATATTCGTATACGTAGCCCAGATTCGTATAGCGTTCCGGGATGTCGTCGTCGATTTCATTGTCATTCAGAATCTTCAGTGACTCTTTCAGATACCGGATCGACGCGTCCATGTCGTTTTTCAGCCAGAGAAGAAAGCCGAAGGTCTGAAAGATTCTGGCTTTTTCCAGTGGGTTTTGGAGGGTGGGCTCCAACTCATCAAACATGGACGAGTACTTCTCAAACGCGGCAATATCGGAACTGGCCCTGATGTATGAGAATACCCTCATCAGTGATTTGGCAACGCTGAGGTTGACTTCATCAGACGGCTCCGGACTGCTATTCCGATCCTCACGGTAACAGCCGATCAGCTCGTCAAACAGGGCGAATAGTTTATCCGGGGAGGTTTTATGCGCCTGATCGATCCTCTCGCTCAACAGCCTGATTTGCTCCGCCCGGGCACGAGATTTCAAGCCCGATGTTTCTTTGTTGAATTCATCCATATCCATACCTGCGTTTTCGCTGATTATTGCATCATCGCTAGCGAAAACGCTATACGTGTCAATATAAATCTCAAGGCAGAGCTGGATATGTAACGATACTACACTGTCAGACAGTATTTTATGTGAATCATGTTGATCAGACAGTAATTGGAATGGCAGTTGCGTTACTTTATGGCGGAGCTGAGATCCGCGGTACCTCTTCAGTGGCTGTGCCGTGGTACTAAGCTTACATAAAGATCAAACCTTACAGGAGAATAAAATGAGAGTTTTCAAGCTTAGCTGGCTTTTTCCAGGCATATTAACGACTTTGATACTTAGTGGATCGAGTTACCTTTCTGCTACTGATAACGAGCCAACCCGTGCGCTTCGCTATGTAAATCATGCTGCTACAGGCAGCAACAACGGAAGTTCCTGGGCCAATGCCTATACTTCTTTGCAATCCGCTTTGAATGCGGCGGTGAGCGGAGATCAGATCTGGGTGGCCAAAGGGACCTACAAACCCAGCTATGATTATGGCCTGGGCGGTGTACGCTACAATCATTTCAGGATGATCAACGGGGTGGCGATCTATGGCGGCTTCTCCGGCACAGAAAGAGCAGTCAGCCAGAGGACGGATTTCCGGCACGGTCAAAGCAACGAAACCATCCTAAGTGGCGATATTGGAACGGTTGGCACCAGCACAGACAATTGTTACAATGTAATCTATAATCCCAGTGGTTTGGCACTCACCAATACGTCAATTCTGGATGGTTTTACCGTTCGGGATGGCTATGGTGATAATACTGACGTGTGGTCAAACCATGTTAATGGAGCTGGTATCTGTAATATTAGCAATAACCCGAGATTTGAAAACCTCACCGTAATGAACAACTTCGCAGACCAAAAAGGGGCATTGTTTTTTAGTAACTCCACCGTTGAGTTTCGCAATTCTACCATTCAGAACAATGCTTCCAGAGATGGCGGGGGATTCTATAGTGTCGATTCAACGTTGTTTATGGAAGGTTGTCTGATTATAAACAATTCTGCTTATGATGGCGGCGGGGGGTATGTGATGCGTGGGACCCCTTTATTTACCAACTGCACAATCAGTAAGAATACTGCAGGTTTTTCGGGAGGTGGGTTATGTTTCTACGGTCATCCGGTTTCAATTCCTACCGCCACTATCAGAAATTGCATTGTGTGGGGCAATGATTCTTACTATAGCCAAATCACCAATGGGTATTATGGTAAACAAATAGCTCTCAGTTTCTTCAACCTTCAGCTTCAATATACATGCTATTCAAACCTATTGTATGGTGACGTTGTGCAATTGGAAACGGGCTGGATAAATGCCACCAATTGCGTCACCTCTGATCCGGGTTTTATCGATGCCGATCTGAATGATTTTACCTTCTATGCCACCTCAGTGTGTTACGGAACGGGTAACAACCTGTATTGTGACACCGATTATGATGTGAGAGGCCAGACCAGGATCCAAAACGGAACCATTGACATGGGTGCTATCGAATGGACACAGGGAGTGGACCCTGCCCAGCGGATTGTATATGTAAATTCCGCTTCCACTGGGAATAACGACGGAAGTTCCTGGGCAAACGCTTATACCTCGTTGCAAACGGCGTTGGATGACGCCCGGGCTGGAAATCAGCTCTGGGTGGCAAAAGGGACACATAAACCCAGCAGTAACTATGGGGTAGGCAGCGGCGAGCGCTACAATCACTTCAGATTGAAAGACAGAGTTTCTGTGTATGGTGGATTCTCCGGAGTGGAAAACAACCTCTCGGAACGTACGAGTTTTGGCTTTGGCGAGGAAAATGAGACCATCCTGAGCGGAGACCTCGGTGTGGAAGGTAATACTTCAGATAATTGCTATCATGTGGTTTATAACCCGGCTGCTTTTCCTTTAAGCCATGATGTGGTATTAAATGGCTTCACGATACGGGACGGAAACGCCAATTTCAATACCCAAGCATCCAACCCGGCAAACTATGGAGGCGGGATATATATAGACGAGGCTTCGCTATATTTGGAAGCACTGGTTCTAACCAACAACAATGCCGTGTATGGGGGTGCTATCAGCGAAAACGACTCCGACCTGCTAATAAGCGGCTGTCAACTGTTTGGGAATTCAGCCACCTATGGTGGAGCCGTTAGAATAGCCGGAAATGGTACCAAGCAGTTCAATTACAACAAGTTTTATGATAATACAGCTGTAAACGGAGGGGCGCTAGATTATTCTGGGAACGGCAGCATGGATTTTATCAACTGCTCTTTCTATGAAAACAACGCTTCTACGGGCGCGGCTGTGAAGTATAACGGTTCCGGCAACGTAAACTACACTAACTGCCTGTTCTATGAAAACAATGCCACCAACGGAGGGGCAATCTGGAACACGGGGTATGGCAATCTCAGCTATGTAAATTGTACCATTGCCGGCAACAGCGCCACCTACAATGCCGGGGCTATTTATAACAGCAGCGTCATAGCTTCCATCAACAACTGCATCATCTGGGGTAACACCTCAACCGTGGGAAAGCAGTTATATCTGACCAGCGGAAGCCAGACCACCCTGAACTACTCCTGCTATGGCAACGCCACCAACGATGTGTATGTGAGCGCTTCCAACCTGACCGCTACAAACCACAATGTCACCAGCAATCCCATGTTTTTTCATTTGAGTCCGTACTACCGGATCATGGGCGTGTCACCTTGCGTGAATGCCGGAAACAACCTCTATAACGATACTGTGATAGATGTTAGGGATAATCCCAGAGTCCAGGATTCGATCATCGATATGGGTGCTTACGAATGGACCCAGGGCACGGACCCGGTGCAAGACATGATCTATGTAAAGCATGACGCCCCGGGCTTAAACGACGGCAGCAGCTGGCAAAATGCCTACACCTCATTCCAGACCGCTCTGGAAGAGGCCATGGAAGGTGTGAATATCTGGGTGGCACGAGGAACTTACTATCCCACCAAAGACTATATGTATGATATCCCTGGTGATCCCAGAGAAAAATGCTTCCGCATGAAAAAGGGGGTAGAGATATTTGGTGGCTTTGCGGGTACCGAAACCTCTGTCGCCCAGCGCAGCAACTATGGTCAGGGTGGAGTTAACGAGACCATTCTGAGTGGCGACATCGGTACACCCGGAGATTACTCCGATAACTGTTATTCTGTGGTAGGCAATATATCACACTCGCTGATTCCGATGGTGGACCATTCCGCTGTAATTGACGGATTTACTATAAAACACGGCACGAGAGATGATGGGGCAGGAATCTACAATTGGCGAGCGTCTTCCCCCACGATCCGCAACGTGATCTTCACGGCCAACAACGGCGCGGGAATCGGCGTGCATGATTATGCCTCGCCAATCATCGATAATTGTAAGTTTGTCAACAATGCCGGTAATGGCGTGCATGGCCAGTATAGCACGGTCAGTGTGTCGGATTGCGAATTCACCAACAACACCGGTACTCCGATATGGCAACGATTTGGCTCTTTGAATGTATCAAATTCCACATTTACCGGCAACTCAGCTTCGGAAAGCGGAGCCATATTTGCCTATTACATCAGCGTGAACCTGAGTAATTGTATCTTCGAGAACAACTCGTCCCATCCAGGTTCAGGAGCTACCGGCACCGCGGCTATATATTGCTGGGGTGAAGTGGAAACCTTTCAAGCCACGAATTGCTCTTTTATCTCAAACACTTCCACGCATGATTCCTGGTACAGCTCTGGAGCAGTGACCCTGCACGGTATGCCCAATTCCAGCCTTAGCAACTGCGTGTTTTCAAACAATTCCGCTTTAGTTGCAGCGGGGGCAATGGAGGTGATGGACAGCCCGGGGATCACGATCACCAACTGCAGTTTCAACTCAAACTCGGCCCCCACTGGCTCGGAGTTGTTAGTCTTCACCAGGCCCGGCCACTCTACCTCTGATGTGAGCTTTAACAACAGCATCATCAAGGGTGATGGACCTGAGCACATCTATGTGCTGGATTCCAGCGCTGAATTTAATTACTCCTGTTTTGATCCCAGCTCGGTAAATTCCAGTAACTCCACTATCACTATGACCAATAACAACATCACAACAGATCCTTACTTTGTGGATGGGGACAACAACGATCTTCGCCTGATCGGATACTCTCCCTGCGTCAATGTTGGCAACAACAGTTATACCAGTCAACCCACAGATATTCGGGGTGAATCCAGGATCCGGGACGGCATTATCGACATGGGCGCTTATGAATACTATGATGCCATCGATCCCTCGGGCAATATAATCTATGTAAAACACGATGCCGCAGGCTTGAACGACGGAAGCAGTTGGGCAAACGCGTTCACATCTCTGCAGTCAGCCTTGAACGCCGCTGTCCCCTTCAGCCGCATCTGGATCGCTAGAGGCACCTACTATCCAAGCTCTGCTTACGATCTTACCAACACACCCCGTTTTTATCATTTCCGCATGATAAATGATGTTAGTATCTATGGAGGATTCGCGGGGACTGAGGCAAATCTGATCGAGAGAACCAACCACGGTCCTGGTGAAGCAAACGAAACCATTCTAAGCGGTGATATTGGAACAACCGGTAACTCCAGCGATAACTGCTACCATGTGTTTTATCATCCCAGCAGTCTTGCCTTAAACAACACTGCTGTATTAGATGGAGTTACCATTTCAGGAGGTAATGCAAACTACAACACCTCTGAAGCGAATCACCTCAATTTTGGGGGAGCTATGTTTAATAGCAGCGGATCACCATATTTACGATATATAGTGTTTAAAAACAACTACGGCAGATATGGAGGAGCCCTTTCAAATCACAGTTCATCATCTCCTACCTTAGTCAACTGTCTGCTATATCAGAACACAGCTTTCACTGGTGGAGCCATCCAGAACATGGTTTCGTCTCAATCCACACTAATTGGCACCACTATAGCTTCAAACAGTGCGACTTGGGGTGGCGGTATAAACTGTTATATCAATTGCGGAGTTTACCTGAAAAATAGTATCATCTGGGGAAATTCAGCCACTACTGGAAACCAATTCGCAGTAGGTGGCGGTACTTCGAATTTTGTAGATCTGGATTACAGCTGCTATGCTAATGGAACAAATGATGTTATCATATCGGTAGGATCATTGAATGCATCCAGCACCACTATTACGAGTGATCCCAAATTTATAGGGGTAGCAAACCAGGATTTCCGCTTATACGGAACTTCACCTGCTCGTGATACTGGCAATAACTCCTACAATACCGTAATGTTGGATATTTGCGGCAGAGCGCGTGTCCAAAACGACACCGTCGACATGGGTGCCTATGAATGGACGGCGGATACGGATCCGGCCTATGATCCCGTGATCGTGAGCTTCACAAACGGTGCTGCCTTTACTTCACCGGCTTCCAACACGCTCGTGGATACGGCGATCGGCAGATTTGCCCTGCAGTCGGACGGCAGGGATTGCGTATTCAACGCCCTGGATGTTTCCCTCAGTGGTGATTTTACCGGCATTTCAAACTTTAAGCTGTGGCAAAGCGACGATGCCGTCTTTGATCCAGAAACGGACCTGGTGCTGGGAGTGGGAATGGAATACCGAAACACGGATCCGGCATTAGCATTAAAAACCCAACATTCATTTTCGGCCAGTGCCCGGCAAGAAAGGTCTATCCTGAGCTTCTCTGACTTTAGCGGAACCGTCTCAGGCCCGCTCAGGTATTTCTTTATCAGTTGCGATGTGGCTGGTTCCGCTTCCGGAAACCTGCTGCCCAGCCTGGTCGATCACACCAGCATCAACCTGATCGGCGCAACTATCCAGCCCGTTTTCACTAACGCTCCGCTCGTGGGCGCGCAAATCATCTTCACGCCTCCCACAATCAGTATTTCCGTCTCCAGCTTGCCCAGTTTTGGAGACGTTTTGATCAATACTGATTCCGCTGTGCAGACTTATTCTGCTTCGGGAACTCATCTGCTGTCTGATCTAACGATCTCAGTTCCTGAAGGATACTTGATCGCGTTGGGTTCCCGTAGTTATGCCCTATCCAGCCGGGATCCTGGATTGTTGAGGGATTTTGCTTCCCAGCTGGTCTTAAGCCCTGTGGACGGATCGGTGGCTTCCACACTTATCCAGGTGTTACTTCATCCCGTGAGTGCGCAGGTTTATTCTGGACCCATTACCCATTCAGCGCTTTACGCGGATTCCAAACAGGTTGAGGTGAGCGGAACGGGGGTCATTGTGCCCCCCACCATAACAACTGGCCCGGTTACTGATATCACGATAAACTCTGCCACGTTGGCGGGAGAGGTGGTTTCCGGAAACGGGTACGACGTCACCGCCAGGGGCTTAGTGTGGAACACATCGCCCAATCCCAGCACAGAATCATATTTCGGCATCAGCTCCGAGGGCTCCGGGACCGGCATCTTCAGCACCCCCATCGACGGGCTGGGATCTTCTACCACCTATTACGTTCGCGCCTATGCCGTCAATCCCTCCACTACCGCCTACGGTAATGAACAGGTTTTCACAACCCTGTCTAGGATCGTTTATGTAGATGAAAGCCGGCTTGATGACTCCGGAGACGGGAATAGCTGGGCTTTTGCCAAAAAATCACTTCAGTCTGCCATGGATTTACCATTAAATCCAGGAGATCAGATCTGGGTAGCCAAAGGAACATATTATCCCAGTTTTGCTTATGGCATGGGTGATTCCTCAAGGTATTATCATTTTCGTCTAAAAACAGGAGTGCAAATCTATGGAGGTTTCTATGGTAATGAAACTTCTCCCACCCAGAGAAATTCCTTTGGTATGGGTGAAACTAACGAGACCATCCTTAGCGGTGATATCGGTATTCTTGGAGATCATACAGATAACTGTATGCATGTAGTATTGAATAGCATAGATACCACCTTGGATCACAGCTCGGTACTGGATGGATTTACCATACGAGATGGCTATGCCGATGGCGCCAGTGTTCATAGCTATGGCGGAGGTTTGATGCTATATACAGGTTCTCCAACCTTGCAAAATCTGTGTGTTACAAGTAACTATGCTGCGAATCGAGGTGGTGGATACTATAGCTATGGTGGTTCTCCTATCTTAAACAACGTTACTATATCAGAGAATTCTGCTGCTTCCTCAGGTGGTGGGGCCTACATATACAATTGTAATCTCAGTTTCTCAAATTCTTCAATACTGATGAATAATGCTTCCTCTGGTGGAGGTATGTACGCCATGGGAGGAGAAATGCAGATAGTCAATTGTGTGTTTGCAGACAACCAAGCCAGCACTTCAGATGGAGGAGCCTTGTATCTTTATGGCGCTAATACCTCCATTATAAACACCCTGATCCACGATAACAAAAGTCAAAACAACGGAGCGGGGATTTTTTTGAGGCTGGCTACTGACGCTTTGCAGTGTCAGCTAACAAATGTGACCCTGGTTGCCAATACAGCTTCTGCTACTGGAGGAGGTATTTATTGCCAAAGCTATTTTGCCAGTAACGCTCTTAACATAAACAATAGCATTATCTGGGAAAACTCTGCCACTCTAAGCGGTAATCAATTATTCCTTACAGGCCTTGGAGCCACTACATTGAACTATAGCAACTTTGCCAACGGCACCAACGACGTCGCGACTGGTGCAGGTCCCTATAACGCCACCAACAACAATATCAACGTAAATCCCGCGTTCGCGGATTCAGATAACCTTGATTTCCGCTTGTTTGGCAGCTCTCCCTGCGTAAACAGCGGCAGCAATGCCTATGATAGTGAATCGTTTGATATCAGAGGCCAGGCGCGCGTCCAGGACGGCATCATAGACATGGGTGCCTATGAATGGAGTGCCGGCATCGATCCCACCCACAGGACCATCCTGGTAAAGCACGACGCTACAGGAGATAACGACGGGACTAGCTGGAGCGACGCCTTCACCTCCCTGCAGAGCGCATTGAATGATGCCTATACCGGAGACGAAATCTGGATCGCCCGTGGCATCTATAAACCCAGCTATGACTATGGGCTGGGCATTGGAGACCGGGGCATGCATTTCCGCTTGAAGGAAAGGGTGGATGTATATGGCGGCTTTGCCGGATCAGAGAACTCACTGAGCCAGCGCATCAATTTCGGCTGTGGCCAGGCAAACGAGACCATCCTGAGTGGAGATATCGGAGAGAATGGAAATGCAGCAGATAATTGCTACCATGTGATCTCCAATATCAATACCGGCCTTACATCAGAGACTTTGTTAAATGGAGTTACAATCACCGGTGGAACTGCCGATGCTGCCAATCCTCACCACCGGGGAGGAGGGGTAAACTTCATAGCCAGTTCTCCCACTGTCAGACAGGTAGTTTTCACTGGAAATTATGCCCAACAAGGAGGGGGAGCATTCAACCAAAGCTCTACAGCACAATACTATGATTGCCTTTTCTTCTCAAATCAAGGTTCTACGGCAGGTGGAGGGCTCAGGAACAACAGCTCCAGCGTAACGGTAACTAACTGCACTTTTGCGGAAAACACCGGTGGATATTTAGGTGGAGGCGGTGTGGATAACTGGAATTCAAATACTACATACAACAACTGCATCTTCTGGGGCAACACATCTCCCAGTGGAAACCAGCTTCACGGCTGGGGCACTGGAACCACCACCCTGAATTATTCCTGCTATAGCAACGGTACAAATGACGCAGTTTTTGCAGAATCTTCAGTTCTGGTGGCCACAAATTATAACATCACTACCTATCCCTTCTTTACAAACTATGAAGACAATGATTTTAGGATTTGCGGAAACTCACCAGCCAGAAACAGTGGAAGCAACGCATATAATCCCAATAATTATGATATTGAGGGCAGACCCCGTATTCAAGATACAATCATCGATATGGGTGCCTATGAATGGATGGAAGGCGTAGATTTGATGTATTTGCAAAACGTAATATTCCAAGATGGACAATCATTCTCCCCAGTGCTTATCAATGGTTATACGCAGCAAGCCATAGGGATGTTTTCTCTACATACTCAGTATGTCCCCAGCCAACTGAATGCCCTCACCCTTCAGCTAAGAGGAAGCTTTTCAGGAATATCGAACTACCAGCTTTGGGAAAGCGAAGATTCACAATTCGAGCTGGAGGAAGATACACTCTTGGGAAGTGTAAGAACATCCTTTGCTCTACCACAATCAGAAAATCCAGAAGACGATGAATCGCTAAACATGCGAGATGTGAATGTGGGGTTCAGCGGACTAAATGGTACGGTAAATAGCACTCCAAAATACTACTTTATCACCTGCGATGTAGCAGCTGAGGCTAATGGAAGCTTGATGCCAGTACTTTCGAATAATACTGCTTTTACATTTGATAATAGCATCATTTTGGGAGTTCTGTTGGATGAACCTCTATCCCAAATGGAGATCATCCTATATCCACCTACCATCACCAGTTCAGTAGATTATCTGCCCTTTTTTGGAGAATTGCCAGTTAATACCGTTTCAGAAGCCCAAAGCTATACCATTTGGGCTCATGATTTGCAGGATGTGCTAAGGGTGGAAGCATCCTGGGGTTTTAAAATCTCACTGGCTGAATTTGCCCTGGATTACGAGAGTGAATTGACTCTAACCCCTAATGAGGGAGTGATAGATAGCACTGTAATCTATGTGAAATTTACTCCGGAAGAGGCAATATTGTATCCCGGCAACATTATTCATCGTAGCCAGAACGCAAACTTACTTTATGTTTCGGTGGGAGGCGAAGGTACAGCAGAACTCTCTGCTCCCCAAAATGTTACGATAAGACTTATATATGATACTACCATTATGGAATGGGATGAAGTTCCCAATGCCACGATGTATAACATCTACGAGTCTGATAGCCCAGATGGCGAATTCATCCTGATTGATACCACAACCACCAACTTCTGGCTGCATTGGGAAACTGCATCCAGGAAATTCTATCGAGTGAGGGCTGCCACAGGCAGCTAACTTGAGATTACGCGCGATGAAGGACTGTGTCTGGCAGTCCTTCATCCCTGATTTCATCTACCCATACAATGCAGCAATCGATATCTGTGGCTCTATTTCAGATCGAGTGGATCACAATTCGTCCAAGAGACCGTTGCACATAACGGTGTCATTGGATTTATCCGGTCGTAGCACTGACTTCAGTCGGTGCGTGAGAATATGCATATTTACCTGATTGAATATAAATTATGGCGATGCAGCCGAGCGAGCGGGGTACCGGATAAATCCATTATTACCAATTATGCAATGGTCTCGATATATATACCCATCATCGGACTTGGACATTTGAAGTTTTGGTGATGACATTTGAAGTTTTCAGTGAGGGTTTCTAGTTAATTACCCTCGTAATTGGTTTTAATAATGTATACACGTAGATAGGTGAGCAATAAAAGAATTGACAAGGCTCCGCAGATGAAAAACAAGGTATCCTATAAAAATACTATTTCTAACGGAGTTCGTAAATGAAGAATATTTTGGTGATTGGCGCAGCCGGTCAAATTGGCTCGGAGCTTGTCCCTTACCTACGTGAGATTTATGGTGATCATGCTGTTGTAGCCACAGATTGCAATCCCTGTTTGCCCGAAAACATTGTGCAAAATGGCCCATGTGAGAGCTTTGATGCACTGGATGCCAATGCGATGTATGAAGTGGTGCGCAAATACAAGATAGACAGCATTATAAATCTGGTAGCGGTTCTATCTGCCAAAGGTGAAAACAATCCTCCGCTTGCCTGGAGCATAAACATGGGCAGTCTTATAAATGCCCTGGAGATTACCCGCCAGACAAAGGGTGCTGTATTCACACCTTCATCAATAGGTGCTTTTGGCCCAAGCACTCCGATGAACAATACCCCTCAGGACACGCTTATGCGCCCCACCACTGTATATGGCATATCAAAAGTAGCAGCCGAGCTTTTGGGGGACTACTATTACCTCAAATTTGGCGTAGATGCACGTGGTTTGCGCTATCCGGGCATTATATCCAACGTAACTCTTCCCGGTGGTGGAACTACAGATTATGCTGTAGAAATTTACTACGAAGCTATAAAGAATAAATGCTATGAATGCAATCTCAGTGCCGGAACTTTCTTAGACATGATGTATATGCCTGATGCTTTGCGTGCATTAGTAGAGCTGATGGAAGCCGATCCTAAGAAGCTGGTGCATCGTAATTGCTTCAACGTTACTGCCATGAGCTTCGATCCCGAAATGATATCCGCCGAGATTCGCAAACATATCCCCGAGTTCAGACTCGAATATAAGATTGACCCAATAAAGCAGTCTATTGCCAATAGCTGGCCAAACTCTATGGATCACAGTGCTGCCGTTGAAGAATGGGGCTGGAAACCGGAGTATGACCTTAGCTCAATGACTGAAGATATGCTAAAAATACTATCAAAGAGGTTGTAATCATGATAAAAGTTGCCGTTGTCGGTGTTGGACATCTGGGTCAGCACCATGCCCGCAAGTTCCAAAGTATAGAAAATGCCTCATTAGTCGGCATCTATGATCAAAATCCGGCAAGAGCGCAACAGATATCCGAGCAGTTAAATTGTAAGTGCTTTGCCAGCTATGAAGAAATGCTCGCCCAGTGTGATGCAGTGGATATTGCCGCAACAACCACAGCGCATTATGCTCTTGCCAAGCCAGCGCTGTTAGCAGGTAAACATATCTTCTTGGAAAAACCCATCACCAGTGAACTGGTGCAGGCAGAAGAGCTGCTAAAGATAGCTTCCGAAAAGAACCTGAAGATTCAGGTGGGGCATATAGAACGGTTTAATCCCGTGATACGCGAAATAGAGCACGAGATTGGTGAACCGATGTTCATTGAGTCTCACAGGCTATCCACATTCCATCATAGAGGAACGGATGTGCCGGTAGTGCTGGACTTAATGATTCACGATATAGACCTTATATTGGACTTTGTTCATAGCCCCGTCACAGAGATACGCGCCAGCGGGGTAGGCATACTTACTCCCAGCATCGATATTGCCAATGCCAGAATTGAATTTGCCAATGGTGCTATAGCCAATGTAACCTCGTCCCGTGTATCTATGAAGCAAGAACGCAAGATACGCTTCTTCCAAAGGGATAGCTATATCTCGATGGATTTTGTAGCCAAGCAGGTTAGAGTGATGAAGAAGTCTGCCAATATCATGCAGTTCCTGCCTCAATTGCTGATGGGGTCTACAGACATAAAGCCAGAGCAATTGGTGGATATACAAGCCATAGACGTTAGTGATAGCCCCAAGGACGCACTTAGCATGGAGCTGGAGTCCTTTATCGATTGCATTGTTAACGATAAAAAGCCAATAGTTGATGGTGTAGCCGGAACCCGGGCTTTGGATATTGCGTTAAAGATTATCAGTCAGATTCAAGCTAAGAACATGTCTCTAAACAAGTAGGAATGGAATTATGAAACAAGTGTTTATTAAAGATATAGCAAAACATGCCGGGCAGGAAGTGTGCCTTAAGGGTTGGGTGCGAAACATACGTCATAGCGGCAAGCTGGTGTTTATCATCCTGCGCGATGGCAGCGGTGAGATTCAGGCGATTGCCTTTAAGCCGGATATGAGCGAAGAAACATTCGAAAGAGCAAAACGGCTCACTTTGGAATCATCGGTTGTTATTACCGGAGTAGCGAAGCCACATCCCAAGAACGAAGCGCAGTATGAGCTATCGGTTAGCAATGTAGAAGTATTTCAGCTTGCTGACGAGTACCCGATTGGCAAAAAAGAGCATGGCCCAGACTTCCTGTTATCCAATAGACACCTGTGGATACGTTCTTCCAAGCAGTGGGCAGTGCTTAGAATACGCCACACTGTGTATTTTGCTATCTGCGAGTATCTGAATAACAACAATTTCTTTCGCTTCGATTCTCCCATTCTTACTCCAAATGCCTGCGAGGGGACTACCACATTGTTTGAGCTGGAATACTTTGACGAAGGTCAAGCATACCTCTCACAATCTGGTCAGTTGTATCTGGAAACAGGTATCATGAGCCTGGGCAGAGTGTATGATTTCGGGCCAGTGTTTCGTGCCGAAAGAAGCAAAACACGTAAGCACCTCACAGAGTTTTGGATGATGGATGCCGAGGCTGCTTGGGTAGAGCATGACGAAAACATGCAGATTCAAGAAGAATTGATTAGATATGTTATCCGCAAAGTTTTGGATACCTGTGCCAATGAACTGCAAATACTTGAGCGGGACATAGACGCGCTGAAAGCGGCTGATGCTCCTTTCAAGCGCATGACGCACCATGACGTTATAGAATATCTGCGGGCAAAAGGAAGCGAGATTACGCATGGCAGCGATCTGGGCGCACAAGATGAAGTGATGCTTACCGAAGGTTCGCCTGTTCCCGTTTTTGTAGAACGCTGGCCAAAAGAGATAAAAGCTTTTTATATGAAGCGCGATCCACAGAATCCTGATCTGGTTTTAGGTAACGACCTGATTGCTCCGGAGGGATTTGGCGAGATAATTGGCGGAAGTCAGCGCGAAGATGATTATGACCTGTTGCTAGCTAGAATGCAGGCAGAAAAAATGCCGATAGAAGACTATAGGTGGTTCTTAGACCTGCGTAAGTATGGTTCTGTGCCACATAGCGGATTTGGCATCGGTTTAGAGAGGCTGGTTGCATGGATGAGCGGGACACATCACATTCGCGAAACAATCCCCTTCCCCAGAATGATCTACCGTATATATCCATAATGTCATCACTTAAAAAAGGAGATTGTTTGATGATAGAGAAGTATTTTTCCCAAACTACCAAAGCCATGAAGTCATCGCTCATTCGTGAATTGGTGGCTGCGACAAAGAACGTACCGGATCTTATTTCTTTTGCTGGTGGTTTTCCCAATCCTGCTACTTTCCCCAAGGAGACACTAAGCAAACTGTATGCTGAGGTAGTTGCAGAAGAAGGACGCGATGTTTTACAGTATGGAGCCAGTGAAGGTGACAGCCAGCTAAAAAGCGAACTTATAAAGTGGGAAGGATATAGTGATCTTAGTCATGACAATCTGGTGATGACCGTAGGGGCTACAAATGCTATCTATTATATGGCAAGAACATTAATTGACGAAGGAGATGTTATTCTCTGTGAAGCTCCTACCTTTCTGGGCTCGTTAGTGGTGTTTGATGCAATTCATGCCGATGTTCAGGGCATAGCGATGGATTCTGAGGGGATAGACCTGAATAAATTGCATGATAAGGTTCATCAACTGCGTGAATCTGGAAAGAAGATTAAGTTCTTATATACCATACCCGACTTTCAAAATCCTGCCGGCATCTCTATGAGCTTGAACAGACGAAGAGAACTGCTGAAGTTTTGTGAAGCTGAAGGGATATTAGTGATGGAAGACAACCCATATTCCAGGCTGCGCTTTAACGGTGAAGAACTGCCTACCTTATTCAAAATAGCTCATGATGAGATGAAGAACAACTCTTTAGTTACTGAGATTGTGTCATTTTCTAAGATTCTGGGGCCAGGCATGCGGGTAGCATTTGCCAAGGGTGAAGCGAACATGATCTCCAAAATGGTGTCGTGGCAACAGAAGGTGAATGTAACTCCCGATTGCGTAACAGAACGCGTAGCAGCGAAATTCTTCGCAGGGGGGTATATGGAGCCTCATATAAAAAGTATTTGTGACTATTACAAGCCATACCTGAACACAATGCTGGAATCCTTGAGTGCTACCATGCCAAACTATGTACAGTGGACTAAGCCCAATGGCGGAATCTTCTTATGGTTATGGTTACCAGAAGACATCAATGCCGATAAACTATTCTTTAAAGCGAAGGATCATCTGGTTACGTTTATCCCAGGAAGCAAGTTCTATCCTGAAGGTCAGGAGAAATTCAACTGCCTGCGCTTAAATTTCACATACTCTACTTTGGAGCAGATTACCATCGGTGTAGAGCGTTTGGCCAAACTGATGGGAAGCATATACAGTTGACGCGATGACGATATTAGTTTATAATGTAGTATAGAGCCCAAAGCATAAGGAGAAAGATGATGAAACGCTTACTTTCCTGCCTGACTCTTGTTCTAGTACTGCTACCTTTGGCAGCGCAGATAGATTTACCACGACCTAACCTAAACCCATTCCGCGGAACCCAGAGCAGTTTATTAAATATGGAAAAGATGGAAATGTCGCATTCCATGGGGTTTCAAGCAGGAGCAAGTTCAATAGGTGACGGTTATTACCTTTCCAGATACACAAACCATATTAAGTACAAATTTAACCCCAAGCTAGAGCTCGATTTGGATTTGAATTTTGTTAATTTTGGCAGTATGGATACCAGAAACAAGATATCATTTAATGAAGACAACACCAATAAGCTTATTCCCGAGTTCTCGCTACGTTATCGCCCTACCGACTCCATCAAGATTGAGATTCAAATGAGTCAAGGTGGCTACATGTACCAGCCTCGGCGTAACTGGTACGACACATGGTAGATAAGATTCATTCCAACATATAACACAATCATTTTGTGGAGGAACCCTGAGTACTATCATAATAATCATCCTTGCGGTTTTAGGTGCGTCATTAGGAAGCTTCTTCAATGTATTGATACATCGCATACCCAGCAAGATGTCTATTCTATTCCCTGCGTCACACTGTTCCAATTGTAAGAGAAAGATACCTTTCTATCAGAATATACCAATAATCAGCTACCTTGTGTTACGAGGAAAGTGCTCAAAATGCGGAGCATCCATACACTGGCATCACCTATTAGTTGAAGTATTAACTCCTATTCTATATATTGCCTTGTATTTACGCTATGGAGCATTGGACATAGGCTTCATTAAGCTTGCCGTTTTGTTCTCATTCCTTATCCCCATATTTTTCATCGATACCTTTCATAAGATTATCCCTCACGTGTTGTCCATTCCCTTGATATTCATCGGGATAGTGCTTTCTATTATACCTGGAAACAGCGTTGGATTGATTGAATCTGTGCTGACAGCTTTATTTGTGTTTTGTTTTCTCATCTTAATTGCTTGGGCATATCAAAAAGCACGGGGAAAGGACGGATTGGGAGGTGGCGATATATGGCTTCTAACTGGTATTGCTTCCTTTTTTGGACTGCAGGGCATGCCTTTCATTTTCATCCTGTCTGCTTTTATGGGCATCCTATACTTCCTGTTCTTTATCCGGGATAACGACAAGGAGTTCGCTTTTGGCACCTTTATAGCTGCTGGAACCATATTGTGGTCAATAATCGGACAAGACGTTGTTTTGGGCTTGTTGCACCTGTATTGAACTAAATTCCAGTTACTTAACGTACTAATTACACCATAAAGCTTGTTTGACCTATCAGACAAGCTTCATAATTATATCAGCTAAACCAGCATAAAAACTTGATGTACCTTGGTTTCGAGTTATAGTGTTAGTAACCTTCACTTGTGGATGTCTGCTTATTGTGGAGCTTATGTTAGTGCATTAAACCACTATAGAAATAAGAATAAGAGAGGTAAAGGGAGATGTTTAGGAAGTTATTTATCTTTATGCTAGCTCTATGCCCGCTATTTATATCTGCCCAGGAGATGCCATTCTCACTAAAATCACGAACCAGATTCAGCACATCGGGAGCTATTGGAAAAGTGGAAGTGGATTCCACATCCTTTTATCGGTTAAGATTTATACAGGAATTCAATTATCGAAAGTTTGGAATAGGTCTGGACTTGGATTTTCTCTTCGATGAAGAGTATCATCTAAGGAACTAATCTTTCCCAGTTGAATAAGCCATTGGTGGACAATAAAATAGTTAAAAAT
>CALLHY010000075.1 GCA_938009275.1 uncultured bacterium
ATTTTTAACTATTTTATTGTCCACCAATGGCTTATTCAACTGGGAAAGATTAGTACATATCTCTTCACCCAATTGCCCCTTGGGGCATAAGATGTAAAGCCCACCGTGAAGGCGCAGCCGTAAGGGTGGGTAATGTGTAAGCAAATCAATCAGCCCCTTGGGGGCGTCAGAATTAATGTGTTTCGCAGTATGGCATCAAACCAAACGCCCGTAACATAGAATTAAACTCCTCCATAAATCCTTGCTTATCATGGTGTTTTTCTTGATTACGGATGTATCCCTTCACCTGCTCCAAATTGGATAACCCTACGGAAAAGGCTCCATACCCTTCCTGCCATGCGAAATGTGGATTATGGTATTGATGCACCCATTTGCTGCTGCTTGCCTTCAAATTGCGAAGAAAGGAGGCTATGTCAATTTCCCGCGGTAAGGTGCACAAAATATGGATATGGTCCATCGTTCCGTTGATTATTATTGGTTGGCTATGCAGGTGTTTCAATATCCCACCCAGATATGAATATAGATCGTTTTGCCAGGTGGATACGATAAGAGGCTGCCTATCTTTGGTGCTAAAAACCAAATGCAAGTATACTACAGCTATGGAGTGTGCCATGTATCTCTCCTTCTTACGCCCCCGAGGGGCTTATACCTGTTGTGATTGATTATTCCCACCGTTACGGCTACGCCTTCACGGTGGGCTTTGCGTCTTACGCCCCCGAGGGGCTTATCCCTGTTGGGGCTGTTGTTCCCACCGTTACGGCTGCGCCTCCACGGTGGGCTTTGTATCTAACGCCCCTGTGGGGCAAATCTGACAATCCCAAGGAATGTAAGAAAATACCGAACAATTATAAAGGCAAAAAACAGCGTTTTGGTGTGGATGTCAAATCATTTATCTTCGGTAACTTCCCAGGGAAACAGAGACCACACCCAATGCATTGAAATTTAATAGCATACACGTTCAGGGAATCACATACCTATTTACCCATATTGCCCATTAGGGCAAAAGACGTAAAGCCCACCGTGAAGGCGTAGCCGAAACGGTGGGAACAACAGCCCCAACAGGTATAAGCCCC
This sequence comes from uncultured bacterium, assembly GCA_938009275.1. Classification (GTDB taxonomy): domain Bacteria; phylum Cloacimonadota; class Cloacimonadia; order Cloacimonadales; family Cloacimonadaceae; genus Cloacimonas. The sequence goes on from CALLHY010000075.1 coordinate 1,074, forward strand.
TCGGGGGCGTAAGATGTATGCAAAATAGAGGTAAGTTCAAAGCATTAAATATCTGCGCCCCCACATTGCCCCTTGGGGCATAAGATGTAAAGCCCACCGTGAAGGCGCAGCCGTAACGGTGGGTAATGTGTAAGCAAATCAATCAGCCCCTCGGGGGCGTAAGAAAACCCATCCCACGAAAAACAATAAACCCACCCACCCACGAACATCATGACCAATGCAAATTCTCTGGCTTCTTCCCTGCTTCTTCCTTGCTGCTATCCTGTGTTCGATACAGGATAGCAGCAAGGAAGCAGCAGGGAAGAAGGAATCACTTGACTGTTTTTGGGGCAGGAATTTCCTTTACCCTGTGACTTGATGGTGCTTATCAAGGTAATAGGGAATTCCGTTAAATTCGGAAGCGGTCTCCGCCACTGTAAGCAGCAAACAGGCTAAAGCCGTCACTGTAAAATATGGGAAGACGGTTTTATAGCTTCGTAATAGAAGCAGCCGCTGCAAGCCAGGAAACCTGCCACAAGTTTGGACAATGCCTACGGGGAAATGGGCAAAATCCAAAGACGTTCATCTCAAGTCACAATAAACAACAGAGGTGAACACAATGAACAACAAGCTATTAGTATCCTTTCTCCCCAAAACACTCTTAGTAGCATTCATGCTATTTGTCGGCTGCTTTGCCCATGCGGAAATTCTATATGTGGTAAATTCTCAGTCCCGAACCCTTAGCCGCATCGACACTGTAAGCGATGCCGTAAACAACAGCTTTGCCACCCTGGGTAATGTGCCCAATAAGATTGTGGTGGATGAGAACTATATCTGGTCGGTTAATTCCGGCGACAATGCCGTGCAAAAAATCTCGCGTGCTACCGGTGCAAGCCTGACAAATATCCATCTGGGTAATGGCAGCAATCCCTGGGACGCTGTAAAGCACGAAGACAACCTGTATGTAAGCGGGTTGTTTACCGGTAAAGTGTATAAGGTGGATACCATTAGCGGCAGCGTTACCGCCAGCGTTAATGTTGGTACCGCACCCGAAGCCCTGTTGGTGATGGGCGACAGGCTTTACGTTAGCAATGCGGGAAATTATGCCCAAAACTATGCCGGTAGCTCTGTTTCGGTTATCGACCTGGCAAGCTTCACGGTGGTGGCTACTATTCCGGTGCACAAAAACCCGCAGTATCTGGCAACCCACAATGGTCTGTTGCATGTGTCTTGCACGGGGAATTGGACAGATGTTGGCGGGGCTATCTGCATTATCGACCCGGAAAGCAATAGTCTGATTCATACTATTGAAGTAGGCGGCACTCCCGGCTGTATCTGGATTCAAAGTGCTGAGCGTGGATTAGTGGCAGATAGCAATGGTGCAAGTCTATTCAGCTATCATCCCGTTAGTTTTAGTCTGCTGCATGGAAGCTCAAATCCCATCGCCAATGGCGGCTCGGAGATTGTGGGGAATGCCAATATGCTTGCTGTTCTTAGCCCGGCTTGGGGAGGTAATGGCACTGTAAAGCTGCTGCATCCAGACCTTAGCGCAAACAAGCAGTACACGGTGGGCTTGATGCCTACAGACATGAAGCTGGAGATTAGTTCCAGTTCTAATGATGATTTGGTGATGCAGGTAAACAGCATTGCTGCATATCCAAATCCGGTGAGACAAGGTGCCAGCCTGAAGCTTGTAAGCAGTGACTTGTTACGCGGAAGGCTGAATATCTATAACATAAAGGGGCAGGCAGTAGCAAGCTATGGGGTTTTTGGTAAAAGCCTTGAGCTGCCCAGGCTGAATCTTCCCAGTGGTATATATTTCTATAGGCTGCAGGAAGATCATAGCGCTAAGCAGCAGTTTAGCGGAAAGTTTATAGTGCTAAACTAAGCAAGGTAGTATAAAGCCTTTATGCCAAGCTCATAATATAATTGTATTGACACTTACACAGCCTTTGTGAGCTTGGTTCACAATAGATAAATAACAAAACGGATGGAGTCGCCGTGACCGAAACAAGGTTTTTCCGGGTACACTCGGTAAAGATAGCACTATATGGCATCATGGCCATGCGTGCCCCCCTATGCGTTGATGATGAGGAGGTTTTAGCTAAGCTTTTCGCATTCAGCGCAACATTGACACCTCTTATTTAGCAAGCATTTTCAGCACTGCATATTCCACTTTCGAAGCCAGACTCCGCTTTGATACCTTTAGCCCTCGCTTTTATCGGGGGAGAATGCGCGTTGCTGTATGCTTGCAAGCCAAACACTATCCCAAGATTAAGAAAATAAGAGGTATATAAAATGCAAGCACTTGGACGACAAATACTGGTAGAATTCTACGACTGTGATCACGAGATATTAAAAGACGAGAAATACATCTGCGAAGCCATGATAGAAGCCTGCAAGATTGGCATGGCAACCGTTGTGGCACACACCTTTCACAGCTTTAGCCCCTATGGCGTTAGCGGCGTGGTGGTTATAGCCGAATCTCATGTTGCCATCCACACCTGGCCGGAATATGGCTATGCGGCAGTGGATATCTTCACCTGTGGCGAATCCATAGAGCCCTGGAAGCTGTTTCATCATTTGAAGGATGCGCTTAAGAGCAAGCATGCCAGCAATATGGAAATGAAGCGCGGGCTCTTCGACACCGGCGAAGAAAAGCTGTTGCACAAACCTGTGGGAGCATAGCATGAAGAATTGGCACATAGATTATCATAGTCCCCACCGTGGGCTTGGCTTCGAGATAGAAGAAGTGTTATACACCGAGCGCAGCCAGTATCAGGAGATAAAGATTGTGCAAACTCCTGAGTTTGGCAAGGTGATGCTTTTGGATGGCGTGTTGATGTTAACTGAAGCCGATGAATTTGTATATCATGAAATGCTCTGTCATCCGGCAATGATAAGCCATCCCAATCCCAAGAAAGTGCTAATTATCGGCGGGGGAGATTGCGGCACCTTGAAGCGGGTGCTGGAGCATAAATGCGTAGAGCAGGTGGTGCAGGTGGAGATAGATGAGATGGTTACCCGTGTGTCTAAAAGCTATTTTCCAGCCCTAACCTCAGCCGCTGATGACCCACGTGCAGAGCTTATCTTTGGCGATGGCATAGCTTACCTGAAGCAAGGCGGGCATTCCTTCGACGTGATACTGATAGATTCCACCGATCCCGTTGGCCCTGCCGAAGGGCTGTTCCGCAGGGAGTTCTTAGCCGATTGCCGTAGTGCTTTGGGCGAAGACGGTATTCTGTGTCTGCAATGCGAAAGCCCGTGGATAAAGTCTTTGCAGCCTGTAATCAGCCAGGTTCATGCCGACCTGAAGGCTCTGTTCCCAATAGTTGCAGCCTACACCGCAGCTATTCAGACCTACCAGGCGGGACTCTGGATGTTCCAGTTAGCTTCCAATAAGTATGATCCCCTTGCTGCCGATGCCGATATGCAGATTAGCTCCCGCAATCTGAACTGCAGCTATTATAATGCCGGGTTGCACGGTGCGGCTTTCATGCTGCCAAACTTTGTAAAAGAGCTATTGTAAGGGCTGTAAAGTAACGTTTCCTCTACACTATAAGCCCCTGCCAAAGAAGCATATTTGCTAAATGCAGTGTATGCTTCAAGATTTTGTTTGACAATCACTCAAGGGGTGAAATTAGTAGGCTGTGGCATAAAAGTGTTGTGATGAGGTATGCCGCAAATCTGAACAAGAGGAAACGTTAATGGAACAGGACTTCAAAAAACTGGATGCCATCTTGGCCTCATATCGGGGGAAAAAAGGCATTCTAATTCCGATGTTACAGCAAGTTCAAAACGAAATGGGCTATCTTTCTCGAGACTGCATGCGTTATATTGCCAATGCCATGCAAATCCCCGCTGCCGAAATCTTTGGGGTTGCCACGTTTTATTCCATGTTCCGCCTGAAACCGCAAGGCAAGCACATTGTTAGAGTGTGCAAAGGAACAGCCTGTCATGTTTCTGATGCCGATGGCATCAAGTCTGCCCTTGTAGAGGCTCTGCAGCTTCCTAAAGACGAGAACACTACTTCGGATATGATGTTTACCCTCATGGAAGTGGCATGCCTTGGTTGTTGCAGCCTTGCCCCAGTTATCATGATCGATGATATGACCTTTGGAAAGCTTGTTCCAGAGGCAATTCCTGCCATTCTGGATAAATTCCGGTTTTAAGGGGGACAGATGAGCGAGATTACAGTAAAAGTAGGACTGGCAAGCTGCGGCGTGGCTGCTGGAGCAATGGACGTTTTTAACAAGCTGACTGAATACCTTGCAGCGAACAAGCTGCCTGTAACACTTATGCAAACTGCTTGCATCGGGATGTGTTTTGAAGAGCCGATCGTGGAATTTAGCGGTTCTCCTTTGGGGCAGATGCATGTAGGAAAGGCTGATCCCGAAAGCATTGTAAAGGTTATGGAGGATTACATTGCCGGCATAGCCCCCCAGAGCAATGTGATTCTGGCAGAGAAGCTGGGTGGTCGTCATAATGAACTGCTTGCCAATCAGCAGCGGATTGTGCTGCGCAATTGCGGCGTTATAGACCCCAAAAGCCTTGCCGACTATGAAGCAAGCGGCGGATACCAGGCACTTAAGAAAGCACTCAGCATGGATAAAGAGCAAATAATAGAACAGATAAAGGCTTCAGGTTTACGTGGGCGTGGTGGTGCCGGATTCTCTACTGGTCTAAAGTGGAGCTTTGCCGCGAAAGCTGTGTCTGACAAGAAATATGTAGTCTGCAATGCTGATGAAGGCGATCCCGGTGCCTTCATGGATAGAAGTGCCTTGGAAGGCGATCCGCACAACGTTATAGAAGGCATGATAATAGGTGCTTATGCAATGGGTGCCGACGAGGGCTATATTTACTGCCGGGCAGAGTATCCCATGGCTATTGAACACCTCAAGATTGCTATAGATGCCGCGGAAGCAAAAGGCTATCTGGGCAAGAACATCCTGGGGACTTCCTTCTCTTTTGATCTGCACATCAAAGAAGGTGCCGGAGCCTTTGTATGTGGTGAAGAAACAGCTTTGATGCAGTCTATTGAAGGTAAGCGCGGAATGCCTACCATTCGTCCTCCTTTTCCTGCCGAAAGCGGATTGTGGGGCAAACCAACCAACATAAATAATGTGGAGACCTGGGCAAACATCGCCTGGATAATAAGCAACGGCGCAGAGGCATTCCATGCTTTTGGCACCGAGAAGTCTCCCGGAACCAAGGTTTTTGCCCTTGCCGGCAAGATTGCAGGCAGCGGGCTAATAGAAGTGCCGATGGGTATTCCCATTCGCGACATCATCTACAAGGTTGGCGGCGGCATGAAAACCGAGAAGCCCTTCAAAGCCGTTCAGATGGGCGGCCCTTCCGGTGGCTGCATCCCGGCACAACTGCTGGATACCATTGTAGATTATGATTCCATCACTGCCACAGGTGCCATCATGGGTTCCGGCGGGATGGTGGTTATGGACACAGGCACTTGCATGGTGGATGTAGCCAAGTTTTTCCTAAATTTTACCCAAAACGAATCCTGCGGCAAGTGCACTTTCTGCCGCATTGGAACCAAGCGCATGCTGGAAATACTAACCCGTATTACTGAGGGTAAGGGCGAAATGGCAGACATCGAAACCCTGCAAGAGTTATCTGAAAACATCATCAAAGGCTCGCTCTGCGGGCTTGGTCAAACCGCCCCCAATCCAGTGCTGACCACATTGCGCTACTTCAAAGATGAATACATCGCTCATATAGTGGACAAAAAGTGTCCCGCAGGCGTATGCACAGCATTGCTAAAATACAGCATTAATCCCGATAAGTGCATTGGCTGCACAGCTTGTGCCAGAAAGTGTCCCGTATCCTGCATCGCGGGAAGCGTGAAGCAAGTTCACGAGATAGATCAAAGCAAGTGCATCAAGTGCGGTGCCTGCCTGAAGGCATGCAAGTTCGATGCGGTTATCAAGGCATAGGAGCGGAAAGATGATACAAGTTACATTAAATGGAAAGACTATAGAAACCGAAGCCGGAATAAGCATTCTGGAACTTGCTAAGAGGCAGGGAATAAAGATACCCACCCTGTGTCACGATGAAGAACTAAAACCCTATGGCTCATGCTGGGTTTGCGCTGTTGAAGTAGTTGGCAGACGAGGCTTTGTAACCTCCTGCGGAACGCTTATCAGCAACGGTATGGAGATAAACACCGATTCCGAAGCCATCCACAAAGCACGCAAGATGGCTCTGGAGCTGCTTATCTCCGATCACTATGCCGATTGCGTAGCACCCTGCACGGTTGCATGCCCGGATCATGTGGACATCCAGACCTACGTTTCCCTTATTGCCAATGGTCAATACCACGAAGCAGTGAAGGTGATAAAAGAAACCCTTCCCCTTCCCTTGTCCATTGGCAGAGTATGCCCTGCTTTTTGCGAAAAGGAATGCCGCCGACAGATAGTGGAAGAGCCCATCGCCATCCGCCAGCTTAAGCGGTTTGCTGCCGATGAAGACCTGGGTGATGTATGGAGCTACATCCCGGAAAAGCTACCAGAAAAAGGCAAGAAAATAGCCATCATCGGGGCTGGCCCCAGCGGGCTTACCTGCGGATATTATCTCTCTAACCAAGGCTATGAGGTAAAGCTATTCGAAGCTGCTCCCGCAGCAGGAGGATGGCTGCGCTATGGCATTCCCGAGTACCGCCTGCCCAAGGCAACCCTTGATGCCGAGATAGCCCTTATGTGCAGCAATGGTATGCAAATAGACTATAACGTTGAGATGGGCAAAGACATATTCCTTGCCGATTTAGCAGAAGAATATGATGCTGTTTACCTCGCCATCGGCGCACAAAAAGCTGTGCCCATGCCGGTTCCCGGAAGTGACCTAAAGGGCTGTCTATTGGGTGTGGACTTCCTGAAAGCTCATGCCTTGGGTCATGCACCCGACCTGGGCGAAAGAGTGGCAATAGTTGGCGGTGGCAATACCGCAATAGACTGTGCCCGCACCGCCTTACGCAAAGGATGCAAGGTTAGCCTTATCTATCGCCGCACCAAAGAAGAGATGCCCGCTGAGCCTTTCGAAATTGAAGCTTCCGAGCATGAAGGCGTGGAGTTCTATTATCTTTGTAACCCCGTGGAATACATCGGCGAAAATGGAAGCCTGAAGCAAGTTAAGATAGAAAAGATGCGTCTCGGCGAGCCGGATAGCAGCGGGCGCAGGCGTCCCGAACCTACCGGTGAGTTTTTCGAACTGCCTTTCGACAGCATTATCGCTGCCATCTCCCAGGTTCCTGAAGTGCAGCTTTTTGCCGATGCCGCAAACCACATCGACGGCAAAGTGTTGCCCCTTTCCCGCTGGCAGACCGCCATTGTGGACGAGGCGACAATGCACTGTGGCATTTCTAACGTGTTTGCCGGAGGTGATTTCCGCAGGGGAGCAGCAACGGCTATTGAAGCCATTGCAGATGGCCGCTTTGCCGCTGTAGCAATCGCGAAGTATCTGGAAACCGGCGAGATAAGCTCCGACATAGCCCCCTTCGATTCCAAGAAAGCCACCAGCATAAAGGATGTGCGTGCCGATGAATACTCCTTGTTCGAACAGGCAAAACGCCTTATCATGCCCGAATTGCCCATCGCCGAAGCTAAGAGCAGCTTTAACGAAGTGGAGCTTGGATATAGCGAAGAAGCCGCCATTGCCGAGGCAAATCGCTGTCTGGAATGCGGTTGCCAGGTTAATGAAACCTGTTCTCTGCGCGAGTATTGCACCGATTATCAGGTTAATGCCGCTCACTTCATTGGCGGGATAAATAAGCACCCCATCGACTACAGCCATCCCTTTATAGTCCGCGATGCCAACAAGTGCATAAACTGCGGGCGTTGCATCCGCACCTGCACTGAGATTCAGGGCGCAGGAGTTTTGGGCTTCATCTACCGCGGTTTCTCGGCAATTGTAGGCCCGGAATTTGGCGAATCCTTAACGCAAACCTCCTGCCTGTCTTGCGGAAAGTGCATTGATGTATGCCCCGTGGGTGCTTTGGTGGAGCGCACCGGACACTACAAACAAAATCCGCACCCAAAGGATATCTCAGTTCAGAATTGCGGTATCTGCGGCGTGGGCTGCAAAATCCAGACTGAAACCCAGTCTGGCATGCTTACTCTGGTAACCTCCGCGAAGGAAGAACCGGGTTTCAACGGTAAAAACCTGTGCTTCAAAGGCCGTTTCGGCTGGCAATGCTATTATGAAAATGACTGGCTGGACAGCCCCAAACTTAAAACAGACAAGGGCTTCATAAGCATCACCTGGCAAGATGCCGCGGCATTGATAGGCGAAAAGATGAAGCAGTGCAGCAGCAAACGCTTTGAGATAACCCCAAATAGCAGCATGGAAGAGCTATTGATGCTGCAAAGAGCTGCTGAAGCTAATGGCGCATCCCTCTACGCTCATCCGGATTTTGCCGCTTTCAGCGACGTTTATCTGGACTTAGCCCCGCGTGAAAACCCTTATGCTATATTGGATGATTTCGATGAATATCTGGTGTATGGCGAGCTGGCACAAACACTCGCCACTATGCTACGCTTAAAACAGCGAAATGGTAAAAAGCTGACATTGGTGGCATATCCCGATGGTGCCTACAAGCAGTTTGCCGACAAGACCTTTAGCAACCTGCGCGATGCGGAAACCAGCCATAAAACGCTATTTATCTACAATCAAAACCGCATTGGCGAAACTGAAGCATTTGAGCTGTGGAAACTGGCTGCGGCAAAGGGGACGAACAACATTCTGCTTAGCACAGACTATCGCAATCACCTTGGTATGCTGGCGATTAAGCCCAAGCTTTGCACCTGCTCGGTTGCGGACTTTGTACTTGGCTATGGCAGCTATCCTCAAAAGGCGAAGGAAGCCAAGTTCAGCGTAGCGTTTATGAACTTTATGGATGCCGATGCCCCCGTTGATTTGCTACTACCTGCTCCTGGATATCTGGAGCTAGAGGGCATAGCGATAGCCGATATGGGACACCATACTAAGAGTGCCAATCCTGCTGCGTCCGTAACCATAAACGAGATAATGCGCTTGTTCTACACCTTAGGCTGGATTCACCCCAACAGTGCTGATATGCCCTTCTGGAACCAAAAAGCAGAGGAGTTTGTGCAGACTGCAACAACCTCAGCAACGGCAAAAGAGTTTCATGCCGAAAGCATAGACAAAGACAAGCTGAAACCATATCCTGTTAAGCTCGAAACCCAGCTGGAAGCCAAAATTAAGAAGCTGTTCGAAACCCGCACAGAGCTTCATAAGTTTTAGCTAAACTTAAAGATATAGTTAAAACCATTAAATGCGGATGTGCCCTTGTGGGTGCATCCGCTTCTGTTTGCTTCCTTGAACGAATTACGCATGAAATACGCATGAAATACGGATGAGACGCGTAATTCATGCGTAATTATAGCGCAATTCGTTCAAGGAAGCCAGGGTTGTTAAGCTCGGTCGGTGCTCAAGTGCAGCGATGAAAAAACTGCTTGTTTGTTCTCAAGAAGTTTGTCTAGTGTGCTGCGACAGTCTGAGCTGCTACAAAAATACGCAATGCTTTGCAATGCTTTGATATGGAGGTTGGGTTTGTGCTTTGGAGTAAGAATGAGAAACACAGTATCTACCTGATATTCGTCTTCAGGATTCCAGGTGATGGGTTTTTGTAAAACTCCGCATAACACATACACCTTGTCCAGATATGGCAGCCGGATATGGGGGAGTGCCAGTCCATTGGGATTGGAAACATGCCCCAGTTCTTCCCGCTCCAGTATCTGTTTATTCACATCCTGGATGTCGGTAATGATGTTTTGCACTGCGGCATACTCGGTAAGTCTATGCAGGATATCTACCTTGTTGCTCAGGTTAAACTTGTATATGCGCTTTTCCAACAGGTCATCAATACTTAGCTCACTATCTGGATTGGTAGATGCGTTATTGAAGGCATCCTTTTCACCCACGGAGTAGTTTTTCCATTTCTCCAGGGTCTTCTCTGTGATGTAGGCACCCCCAAGCTCAAAAGCAACCAGCGCTGGGAGGATGGTATTAAAGATCAAAGCACCGTTGCCCTGCTTGAGCACAGACGCCACCAGCACTATTTCCACGGCTGCCATTCCAGCTTGAGGAAGCATCAGTTTGGGCAGGGTAGCTACTACTTTGGGGTCTTGGTGAGTGATTTTGGCTCCAACCCAGTTTCCACTTAGTTTTCCGATAACTCTGAGCATAAAATATACGCAGGTATAGAGTAAGGATTCTCTGTTAAAGCTGTTGATGTTGATGCTTACTCCGATCATGCCAAAAAAAAGTAGATTGAAGATTGTCATCACGTTATCCAGCTTGAGGCTATCGAAAAAGGAACTGTGATGATAGTTTGCGATCAGGTACCCCGCTATCACAGCCGAGATAAGAAACGGTGCTTCTATGTGGATAGCCCAGGCAATGCCGATGGCCACTACTCCCACTATGGTGAGAAGTATTTCCACAGAGGGAGTAGGAGTATTAAAGAGCACAGTTGAGAGGAAGGTTCGCTCTTCAGGATTGACAGTGTGGATGTGAGTCTCTTCCACTGCTTCACGTTTGCGGAAAGCGAATTTTAGGGTGAGGAAAATACCTATCGCCACCAGAATTGCTAAACCAAGCTCTTGCGTTATTTTTCCCAGAAGTTTTAAGGCGGTCAAATCAGACGATCCAGCAAGCTTGGATTGGGCGATAGCCAGGATAATGCTGAAGATTATCACTTCCATGATGTCGTCCAGCACTACTATGTTTGCCAGGATATTCTTCAGGTTTCCTTCAATCTTGAATTTGTTCATTACGATAAAGGTGATTGCGGGAGCTGTTGCAATGCCTATAGAACCGATCAACAAGGCATCCAGCCAAGCAAACTTGTGCCAGAAGAGCATTTTGATGCCGATGGCAATGAAGGCAAAAGTGACCAGACCTTGAAACACACAGATGATAGTAGCACTTATTCCCACCCTTCGTAGTCGGTCGTGATGAAGCTCTTCTCCTAGAGAAAAGGCGATCACTCCCAAGAAAAGAAAGGTGATGAAATGATAACTTTCAAATATCTGAGTGTAGGTCTGAAATCCTCCGCGGGTATAGAAATTGTTGATAAAGCTTAAGCTGGGATGCGCCCCCAGGAAGGTATTTGTAAGCAGAACATTGTGCACCCATTCCCAAAAATGTGGTCCCACAAACATTCCGCCCATGATTTGGCCAACTATCTCTCCAATCTTTAGCTTTTGAGCGATTAGTCCACCCAAATAAGCACCTAAAATCAGCAGGCCAATTTCCAGAATCTGCATTTTGGCAAATTGCATTTCCATTATAGCTCCTGTCGTGATTGTAGCCCTCTGCCTGCAAAGCTCTTCTCGAAAGAGGAATCGCAGGCAGAGGCTTAGTTTTATGGAGGGAGTTTAGTCTATATAAGCAATCTCACCGTGTTGTGACTCGTCCAATCCCAATTGTTCATCGGATTCACTCACTTTTACGGGTGTGACTTTATTTATTAAGGCTAGCATAACGTAGGTGAATACAAAGGCATACGCGGACGCTACTATAACGGATATGAGCTGAGTGAAAAAGAATCGGTAGTTTCCATTCAGCAATGCTCCACCTTTTTCGACGGGGTTGATAAGTTCAGAGCCGAACACACCAAGAAGAATAGTTCCGGTAACACCACCAACACCATGCACACCCCAGACATCCAAAGCATCGTCCCATTTCATCTTATTCTTAAAGTTCACGGCAACATAGCATACTAAACTTGCTACAATACCAATGATGGGAGCACTCCACAAAGGCACAAATCCCGCACAGGGTGTTATGGTAGCCAAGCCAGCCACCGCTCCTGTCATCAACCCCACAAACTTGGGCTTGCCTTCATATATCCAGGATACTACCAGCCATGTGATGCCTGCAAAGGAGGCAGCGATATCCGTATTTAGAAATGCGATGGAGGTGAGGGGATCAACCGAGAGCTCACTGCCCGCATTGAAACCATACCATCCAAACCACAAAAGACCTGTTCCTATGGCAACCAGAGGGATGTTGTGATTTCCAGCGTCCACCACCTTGCGCCGGCCTACGTAGATTACGGAAGCTAACGCGGCAAAACCCGCAGTTGCATGCACTACTATACCACCCGCGAAGTCCAGAACACCCAATTTGGCCATCAAACCACCGCCCCAAACCATGTGTGTAAAGGGGAAATAGACAAAGAACAGCCAGGCAACCAGAAAGATGATGTAGGCCTTAAAGGTGACCCGATTGGCAAAAGCACCCGTGATCAGGGCAGGCGTTATGATGGCAAACATCATCTGATAGGCTATGAATACCACTTCGGGAATTGTGCCATTACCTTGAAAGGCTGAGGTCAAAGTAACGCCATTCAGGAAGGCTTTGTCCAGATTACCAAGTACACCAAAAAAGTCGTTACCAGATGCTATGCTCCCGCTAAAGCACAGTGAGTATCCAACGGCATACCAAATCACAGTTGTAAGGCAAAGCGATACAAAGCTCTGCATCATTATGGTCAAGACATTCTTTCTGCCGACGAGGCCTCCATAAAAAAAGGCCAGGGCAGGTGTCATCAGCATCACAAGGCTGCAGCATAGCAGCATAAAACCTGTGTTGCCTGTGTCAAACAGTGGTTTTGATGCAACTTGGGCGGTTAAAAAGTTGACAGCATTCTGCAAGCTGTCAATGACAGATGGGTCAACATTGGCTATTGGCACGGCTGTACTCCTTAAACTTAGTTTTTGCACAATTGGCACGAATTCCCAGGACACTAAGGTTAAGTTTATTAAATGGAGCATCAGCCAGTGCAGCCTTTTCATCTTTACAATGAAATGGAGCGGGGCGGGTTTAGTGAAATAGGCTACATAGCATAGATCAATTAAACCACTTGATAAATACTGGGCTCGTGAATATCCAACTGTTGGCTTATGTAAATGAAGCCAAAATGTTGTCAAGAAAATTCACAATAATGTTCACTTGCAAAGAACTAAAAGGCTCTAAAGCCGCTCATATAAATACATAACTATTTATTGCAGGTATTTATTCTCACTTGTTAGCCTATCTGGTGGACAGGAAAGCGAAACAATGATTAGCCCTGTTCTATCTGCAAGCATCTACCCCAATCCCTTTCAGAGTTTTGCCAATCTGAAGGTTGATCTTGGTTCATATGTGTCTGGTAGCTCTAAGCCTATCCAAAATGCTTGTGTAAATGTGTATAACATAAAAGGGCAGAAGATAAGAAGTATAGAACTTAACCCAGCTACTAAAGGCGAGCAGCTAAGCTATTGGGATGGCAGGGATGCAAACAACACCCGATGCTCCAGTGGAATCTATATCCTGCATCTGGTGTTAAACGGTAAGCTGGTTAGCAGCAGAAAGGTAAGCCTGGTAAGATAGAGGATATCTTTCCGTAGCGGCGGTCGTCGAACCGCCAACTATAACTTCTGTGGCCCTCATTCCAGGGCAGGCTGTTTGTATTGATGCGAAGCTAAGCGCATATAATCATTTATGATAGCCAATGCTGATGCCCACATATTATGGCCAAGGCAGTAATAAACTCCAATTATGTCCCCCACACTACTATAGGCATGTTCCTTTTGGCAGCTAATTCTAGTTTCTCAAGTATCTCGACTGGATTCCGGGAGGATGCGAAAGAAAAATTAACTTGACGCCTCAAGCTATTTGGCAAGTTTGACAAATAGCCAAGCAGACAAGGAGACAAAATGAGCAATGACCAAAGATACACATACATGGCGAGGGTGCTAAAAGCAATGGCACACCCAACCCGACTATTCATATTGGATAAGCTAAAGCAGCAGGATTGTTGTGTGGGCGAGCTAAGAGATTTGGTGGGGATTGATATGTCCACCATGTCCCGCCATCTGGCAATACTAAAAGAAGCTGATATTATAAATAGCAACAAGGTCAACAATCAGGTGTTCTATCACTTGCTATGCCCATGCGTGTTAGACGTTTACCACTGCATGAGCGAGCTGAAAGCAAATAGAGGTAACAAATGAGCGAGAAGCTAAAAGAGCTGAAAATACTGCTGATTATGGTAGCGGTATTCCTGGCAGCATACTTCATTCCCTTTGAGTCTAAACGCTTTACAGGCGGTGTGCTGGAAGCTTTCTATATGCTGCAAGACTATGCTCGCTTGCATGTGTTGCTATGCCTTGTTCCGGCTTTATTTATCGCAGGAGCAGTCAGCGTATTTGTAAGCAGTGCCAGTGTGATGAAATACTTGGGCCCGGCCGCCAAGAAAGCTGTTGCCTATGGTGTGGCATCGGTATCCGGCGCAATACTGGCAGTATGTTCCTGCACCATTCTGCCCTTGTTTAGCGGCATATATAAGCGTGGTGCCGGCTTAGGTCCTGCTATTGCTTTTCTCTATTCCGGCCCAGCCATCAATGTTCTTGCCATCGTGATGACTGCCCGTATCCTGGGCTTGCAAATCGGCATTGCCCGGGCTGTGGGTGCGGTGTTATTCAGTGTAATAATTGGTTTGCTAATGCATCTTTTCTTCCGCAAGGAAGAGAGCGAACGCCAGAAACAAACTGCGGGATTTCATGGCGGCGAAGAAGCGCGCCCTATGTATCAAACTGCTATCTACTTTGCCATTATGATCCTCATCCTGATTTTCCTTAATTGGGCTAAGCCAAATAGTGCCACTGCCAGTGGGTTTGTGGTTTGGGCGTATACCTACAAGTGGTTTGTGTCGGCAATCCTGGCTTTTTTGCTGGGCATCAGTTTAAGTGCATTCTATGGCTTTAAGATGCTGAAAGTGCTGGCCATAACTATTGGTGTAATTATCGTCGGACTGGCCTTCCCAAGCCATCCATTGATTGCCTTTGTAACAGGTGTAGTGCTACTTAGCCTTTTTCTTTGCTTCGAGAAAGGCGAGCTTAAGGACTGGCTGGGCTCTACCTGGGATTTCGCCAAGCTAATAATCCCTCTCCTCTTCTTGGGTGTTATGGTTGCCGGAGCACTGCTGGGTCGTCCCGGCTTTGAAGCATGGATGCCTTCCCGTTGGGTGGAAATGGCAGTGGGCGGAAACTCGCTTCTGGCAAACTTCTTTGCCTCCATCTCCGGTGCTTTTATGTATTTTGCCACGCTCACCGAAGTGCCAATCCTGCAGGGACTAATAGGTAGTGGCATGGGCAAAGGCCCGGCACTGGCTTTGTTGCTTTCCGGCCCTGCGCTGTCTCTACCCAGTATGTTGGTGATAAATACCGTTTTGGGGCCAAGGAAAACTGCTACATTTGTAGCATTGGTGGTGCTGATGTCCACAATAACTGGATATCTGTTTGGAGTATTGTTTTAGATGATAATGCAGATATTTACCTATCTCAGCTACGCATTAGCGTCGAATCCAGGCATGGCATTGCTGGCTGCCTTTGTGTGGGGGATTCTTAGCGTGCTGCTCAGCCCTTGCCATCTTGCCAGCATTCCTTTAATAATTGGATATCTGGATAATCAGAGAGATTTGAGCACACGTAAAGCATTAGTACTCAGCAGCTTCTTTACACTCGGCATACTGGGAATGATGCTTCTGATTGGTCTGGTTACCGGCTTGCTGGGCAGGATGATGGGAGACTTGGGTGGCTGGACAGAACCGGCTATGGGTTTGGTGTTTATGGTGATGGCATTCTTCATTGCCGATATCCTAAAAATGCCTGGCTTTCGCAGAGGTGGCATGGGCAAACGGTACGGAAAGGGAGCATGGGGAGCAATTAGCTTGGGCTTCCTCATCGGAATAGCTTTGGGGCCTTGTTCCTTTGCCTTTATGGCACCAATCCTGGGCTTGGTATTCAGCTCTGCCGGAATGCAGTTCGTGTTTGCCATTGCGCTGGTTTTGGCGTATATCATTGGGCATTGTTTGGTTATTATCCTTGCCGGAACCTTTGCCGGAGCTGTGCAAAACTACCTCAACTGGAGCAATACCTCCAATGGTACAAAGTATATAAGATACATCTGCGGAGTTTTGGTGTTCGTAGCAGGTGTGTATCTATTAGCCAAGAGATTTATAGCAATATAAGGAGAACAACATGATAGTGAAGATTTTGGGCACAGGTTGCCCCAAGTGCAAGAAACTTGAAGAAAATGCCAGGGTGGCTATTAATGAACTGGGCATTAGTGCTACAGTGGAAAAAGTTACAGAGCTAGATAAGATTATGGATTATGGAGTGATGATGACTCCGGCATTGGTTATCGATGAAAAAGTGGTGTCCAGCGGAAAGCTGCTGTCTGCTTCGGACATCAAAGCATTGTTAAAGTGAGGTGAGAAATGGGATCATGCAGTTGTACTGGATCATGCGCATCTAATTGTGCTACTAAAGCTGTTTACGCTTGCGCTGGAGCAAGCAATGTGGGAAAATACTCCTATGAGCTTTCTATTATGCTACACGAAAGAGGCACACACGCTATGAGCTGTGCTGCGGGTGTTGGGGCAGATATATGCGGCTTCACCAGTGGGGCAAAAGAACAGGGGAAAATGAACTTGCTTATCGATGGCTGCCCGGTTGCTTGCCTGAAGGCAATGTTTGACAACAAGGGTATAGATAACTACGATCATGTAGTGCTAACCGAATTAGGCATCAAGAAAGAGGGTAACTTTGTTACTGAGTCTACAGTATTAACAGACTTGGTGCAGCAAATTGACGAAATGGGAGTATGAGTATGTATCGGGTGTTAATCGCACTAGTCCTGATGCTGGCTCTGATGGCATGCACAAATGGCAAAGGCAAAGCTGCAGCTAATGAGAATGCAGAGCAACAACCCCAACAAACCATAGAAGTACCAGTAACCCAGACACCTGTTGAGACCACAGAAATACCTAACCAGAATCTTGCCAGCCCCAAGCAGGAACAAAGCTCTATGTCTGCTACAGCCAGCAATGATAAACCTGCCACACCCGCGCCCAAGCCTAAGCAAGAGGGCTATCAGGTCACTTTTTTGGAGATAGGTGCAGAGAGTTGTATTCCTTGCCGTATGATGAAGCCAATCATGAAGGACATAGCCGAGGAGTATCCCGGAGTGGTAAAGGTTGTATTTCATGATCTTTACAAAGACCGCAGTATCGGTCAACAATACGGCATTAGAGTGATGCCTACCCAGGTATTTTTGGATGCTAAGGGTAATGAGTTCTTCCGCCATGAAGGCTTTTACCCCAAAGATGAGATGAAAGCCATGCTGGATAAGTATCTGGCAAGCCTGAATACAGACTAATCCAGGCAGCTATAATAAGTGCAGGATAAAGCGTGGAGGTTATAATGAATCCAGAAAAGCAAGAACCTGCGGGAATAAGCTTCTTCGAAAAGTATCTCACCCTGTGGGTTATCCTTTGCATGGCAGCAGGAATCCTTATTGGGCGTTATTTTCCCGGTATTCCCGATTTCTTGAACCGCTTTGAGTATGCCAGAGTGTCTATCCCTATTGCCATCCTGATCTGGTTGATGATCTATCCCATGATGATGAAAGTGGACTTTGCCAGCATAAAGCAAGTAGGTCAAAACCCCAAAGGCTTATATGTTACCTGGGTAACGAACTGGTTAATCAAGCCATTTAGTATGTACGCAATAGCCTGGTTCTTTTTCTTTGTAGTGTTCAAAGCTCTCATTCCGGCTGATTTGGCAAAAGCATATCTTGCCGGGGCAATCCTTTTGGGAGCTGCTCCCTGCACGGCGATGGTATTTGTTTGGAGCCATCTCACCAAGGGTAATCCTGCTTATACAGTAGTGCAAGTAGCAACCAATGATCTTATTATTTTGGTAGCTTTCACTCCTATTGTGGCACTGCTTTTGGGTATTGGGGGCATCAGCGTACCCTGGAACACACTGTTGCTATCTGTGTTGCTGTTTGTGGTTATACCCTTGGTGGGCGGTATGGCAACCCGTAATAGCGTTATCAAACACAGGGGGAGTGAGTATTTTAACAACCGATTTATCACGAAGTTTAGCAACGTTACCATCGGCGGCTTGTTATTAACTCTGGTAATCATCTTCGCATTTCAGGGCAAGGTTATTCTGGATAACCCGCTGCATATACTTCTGATAGCTATTCCACTAACTATCCAGACTTTTCTTATCTTCTTTATAGCCTATCTAGCCAGCAGGAAGATCCGCTTAGCACATTGCATAGCTGCACCCGCCGGCATGATTGGTGCATCGAACTTCTTCGAGCTTTCGGTGGCTGTAGCTATTTCACTTTTTGGAACGAGCTCCCCTGTAGCTATGGCCACAGTTGTTGGCGTGTTGGTAGAAGTTCCGGTAATGCTAAGCCTGGTTAGGATTGCTAATAACACGAAGCACTGGTTTACATCGAACACATAAATATCACACAGGAGATAAACATGAGGAAAGTACTTATACTTTGCACGGGTAATTCCTGCCGTAGCATTATGGCTGAAGCATTGATAAACCACTTCTTAGGCGATAGCTGGCAGGCTTTTTCTGCCGGAGTGATGCCATCACACGTGCATCCGCGCTCAATACAGGTACTACAAGAACTGGGCATAGACACTGCCAATCTGGAATCCAAAGGGATAACACAATTCTTGTATATGGACGATCTGGATTTGGTAGTTACGGTATGTGATCATGCCCGGCAGACTTGTCCCGTGTTCCCTAAGCCGGTGAAGCAGGTGCATATCAGCATAGAAGACCCTGTTACTTACACCAATGCACCGGAAGAAGAGGCACTTGCCAGGTTTCGTGCCTGTAGAGACGACATCCATAACAGAATTGTAAGAGTATTGGACACACTTTAAGGCAGTGGTTTTGCTGATACTCAGCTCGGAAATGCAAGCACGGAGCTTGACAGAAATATCCCTCAGGTGATATTAGCACCATGAAAGATATAGTTCGCCGCAGCACCCGTCGCATCCATTTGGGAGGAATCCCCATTGGTGGCTCTTCGCCCATCAGCATTCAGTCCATGCTATCTGTAAAAACCGCTAACTTGCCAGAGTCCAGCCGTCAAATACGCGAGTTGGTTAGTGCCGGTTGCGATATAATCCGTTTCAGCGTTACGGATTTGGACGATGCCAAAGCCATTCGTGAGCTAAAGAAGGTATCTGCTGCCCCCTTGGTAGCTGATATTCATTACGATTATCGCTTGGCTCTGGCTTCCATCTCCGCGGGAGTTGACGGCCTGCGGATAAATCCCGGCAACATAGGCAAAGTAGAAGGTGTGCAAGCCTTGGTGGCTGCGGCTAAAGAGCGCATGATCCCAATTCGCATCGGGGTAAATAGCGGCTCTTTGCCCACCGATTTACTGCAAAAATACGGCGTAACTGCCAAAGCCATGGTGGAAGCCGCATTGCAACATGTAAGAATATTGGAAGAGCTAAACTACCAAGAAATAAAGATATCTGTAAAAGCCTCCTCCATCCCTCTGGTACTGGAGAGCTATCGCAAACTAAGCCAATCTTGTGACTACCCCCTGCATCTGGGGGTTACCGAAGCCGGAACCATGATGCGTGGCAGCATCAAGAGCGCCATCGCCCTGGGCATCCTTTTGGAAGAGGGCATCGGCGACACCATGCGTGTATCGCTAACCACCGATCCCGTAAAGGAAATAGCCGTTGCCAAAGAGATACTGGTGTCCTTGGGGCTGCGCAAAGGGCTTAGCATAATCTCCTGCCCCACCTGTGGCCGCACCAGAATAGACCTTATCGGCTTAACCGAAGAGGTGGAAGCTGCCTTAAAGCCCTATGCCGACCAGCAGTTATCCGTGGCGGTGATGGGCTGTGCTGTGAATGGCCCTGGTGAAGCCAGAGAAGCTGATTTCGGTATTGCCGGCGGCAAAGGTGAGGGATTGCTGTTTGCCAAGGGTGAGGTAGTAAAAAAAGTGCCCGAGCACCGCTTAGTAGCCGAACTGGTCTCTTTGGTTCAGGACTATATTAAGCTTAGCTAACATGCTGCTAAAGCTCTTCTTAACCTTCTTCAAGATTGGTGCCTTCACCATTGGCGGAGCATACGCCATGATTCCTCTTATCCGCAAAGAAATCTGCGAAAAGCAACATTGGATATCGGATGACGACTTCATGGACGGGCTGGCAGCAGCGCAGAGCTGTCCAGGCCCCATTGCCGTTAACCTCAGCATCTACATTGGTTATCACATAAAAAAAGGCAAGGGAATGGCTTTGGCGGTGCTGGGAACCATTTTGCCTTCACTGATCAGCATCATACTAATTGCCATGCTGTTCACTCGCTTTGCCGATGCTGCGCTGGTGAAAAAAGCCTTTCACGCCCTGCGTCCCGCCGTTGTTGCCCTTATTGCCGTGCCTATGGTGGAAATGGCAAAGAAGGCAGGTATAAACTTCAGGAACGCCTGGTTTCCGCTTATCGGCGCCGTGCTGGTGGGAGTATTTCTGCTTAGTCCCGTGTATCTTATTCTATTAACCATCCTTGTTTCACTCTGGCAAAGCGTTAAGGCAATGACACCATGATGTATCTTAGCATGTTTTTAACCTTTGCCAAGATCGGGCTATTCAGCTTTGGGGGCGGTTATGCCATTCTTGCCATGATCCGCCAGGAAGTGGTGGTAACCCATCCCTGGCTAAGTCAATCGCAGTTTATGGACGTGGTGGCAATCTCGCAGATGACTCCTGGCCCTATCGCTGTAAATGCCGCCACCTTCATTGGTTACCACAAAGGTGGGATTTTTGGGGCAGTTCTGTGCACCTTTGGCGTAATCCTGCCCTCGCTGGTGATAATGCTGCTGGTTACCTTAAGCTATCTAAAGCTAAAAAAACAGCCCTGGTTCAAAAATATCTTTCGCAACCTGCGCCTGCTATCCGTGGGGCTTATCGCAGCAGCACTGATAATGGTGTTCGGCGATGCTATGCGCGATTGGTTTTCGGTAATAGTATTTGTTGGCAGCCTGATTGCCGGGTGGAGATTTAAAACAAATCCCTTCTATCTGCTTATCGGTGCGGCAGTTGTGGGTATGCTATTCGGCTAAGTTAAGTTGTGTTAAGATTCGGGGCTATTGCTGTGGATATCTGCTATTTTTTCCCTTCTTCCCTGCTGCTTCCTTGAAGCTATCCTGTGTCGAATACAGGATAGCAGCAGGGAAGCAGCAGGGATTAACCGCTATATGATTGAAAAAAATGAGGGAAGAAGGAAAAGAGGGATTAACGGGTTATTCGCCACAGTCATGTTAGATTTAGCTACGGCACCGCAACGCTGTACTATTACCTAAAACCACTGAAGCACAGAGGGAACAGAGATCAATATATGCGTCGATGATCGAGTCTAGAGTTCATATTCTCCAAATATGCAGAATGAATGATATGAACACAGCGACTTCGACCTCAGTACTCCAGCAAACCAGTACCACGAGCCTAAATTAGCAGTCTAGGCTAATGACTGCTAATTTTCTGCTTGACAATCTGAGCCACAGCATTAGATTGTCCATAAGTTGGAGGTGATAATGAACACGCAACGCTTTACAATTAAGTCACAAGAGACGATTTCCGCGATGCAGGAACTTGCCATGGAGCGCGGGCATCAGGAGATATCGGGTCTGCATATGTTGCAGGCAATGATGGCTCAGGAAGACTCACTAATCCTGCCAATTATGCAGAAGCTGGAGCTATCTGTAACGGGAATAAAGAATCAGCTTGAAGCTGCCTTGCAGAAGCTTCCACGCGTTAGTGGTGCAGCCCGGCAATACCTGTCGCAAGAGGTGTTGGACATCCTGCATCAGGCAGAGCGGGAAGCGGATCAGCTACAGGATGATTATATCAGTTTGGAGCATCTGTTATTAGCCTTGGTCGCCAAAGGAAAGGAGGCTGCCAATATATTAAAAGCCAACGGCTTGCAGCAGAATAAACTGCTACAAGCACTTAAGGAGCTTCGCGGCAATCAGCGGGTGGACGACCAGAATCCAGAAGCCAAGTATCAGGCTTTGGAAAAGTATGCGCGCAATCTAACCCGTTTGGCACGCACGGGGAAACTTGATCCGGTGATTGGTAGAGACGAGGAGATTAGACGCAGCATCCAGATACTATCCCGCCGCAGGAAGAATAATCCCATATTGATAGGTGAACCCGGAGTAGGCAAAACAGCCATTGCCGAAGGGCTTGCCATGCGCATTATTGCCAGGGATGTGCCTGAGAATCTAAAGGATAAAGAGCTATTGGAACTGGACATGGCTGCCTTGGTAGCTGGCGCGAAGTTCAGGGGTGAATTTGAAGAACGTTTGAAGGCAGTGCTGTCTGAGGTAGAAAAATCCGAGGGTAGGATTGTGCTGTTTATCGATGAATTGCACACGGTGGTGGGAGCGGGGGCTGCCGAAGGTTCTGTGGATGCCTCAAATATGCTGAAGCCAGCTTTGGCGCGGGGTAATCTGCACTGCATTGGGGCAACCACATTGGATGAATACCGTAAGTATATAGAGAAAGACGCGGCGTTGGAAAGACGTTTTCAGCCTGTGCTGATTACCGAGCCAAGTGTGGAAGATACCATCTCGATACTGCGGGGAATTCGGGAGAAATATGAGGTTCATCACGGGGTTCAGATAACCGATACAGCATTGGTGGCAGCGGCACAGCTATCGGAGCGGTATATTTCGGATAGGTTTTTGCCCGATAAGGCCATAGACCTGATAGACGAGGCTTGCGCAAGATTGAGGATGGAGACGGATTCGCTTCCAATGGAGCTGGATGAATCCGAGCGCAGACTAAGGCAGCTTGAGATTGAGCGTTTATCGCTGGCAAAGGAGACCGATCAGATGTCTGTGGAGCGGTTGGCAAAGATTAAGGCCGAGATTGCCCAGTTGAAAGAAAGGGATAATGCTCTACGGCTTAAGTGGGAACATGAAAAGCAGAATCTGGAGAAGATCAGAGCTATAAAGAACGAACTGGAAAGCCTGAAGAATGAAGCTGATAAAGCAGAACGGGAAGGCGACTACGAGAAAACCGCCAAGCTGCGCTATGGCAGCATTGTAGCCAAAGAAAAGGAACTGGCAGAGCTAAGCGAGCAGTCGCCACTCAATGATCCCGATAGCCTGTTGAAGGAACAGGTGGATGAGGAAATGGTGGCGGAAGTGGTTTCCAAATGGACGGGTATTCCAGTATCTAAGCTGGCAGAAAGCGAGATGCAGAAGCTATTGGAACTGGAGGAAGTATTAGCAAAGAGGGTAGTTGGCCAGGAAGAGGGAATAAAGGCTCTGGCAAACGCCATCCGGCGCAGCAGAAGCGGGCTTAGTGACGAAAATCGTCCCATTGGTTCCTTCATATTTCTGGGGCCGACCGGAGTAGGCAAAACTGAGCTGGCAAAGACCCTGGCAAACTACTTGTTCGATAGTGATAAAGCCCTCTTGCGTTTGGACATGAGTGAATTTATGGAGAAGCACAGCGTTGCCCGGTTAATCGGTGCTCCTCCCGGATATGTTGGTTATGAGGAAGGCGGATACTTAACCGAAGCTATCCGGCGCAGACCCTATAGTGTGTTGCTATTGGACGAGATAGAAAAAGCGCATCCGGATGTATTTAACATCTTGTTGCAGATTCTGGATGAAGGCAGATTAACCGATGGCAAGGGGCGTACTGTGGATTTTCGGCATAGTGTGATAATCCTAACCAGCAATATTGGCTCGCAGGAGATATTTAACGCCACAGACAGTGAACTGGAAGAGATACGACCGAGGCTTTTAAGTGTGTTGCAGCAATACTTCCGGCCTGAATTTTTAAACCGTTTAGACGACGTTATAATCTTCCATCGTCTTGATCCCGAGCATATTCGTAAGATTGTAGTATTGCAGCTGGAGATATTATCCGGCAGGTTGGCAAAGCGCAATCTGCAGATTGGATTTTCTGATAGCATAATAGACTATCTGGCGCAAACCGGCTACGATCCAGCTTTTGGTGCCAGACCATTGAAACGGCTTATTCAGAAAGAACTGGAAGATGCTTTGGCCAAAAGCCTATTGGGTGGCAATTACACCACCGGCAAGCCTATATTGGCGGATTATGATCCGCACAAGGGGATAGTTATCTTGCAATAGGGACTAAAGGCATTAGCCTTTAAGTCCCTGTTTATAGGCGAAATACTTGGCGCGAAGCTCTGGAATGCAGTTGCTGATAATCTGCACTGCCAATAGGGCAGCGTTTTTGCTTCCATTAATTGCCACGCATGCCACTGGAACGCCAGGAGGCATCTGAACTATTGAATACAGGGCGTCTAAGCCGTTCAGGGCTCCAGAAGCCACTGGTACCCCAATAACGGGTAAACAGGTATGTGCTGCCACTACGCCGGGTAAGTGGGCGGCAAGCCCTGCACCTGCTATTATAACCTTTATGCCTTCGGCTTCTGCATTTGTGGCAAGTTTGGCAGTTTGCTCTGGATTACGGTGGGCAGAGGATATGTGCAAGTCGTAAGGTATCTGAAAGCTATCGAGCACTTCCCTGGCAGCGTCAAACTTCTCGATATCGCTTTTGCTCCCCAGGATAATCCTTACTAATGGTGTCATTTTCCCGCCTGCTCCGGCATAACTGTTAATGCTTTATGAATCTCTACTGCGTCAACAGCACTGGTGAAGCTTGCCAGATTGTCGGGGTTCATAATCAGCTTTGAGATATAGGACAGGGAGAATAGATGCTGTTTATCGTTGTGCAATAGCAGCATAAAGAAGATGTTCACAGGCTTGTTGTCGGGAGCGTCAAAATCCACTGGTTCTGATGAACGGCCAAACAGGATGCTGGGAGCTTTTATCTTTGAGGGATGCAAGTGACGCGGGTGGAGCAGGGCAACTCCATTGCCAATGGCAGTGGAGATAAGCTCTTCGCGGGCTACCACAACCTCATAAAGCCAACGGGCATCACGCACCAGCTTCAGGTCTTTGGCTTTCTCACTAAGGATTCTGATGGCATCGTACTTGTTTTCTGCCGAAAAGTCTAAAAAGATGTTTTCTGGGCGCATATACTCTTCGAAGTGGCAAATCACGCGCTTCAAAGCAAGCATCTTTTCGTCTGTTTCGTTCAGGTTTTCCAGCCATTCATTAAGAGAATCCTCGTCTATCTTTACATTTTTTCCAACGAGCTTACTCTCAAATACGTTCGTGGCAATCATCTCTTGAATAACGCGTTCAGAGACTTTTAACTTCTTGGCTGCGTCTGCTTTGGATAAGAACTTCTTGGCCATGGATACCTCCATATTTATCATGTTAGCATTAGTTTCCATTGCTTTGTGCAAGGTTTATCTTGACAAGTATACGAGACTTTTTTGGATATGGCAATATGGTCAAGAGATTTATTTATCCCATCCTGCTTTTACTCAGCCTGAGTGGCTGTTTTTATTCGGTTTATTCGAATGCTTACCCGCATCTAAAAAAAATACGGGTGATGGCATTCGAAAACCGTAGCAGTGAATTTGCGCTTGGTGATCTGCTGCTTACCGGGCTGAATCGCGAGATTCGCAACGATGGCCGTTTAAGGCTGGTTACCATTGATCCGGATTGCTCGTTGGAAGGGCACATTATTTCCTTTTCCGAACGAGTTTACAGCTATGATGCTGCCAATCAGGTTCAGGACTATCAGGTGCAAATGAATGTGTCCGTTACCTTCACCGATCTTATTAACAATAAGGTGCTATACGAAAATAGCAACCTCTCGTTAACAGAGCTTTATGCCTTTGCTCCGGGAGGAACCGCCAGATTTAAAACCAAAGAGGAAGCAATTGATGAGCTCATCACAAAGCTATACCAAACCATCCTGCAAAACAGCCTCGAAAGCTGGTGATCAGGTGCGCTTGAACCGCTTTCTGGCCGATTGTGGGCTGGGGAGCCGGCGCAAGGTGGAAGAACTGATTACTGCCGGCAGAATAAAGCTGAATGGTGAGACTTGCACCGATTTGGCACAAAAAGTGAATCCCACATCCGATGAACTGATGCTGGATGGCAAGCTCATTTCTGCCCGTAAACAAAAACTTTATATAATACTAAACAAGCCGCGTGGATATGTGGTTACCCAAAGCGATGAGCAAGGCAGACAGACTGTATATAGCCTTTTGCCCGATATCGCAGCTAATCTTGCCTATGCGGGACGCCTGGATAAGAACTCAGAGGGATTATTGCTGTTTACTAACGACACTGCTCTCATAAACCTCTTAACCCATCCTAACTACAAGGTGGAGAAGGTCTATCGTGTAGACATCGACCGTCCTCTGCGCAAACGTGAATTGGATAGCCTGCGTAATGGCATAGAGATAGAAGGTGGCATCACCCAGAAAGCCGGGATTTTCGTAAAAGAGGAAACCGAGACTTCCATGAGCCTGAAAATGGTTATCACAGAAGGCCGCAAACGCCAGATACGCCTGATGATAGAAGCTGTGGGAGCAAAGGTGCGCAGATTGCGCCGCATGCAATTTGGCCCCATCAAACTAAAAGAACTGCCTCTCGGACGCTGGCGGCATTTGGACGCCGGTGAAGTGCGGGCACTATTCAGCGTTAAAAGCAAACTGAACCAATCCAAAACCAACAATCAAGGATTATAAGAATGAGACTAGCCATTATTGGCCTGCCGAAAAGTGGGAAAACTACTATATTTAACGCACTAACCCGCAGTGAGCACAACACCGACAAGTATGCTCCTCCTGCTTCAGAAGCCAATATCGGTGTGGTGCAAGTAGCTGATGAACGTATTACTCGCCTCAGCGAGATGTATAAGCCCAAAAAGACCATATATGCCACAATCGAATATCATGATTACCCCGGCATATTTGCCAAAGAGGGCGACTCTGCTGATAACGCCATGCTGTCTGAGATCAAGAGTGCAGAAGCCTTTGCCGTTATTCTACGCGGCTTTGCCGATGATGAGTTGGATAGTCTGTATGCTGCGGGTGATCCGGTTGCTCAACTTAATCGCATTGAAGAAGAAATGATGCTAAACGACCTCATCGTGGCAGAGAAAAGGCTGGAGAAGATTGAGCTTGGCTACAAGCGCGGAGTGCGAACCCCTGCCATCCAGGCCGAAGAAAGGGCACTAAGAGAGATTTGCGTGCAACTGCAGAACAATAAAGCCCTGCGCGAACTGCAGCTCCCTCCCGATGAAGAAAAAGCGGTACGCGGATTTCAGTTCTTTTCGGCCAAACCCATACTGATTCTGATTAACTGCAGTGAAGATAACATTAGCTCTTGGAATGCAAGCGTTGAGCAATTAAACAACCAGGGTTACAAAGCCTATGCCATTGCCGGAAAGTTTGAAGAAGAGCTAAGCAAGCTAGATGCAGAAGAGGCTGAGATGTTTATGACCGACATGGGTATGACGGAGTCCATTCGCGACAGGCTTACTCACTGGAGCTATCAGTTGATGGGCTACATAAGCTTCTTTACCGTGGGTGCAGACGAAGTGCGCGCATGGACACTGGAAGGTGGTTCCAATGCAGTAGCTGCTGCAGGCAAGATACACTCTGACCTGGCACGTGGATTCATACGTGCCGAATGTTTTAAGTATAGCGACATCCTGGCTCATGGCAGCGAGAAGATCCTCAAAGAAAAAGGGCTCTTCCGCCTGGAAGGCAAAGAATACATCGTAAAAGACGGTGACATCATCTCCATTCGCTTCAATGTATAGCTAAGGAATTCAGATGGCCACAGCAAAGAAACGCAATCCCAAAACCAAGAAGCAAAAGAACCTCAGCTCCTTACAAAAAAGGCTTATCAGCGGAGGCATCAGCATCCTTTGCATATTGGTTATACTTGCCTTGGTGATGGGCTACAGCTCTATAAAGAACGATATGGACACCCTACGCAACGGCGGCAGTGTATTCTCGTGGTTCAGTGCCAGTGGCAGTCAAACCAGTAATCCTGTGGGTGTGTTTGGCATAGTATTTGGCTACATCTTCATCTATTTGTTCGGCTATTGGTTCTCGTTTGCCGGTTTCACCATCATTGCGGTTGTTTCTTTCCAGTATTTTCTTGCTCCGGAGCTCGACAGAAGCCGCCAAAAAGGTTATCTGCTGTTAATAGTGCTATTCATGCTGCAAGCTCTTCTTTCCTCAGGGCAGAGTGAGTATGTACACAGCGTTGTTCCGCTGTTCCTTTATCGGGTATTGGCAGCAGTATTCTCCGGGGTTGGTGCGCGTATCATCCTGATAGGCGGCATGGTGCTTTCTACCGTGCTGATTATTGAATACAACCGCCTAAAAAACTGGCTTTTGCTGGCGATGGAGGATTTTCAACGCAGCCGTGAGGAGAAGCAAAATGAAGCTAAGCCTGTAAAACCAACCATTAACAGCGATCTTGAGCCTTCACTGATGCCTGCCGAGCCGCCTCAACCGGTTATCCAAAACCATGCCCAACAGATTGTTGCCAATGAGACAGCAGAACATGAGCCCAAAAAGCATAAATCCGAACTCAAGAAGGCAATGCCAGAGCCAGATATGGACGATGATGATCGTGAATACATTATGCCTTCCATTTCCGACTTTTTAGAAAGCCCGGTAAAGCTTTCGGATAGAGACCGCAAAGAGATAGAAAACCAGATATTGGGCACCAGCCAGATTCTAAAAAACAAGCTGGCAGAGTTTGGCATCGAAGCTGAGGTGCGCAATGTGAACATTGGCCCAATAATAACTCAATACGAGCTTGAGCCTGCCAAAGGGATAAAGGTAAGCAAGTTTTCTTCTCTGGCTGACGATCTGGCACTCGCCATAAAAGCCAAAGCCATCCGTGTTCAAGCCCCTATCCCGGGTAGAGGGTTAATTGGTATCGAAATACCCAATCTTGCCCGTGACATGATTTATCTGCGCGATTTGCTGCTATCGGAAGAGATGCGCTCTATGCACTCCAAGCTTGCCTTCGGTTTGGGCAAAGATATTGCCGGTAAACCTCTGGTTGCCGATCTCACCAAGATGCCCCACTTACTTATTGCAGGTGCTACAGGCAGCGGAAAAAGCGTGTGCATAAACACCATTATTATGAGCCTGATTATGCGTAGCAGACCAGACGAACTGCGCCTGATTCTAATAGACCCCAAACGCGTTGAACTGGCTGGTTACAACGATCTTCCGCATCTCATCGGCCAGGTTGTAACCGATCCCGATACCGCCCTCGAAACCATGTATTGGGCGGTTAAAGAAATGGAGCGCCGATACGAGCTGTTACAGGATGCCCGAGTGCGCGATATAATAGGCTACAACGAGAAAAGCGGCGAAGGTGAAGAACTGGAGAAACTGCCTTATCTGGTAATTATTGTGGACGAATTTGCCGATCTGATTATGACCAGCGGAAAAGACATAGAACTGCCAATCACTCGTCTGGCACAGATGGCACGTGCTGTGGGCATACACCTTATTCTGGCAACTCAACGACCTTCCATAAAGGTTATCACAGGCATAATAAAGGCAAATTTCCCTGCCCGCATTGCCTTCCAGGTATCCTCACGAGTGGATTCCCGCGTTATTCTCGATATGATTGGTGCTGAGCGTCTCTTAGGCAATGGCGATATGCTCTTCCTTCCTCCCGGTAAGGCTATGCCAGAGCGTATTCACGGCGCCTATGTATCCGATCACGAAATAGCCCGCACCTGTGATTTTCTTGCCATGCAGCCAAAACCCAAGCAGGATTTCAGTCTGAAGGTAGAGACTCAAAGTGACATGGGCTTCTTTGAGTATGACGATGATCTCTTTCCCGAAGCCGCCAAAGCCATTGTTTCCAGCGGTACTGCCTCGGTATCTATGTTACAGCGTCACTTCAAGATTGGCTACGCTCGTGCTGGCAGACTTATTGATCTGCTGGAAAGGGCAAGAATAATCGGCCCCCATCTTGGTAGCAAATCCCGCGATGTAATAGCCACGCGTGAAGACCTGATTCGCATTGGAGTTCTAGATGAAGAAGATTAAACTACTTGTCCTTACATCATTCCTGCTGCTTTCCTGCTGTATAGGCTTGCAGGCAATAAACTCAGAAGCACTGTATCAAAAGATCACCACCACCTATGGCGGGCTTAGCAGTTTTCAGGCAAGCGTGAAGCAGGATAATTACTTTGCCCATGTAAAGAAAGACATTAGCTATAGCGGCAATATCTATTTTACCCGCGGGAAAATGGTGATAAAGTACGATAAACCGAACTTGCAGAGACTGATGGTTAACGCAGGTATGGTTGATCTGTACGATTCGCAGTCCAAAACCGTATTCCGCTCTCGTATGCGGCCGGAATTTGGCAAGATGAATCCAGTAGAGATATTGCAGTTTTACTGGAAGAAATCCACGGTTAAGGTGCTAAGTAGCAAGGGCAACATAAGCGAAGTAAGCCTTAAGCCCGTTAATGATCCAACAATTGCCCACATGTCCGCTTCCATAAACCACAAAACCGGTATAATCCAGTCTCTTAGTTACGCAGATACCGCAGGTAACCGCGTTAAATACACTTTTTCGGGCATAAAAACTAATGCCCGCATTCCAGAATCAGTTTGGCTTTTTAGCCTTCCAAAAGACGTTCAGGTGGTAGAACAATGATAGCACTCATCATGGCAGGAGGTTTCGGTACCCGGTTTTGGCCGGTTAGCCGCAAAAACTTTCCCAAGCAATTCATCAACATTCAAGGCAGCACCTCCATGCTGCAAAAAACAGTAGAGCGCTTGCTCGCTAAAGTTTTGATGCACGACATCTACATCGTAACCGCAGCCAATCAGGTGGAACTGGTAAAACATCACCTTCCCAGGTTACCCGAAGAAAACATCATCATCGAGCCATTCGGCATGAATACTGCGCCTTGCATTGCGCTTAGTGTAGAGTTCTTACGAGCCCGTTACAGCGATAACGAAGTGATGCTGGTATTACCTGCCGATCATGTGATAAAAAACGTTCCGTCCTTCCTTAGCAGCCTTGTCCCTGCAGAACAGGAAGCTCGCAAGGGACGCCTGATAACCTTTGGCATAGTTCCAGATTATCCTGCCACAGGCTATGGCTATATTGAAGCTGGAGCACAGATATCAGACAAGGTGTTCGATGTTCTACGTTTTAAAGAAAAGCCAGACAGAGCAACAGCCGAGCAATTTATCCGCAGTGGTAGCTTCTATTGGAACAGCGGTATGTTCTGTTGGAGCCTTGGCGCGATTAATGATGCCTTTAGCAACCTTCAGCCTGATATCCCACGCCTGACTACAGCTATAGCCGGGATTTGGAGTAAACAAGGCATCGATGCTGATATCTCTGAGCCATACTCCCAAATGCCACGCCTACCCATCGATATTGCTATTATGGAAAAAGCCGATAAACGCGGCGTTATCCCGGTTAATTACGGGTGGAGCGACGTTGGAAGCTGGAAGGCTCTAGCGGACATCACTCCTGCCGACCCCAAGGGAAATCACTTTGCACCTTCAGGATTGGCAGTAAATGCCAAAGGCAATTTTACTCAAACATCCAAATTCACAGCCATCATTGGTTTAGATAACATCTGTGTTATCGAAACACCTGATTCTATCCTCGTTTGCAGCAAAGAAGAGGCTGAAGACGTAAAGAAAGTGGTGGACTACCTAACAAATAGCGAGATTACCGATCTATTATGAAGCATGTCATAATTACTTTTATCGCCTTAGTATCACTGCTAACTGTCTGGGCACTTTATGCCCAAGCCAAGACTGGCGAAGCCATTCAGCTTATTAGTTACTCAGGAACATACAAGCACGAAAATGCGAAGCACTATCTGGATACTGAAGAGGCAAGACTAATCTTGTTGCTTGCCCCACCTGCCGCACTGGACAGCCTGGGTTTAGAGCTGAAAGATGGAGATGAACTTAGCATAACTGCTGCGCTGCAAAAAGGAGCTTATCTGGTTAGCACAGTTCAGCTTGGTGAGCAGCTTTTTCGCCTGCGTTCGGACGACCTTGCCACAAATAACTACAGTCACCAGGCTTCTGTGATGGTTAGCCCATCTAAGTGTATAGCCTGCAAACTCTGCATATCACCCTGCCCTATGGGTGCTATCCGTATGGAAAAGGGTAAAGCCTATGTCGATCCTGCCAAGTGCGTTTCTTGCGGTATCTGCATGGATGGAAACGGCAAATTCCGGGGCTGTCCGGTTCGCGCGATTAGTAATTAATCCACCATCATTCATCATGAATTAGGAGAAAAGCAATGAAGTTACATCTATGTATATTATTCCTGGTTATCAGCGTTGCCCTATTTGGCAATTGGGATTGGGCAATGTCCGTTGGCGGAGCAAGTAGCGAGCGAGTTTGGGACATTGCTGCCGATGGAGAATCCAATATCTTCGTAGCGGGTGACTTTAACGACTCATTGTATGTTGATGGACAAAGCTATCCCGGCTTTGGGCTTATGGATAGCTATGTAATGAAATATAGCCCTGCTGGCAATCTGTTGTGGGCAAAGACTTTCGGCTCTGCCGGCGAGGATGTGGCATTAAGCGTAGATACCGACCTCCAGGGTAATTGCTATATTACCGGATACTTTGTGGAGAGCATCACCATTCAAGACCAAGGTATCCAGTCCAATGGAGGCTGGGACGTGTATGTGCTGAAGCTTAGTCCCCAGGGTGATTTACTTTGGTTGCGCTCTTTCGGTGGTGAGATGTATGACATCGGCTATGGCCTGGCGGTTAGTCCCATTGGCAGAGTATATATCACTGGTTGGTTTTCCAGTACCATATCCCTTCCCAATTCCGATTCTATCACCAGTGCTGGTGGCAGCGACGTATATTGTGTGGCAATGGACACCGACGGCAGTTTTAGCTGGGCAAGGCGCGGTGGTAGGGAAGCAGTGGAATATGGCTATGAACTGGCCTGCGATGATGCAGGAAATGTATATGTTACCGGAGTGGCAGGTAGTGGATCTCAGTTTGGCAGCTATACGCTACCCACAAACGGGATGTATGTATGTAAATACAGCCCCGAGGGTGATGTACTCTGGCTTGCCAGCGGTGCGGGTGGTGCCGTTGTAGACATCGCTGTGCAAGCAGGCACTGGCAACAATCAGTATGGCATGGTGTGCGGCAGGCTAAATGGCTCTGGCAATTATGGAAGCTTTCCTTTCTCCAGCATTGGGGGGGGGGACGACGCATATTGGGCTCAGTTTGATGCTGCTACCGGCGAATGGCTTAGCTTAAATGGTTATGGGGGAGAAGCGGCAGATAAGGGTAAGGATGTTGATTGCACCGATTATCCCGTCTTTTTAGCAAGCTTCGAAGGCACTGCAAGCTTTGGCAACAATAGCTTTACCAGTAATGGCGATAGTGACTTCGTGCTTGGCTATGGCAATGCCATGCAGTTTGTGGCTGCGGGCGGAGAAGGATCGGAAGTGCCTACTTCCATAAAGATACTCCCCAATGGCAAGATAGCCCTTGCGGGCTGGCATCTGGGCTTAGGACAAATTGGCAGCTATACTATTGATAGCGGCAATGCGGCTAACCTGAATGCCTTTATTGCCTGCTACAGCCCCCAGGGGAGCAGCACAGAAGATAATATCCTGCAAGCGAATAGCATAATGTGCAGCCCCAATCCATTTACGAACTATTTACAGATTAGCATAGATAAAACAGCTCATTCTAATGCACAATTACAGGTATATAATCTGAAAGGACAGTTAATCCGCAGTCTAAAACCTGAAGCTATTGCCAATAGCAGTCTCCAATACCGCTGGAACGGACAAGATACGCAGGGAAAAAACTGTAGCGCGGGAGTTTATCTGCTAAAAATGGGCTCTAGCACCAGAAAGGCTATCAAGCTATAGCACTGGCATACCAGTGCCAATTACGCTCTCGACCCCTCGACTTCACCGCTCTGTCGTTCCCGCGGAGACGGAAATGCAGCCCTTTTTAGATGTTATGCGTTGAGCTATAGATTTGTCGTTCCCGCGGAGGCGGGAATCCAGCCCTGTTTTATCCACGAATCTCACAAATCAACACCAATTGCTCCCCAGAGCATCAGCCCCCTCTCGACCCCTCGACTCTCTCCACTCCAGCACTCCAGCACGCCCGCACCTCAGCACTAACCGTTACATCTGGTTGTTCAGGCTTTCCCAGCCCCAAATTCCTTTCAGCCAACCGCACTGCACACAAGAGCTAACCATGCGCAGGGGTGAATCCATATTTATTATGTCCTCTTTTGTTACGCTGCGCAAGTCCACCACATCGGGATTTGCCTTTGCCCACTTCCACATACACTGCACAAACAAGGCTTTGGCAGGCGGCGGTTGCTTTGGGATGCCCCCGCTGCGGCTGCGGTTTTCCATGGCATTACGCAGGGAATACGTCTTCCAATCCTGCCGGTAAGCCTCACTCGCCTGCATATACAACGCATTAAGGTTCTTATTTATCTCCCGCATCCTATTGTGAGTATCCGTTAGCTTGGGATAAGTAAAGATACGGCTGTGGCAGAGGCGATAGTTATAATAACTGCTATACACCACATCACCCAGTTTACCCGAGTAGCCACTTAGATTGTAGTTAAGGGTAGCTTTCATGATAGTCCAGTGAAGTGCTAGTTATGTTAACTGCAACCAATACAACTTCTTCTATCGCCGCAGCAACACTGAACGCAGTCAATAATTGGTATCCGATAACGGAAACTACAAGAATAGCAATCCAGATATTTACACATAGAGAGCTTAGTGGATGCATATTGGACATCTTAGGTTTGCTATCGATTTCTCAAACTTAAGTGTCTCAGAGAAGATCAAGATTTCATCACCAATCCTGTTAGATGTTGATTGTGCAACCTGATAATTGACCTTTCTCAAATTATTATACAGCGATACTATCAATTCGCTATTGTCATATGATACGATCCACGGATTGTTTGAGGTGCGGATCTTCTCTGAAAGCCTGGCATGATCATCTTTTTTATAATAGTTCATATAGAGCTCTGAACCTTTGTTAACATAGGGCGGGTCAAGGTATATGAATACCTTCCTATGCGAGTTAGTCATTTGGTCTATAAACAGCAAGCCATCAAGATTGGACACGGTAATTTTGTCCCGCATATGAGAAATATGCTTGATTCTTTGTATCAGATCTATCCTGTTAAACCTTGCATCCATTTTATACTTCCCGTTTTGTGAGTATCCACCTATAACACCTCCTTTTATCACACCAGAAACATTCGTCCTGTTTAAGAAATAGAAAGCTCTAGCGAGGAGAGGCATGTCTGTAGAGTTGCAATTCCTTTGTACGTCTCTGAAATAATGCCAGTTATCCATGTTAATCTGAACATTTTCCAACCAATCGCAAAATCGGTCTGTATTGTCTAGTATTTCTCTCCAGAATGCATAAACAGAAATATCAAGATCATTGATATAGATATGGTTTACATAGGCATCAAATAGTAGTCTAAGCGCCAGACCCGCACCACCAGCATAGGGTTCTGCATACTCAATTCCCACAAGATCGTTGTCATAAAAGAGCTTTGTCATGAATTTGTAAAGACTGTTTTTGCCACCAGGATATCTTAGGGGTGAGTAAAACATTACCTGTCCTTACTACCATGAGTTATACTGATCATTGCCCCAACTATTGCAGACATAGCTATTGTCTGCTCGATATTCCTGGAGGCAGAATAGTTGTGTGCACCGATATGTAATTGCTGCATAATACTGCCTTTATTTATGTTATAACTTGCTAACGACGTGAGTACATCTTTATTCATACTAAGCATTCTTTTAGCTTCATCAAAATTGCTTATCACATATGTGTCAAGGTCAACTTTCTTATCGCTTGCAGCAGTTTCACACAATAGCCTTAGAGACATTCGTATCAAACTGGCAAAGCTACCCGATAGTTGCATCTTGTGTTTTTGGAAATACGAATACAAGTCACTGATATCACGATACAAGTTACTTACATCTCCAGCAAGCAAATATAGCTTCCCACCGAATATCTCTTGTTTCTGTTTATTAACCCGTCTAGTTTGCTTCAATAAGGGATGAGCCTCATCATCGGAATTGCTTTCATATATAACTCTGCTCGGCTTGTTATCCATATTCTTGTTAATAATCTGTATAGTACGTTCATCAACAACGCTCAATAGTTTTCCTCGTGCTTCTCTTGTGCTGATTCTTTTGTCCTTCAGTTTTTGGATAATGTCATCTATGATTTCTATGGCCTCACTAGCAGTATGGTTAGAGAAAAGGGTGCCTTTATCAATTTTAAAACCAAGCTTGTTCATGTTCCCTTCGTTAAATATCTCTTCCTTGATAAACCTTTTATTCATATGTGGGTTGTTGGTAATTATACCTGTGCACTCATCAATAATCAGGAATGTACTTTTTGGCTTTTTCATGAATTTGTAAAGGAAAATGTCTCTTTCGATGGGCATCCAAGACCCGGTTTCTGCATGTTTTCTGTATACATTCGTTAAGGCAATTGCCTTATCACATACATTACATGGTATTTCTGAGGGGAACTCTGGGATTGAAGATATTAACTCATCATCAACTTGTACTAATCCCAGCTTTAGTTTACCCAATATAATTCTTCTGTTACCATCATATACAACTGGTTTCTGCCCATGGTATACAACCGTAGGGATTTCACTAAAATCGTAGTAACTACCCATCTCTTTTGCAAGTTTCAATAGATTCCACTTGTTGTTTTTATCTGCGATTGCCCTCTCTACAACATCTTGGTCGTTTGCATTGGGGTCTATTGGGTCTCTAGGATTCTCTGTCCATAAGACTAAATTCTTTAAGTTTATATATTCAATTCTCTGATCTGCCATCTAAGTTATACCTCCTATGATAAATGTAATATCATCATGTGTATTTGGCAATATGCTTGGCTACTTGAGCTCTGAATTCCTCAACTTCAGTCTGGTTATTCTTTATCCAAAGATTAATTAGCTTAGCTCCATTCCTACCCCAAAACTGCTTCTGTTCCTCGAACCAAGCTTTAGCTTTGTCTCGATCAGCCATTACTTCTGAATAATGATAATTCTGGAAACAAAACTGATGGTCATAATCCGATGAAAGTTGATCCCATATCTCAGCCCGATCGCCATGGTCATCAAGGAATGTTGCTAACAACTTCTCCGGAGAATCTCCACCAGGCAAAACGACAACATTCGATAGCTTATATGCCTTCGTAAGCAGTTTTGAGTTTTGGCTAACATCACCATCGAGGAAAATCATCGCATTTTCAGGTAGAAAGCTAGGAATCTTCTTTTCTGCAAGTTGCAAATAATTACTACATCCTAATTTAACCCTACTAGTTTTGAGAGAATTCATTATTCTAGTTTTCAATATGCATTTCAGAAACATTTCGGCTTCAGTGTCTTCAATAAATGCATACAGCCTTCGTCGTGGACTGTCTAATCCTTGCTTAGCAACATTCAGCTTGTTCATTATATAATTATAAGTAGCTTTATCGTTAACTTCGATATCGCTATCCATTTTATATAAGTATACAACACGAACTTGATTTTTCCTTTTTGGGTCGTCCTGGATTGTACACGCATATTCAATCAATGGTAATGAGTGTGTAGTTACAATGATCTGAATCTTGTAGTTAGAGGAGAATTTTATAAGATGCTCCATTAGTTTTAGTTGAGATGCAGGATACATAGTGGCATCAAGTTCATCAATGGCTAAGATGCCTCCCTTATAATCACTAGGGTATTTTTCGCTTAGTCTTTTAAATGAGAGGATGGCAAGCAAGATTTTACTAAGATTATCTTGTCCCGCTGAATTCATTCTCCAGTCGTATAAGGATGTATTGAAGCCAAGTGTATTCTTTTTTTTGCTCTCTAGATAATCGATAGATTTCAAATCCTTCCTTGTTATTATTAGTATTTTATTATGCCACTCCCCAAGAAGTATCGATTCATTTTCGGTAAGTTCGATGTTACTACTTGATTTTAGCTCTTTATCTTCACCAATTGGGTGGAGCCTTGCCAAGCTCAGATATATAACCGGTAACTGAATATAACCCGCCCCCTTGGATTTGTTTCCTTTTCGCCAAAAACGAGCTTCATTAGGCTTCTCCCTTTTTATGCTAACTACATTAAATTCAGTTTCTTCTGGCACGGTTAGCTTTAGTGTCCATTCGTGGTTTCCTGGCTTATCAAATTCTTCAGATAACTTGAACTTCTCTTTGAATTGTGATTTGTAGTTCTTTACGCAAAGTGGTTTCTCACCTAACATGGGATTATGTTTATTCGAAAGAGAAAAAGGTTGGCTTAACAAACCCAATACAGTTGTTTTCTGTGTTCCATTCTGACCAGCTATCACAGTAATACTATTCCCTAGTTCAAACCCGACATCTCGGAATCCACGAAACTGTTTGATATAAACTGATTTAATTATCATTAACATAACTCCAATATCAATGTCTTGTAGTTTGTATTCATTGATTTACCTAATTATTACCCGTACTTGTACCTAAGTAAATATGTTCTATCATTTCTTAATCTGCTGCTAAGTGTCTTGTAACAATGTACAGCTATCTCGTACATCCCACAATTTAACACTTATGGAGTCACCTAAACCATCACATTGTCCACTATTACCAAGTATTATGTGGTCGATTAAGTTGTCAACAATTATGTGCAATCAAAGTTGAAATCCATTGGCTGCTTCTTTGTTCAATGTTTGCGAGTATTACCTGAGCATTAGATTATCTTAACTCAATCAAGCTGTCGTAACAAAGGTGTATTGAATACCGTCATTGTTCCTTGGACGCCACACAACACATATCCCCCTACTCATTTGAATCCATTATTGTGTATGTTACAGTGTTCCTCCATCGAAGCCATAACCAATAGGTACAGCAACTAATGTCAATCAATGTCAATCAATCAATCAATCAACAATCAATAAATAGTCATGAAATCCCCCTCTCATTCCTCTCTTAACCAAGTAAGCATTGTAACACCTATTTGCCGAGATCACGCCGCGATTCTGCCACAACGCGGCGTGATCGTGGCAGGAGTGTGGCAGTATCATCAAACATTGTTTACTTGATTGAGAGAGGATTGTTAAGGTTTTTTATGGAATTGTAAGTTGAACATATCCTTGGAAACATCTAGGATATATCTGTGATGAAATGATGATGTGATGACAGGAGTGCTGGGGTACTGGTGTGTTGGGGTAATCAGTAGCACGTGATATGTGAAATCATTAGATAAGCTACTTCGATGGTAAGTTCAGGTTTTCACAACGAGAGAACTATTTTCTCAGGGTAAGCAGGCTGGGCTATTGTGCCAATCTTTCTTTTATTTGTTACTTATGCAGCGCCTCATGCCTGATGCCTTTGAACTATGTTTTATAGCAGCTACGCAACAATTTTATTGCCAAATGAGGGCACAGCAAAAAACCTGATTCCATGACGAATGATATGAACAGCGACAAGGATTTATACGCCACAGAACTGCGCGCATTGCTGCGTGAAGCACTTAAGCTGGCTATTGAGGGAGAGTTTTCCAGCCACAAAGAAAACCCATATTACTACACTCGTAAAGCTTATCCGATGCTCACCGAGATAGATAAGCTGCCTCTGTATCCCGAATCGTTTCCAGAAGTGCTATTAACCTGGGCAGGGCTGGATACCGCCATAGAGCGCAAGCGTGAAGAGATATTGGTGTTTGACCTCGAAACCACCGGACTGGGGCGGGGTGAAACTCTGGCATTCATGATTGGACTGGGATATTATGAGGGCGATAGCTTTGTGGTAGAGCAGATATTTCTTCCCGATCCCGAGGCCGAAACCAGCAGTTTCGACAGGCTGATAGAGCTGTTGCAAAGCAAGTCGCTGCTAATTACCTTTAATGGCAAAACCTTTGATGTTCCAGTGTTAGAAAGCCGCTTGCTGTATCATCAGATATGGCTTAACCTGCGCTCGATGGAGCATCTGGATTTGCTGCATATTGCCCGCAGGCTGTGGAAAAAGAAGCTGCCTTCCTGCGCATTGGAGACTATTGAATTCTATGTTTTGGGTCATATTAGAGATAAAGAGCTGGATATTGAAGGCGGGCTGATACCCCAAACCTATTTCCAGTATTTGGTGAATGGCGATCCAGAGCTGGTGCGCCGCATATTTATTCACAATCATCACGACATTTTGCATACTGCCGCGCTGTTTACCCTAATCTGCAATAGCGTTGGCTATCCTCCTGCTGCTGGGATGGATAACAGGATAGACTATCATGCACTGGCTATGCTGTATAACAGCCAAAGCCAGCCGGAAACGGCAAAGCGGATATTGGTAGACCTCCTGGCACAGGGAGTGATTTCGGCAGACATAACGCGTGATTTGGGTATGTTTTACAAACGCGAAGGAGATATAGACTCGGCATGTGAATGCTTTGCCATTGCCGCCGATCTGGCGTGCCCATTGGCGATGCTGGAGCTAAGCAAGCTGCAAGAAAACAAGCTAAAGCAATATTCCAAAGCCCTTGAAACAGCCGAAAAGCTGCATGCTTATCTGATGAGCCGCTACATTGTGGATAGCAAAAAGGTGGCAGCAGCAGAATTGCGTATTCAAAGATTGCAGCGTAAACTGGGCAAACTAAGCGCGGATTAACGGGTTACAAAAAACACACCGGGATTGGGGACTGTGCAGATGAAGCTATTGCCCACCACAATGTATTCGTTGGCATAATTGTCGCCAAAGCTATCCACCCGGCTTAGCTCAGTTGTTTGCCCTGCAGGATTGCGATAAAACATCCGGGCTGTGGAAATGGCATCAGTATCACTAACAGGAACATAGATGTATGGCTCTTGAGTGGCTCCCGGAATACTGTAGAAATCGGGCGTTAAAGCAGTTCCGCCATTTCCGGTTATATTCAGCCGATAAGCCGCCAGCAGGTTATTAACCCCAAGTAAGGTACTCAATTTGTCCAATCTTATCACACTGCCGATGGGAACCGGTGGGCCAACAAAAAATGAGGGCAACACGAATTGTGCCTGATATAGCGACAAGTGCACATCACTGGTGTTGCTGGTGATAAGCTTGGGGACTATATTGTGAGGATTTAAGTCTGTAAAAGAGCAGTAGCTGCCATTGTATGCCGGGAAAATAGCATTGTAAGAGCCATCCACGGTAACAGCCCAGGGACTGAAGGTGCTGCTGTGGGGATAGGCATATAGCCGATAAGGATTTATAGCACTTTCATAGAATAGTAATTCGTCACTCTTTGCGCTACGCCTGAAAAACAAAGCCGGAGCAAACAAGCCGTAATTAGCTTCATCGGCTGTGTTTAGCTCATAGGCTGGAGATGTCTGCTGCAGTTGATATTGCTCTGAAAGCAAGGCAAAGTGGTCGCTCAACGCCGCTTTGCGGGTTATCTGAAACAGGGCGCTCGTCTCTGCTGCTGCATTGCCGTAGGTATATAGGCGGAGTTCATCCAACACGAAGGTCATGGTGCCAAATACACGTAAGGCAAGCGGATTGGGCTGGCTTATACCCGCACTTATTATCAGCCCCGGAAATTCGGGGGCTATGCTTAGCACTCCTGCTGTGTTGGTGTAGCCAGTGTCCGATAATGCCGTGGCCTTGTGGTAAAGCTTCAGGCGGGGATAGCTGAGATTATTGAACAGCAGCAAGTCCGCAGTTGCCGTTGCCCCATGCAGACTCAGGTAAAAGCCGCCGGGCAAGCTGGATTGGGGAATATTATTGCTATAGAAATAGCATTCAAAAAGTGCCCGGGCACCGCTAAGCTTCAAGGGTTCGCCGCTAAGCCAGGGGTGGGCAGGCAGATTGGGGGCAAGATTTAGCACCAGTTTATCGTAGCCGCGCCTTGTGCTGCTGTTCCAGCCAAGTGTTGCGCGTGAGGTTTGGATGTATTGTTTGGCTTTGTAATAGGGTACATTCAGCACAGTGGAAGACTCTGCAAAGCTGCCATACAGGTATATAGCCGAGCTGGAAATGCCGGAATATACATAGTTTCCGGTTCGTGTAAAGTGATTGGCATCGTAGGCGTCAGCTTGGGTTTTGTAGCTTATGATGTCTTCTTCATCCGTAACCACGCAGCTAAACAATCTATCGGTGGCAGTAGGGCTTAAGGTGGTACGGAAGCCGAATTCCAGCCACTTATCGTCAGGTAGCTGACGGATTAG
This sequence comes from uncultured bacterium, assembly GCA_938009275.1. GTDB lineage: Bacteria > Cloacimonadota > Cloacimonadia > Cloacimonadales > Cloacimonadaceae > Cloacimonas. The sequence goes on from CALLHY010000075.1 coordinate 43,077, forward strand.
ATTGCCGGATTCATAAAAGCTGATGGCAAACTTGTAGCTTCCTGCTTGCTGCTTGAAGGGAGAGCCTGTAAAGTAGCGGGACATCAAGCTGGTAGCGTCGGGGCTAAGCTGAAGCTTCATTACGGTATTGGGCAGGTTCATGCCATTCAAGTTAAACCACAAATCCTGTAGGAACACCTGATTGTATGAGCCGTCCAGAGGTATGCTAATCTCAGTTTGGGAATCTAGTGGGCTTAGCAGGAAATACTTTCCGCTACCTGCCATAAAGCTGTATAAATAGCCGCTATCCTGCCACCAGTTTGGGTTGCCGCTTTCCGGGTTATTAGCCTGCCAGCTATAGGCTTGCGAAAAGGATAGCTGCACCCATTGTTCACCAAAATATCCCTTGCTTGCTTCCTTTAGCCGCAGAACGGCAATGGACTGGTTAACCGGTGAAGAGGTGCCAAGGCTTATTGGAACTGAGGCAATGGCAGCATTGGGGAACCATTGTTGCAGTGTACCGCTTTCGCTGGGGCTGAGGTCTGTATTCATGCCAATGCTTATCTCTCCTGCTGCATTGCAGTATTCAGCAGGGAAGTTTATGGCAAGTTCATTGCCATCTTCATCTTGCAGCAAGGCATGAGCAGCGGTTGTGGTAGAGAAATTCAGGCTTGGTTGATTAGACAAAGGGATATTATACAGGCAGAATTCACCACTGGAGTATAGCGGGAAATAGCCGCGATTATTGCCGTAATAAACCGGATTTATGGGCGTGGCTTGCAGGTAATAAGAGAAGTTAATCAGTTTAGGGCTTTGGCTGGGAGATATGGGAATGTACACTGTGGCAATAGGTATTCTACCAGCAAGATTTATTGCCACACCATCGCGGAGAATGCCAAAGCTATAGGTATCACTGATGGGGCTGGAACCATCTTGCACAAAGAGGCTATCCCGTGAGGCAAAAGAGCTTACCCGCCGAAAGTCTATCACATCACCATATTGAACCAGGGAATCGGTAATGGCAAGCTTGTCTAAAAGCAAGAAGCCATCATCGTTGGCAGACTTAATAAGATAATTGACATAGCTTTCTATCTTGTTGCCTTCCAGATAGTCGGCAGCGGAGAGATTGGGCGGAAGCAATGCGTTCTCACGATTGTTGCACGCGCTTATCCCAAGCATGACCAGCAATATGCTGATAGAGAACAGAATTGAATTACGTATGAACATCAATAGTTCACCTTAAGCGAGGCATAATATAGCCCTGTATCATTGGACATCTGGTAATAAAGATAGGCAGAGAACCTGGTTAAAAAGGGTATTAAGAGTGAAGCGGCATAGTATGGCTTCTGAGCGTTAAAGGTATCCACCACCACACCGTTGTTGTCCATCACCCATCTCCCATCACCCTGGCCGTAATGCAGCCCAAGAGTGGTTCTAAGTGGCATGGCTTTGTATAGCTCAATCTGCTGGCTTATCCTGCTGCTGTCTGCGTTCACAGTTTCATTGTCCATATAGCTGAAGTGGGCTTGGTAGGCTATGCTGATGTCCCGCCAGCGAACTGAAGGCATGAAGCTTAACTGTTGAATGTCGAAGCGTGGGTATTGCGCGTAAGCTGCCATAAGCTGGGGAGCAAAGTATAGCTTGCCGGCATACAGGCTTTTGGACAGTTTACCGCAATACTGCCTGGCAGGGTAAACCCGTTCGTCTTTGCCTTCCAGCATCATAGCCGAAACTTCGATATTGGCAAGGGCAAACTGCTTACCCAAAGCCCCCGAAGCAGCTGAGCGGAAGCCTTCCTTATTCACTCTGAAATCCTCATACGCCAGATTCATGTGCCAGGAGGCATACAAAACTGTTTGCCTTATGCTTATGGATGCTTTCTCGGGCTTGGTAGCCGAATAGCTAAGTGCAGTGCTGAATCTTGGCTTTGGTCTGGCTGCGGGTATGCCTGTACTGGCTGCATGCTCGTCTATATATCTGCGGTGTTTTGTATAGTCACCCAGGGCATCGTAACTATAGGCAAGGCCTTCATTGGCTATGCTGCTGGCAAGTGGATTTTGCGGCTGCTTATCCAGTGCGTAGCGGTAATAATACCGTGCTTCGGGATAGCGCCGGCTTTGCAGCAGGGCATAGGCACGATAGTTATGAAACTGAGCAGTATAAGGATAGCCGTTTATCAGCTTTGCCGATTCAGCAAGGCTTTCACGATACTTACCCAGGGCATTCAATGCCCAAAGATAGCCCTCGTGTGCTGCCAGATTGGCTGGTTCTAGTTCTCGCAGGGTTCCATACTGGCTTTTGGCTAGCTCATAGTTCCCCCCCAGCATGTTGTTATACGCCAGGCTAAGCAAGTCTGCCTGCATTGGTGCAGCTCCGCCTCCAGCATATCCAGGTATTGGCAGGGAAGTCTGAGCGCAAATAGCCAGCGGCAGCAGCACTGCCAAGATCAGCAAAAACCGCATATTAGCCCAGAGTTTTGGCGTATTCCTTCACTATAGGCGAGTCCGGATAATACTTCTTTAGCTTCTGATAGTGCCTGCGTGCGTTCTCCACGTCTTTAGACAGAAAGAGGTTATTCACCAGATAGCCTCTTATTTCCATGTCCCAGGGAGTAATTTTGATTATGGAACTATAGTATCCCGCTGCAGCGCTGTAGTCTTGCTTCATATAAGCCGCATAAGCTGCCTTGCCCATAATAATGATGTTTTGAGGATGGCTTTTAAGTATCTGATCGGACAAAGCTCGTGCCTCATCCCATTTGCCCAAAGCCAATTGGCAGTTAACAATGCCAGTTTGGGCATCCAGGCTTGACGCAATGCGGTTAGACTTGGTGTAGCTGGTAATAGCATCGTTGTATCTTCCCAGCATATACTGCAGCCAGCCGATGCGAAGCTGATAAAACTCATCGTTGGGGTCGTTAGCAGCAATCTCTTCCATTATCTGTAGAGCTCTGCTATAGTTCCTGGCGGTTTCGGCATTGTAAGAATCAGTTATGCTTGCCTTGCCTTCACCCAAAAGTAATCCTGCAACTATGCATAACAGCAGTATCATTACTATTTGCTTCATCTTGTTTCTCCCATGGCTGATAGCAGCCAAAATGTATTATTCACTTATCTCTTTGGCTTCCAAAATCAGTTTGTTGCCTATGAACATACGCAATTCGGATAGTCCAGCATATTTGTTAAATATCACTTCACCCTGCACTCCGCTGAACTTGATTCCCAAAAAGCGGTAGGTGGTTTCGGTGTTTATTATCACCAGATCTTTGCGGGTAGATATGCGCGATCTGGTTACCGAGCTAAGTATCTGGAACAAGGGGCTTATCAGCAGCACGATATGCCTGAATACAGGATGCAATATAACCGACAACGCAGGTTCATCGATGGATACCAATTCCTGCTTCTCTGTATAAGGCAAGCGGGATAGCAGCATGGCAAAAGCCGCCAGGGCAGAGCCACGGTTGCCGGTTAATGACAGCGCATTGTAAATGCCATTATATACACTGAATTCCAAAGCTGTTCCTGCACTGGAATGCAGTCTGAACTTACCCCAAAAATCTAGCTCCACCTTCCAGGTTTCCTGCTTGCTGCGTTTTCCTGTTTTCACGCTTAGCTGTTTTTCGCTAAGGTTTTGCAGTCCCAAGAGGCTTTGCAGGTGCTCCTCGGCAATCAGCGGTGATATCACATCACCATTATTCGGAATGCCACTGCCAATAAAGCTGATGCCATTTTCGCCATGCAGCTTGTAATTAACCAGATGTGACAGCCTGGTGCGGCTTCCCGCCTCGGAACCAAGCTGAATCTGGAAGTGCAGATGCGGAACGGTAGAGCGTCCGCTGTTGCCCACTTGACCCAGTTTGTCACCCTGTTTCACATAGTCTCCCACTTTCAGCTTCAGGCTTCCCTGCTTGAGGTGGGCATAGAAGCTAAATAAACCATTGCCATGCGATATACTGATGTAGTTACCCCAGTTCTCGCGGGTATTTATCTGCATCACAGGATTATCCACCACTCCATCCCACACCTTGCTAACGTATCCGGCAGCCGAAGCGTAAACCGGCTTGGCAAAAGCATAATAGTCCGCAAGCGTATGCTGTTCACCGGAATAGCGATTGCCATCCTTGTCTTCCATCTCAAAGTCCCAGGCATAAGCCCAGTCCAGCTTGTGGGTATGCTCACCATCATGCCCCTGCGTGATAAGCCATTCCCCCTGAATTGGCAGGGCAAACTGCGGGATGCCGAGGCTGCTAAACCGCTTGTGTCGTTCCTGATAGGTTTGCAGTGCCTGCTCGGGGTTATATACACCAAAGTCATTCATCACAGGCTTGTTCACCACAATCCGCAGCCTTAGCGTAAAGATTACCAATAGCACCATCATATTAAGCGGAAAAGCAAATACAGGCACGCTTAGTGGACTGTAATAGCCTGTGAAGCTATTGTAATGATGATAGGTAAGATTTAGCAAGATAACCATCAAAAAACCAGCCGCTGTGGCAAAAGCTGCCACTAACCACGAGGTTTTGCTCGGTAGCAAATAGATGCCGCCAATGGCGTACATGATTAAAATACCGTTGAATCCGGGATAAAACATCCCATTTCCAGGCACGCTGCCCATCAGATGCATCAGATAATAGCTGATAGTCCAACCCAGGAGGGCAAGCACAAAGCCTATTCTGGTAATAATCAGCAGGGCAAGTGCCACTAAAATCCCTGCCATTACCTCTGGGGTAAAAAAGATGGAGCCCAGGCTAATGAAGAACAAACGCCAGAATTCCGGCAACGCAGGCGGGCTGGAAAACAGCAGCAGTTTATCGAAGGGATAGTTAGACAGATATCCCAGCCGGGCAAAATAATACCACAGCAGCAGCGCGACTATGGAAAAGGGCAAGCTCATTGCCGGAAGCCGGAAAAAGGTATTTGAGATATAGCTTATCAGCAGGTATAAGAGCAGCGTAACAATGGAAATCATGATCAAAAAGGCAAAGTAATATGCCGGTGCATTGGCTATCATCTGCATGGGATAGTAATACCCCACCGCCATACCGATTATCAGGCTGTTAAATGCCGCAATCCCGCTTTTGGATTCCCAGCTTTCAAAGCCCATGCTGCGTGATACCAGTATGGCTGCTATCAGCGACAGCAAGCCGGACAAGCCCACAATTGGCGAAAGCAGGGTTACCAATAGCAGCATCAAACCCAGCAGTATGGAGTCCGAAAACAGCATGGAAGCATAGCTGTGGGGTATGGCAAGAATAAGGCTTCCAACTGCCCGGATAAAGGGCATAACGCGCAGATTTGGCTTCATAAACCTACACCTGTCTCAGGTGCTCAGGAATATACTCTCGGGCTATCATATCGCTCATATCCTCTTTCTCGCGGATAATCTCCACCTTGCCAAGCTCGGAAATGAGGCACACATTGGGGCGATACTCTATAAACTGCATCCATTGGGTTACGTTATATGCACCCACCGGACTTATCAGCACTGTATCGCCATAATATAAATCCGGGAAAGGCATTGCCGAGCGGATTACATCAATATTCATACACAGCGGGCCATAGAACACGGTATTCTGATAGCTTCCGGGGAAGGGCCTGGTAGGCACCACCCGCTGTTTATACCACCAGGCGGTTATATTTACATTCACTCCAGCATCCAATATCACGGCACGCTCACCGGTTGGCAGATTCTTTTTACCCAAAACGCTGGCAATTAAATATCCTGCCTCATCTATCAGTACCCTGCCAGTTTCCAGAATAAGGCGCGGATGATGCTCTTTTACAAATAGCGAGGCGTTGAACGCGTTGCCGATAGCCTCGGCATATTGCTCAAATGAGGGCGACGCCAATTCGCCAGGAGTGTATTGGTCTATTAAGGTATTCTGCGAGGCAAAGCCACCGCCAAGGTCTATGTAATCCACCACAATATCGAAGCTGTCTTTAATGGTTTGAGCAAAGGCAAGCAGCTTTGATGCCGCCCAATAGTAGGCATTGGGGTCAAGAATAAAGGTGCCGATATGAGTATGCAATCCGGCTAATATCATCTTGCCGCCCGAAACCATTCTCTGCACGGCGCGATATGCCTCACCATTCTCATAGTTAAAGCCAAAGCGTGTCCACAGCGGGCTAATGCCTGTATCCATGTTCAAACGAATAGCCACCTGGGGTTTTATATCCAGCTCATCGGCAAGCTGCTCTATTAAATACATCTCTTCCAAATGGTCTATGTGTATCTTGGCACCCTCGCTAATGGCACGGCTGAGGTCACTTTTACGCTTACTGGGGCCATTAAAGTATATCCTGTCTCCCGGAATACCATTATGCTTCGCCAGCTCATATTCCATGCCCGAAACCACCTCCGCGGGTGCTCCTTCCTGATGGAATATGTTGCAGATGGCAGATAGATAGTTGGTTTTGTAAGACCAGGTGATATCCGCAAGCGGATAATGAATGCGTATGGTATCCTGCAAACGGCGATAAGTTCTGCGTATCTGCTTTTCGGAAAACACAAACAGGGGTGAACCGAATTCGCTTATCAAATCCTTTATCAATACATTGTCGATGCTGTCCTGATGCCGCACCACCGTAGTATGGGCGTATTTATTCAGGTTTCCGGCACTGTTGCGCTCTATGTAGGGGGCAGTATAGCTCTTTTTCATTGCTTCACCTCATGTCTTATTAGTTCTCCATTCACGGAGATTTCGCCTAGAAGGCTAATGTCGCTTATTATGTCTTCCGCATGGCGGATAAATAGCGTTCCCGGCTTAAATGGCGGCAGCTCCACTTCCTTTTTGCCCAAAGCCAGCAGCACTGTGGCGGCAGGCTGATTTTGTCCGCTGCCCTCTGCCAAACGTACCCAGGCAGGAAAACGCGGATTGATTTCTATTAGATAAAACACGCCTTCGGCATCCTTCATTATCTCCAGTTCGCAGGGACCGCGCCAGGACAAGGCTTCTATAACCTTGCGGGCATAGCTTTCCAAACCGGGATTTTTTACCACCACTCCGCCAAAACCCTTGCCTTTATCGGTAATCACCAGTTTACGCTGGGGCACCATGCCGAGGCAGCCGCCCTTGCCATCGCCAACTATCACCACGTTAAATTCATCGCCGTCTATTATCTCTTGCATTATTATCGGCAAGCCCCATTTAGCTTGCAGTTCATAAAAGTACTTCTGCGCCTCTGCCACGGTATATGCCTTATACGCCTCATATAGCCTGCCCTTAATGATTACCGGGAAGCTTATTTCGTCTATTAGCTTCACAATCTGATCGGCAGATTGCAGGAGATGCGTTTTGGGAATGTCTATCCCTTTGGGGGGGAAGAATTGGGAAAGCTTTATCTTATCACGCAGGTTAAATTGTTCTTCCGTGGGCAAATAAGTGTGAATGCCGCGTTCCAGCAGTTCTTTTTCCAGGCGGATATACAAGGGAATCTCCGAATCCAGCGTGGGGATTATCACGTCTATCTTGCTTTTACTCAGGATGTAATCCAGCCGGGCAATAAAGGGCTCTGCCCCCGTGGAGGGATAGGGCATCTGATACACTTCATCGGCTATGCCTTCCAGATAAATGCCCGATTCCATGGCATCATAAACCAGGCCGATAATCTTACCCATAAAACCCGCTGCTCTAATGCTGCGGATTACGGGAACTCCCGGCTGCGGATTGTCACCTGTCTTTAGTCCGGAAACGGCGATGCAGAGGTTGGGATTAGTAAGCTTCAGCATTAGTCTTCCACCAATCGCAAGGCCTTTAGCATTGCCCAAAAGTGTTCCACATCGCTACTCGCGCTATTCAGGCTAATTTCATATTCCTCATGCAGCAATTTGGGCATATCCTCTTTATCCACTCCCTTCTGCAGGTGTTTCAGGATAAAAAGACCGGTGTCATTAACCGTGTAGCTAATCCCGCTTTCGGGATCGAAGATAAAGCCGTTTTTGTTTACGGCAAGAGTCATAAGTTGATCTGTTAACATCATCACCTCACTTTGGATTAATTAATAACGCTTCGGCGAAAACCAAAACCACAAGTAATACATCACAATGTTCAAATACCCGCATTATTTCTCCGCGTTAAATATTCATAATGGGCTAACTAATGCAAGAGAATAAGCTAAGCAAGGTTCATGCCAAAGTAGCACATTCCTTGATCGAATTACTTATGAATTACGGATGAATTACGGATGAGATGAGTATTTCATCCGTAATAATACCGTAATTCCTTTTGGGAATAAAAAAGCGGGAGCAGGATTTCCTGCTCCCATATTGTGTGTCGATCTGCTATTTCTTATCGGGAGTGTTATCCACCACAAAGGTGATAATCCCAAGGTCGGTGGTTTGTCCCGCTGATGGGAACGTTAATGTATATGTGCTTTGACTGACGTAGGATGTATCGTTGAAATAGGTAAGGGCAGTTACATTGTATAACACACTGCCGGGAGCACCAGAAATGGTGATGCGTCCATTGCTGTCGGTTTCTCCGAACATCTCTTCCTGTCCGCCGCCTTCGGTCATAAAGTTTACCCAGGCTTCGGTGATCAGATTTCCGCTGCTATCCTTGCAGATGGCAGTTATATTGCCACCATCACCCACAATTATGGGATTGGTAATCGTTATCACCTGTCCCACCGCGGGTTCGGTGAAGCTAACCGGATTAGAATACTTTCTGTTTCCATGATAGCCGGTGCTAAAGATAACGCTTACAGCTGCTTTGGTATTGCTACTGTAAATACGGGTGGAGAAATAGCCTTCGGCATCGGTTTGGAAATCTCCATACTGCTCGCTGGTTCCCACCTTGGAAATGTTTCCCCAGCCGCTGGCAAAGGGGGTGTTGTCGCTGTTCAAAATCCTTCCCTGAAGGATGAAGCTGTCATCGGTCATAACTAGGGTGTTTACGGTATTGGTTGCTCCACCAACCGGTGTGGTGATGGCAGGAGGATTGGCTGATGTGCTGTTTTGGCCCAAGTAAGCACGCAGCTTTACCTGTGAATTGGCTTTCACGCTAATGGAGAAAAAGCCGTCTCCATCGGTATATACGCGGGTGTAGCCGGAATAATCTACCCCTGTGGCAACCACTTGGGCACTAACTACAGGATCTCCAGTATCGTTGGTCCATTTCACATAGCCCTGCAAGGTTGCTTGATCGTTTACGGTAATGGGATGGTCAAAGTTCCAGTATGTGAAGTGAGAAACTTCGCCTTCATATTGGTTTCCCACTCTGGTGGCCGTTCCCTCTGCTATCCAGGTGCCCTGAGTTTCGTCATAATACCACAAAGGGATGGTTGAGGGGGCATTGCCTTGAAGTGACCAGGGAATGGGGGCAATTAGTGATGCGGTTTTACCGGGTGCAAGCCTTAGGGGACTATCGGCTTTGGCATTGTCAAAGAACTTGGCGGAGATAAAGCCATAAGATTCAAATGCGGTGGTTTCTCCGTCCATTATCCCGCTGAAAGTTCCCGGAAAAGCTTCCAAATTCTCAGCATTGGTGGGATCAAAATACTTCACTTCGGCTCTAACCGTGCCGGTAAAGGGTACATTATTGGCATCCACAAAGGCATTGGCAGGAAGGGCAATTTCTGCTCCGCTCTCATATACAGAGCCTCCGCTCACCGCGGGGAGGGTTGCAGTAACCGCCTGAAACATCGTGCAGCTAAGATATGACGTTTTGGCATTTATCACGTCCACGGTTTTCTGCAGGGATATGTAGCCCGCAAATTCGAAATCTACCTGTACGTTTGTGCCGGTGGGAACGTTATTCAATTGATACATGCCGAAGGCATCGGTGGTGGTGCTAATGGTTCCGCTTTTAACAGTTACACCAGATAGTGCGGCTTTGCCGGGGGCATATACCGAACCGGTTATAACTCCGCTGGGAGCCGGGGGAGTGGAGGGAGTGGTTGGTGAATCTTTGTCGCAGGCACTAATACCTGCCAAAACTAACAACAATAGCAGACTGAGGTAGATTACGCTGCGTAACCTGTTCTTCATGATTCCTCCTTTTAAGGCATGAAAAAATAGCTATTTAGCATGTTTGCATCAAGCGTATAACCAGATGCGAACACCAGTGTGGCAATGAAATATACTAAAGGAATACTTGTCAAGTGTTTTGATGCGATTTACTGAATGTGGGTTCAGTTATGAGGCAATACTTTAATCAATTCACCTGGTCAATAACTGAATACAACTATTACTCCATCTGATATTCCATAACTCCATAGCTACCTGCAAGCTAATACCCTGTAATAGCTCCTAAGCCACGTGGAGGATACAAGTGTTTGGAGCAATGATGTTACTTCGGAACTCTCAACAATTGGATTGAACGATGCGATAGAAAATACATACATTATACTTGTTTTATTTTAAGCCTAAGATTATCTTTTTTTGTAACAGGCAAATATACTGCTGTCTTTTTGGATTTGATTATGTATAGTATAGCCTTCCAACAGGGGGCAAGACCTGTAAGAAAGTATGTGATGTGAAGATCGTCTGATGAACTTCTATGAAGGTAAGGAACGTGTATTTGGGGTTTACTAAGGCGAACAGAGCCATAATCTCTAAACGAGTTGGAGGATTTATGAAACTAATTCCTTTGTTGATAATGTGTGTGCTGGTAGCAGTAAACTTGTCCGCACAGATTGACAGCACTTTTGTGCGTTATTACTATCCTAC